>NZ_AP022612.1:3917704-4570655 GCF_010729895.1 Mycolicibacterium confluentis
GGTCGCCGTCGGCGTGTCCTATCTGTCGTTCGGCGCGCTGCGGTTCAACCCGTTCGCCGAACAGATGACCGTGCAGGTGCAGTTGGCCGAGTCCGGTGGGCTGCTCGCAAGCCAGGACGTCACGGTGCGCGGCATCCCGGTCGGTCGCGTGCAGTCGGTCGAATTGGCCGACGACGACGTGCTGGTCACCGCGCGTCTCGATACAGACCTGCGAATTCCGCTGCGCGACACCCTTGTCCGGGTGTCCGGCCTGTCACCGGCTGGCGAGCAGTACCTGGACTTCACGCCGACCGACACGTTGGGCCCGTTCATCGGCGACGGCACCGTCATCGGCCGCGGCCAGACCGAGACCCCGATTCCACTGTGGCGCCTGCTGACCGACATCGACGGTGTGCTCGCCCAGGCCGACCCCGCGCAGATCCGCTCCGTCATCGACGAACTCGGGGTCAGCGAGCAGGGCCCCGAGAAACTGCGCGAACTGTTCAACGGCGCACAGCTTCTGCTGTCCACGCTCGACGGCGTGCTGCCACAGACCATGACGCTGCTGCGCAGCAGTCGCACGGTGTTCCGCATCCTCGACGAGTCCTCGGCGGGCCTTGCGGCCCTGTCGGACAACCTGTCCGGGTCGCTGGGCGGCATCGCCGAGAAGGACGGCGGCATCCGGCACCTGCTGGATCAGACGCCGGGCGTGCTGGCCTCCCTCGACCGCGTGATCGCCGACAACTCACCGACCATGGTGCAACTGCTGGGTGACCTCACCACGGTCGCCGAACTGTCTCTGGTCCGGGTGCCCGCGCTGGACCGGATGTTCAACGACGAGCGCCAACCCCTGCTCGACGGCGTCAGGTCCCTGATGCACGACGGTTCGATCTGGGCGATCGCCGACATCTACCCGCGCTACGTGTGTGACTACCCGCATCGCCGGGACGTGCCGTTTGTGCCCAACTACCCCGAACCGTTCATGTACACCTACTGCCAGAACGACGATCCCGGCGTGCTGATCCGCGGCGCCCGCAACGCCCCGCGACCGCCCGGTGACGACACCGCCGCTCCCCCACCGGGACTCGACGTGCACCGCCGTACCGACCCCACCCCGATCACCGACCACACCATCGAACTGCCGTATGGCGGTCCGGTACTGCCACCCGAGTCCCAGCCCATCCGCCAGGGCACCCGTTACTGACGAAGGAGCCGTCATGCTGCTCGACGACCTGCTGATGCGTTCGATGCTCAAACGCGTCGGAGACCTGCCCGAGTTCGTCTTCCTGCCGACGCTGCGCCTGGTGGCCGACGACCGTGACGCGGTCGAGTCAAGGTGGTCAGCGGTGGCCGCGCAGCGCAGGGGCGGACCGTTGTTCGAGTCGCCGCGGCGCGCATGGGAACGCCGCTACGGGCAGTTCGTCCGCGAACTGGAGTTCGTCAGCACCGAACTGCTCAAGGTGCTGCCGGAACCCGCGGTCGAGGAGTTGATCTCCGACGCGGTGTCCCAGCGCCTGAAACGATGGCTGCGCCTGATGATGCCGATGTTCGGCGCCGTGAAGGTCGTGCCGGAGTCGCTCTACCCGCGGGTGATGGACACCGGCGTGCAGTTCGCGACATTTCTCGTCGGCCCGATCCGCCGAGTGGGCGAAGAACCCGACGGCACGCTGGTCTACGACATTCCCGAATGCGCCATGCACACCACGGCAGGCACCGGTGCCGCACAACCGCACTCGTGCCTGATGGGCTGTAAGGCCGCATGCGAGAAGGTCTTCCCGGCCTCCTCGGCGATGCCCCTCGAATTCGATCCGCACCTGCCCGGACTGTCGTGCACCCTGCGCGTCCGCAAATCAGCCTGACTGTTCACCTTTCGATCGGAGACCGCCATGACCAGTCCCACCGCCGACAGCATCTCGGCCTACACCCCGCTCTACGACGAATACGACTACGTCATCGACGACGTCGAGGGAGCCCTGCCCCAAGACCTCCGCGGCACGCTGTACCGAAACGGCCCGGGCAAGCTCGAGGCCGGGGGCACCCCGCTGGGGCACCTGTTCGACGGCGACGGCATGCTGTCGATGTTCGCGATGTCGGACGGTCAGGTGCACTTCCGCAACCGCTATGTGCAGACCCAGCACTATCAGAAGTCGATCATCTCCGAGGGCGCCCCGTTTCGCGCGCTGGGCACCATGCGCCCGGGTGGGCTGCTCGCCAACGCGCTGAGGTTTCCCGCGAACGTCGCCAACACCAGCGTGATCATGCACGCCGGAAAGCTTTTGGCGTGCTGGGAGGGCGGACGTCCGACGCAGTTGGATCCCGACAACCTGCGCACCATGGGCGAGCACGACTTCGGCGGCGAGCTCAAATGGCTCGGCGCGTTCTCGGCCCACCCGAAGTGGGACCCCGAGACCGGGGAGTTGTTCAACTTCGGCATGGCGATGATGCCGGTGCCGAAGCTGATCTGCTACCGCGTGGACCGGCAGGGCAGGATGAACCGGCTTGGCAGCCTGCGGCTTCCGGGGCCCATGTTCAACCACGATGTCGGACTCACCAAGCGCTACATGGTGTTCGTGATTCCGCCGCTGGTGTTCCCACTGGCGAAGTTCTTCGGCGCGGCGTTCGGCCTGCGCAACTATATGGACGCACTGGAGTACGACGCGTCGATGGGCACGACGATCGGTCTGGTGCCCCGCGACGGCGGAAAACCGTTGGTGTTCCATACCGATCCGCTGCTGCACCTGCACCTGTCGAACGCCTACGAGGACGGCGACGACACCGTGGTCGATCTGCTGAACTACCACGCGACCTGGGAGCAGTTGAACGGCCAACTGTCGGCCATCGATCAGCTGACCGACACCGCGACGATGCCCTACGGCGGACATCCCACGCGGGTGCGCATCTCACGGGCCGGCCGAATCACGATCGAGGAGTCCACCGGACTTCAGGGCGAGTTCCCGTCGATCAACTCCCAATACATGTCCAGACGCAACCGCTACACCTACCTGACGGCAGGCCTGGACGGCAGCGCGTTCCCGAACGCGATCGCCAAGGTCGACGACGACTCCGGCACCGAGACCATGTACCGCCTTCCGGACGGGCACCTGCCGCATGAGGCGGTGTTCGCGGCACGTCCCGGCGGTGTCGCCGAGGACGACGGGTGGCTGCTGATGCCCGTCGTCGACGGTGTGGCCAACACCGCGAACCTGAGCATCCTGGACGCGCGCGACATCGAGGCCGGACCCGTGTACACCGGCAGGCTGCGCCATCACCTGCCGTTGACGTTCCACGGGTGCTACACGCCCCGCGTCGCTCGTCCGCAGTCGGCTAGGCAACCGGTGCGGGGATGAGGGGCGCGAAGACCGGTGCGATCAGGTCCGCGATCGCCGCCCCCGGCACGCTGACGACGGTGACGCCGCGGCCGAACTGACCGTGCGGGAAGTGCAGCTCGATGCCGTCGTCCGTGGGCAGCCAGTACCGGAAGTTGTCGTCGACCGGCGCGACTTCGCTGCCCCACTGCCGGCCCGGCATCGCGGCCTTGGTCACCGCGGAGAGACGGTTCAGCCCCGCCTGCTTGTCGAGGAAGAGGTTGTCCCAGCTGAGCAGAATTCCGCTGCGATTGTCGAAAACTCTGGTGGCGAGAGTTTCGATCGGCATATTCGGCATATTGGTGTTGTAAACGCCTCTGAACAATGCGGAAACGGTCATGGGCGCGAATTGCAGATTCCCCTCGATATTGAGCGTCCAGGGATTGGTTTTGGTGGCACTCGGTTCGTAGGTCGCAACCTGGCCGCGCGCCTCGGCGTCGATGATCTCGTTGATCCTGTCGGCGATCACGGCGTCACCGCCGATGACCCTCTGGTAGTCAACCCTCCATTCGCCCAGCTCATCTGGGCTGCCACCTTCGATCAGGGCCGGCGCCGCCGCGTAGCCCGGGTTTGCGCCTGCGGGTTCGGCTGCGGCGGGTGCGGCACTTATCCAGAGCGCGCACAGAAGAATTGTCGATGCGATGATTCGCGACATGCCCCACCCTTTTCTCGCTGAAATTCAATGTATCGTCTTGGGTGGCTAAATTGGAGCGTTCGGGCGTTTGGGGCCCGACCTTCGTCCGCGACACTTAAACCACTGCGATGACACACCGGGGAACGTCGCAGACGTTTAAGTCTCGGCGCGGGCGGGGTGGGGACGAGCGGCGGACCGCGGTACACGCCGGCCCGCGTCCCGCTCCAAGAAACCCCGGGGTGCTCCAACCAACTGGTTGGTGGTAGAACCTTCCTATGCGCACTGGAATCTTCCTGGGGTACGCCGGCGGCTTCCGCGAGGCCGCCGAGCAGGTCGTGGAGTTGGAGAAGGTCGGCGTCGACCTCGTGTTGGTGGCCGAGGCCTACTCCTACGACGCCATCAGCCAACTCGGCTACCTGGCCGCCAAAACGTCGACCATCGAACTCGGCACGGGTGTGGTGCCCATCTACACCAGGACCCCCAGCCTGCTCGCCATGACCGCGGCGGGCGTCGACTACGTCTCCGACGGCCGCATGCGGCTCGGCATCGGCACGTCGGGCCCGCAGGTGGTGGAGGGCTTCCACGGCCTGCCGTTCGACGCCCCAATGGGACGCACGCGCGAGGTCGTGGAGATCTGCCGTCAGGTGTGGCGCCGCGAGCGCGTCAACTTCGACGGCAAGCACTACCAACTCCCCCTGCCGGCCGACAGGGGAACGGGCCTGGGCAAGCCACTCAAGCTGATCAACCACCCTGTCCGCGAACGCATCCCAATCCACATCGCCGCGCTGGGCCCCAAGAATGTCGAGCTGACCGCCGAGATCGCCGAGGGCTGGCAGCCCGTGTTCTTCATGCCCGAGAAGGCCGATGACGTGTGGGGTGAATCGCTGCGGGCCGGTTTCGCCAAGCGCGACCCCGCACTTGGTGAACTCGACGTGATGGTGTCGGCCAGCCTCGCCATCGGCGACGACGTTGAGGACCGGTTGGAGTGGGCCAAACCCCAACTGGCGCTGTACCTCGGCGGCATGGGTGCGCGCGGCAAGAACTTCTACCACGCATTGGCCACGCGGTACGGCTTCGGCGAAGCCGCCGACCACATCCAGGATCTGTACCTGGCCGGCAAGAAGCAGGAGGCCGTCGCGGCCGTGCCGGATGAACTGGTCCGCGCGACGTCGCTGATCGGCCCGGCGGGCTACGTCAAGGAACGGCTGGCGGCATTCGCCGAAGCCGGGGTCACCACGATGCTGACGCATCCGCTGGGTGTCGACACCGCCGAGGTGGTGCGCTTCAGCGAGCAGTTGGTGGAACTCGCGCACTGAGCCTCGTCTCACTGACCCACCTGCGGCAGTTCGTCGGCCGCCATCTCACAGGGGGTCGCGGGTTCCGGCGGGGGCGCGGGTGCTGACGGAGGGCAATCGGGGTCTGGTGGCGCTTCGGGGTCCGCCGCTGCGCCTTCGGGCGCGGGTCCGGGCGCGGGTCCGGATTCCTCGGGGTCTGGCTCTGCCGAGTCCGGCTCTGCTCCGCGGCCTGGCTCTGCCTCTGATTCTTCTGCATCCTCCCCGGCCTCATCTTCGGCGGCTTCCGATTCGGCATCGTCGCCCGTGAGGCCTTCATCCGATTCGGCGTCGGGCTCAGGCACCGGATCGGGTGCGGCTGGGTCCAGGTTCGGCTGATCGAGCCGAGGTGGATCAGCCAAGCCGCCGAGGTTGCCCAGCTCAGGCAGCGTGAGGGGTGCTGCCGGAGCGGGCGCAGGCGCCGGTGGCGCGGGATTGGCGCCAAGCGCCTCGGACATCGGTGCGGCGGCGGGGTTGGCGACCACCGGCTCAGGTATCGGGGCAGCCGCAGGACCGGCGGCGAAGGGTTCCGGCAGCGCAGCCGCGGGCGGTATCGACCCGGCAGGCGTGGGGACTCCCAGCGGCGCAGCCGAATTCACCCAGTTCGGAGTCACGCTCGCCGGGACGGCGGCGGGGACAAGGTCGGCGCGCGGCCCCATGTCACCGGGGATCTCGAACTGCGCCCGACGTGCGGAGCGGATGCGATCCAGAGCCGTGCGGTAGGCGGCCCGGATCGCCGCAGTCGCCGACTGCATGTCCCCCACCCACTGCTGCCCGATGACGGCATCGACGAACGGTCTCACGTGGCGATCGACAATGCCCACCGCCGTCTCGTCGGCCTCCCCCGCCAGGACGGCCCGGGCCGCAGGAAGCCAACTCCCCTGCTGCGCACCGCGCGCGGCGGCGGCGGTCGCGGCCACCCTGCCGTCGACGGCGCGCCACACCTCGTCGCGCAGGTCGGCACAGGCCGTCGCCGCGTCCAGCCATGCGCTCGTCACCAACTGCGCTGCCGCACAGTGCCGTTGCACGAACTCCACACCGGACTCGGCGCCGGGCCCGGCCCAGCCCGCCTGCAGCGCCCCGACCTGCCTGCGCGCCAGGGCGATCGCGTCCCCCAGTGCCGAGGCGCCGTCCCGCAGGGTCACACAGTCGGCGTCAAGCAGCGCGAGTTCCACACCGTCTTCGGCGGAATACAATTCGCGGACCTGACCGGGGTGCGCCGTCAACTCGGGATGGGAGTACCCACGCATGCGGCACGCCCAGACATAGGTCGAGAAATCCTCGACCGCGGGCACCCCCTCGGACAACCGGGCCGCGACATCGAATCCGGGAGCCAAGGTCAGCCCACGGCCGCGGCCGCCACGCGGTCGGCCTCGCTGTACCGCGCGATACCCGTGTGCAGGCTCGCGGCGATCTCGCCCGCCGCACGCGACCAGAGCGCGCAGTCGGCGATCAGGCCCTCCGCCGCGCGCCGCCACGCATCACCGTCAGCGATGTAGGCACGACCCGCGCTGGCGCCACTGAAACGCCACGGGCACTGCGCCGTCCGCGAAACCGTCCGCGCCAGGTCTTCGAAGTTGTCAGCCACCGCGCGCAGAGCAGCCTGATCGACGCGCACATCCTGTTGTCCCATGTCTGTCAGACGGGACAACCGGCGATCCGGTTCCCCGGATCTACTGCGCTCTGCTGACCGCCTCGGCCACGCGCGCGGCCACCAGGCTCGCGGTGTCCTCGTCGGCGGCCTCCACCATGACCCGCACCAACTGCTCGGTTCCCGACGGGCGCAACAGGATTCGTCCGGTGTCGCCGAGCTCGAGTTCGGCCTCACGCACTGCCGTCTGCACCTCGGGCGCCTGCGCCACGGTGGCCTTGTCCGCGACAGCGACGTTGATCAGCACCTGCGGAAGTGTGCGCATGGTCGCGACCAGATCGCTCAGCGGCCGCCCGGTCTGGGCCATCCGGGACATCACCCGCAGGCCCGTGACGATGCCGTCGCCCGTGGTGCCGAACGCGGGGAGCACGATGTGCCCGGACTGCTCACCACCGAGGGTGAACTCCCCGGCGCGCAGTTCCTCCAGCACATAGCGGTCACCGACCGCCGTGGTGCGGACGGAGATACCGGCCTCCCGCATGGCCAGATGCAGACCCAGGTTGCTCATCACGGTGGCGACCAGGGTGTTCGACGCGAGTTCGTCGGCCTCCTGCATGGCCAGGGCGAGCACCACCATGATCGCGTCGCCGTCGATCACCGCGCCCGTGGCGTCGACGGCCAGGCACCGGTCCGCGTCGCCGTCGTGGGCCAGGCCGAGGTCGGCACCGTGCGCGAGGACCGCGGCCCGCAGACCGTCGAGGTGTGTGGAGCCGCAGCCGTCGTTGATGTTGAGCCCGTCCGGGGCCGCGCTGATGGCCACCACATTCGCACCCGCGGCGCGGTAGGCGGCGGGGGCGGCGACGGACGCGGCGCCGTTGGCGCAGTCGACGACAACGGTCAGGCCGTCCAGACGAGTGGTCGCGGCCTTGGCCACATGGAGCAGATAGCGTTCCAGGGCGTCCTCGGCGTCGACGATCCGGCCGATGCCGGCGCCGACGGGGCGCTCTCCCGGACCCGCAGCGACGAGTTCGGTGATGCGGTCCTCGGTGTCGTCGTCGAGTTTGTGGCCACCGGGGCCGAAGATCTTGATGCCGTTGTCCGGCATGGGGTTGTGCGAGGCGGAGATCATCACGCCGAAGTCAGCGTCATAGGCGTTCGTCAGGTAGGCGACCGCCGGGGTGGGCAGTACACCGACGCGAAGGGCGTCGACACCTTCGCTGGTCAGACCCGCGATCACCGCGGCTTCGAGCATCTCGCCGCTGGCGCGGGGATCCCGCCCCACCACCGCCACGCGACGCCGGGCGGGCCCGCTTCGGGCCAGTTGCCGCGCCGCGGCAGAACCCAACGCGAGTGCCAGTTCGGCAGTCAGATCGCGGTTGGCGAGTCCTCGGACACCATCGGTGCCGAACAGTCGACCCATGCACACCTCTCCATGAAACGCCGGAGGCGGGCGTGTCGAAGTGTGCGACACGCCCGCCCCACCAACAGCAACGATCAGCGCTTGCTGTACTGCGGCGCCTTGCGGGCCTTCTTGAGGCCGTACTTCTTGCGCTCGATGGCACGCGGGTCACGCGTGAGGAAGCCGGCCTTCTTCAGGGCGGGGCGATCCTCGGGCGTCACCAGGATGAGGGCACGGGCGATGGCCAGGCGCAACGCGCCAGCCTGACCCGAGGGGCCTCCACCATCGAGGTGGGCGTAGATGTCGAAGGCGTCCACCCGATCCACGGTCACCAGCGGAGCCTTGATCAGCTGCTGGTGAACCTTGTTCGGGAAGTAGTTCTCCAGGGTCCGGCCATCCAGGTTGAACTTGCCGGTGCCGGGCACCAGGCGGACGCGGACGACGGCCTCCTTGCGGCGGCCGACGGTCTGGATCGGGCGGTCGATGTAGACGGGCTCGCGGGGAGCGGTCTCGTCAACGACTTCCACGTCAATAACCTCGACAGCCTCGGGGGCTTCGACAGCCTCGGGGGCTTCAGTGGTCTCTTCGGTCACATCGATCTCGGTCACTGGCTCACCTGCTTGATCTCGTACTTCACCGGCTGCTGGGCCGCGTGCGGATGATCGGGACCCGCGTAGACCTTCAGCTTCTTCTGGATCTGCCGACCGAGCTTGGTGTGGGGCAGCATGCCGATGACCGCGTTCTCAACGACGCGGGTCGGGTGCTTCTCCAGCAGCTCACCGATGCTGCGCTTGCGCAGGCCGCCGGGATAACCCGAGTGGCTGTAGGCAAACTTGTTGGTCAGCTTGTCGCCGCTGACGGCGATCTTTTCTGCGTTGACGATGATGACGAAGTCACCGCCGTCGACATTGGGCGTGAACGTCGGCTTGTGCTTGCCGCGCAGCAGGGTGGCTGCCGCGACGGCAAGGCGGCCGAGCACCACGTCCTGGGCGTCGATGACGTACCACTCACGCGTGGTGTCACCCGCCTTAGGCGTGTACGTAGGCACAGCTCTACCTCTTGATTTCTTCTCGGGTTGATCCCGGGTTCTCACCGGGCGCCGGTCTGGTGCGAGCGACACGAGCAATCCCCGGCGACCGACATTGACCCGGGACTCGCCGCCCTGAGCAGGGCAGCCGCACACCAACGGAGGAGCTTACCCGGTGTCATCAGCGCAGGTCAAAACGCCTCTGCTGGGGAGAATGAGACGACCCCCGGGCCGAAGCCCGGGGGTCGCGTGCGGCTGTGTTTCGGGGGGCCAAACACTCCCCGCTCAGCGAGCAGGCGCCGACTCCAGCCCACTCGCGGTCAGGTGGGGCTCAGAAGAAGCCCTGAGCCTTGTTGGAGTAACTGACCAGCAGGTTCTTCGTCTGCTGGTAGTGGTCGAGCATCATCAGGTGGTTCTCCCGCCCGATGCCGGACTGCTTGTATCCACCGAACGCGGCGTGCGCGGGGTACTGGTGGTAGCAGTTGGTCCACACGCGGCCGGCCTTGATGTCGCGTCCGGCGCGGTAGGCGGTGTTGCCGTCGCGGCTCCACACGCCGGCGCCCAGGCCGTACAGGGTGTCGTTGGCCAGGTTCATCGCGTCGTCGTAGTCCTTGAAGGACGTCACCGCGACGACGGGACCGAAGATCTCCTCCTGGAAGATCCGCATCTTGTTGTGGCCCGTGAAGATCGTCGGCGCGACGTAGTAGCCGCCGTTGAGGTCGCCACCGAGGTCGGCACGCTCGCCACCGGTGATGAGCTGCGCGCCTTCGCTCTTGCCGATCTCGATGTAGGACAGGATCTTCTCGAGCTGGTCGTTGGAGGCCTGCGCGCCGATCATGGTCTCGGTGTCCAGCGGGTCGCCCTGGCGCACGGCCTTGGTGCGGATCGCGGCCATCGCCAGGAACTCGTCGTAGATGTCGGCCTGGATCAGGGAGCGCGACGGGCAGGTGCACACTTCACCCTGGTTGAGGGCGAACATCGTGAAGCCCTCGAGCGCCTTGTCCTGGTAGTCGTCGTTGGCGGCCAGCACGTCGTTGAAGAAGATGTTGGGGCTCTTGCCGCCCAGCTCCAGGGTGACCGGGATCAGGTTCTGGCTGGCGTACTGCATGATCAGCCGGCCCGTGGTGGTCTCACCGGTGAAGGCGATCTTGGCGATGCGGTTGCTCGACGCCAGCGGCTTGCCCGCCTCGACGCCGAACCCGTTGACGATGTTGACCACACCGGCGGGCAGCAGGTCCCCGATGACCGAGAACAGGTACAGCACCGAGGCCGGGGTCTGCTCGGCGGGCTTGAGCACGATCGCGTTGCCCGCGGCCAGCGCGGGAGCCAGCTTCCAGACGGCCATCAGGATCGGGAAGTTCCACGGGATGATCTGCCCGACCACACCGAGCGGCTCGTGGAAGTGGTACGCGACGGTGTCGCCGTCGATCTCGCTCAGCGAGCCCTCCTGCGCGCGGATCGCACCGGCGAAGTACCGGAAGTGGTCCACGGCCAGCGGAATGTCGGCGTTGAGCGTCTCGCGGATCGGCTTGCCGTTGTCCCAGGACTCCGCCAGTGCGATCGCCTCGAGGTTCTCCTCGATGCGGTCGGCGATCTTGTTGAGGACGATGGCCCGCTCGGACGCGGATGTCTTGCCCCAGGCGGGCGCGGCGGCGTGCGCGGCGTCGAGCGCCTTCTCGATGTCGGACTCGTCCGACCGCGCGACCTCGCAGAACACCTCACCCGTGACCGGCGTGCGGTTCTCGAAGTAGCGGCCCGCGCTCGGCGCCACCCACTCGCCGCCGATGTAGTTGTCGTAGCGGGCGTCGAACGACATCAGGGCGCCGTCGGTGCCGGGACGTGCGTAGACAGTCATGGTTGCAACCTCTCAAAATGTGTCGGTTGTCACTCAACCTAGAAGCGTGAGGGTTGCACCACGGTTGCAACGGTCATAGTCATCGCTGCAGAATCTGCAGATCATCAACGCCCCACGCAGAACACCTCGCCAGGCGCGGTCCCGGGAGACCCTGGACGTCCTGGTGGAGGCGGCCGCGCAGGTGTTCTCGCGGGAGGGGCTGTCCGCCACCACCAACCGCATCGCCGAACGTGCCGGAGTCTCGATCGGCACCCTCTACCAGTACTTCCCCGACAAACACGCCCTGCTGCGGGCCATCGCGGCCCGCCATGTGCGTGACGGGGAGCGGCGGTTGACCTCGCTGTTCGACCGGTTGCGCACCGAGGCGCCCGCGTTCGACGAGACCATGGCGTGCGTCCTGACCGAACTCGTCGACCTGCACCGCGACCGCCCGGCGTTGCATGCCCTGCTTCACCGACTGACCACGACCAGTGCTGACATCGAGGAACTGCAGGACTTCGAGGACAGACTCTGCGGTGAGGTGGCCTTCCACCTCAAGCGTTGTGAGCGCGGCGGCGACGACCCCGACCAGCTCGCCCGGACTCTCGTCGCCGCGGTCGACGCGCAGTTGCATCGAGTGCTGACCAGGACCGGCTACGGCGACGACGCCGTCGAGCAGTTGTGCCGCACGGTCACCCAGCTTGCTCCAGAACGGCCCTGACCGTCTCCCGCCCCGCCTCGGCGAGCTGCGTCAGACCAGGCTCCTCGATCGGGTAGTGCCCGCAGTTCTCCAGCATCACCGTTGCGGTTGTCACCGAGATGCGTTGCAGGAAACGAAGGCTCACCTCGGGTGGGGTCCAGGCGTCGGCGGCCGGGGCGACCAGGGTCACCGGCGCGCCCCGATACCGCTCCGGCGGCGTGTGCCCAAAGTTCAGCCAACTCGACAGGAATCCCAAGGGCACCCGCGCACCGCCGCCGCGCGGATCTGACGCACACAGCGTGGCCAGGCCGGGGTCACCGCTCATCGCGGACATGTCGGCCAGCCAGCGGATAGGCACCCGCACCGACCCCACCACCGGACTGATCGCACGCAACGCAACATCACTGAACCTGCCGCCGGGGAACCGGGCCACGGCCTCGCGCACCGCTGGGTCCTCGGTGTCCAGCAGAGACGTCGCGAGCACGGCCGCCACCCCACCCGTGCGGGCGGCCGCCTCGTAGGCCAGCATGCCGCCCATGCTCGCGCCGAACAGGATGATCGGGCGTGGGTCCCGTCGGCGTTCGGCCTCGATGATGTCGCACATCAGGTGGACCCAGTCCGAATACCGGACGGCACCCGGTCGGGGTTCTTCGGTGTAGCCGTACAGGGGCAGATCCGGGGCCAGCACCTCGACGCCCTCGGCGGCCACGAGACCCGCCAGCGGCCACAGTGCCGCCGAGTACCCGCCGCCGCCGTGCACCAGAATGCCGCGCACCGGGGCCGTCGGGTCACCCCCGCGGGCGATGTGGACGCGGCGGCCACGCCAGGGCATCCACGTCGAGTGCGGTGCCGCCGTCGGCGCCCGACGCGCGGCGGGCAGGAAGGCCGCGTACCGGTCGATCACGCTGTTCATGTCGCTGGTCATGACTCGATCGTGGGTGCCCGCCGCGGTGCTGACAACTCGCTTTCAGGTGTCCATTCCGCGCAGGTCAGGGCGCGTGTGGCGAGGACTGCTCAGGTTTTCTCAACCGAGCGCGAAGTCGATGCCGGCCAGGTGACCGCCGGCCTGTGCGCGGCTGGCGGTGTCGGGGGCGCTGCGGTGCAGCGCTTCCCAGCCGTCGCGGTCGTCGCGGCCTTCGGGCAGATCGAGCCACCGCCGCAGGAGCTGGGGCTGCTCCGCTGCCTCGGCCAGCACCGCGGCGCGCAGCGTTGCCGACAACTGCGTGCGCAGCCGGGCGATCGCCGGCGATGCCGACTGGGGCAGCAGCGGGCCCTGGTAGCGCGCCAGGGCAGCGTCGACGTCACCGGCGTCCAGGGCCGCGAAGACCTCGCCGACGTCGGTGGTGATGGGCAGCGTGAGCCGGTAGGGCCGAGACCCCAACTGCGGGCTGCCGATCACCTTGCGCAGCCGGGACATCTCGGCGCGCACGGTGACGACGTCGAGGTCCTTGTCGTCGAGCAGCAGCGCCAGGTGATCGGCGCTGAGCCCCTCGGGGTGGCGGCTCAGCAGCACCAGGATGTCGGCGTGCCTGCCGGTCAACTGCGATGCGCGCAGGTGCCCGAACTCATCGGTGACGACCCAGCGCGGGCGATCGGCGCCGAGGACCACCAGGTGCGGCTGGGGTTCGGCAGGTTCGGGCGCCGCACCGGTCAGCCTCAGCAGCGCCAGATGGTTCTCCACCGCGACGGCCGTCGCGCGCACCAGCGCCAGCGTCTGCGGCGAGGCGATCTGCACTCCCCCAGTCAGGTCGATCGCCCCGAGCAGCGCACCGCTGTCTGGGTCATGCACGGGGGCGGCCGTGCAACTCCACGGCTGCACAATGCGGGAGAAGTGCTCGGAGCCGTGGATCTGCAGTTCGCGGTCCAACGCCAGCGCGGTGCCGGGCGCGTTGGTGCCCGCTCCGCGTTCACTCCAGTCCGCACCGGGCACGAAGTTCATCTGCTCGGCCTTGCGCTGCGCGACCGCGTCGCCTTCGACCCACAGCAGGGTGCCGTCGGCCGACGTCACAGCCACCAATGCGCCGGACTCCATGGCGTCCTCGACCAGGAGGCGACGGATCACCGGCAGCGCCGGGGCCAGCGGATGCCGGTCCCGCATGTCGGCGATGTGCTGGGCAGCCGACGACTCGCGTGCGCCGCCGATGTTGGGATCGACTCCCTTGGCCAGGCTGCGCTGCCAACTCTGCGCGATCAGCGGGCGCACGATCTCGAGATCGGCCGCCCCGACCTCCCCAGCCAGAAACTTCTCGTGCGCCGTCCGGACAGCGCGCGCCCGCGAGGGGTCGCTTCGTGCTGTCTTGTCCGCCGAGCTCACGTGCGTTGACGATACGCCGGATGCCACGGGGCATGTACGGCGTCTGCGCGGCCCCGGCTGGCTCTCCTTCCGGCCGGGGCCGCGCAGCGGTCTGATGCCGCGGCTACCGGTACCAGGTGGTGGCCGCGTGCCGATCGGCGTCCGCAACGGCGGCGGTTCCGTCCCGCACCGCGTTGCCGAGGCGGACGAGGATGTCGTTGAGAGCGGTCGCGGCGCGGTTCCACCGGGTCTGTTCGACGCGGTAGGCGGCCGCCGCGTCTCGCGTCCACACCTCCTGCAGCGGGGCGATCGCGGCCTTGAGGTCGTCCAGCAGCGCATTCAACTGCGTTGCGGTGGCGTGGATCTCGCGCCGCACCCCCGCCTCGATCTCTCCGAACTGATAGGACAGCACCGGGTCCATGGCGTCGCCCTACAGGTCCGCGACCGCGGAGCCGAGGTGGCGGGCGTGGGTGTCGGCGGCCTCACGCAGCGACTGCTCGTTGGCCCGGATGGTCGCGGCGATGCCGTCCAGCGCGCCGCACAGCCGGTTCGATTCCGCGCCCCAGCGCCCCACGGCGTCCTGGAACACCGTGGCCGCGGGCCCACTCCAGACCGACGGCGGCACCGAGGTCATGCGCGAAAGAAAGGTCTGCAGCAGCGCACGGACCTCGGCTCCGCGAGCGTCGGTGGCGGCCGCGGCTTTGGCCATCAACACGAAATCTGTGGACAGGGTGTCCGTCATCGGTTCTCTCCTCTTCCTTTTCCAGCTGTTGATCATTGGACGGTGCTGCACCTGAATCGGTTCCACATCAGCGGATCTCGCGCGCCGTTCGCACCGCGTCGTCGCACGCCTGCGCCACGTCCTGCTCGGCGCCGCGACGGCTCTGGCAGCCGATCCCGATCCGGGTGTCGCCGTCGACGAGCACCAGCCAGCGGATGTCCCGGCCATCGCGCTGTTCCCGGTAGCTGACGACGTGGCGCCCGCCCCGCTGATCCCGCGGATTGAAGTCGACGAAGACGCCGGGCGACTGCGCGTCGAGCGACGTCCACAGATCCGTGGCGACCTCGGCGATCCCGCGCCCTGGCACCGGGGCCTGCGTCACGTGCAGGACCGCCGCCGCATCGGGCGAGATCACCTCCACTCGTCTCGAACCGGGCCCGGTCACGACGTGACGGACGGTCCAGTGCTGTGGGATCACGGCGGTCACGCGGCCCTCGACGAGTGTCGCCGTGGGCCCTGCCGCGCTCTGTCGCGGCGAGGTGCCGATCCACGAGATCGCCCCTGCTGACAGCAGTACCGCGGTGGTGACTGCGGCCACGAGAAGTCCGATGCGGGGGCGCTGCGACGTGGGCTGTTCGGCCTCGGCGGCGGCCGGGGCCCATCGAAGTGGGTCCACGGTGCGGCAGGCTCGTCCCTGGCCGGCCAGGCGGTCGGCGATGTCATTCATGAGTGCCTGCGCGCCGGGCACATCGACGGGAGCATCGATCCACACCGGTCCCGGCCGGTCCAGCACTGCGCGCACCACCTCGGCCACGACGGCCGCCCTGTCGTCGGACAGCACGGGGCGCGGTAGGGCGCTGGGCTCCTCGGAACCACGGATCAGTACGAGCCTTGGTGCGATCTCCACCATTGCGGCCCCGCCGTCGGTCACCATGTCCGCGCGCGTGACGCACGCCGCCGGGCTCACAAGGGTGGCGGCGCCCTCGGCGAGTACGGCGACCCGCGCGGGCCGCCACCACGTGGGATGGACCAGCGTCGCCGCGTCGGCGCCATCGAGCAGCGGTTCGAGAAGACGTCGCCACACCTCGGCCGTGGGCACGACGCTATCGCCGAGGACTGTCAGGGCGTCGACGTCGTGGTCGAGCACCGCCGCGGTGAGCGCGGGATCCGCTTTAGTCGTGCGCCCTTCACTGCGCATCCGCACGGACACCGGACCCACCTCGCACACCACGGCACGAGTCATGCTCGGCTCCAGGCTGTTTGGATGATCTGCTGTCCACCGGAGCGCGTGACCAGAACACCTCGTCCGGGCGGCAGCAGCCGTGCTCGTCCCGCCGCCAGCCCTGCGCCCTCGTCGGCGCCGGTGCTCAACTGCAGTCCCGCCGCGTCCCCGTCACGCACGGCGGCCAGCACCGGTTCGTACAGGGCGCGACCCGCACCGGCACTGCGCCGCGCGATCACCATGTGCAGGCCGATGTCGCGTGCGTGCGGCAACACGGGAAGCAGCACCGAGAACGGATCCCCCGCCGCGACGAGGTCGTAGTCGTCGACCACGAGGAACACCCGGCGCGGGACGCCTCCCGCGCCGATGCGCTGGTGCAGGTCGGGAAGCAGGTCGCCAAGTGCCGCGGCCACCCGCGCGCCGGTGGTGGCGTGCCTGACGGTCCGCGGCGGGTCCAGGGTGCGTCGCGGATCGACCACGACCACGTCCGCCGTCTCGGGCAATTGCCGTACCACGGTGCGCAACACCGAGGTCTTGCCCGAGCCGGGGTCGCCGAGGATCACCAGGTGTGGCTGCTGGTCGAAATCGAGAACGGCGCTGGATAATTGGGTCTCGTCGATGCCGAGGATGACGGTGTGTTCGGCGGCGTGGTCGTCGAGATCCGCGAGTTCCACCAGTGTGGGCAACACCCTGATCGCAGGCGCGCGCAGACCGGGATGAGAGGCCACCAACTGCTCCCCGGCACGGTGGGTGGCCTCGGCCAGTCCGGTCGGCGACCCCTGTCCGTCGAGCCTGGGCAGCGCCACCGTGAGAGGCATACCGTCGTCGGCAAGTCCGCGGCCGGGGCGGCCGACGGGGACACCACGGGCGGCCCGTCGATCGATCTCCGAGTCGAGAGGATCCGCCAACCGCAGCTCGATGCGGGTACCGATCTGATCGCGCAGTGCGGGCCGCAGGTCGGCCCACCTGGTCGCGCCGATCACGACATGCACCCCGACCGAAAGCCCCTCGGCCGCAAGCGCGGTGATCGATGCGTCCAACGCCTCGTTGTCCTGCCGAAGGGACGCCCACCCGTCCACGATCAGGAGGACGTCACCGTAGGGATCGTCGTCTGGGCCCTGCGGCCGAAGCCGCTGGTACTCGGCCATCGAATCGGCACCCACTCGGGCGAACAACACCTCCCGCCTCCGCACCAACGCACTCAGTTCCGCCACGGTGCGCGCCGCCAGTTCGGTGTCCCGCCGACCCGCGAGTGCTCCCACATGAGGAAGCGCCCGCAGCGGACCCAGCCCGCCACCGCCGAAGTCCAGGCAGTACATCTGAATTCGGCGTGGTGAATGCGTGGCGGCCAGCGCCATGGCCAGAGTTCGCAGGGTGCAGCTCTTGCCGGACTGCGGCGCACCGATCACAACGACGTTGCCCGCCGACCCGGACAGATCCACCGTGAGCGGCACCCGGCGCTGGTCGAAGACGCGGTCCACCATGCCGATCGGGACCCGCAGATCGGCCGCCGGCACCTGTGCGAGCACGGCGTCCAGGGCCGGTGATCGCTGCAGTGGGGTCAACCAGACCTGATGCGCTGGTACTCCCTGCCCCGCGATGCGGTCCAACGCCGCGTCGAGGACCGACGGGACGCTGCGACGCACCGGCGGCGGGGGTGCCTCTTCTGCGACCGCGACGGTGAAGAGAACTGGCCTACCGCAGATCTCAGCGACCGAATGTTGGGGCGCGCGCGTCGGGCCGGAGACGTAGGAGGCCGTGAACCGGATCGGTTCGGCGGCACCGACCTTGAGGAACCCGTTGCCCGGCGACTGCGGCAGTTCGTAGGCGTCGGCCACACCGAGCACGGCCCGGGATTCCGCGGCTGACAACGTCTTGAGGCAGATGCGATAGGACAGATGGGATTCCAGGCCGCGCAGTCTGCCCTCGTCGAGGCGCTGGCTGGCCAGCAGCAGGTGGATGCCCAGCGAGCGACCGAGGCGGCCGATCGCGCCGAACACGTCGATGAACTCCGGGTGGTGGGTCAGGAGTTCCGCGAACTCGTCGACGATCACCATCAGGGACGGAAGAGGTGGCAGCGCAGCACCGCCGGCCCGGGCCCGGGCGTAGTCGGCGACACCCGCGAGATTGCCGGCTTCGCGCAGCAGGCGCTGGCGGCGAGTGATCTCCCCGGTCAACGCGTCCTGCATCCGATCAACCAGATACGACTCGTCCGCAAGATTGGTGATGACGGCGCTGACGTGCGGGGACCGCTCCAGGCCGAGGAACGCCGCGCCCCCTTTGAAGTCGACGAGAATCAGGTTGAGGGTCTCCGAGGGGTGTGCGGTGACCATCCCGAGGGCGATGGTCTTCAACAACTCCGACTTGCCCGAGCCCGTCGCACCGATGCACAGACCGTGCGGGCCCATGCCGCCCGCGGCCGCCTCCCGAATGTCGAGGGACACCGGTTCACCGCAGCCGGCGACGCCCAGGGGAACGCACAGCGTGTTGCCCTCGGGCCGGCTGTCCATTAGGTCCGGCCATTCGGTGCCGCGGCGCACAGGTGCACCCCCGTGCGGGGCCAGCGTGCGCGCGAAGGCCAGGGCATGCGCCAGGGACATCAGATCCGGTTCGGGCACCCCGACGGGGTCCCACCACGCCCCGTCCGCGCCCAACTGGACCGTGGTGTCGGCGCCGTCGCAGGGGCCGACGGTCAGCACGGACACATCTGGCGGCAGGCTCTGCATGGCGACGCCAGGCTGGTCGACCACGATCAGGAGGTGTGCGCCCGCCCGGCGGGCGGCCACAGCGGCGGTGAGGCTGCCGTACACCGTCGCCTGATCTACGTGCGGCAACCACTTGATCCAATCCCACTGTGCCTCCGTCATCGCCGTGATCACTGCGGTCACCGAGAGGGCATCCGGTCCGTGCGCCAGAACCGATCGGCAGAGCATGTTGCGCAGGAACGCGCGGGCCTGCGGCGGTGGGCCCGCGACCGCCGTCGCCCGGTGGGCCAGCACGTCGACGACGACAGGCATGCCGTCGAGCACCGTGTGCCGGGACAGGAGATCCACCAGTGCGGATTCGCCGAGCGGATCGGGCACCTCGCCGCCCTGACGCGGCTCACCGCGTACGGGCATGTGGTCCGGCGCGCCATGGCCGATACCGATGCGCACCGGGCCGCCCTGCCACATCGTCCCGGATCCGACTGCGGCCCAGAGCTCTTCGACGTCCGGGTGTCGACGCAGCGCGTGGGCCCGCTGCGCCTCGGCGCGCGCGGTCAGCTCATCACCCACCCGGTGCAGGTGCTCGAGGTAATCGTCGCGCTCGCGGTCCAGGCCGCCCCGGCGGGACGTCCCCGAGGCGAAGGCCAGGGAGGCCAGCGTCGAGCCGATCATCATCACGGGGAACATCAACGACGTCGCACCGTGCTGACCGAACCCGCCGGTGGCACCGAGCGCGATCATCACCGCGACACCGATCAGCAGACCGACCGACGGCAGCAGCCGAGTCCACCGCCCGGACACCTCCCGCGGAAGTACGGGCGGCGCGACGATCACCACGATGCGCTCGTCGTCTGTGCGGTCCACCACGGAAGCGAACGTAAGCAGCCCGCGCGTGGGCGGCAATTCACCTGTGGACGACTGTGCACACGAGGCACTGGGGCGTGGCTAGCGTTCGGGCCATGTCCTCATCCCCCAATGACGCTCGTCTCGTGGCGATTCGGTGCGGCGACAACATGTTCGACGTCGCGCTGCCTGGCGACGTGCCGCTGTCCGAGATGATGCCCGCGCTCTGCGAGTTGGGCGCCGTGCCCGCCGCCCAGGCCACCCACGTGAGCACCCCGTCGGGTCCGCTGGACTCGTCGCGGACACTGGCCGAACTCGCGGTCGCCGACGGCACGCTGCTTCTGCTCGGCACAACGACTCCCGCACCCCGACGGCGTCCCGCGACCGACGCCGCCGAAACGGTCGCGCAGTGGGCGACGAGCCCGCAGGCCCCGCATCTCGTGGCGCCCGCCGTACTGGCCGCGGTGCTCGTGTTCGGCGCGGTGGCCGCGGCCGCGGCGCTCCCGCACGCCGCAGGCGCACCGCGACTCCTGCTGGTGGCCGCGGCGGTCATGGCGGTCGCACTGCTCGGTGCGCGGTGGCGGCCCGACTCCGCGCAGGTGGCGATGCCCGCGGCGATCGCCGCGGGAGTGCTCACGGTGGCGCTGCTGCCCGCGACGATCCTCGGAGCGCACCTCACCACGGCCACCGTCGCGGCGGGCGCCGCAGCGGCAATGGTGATGGCGACGGCGGGCCGCATCGCCCCCCTGGTCGCCCGGGCGCCGGACGACGCCGCTGCCCTGCTGCGCGCGCATCGGCACGTCGTCAGCGGTGCAGCCGGGGCGACGGCGGTGTCGGCACTGAGCACGGTTCTGTGCGCAACGGGGTGGTCGCACGTCGTCTTCGGCGTGCTGGTGGCCTCGGTGCTGCTGGCCCGGACCTACCGGTGCGCGGCCGCTCCAGCGGGCGGACTCCCTCGCGCGCTGACGGCATGCGAGAACGCACTGCTGGTGGCGGTCCCGCCGGCGGCGGTCTGGGCGTGCGGCGGTTACGGCGCTGTGAGCGGCGCGCTGTGATGCGCACGGTTGCCGCACTGCTCACCTCGGCCGTGCTGGCGGTGGCCCCAAGCGCGCTCGCGCCGACGGCGCATGCGTTGACGCCGCCAGTCGTCGATCCGAGTCTGCTGCCGGAACCCGCTCGCCCTGTGCCGCCGCGACCGACCGTGCAGCGCGACGCCTGCGTCATCGGAAGTGCGGTGAAACCCGCTGCCGCACAGGGCTCTCCGCTGAGCGCGCTGGGTATTGACACACTCTGGACGCTGACCCGGGGCGAGGGGCAGCGCGTCGCCGTGATCGACACCGGCGTGGCACCACACCACCGATTGGGGAAACTCGAGGGTGTCGGCGACTACGTCGCCTCTGGCGACGGCACGCAGGACTGCGATGGGCACGGCACGGTCGTGGCGGGCCTGATCGCGGCCGCACCCGATTCCGCCGACGGGTTCTCCGGTGTGGCGCCCGCGGCGACGGTGCTCAGTGTGCGTCAGTCGAGCACCAGATTCGGCCCGGCTGACGAGCCCGCGACGTCCGGGTTCGGCGACGTCGACACCATGGCCCGCGCCGTCCGCGTCGCTGCTGACAGTGGTGCGACCGTCATCAACATCTCGGTCGTGGCGTGCGCGGAGGGCGACCTCGCGGACCGCGCACTCGGCGCCGCACTCGCCTACGCCGTGGACACCAAGGACGTCGTCGTGGTGACAGCCGCGGGAAATGTCGGTGGCCCCGTCCGCTGCCCCCGGCAACCCGAAGGTCAGGCCGCGCAGTGGGACACCGCCACGGTGGCGGTCAGCCCGGCCTGGTACGACGACTACGTCCTCACGGTCGGGTCCGTCGCCGTCGACGGAGCCCCGTCCGCGTTCACCCTCGCCGGCCCGTGGGTGGATGTCGCCGCGCCCGGTGAGGCTCTGGTGTCACTGAGCGCATCTGGCGGCGGCCTGGTGGACGCGCTGCCGTCGGCCGCCGGAGATGCTCCGATCTCGGGGACCAGTTACGCCGCGCCGATCGTCAGCGGGCTGGCCGCCCTGATCCGGTCGCGGTTCCCCGAACTGACGGCGCGCCAGGTGATGCAGCGCATCGAGACCACCGCGCATCGCCCAGCCCGTGGCTGGGATCCGGCGGTGGGAAACGGCGTCATCGACCCGGTCGCCGCGTTGAGCAGCGAAGCGCCCACGACGCTGACCGAACAGCCGGAATCGCTTGTCGAGGTCACGCCCGCTGCCACCGGCGATGACCGCGCGCGGACCATCGCCGTGGCGGGCGCGGGGGCCTGCATCGCGGTGGCGATCGCGGCGTGGGGATCATCAGCCGTGCGGCGGCGCGGCCGCGGCGACGTCTCGCCGCACTGACGCCGCCGCGCGGGACAACTCGGGCCCTTCGGGCAGCGCAGCGACCAGCGGCCACGGGCCCGGCACGGGGTGTTCGGGTAGGCCCAGCAGGCCCGCGGCTTCGGCGTCGACTCCGAACCGGGCCCCGGTGTCGGTGACGAGCACCCCGGTCCCGGGCCCACGCTCGGGCCGCACGTACAGGCTTCGGCCGGGCGGGACGGACACCTCGTCGAGCGCTGGGCCTGCGTCGTCGGCCTGCGCAAGCCGGGCCGGAACCCTCCCGTTGGGCAACGGGAGCGCGTCAGAGGTGGTGACAGTGACGCGTCCGGAGTCCCAGTGCACGCACACCCATTCGCCTCCTTCGCCAGGCCGGTCCAGTCGGTCTGGATAGCTTGAGACCGCAAGCGCGCCGACGACCGGGACTGCGGTCAGGGCGTCGGGAGACAGGATCGGTATCACACGGGCTCCACCCGCGGTGCGGATCAGGTCGGCGGCGAGTCCGGACACGGACTGAACCCCTCCCGCAAGCACCACGAAATACTTTGGTCCCGAGGACCTTTCGATCCGAACCACATCCCCGATGCGCAGTCCGGGCAACTGCGCGGGCCCCGGATTACCCGCCCCGGGGATGTGCGGGGCCACCAGCGGCGGGGCCTCGGGCAGCGTGTTCAGCAGGGTGGCCGACACCGGCACGGGTTCAACCTGATCAAGTTGCAGTGCACGCGACACCGCCGGGTCGGCGACGTCCACCACGGCCCGGGTGCCGGCATACAGCAGGTGCGTGGTCCCGGTCGGTCCGGTGACGAACACCGCCTCGCTGCCGGCGGGTGAGTCGGACGGCATCGGTGCGCCTACGAGGACGACCGTGCGGGGCCCGTCACACACGGTCCAGGTCGCCTCGTCGCCGTCGAGGCTGGTGCCGACCTGTGCCGGTGCACCTGGGATGCCGAGCGTCGCACCGCGTTCGAACGTCGCCAGGGCATCGGGTCGCACCGCACGCGGGCCGCCGCCGTGGCGCGTGATCAGGCGCGCCGAGGTCAGGTTGAGAACGGGATGCAGCGTCTCCTCGATACGCACGTAGAGCGCGCCGTCGTCGCGGTCCATCAGGATCTGGGCATCCCCCACATCGGTACCGGGACGCAGCATCGACAGCGCAACGCTGCCGACCAGGCCTGCCGTGGCGACGACGGCGCCCGTGCCGATCCAGAACGACCTCGCCCGTGGCCCGTCGGGCCCACCGCGGGCGACGCCGCGGTCCAGCGCGCGTTCCATGCGCCGCGCCAGGTAGCGCCGGCCATCCGCCGGAAGGGTCACGGTCCGACCGTAAGTGGACCGTGCCGATGAGGTGTTCGACGATCCCCAGGCTCAGCGCCAGCGGGCCCAGACGTAGGGCACCAGTGATCGCAGGAAATCCAGGTCCGGCCCGGCGTGGGCGTCGGCGAACGCCTCCTCGAAGTAGTCCTCGGCTGTGAGCAGGATTCCCTCGGCAAACTCGGAAGTGAAATTGATGCAGTCGTAGTCGTCCATGAGCGCGCGAATGGTGCGCACCATGTCCTCCGAACGTTCGGCGCGGTGCAGTCGCAGGTAGTCGCGGACGAAGTCACGGTCGGAGCCGGTCGCCGTCGCCATCAGGTGCACCAGCGTGAGAGTGCGTTTGCCCTCGTAGAGATCGCCGAGGATCTCCTTGCCGTACATCGCCTCGTCACCGATGAGGTTCAGCAGGTCGTCCCGGATCTGAAAGGCGGCGCCGAAATGGAACCCGAACCGCACCAACGCCGAGAGCTCGGCCTGCCCTCCCGTCGCGATGATCGCGCCGACCCGCAGGGGATGAATGGTGGTGTACCAGCACGTCTTGTGCATGATCAGGTTGAGATAGTCCTCGGGACCGAGATCGACGATCTCGTCCAACTGCCAGCCGGCTTCGGTGGCCTGCCCCTCCAGCGTCCGTAACGCCATGGTGTCGAACTCACCCCACACCAGTTCTGCGAGGTCGCGATCCAGCCGTCGAGTGGCGCGGCGCAGCACCTGACCGGCGACCACCGCCAACCCGTCGCCCGCGTTCAATGCGGCGGCCACCCCGTGCTCGGCAGCCAAGGTCGGCCGGCCGCGGCGCATCTCGCTGCCGTCCGCGATGTCGTCGTGCACCAGGAATGCGTTGTGCAGCAGCTCGATTGCCACCGCCACGCCGAGCAGGTCATCGGCGCTGCCGCCGAACGCGCGGCCGGACGACATGCACAGCGCGGGCCGCAGCGCCTTTCCGGGCCGGGCGGGGTATTCACGCATCGGCCCGTACAGCCATTGCACGGGGTCACCGTCTGGCATGGCGTCCAGCATCGAGTTGCGCACCACCCGGCCGACCTCCCGCAGGCGGGTCTCGACGCTCGAGATCAGGCCGGTCCGGTCAGCGGTACTGGTCATCTAAAACGTCGCCCACCACGTGGTTTCCTCCCCCGATGGCGCATCATGGACGCCAAGTACCGCTTATGCTAAGCCCGACACCGCTCGGGGGGGTCACACATGGTGGAACCGCAGGCACAGCTGGCGTGTTTCGGTGCGATCGATGAGGCACTGCCCAAATGCAGCCCCGGCACCGTGCAGATGGTCGAGGAGCAGCTTCCCGGTGTGACCCGGCCCGGGCGGCGCGGGTGGTACGGCGAACTGCAGCGCTTCCTGTCGAAGAACGAGGACGCGCTGCGACCCGTGGACGGAGAGCAGCCCGCGTCCGTCATGTTGCCGGATTTCGCCGACGCGGTGTCCATGGTGTTGGACGAACCCCGTGAACGGATCCTGGGCACCGAACCCGTCGCGGTCCGCGCGCCCACCGCGCAGGACCTCATCGAGGACTGCGCCAGCAACGCCTCGTCCCTGATCCGGGCCTCCACGGTGATCAACAAGATCGTCGAGGCGGAGAACGGCACCCACGTGTTCGGCGAGAAGGCCGCCGACGCGCTGCTCTTCGATGGCAATGTCGACCCCCTGGCCGTGGTGGTGAACCACGCGACCGCGCTGCCCGAGGACCGCAGCGTCGAGATCGCCTCGAAACTGCGGGCCTCCACGTCTCGCGCGGAGGTCGATCAGACCCTGCGCGAGATGGTCAACGAGGACCCCGACACGGTGTCGCTGCGCATTGAGGATCACTACACGGCCAGGCTGCGGAACCTGAAGGGCCGGTGGTCGAGCATCCTTTCCTCGGACTGGCAGCGGCCCGAACTCACGCTGGAACAGTTCAAGAGATTCATCGAACCGCGCAACTGGCATCTGCTCTATGACTTCTTCTCCGCGATGGAGTGGAATCGGCCGCAGACGTCCAACGGATGGACCCGAATCCTGGAGGTCGTCAGCCCCGACCCCCTCGATCGGTGGATGCTCAAGACCACGCTGCGGTACTGGAAGACGGAGACCAGAGACGGCGGAATCTGCATCAACTACGACCTCGCGGAGCTGCGGGATCCCCACGACTCCAGGCTGGTCGAGGTCGACAACGGCTACATCTGGATCACCAACCTGGACCGGGACGATCCGGACGCCGGAGTGCGGGTTCGGGCCAGCAAGGAGCTGCGCATCCGCGGGCTGAGCCCCACCGCCACGGCGGCCCTCGGGATCTACACCGGCTGGCCGGACGCGGCGGCCCAGCTGCTCACCGCGAAAGCCGCATCCCCTCCCGACGGGTGCATCGAGTTCGGTCCGGTCTCCCCCACCGAGGAGCCGGCCCATGCCGGCCCACACGAGGGCGCCGACACATCAGATACCGATGAGCTGGGCCAACCCACTGCTCCCACAGAAGCGCCCGATCTTCCCACCGGATGGCGCGAGGCACTGCTGGACAACGCGCAGACCCAGGCGCTCGAGTTCACCCAGACAGTGTCAGACCTGACAAAGGAGACGGTGAACAAGTGGAGTGACGGCATCAAGCCGAGCGACATCATCGATATCGGCACCGACTGGGGAACCACGCTGACGGACTTCGCGATGTCATCGTTCGAACAGGCCGTCAACACCGTGCGCCCGCCTTCGAAGGAGTCACCGTGACCACAGACGACGGGTCCAGATCTGAATACGACCCGATCATCGAAGGTGTGCAGGAAGCTGCCGAGAAGGCGCTGAAACGCGCCACCAAAGTGGCCACTCAGGCGTCCCGGAAGATCAACAGAGAGGAGTACACGGCCCGCGACCTCATCCTGACCATGACGGAGATGGTCGAGATCGCCGCGACCGGGGGCGCCGAAATCACCAGGCGGTCAATGACAAACACGCCACCCGGCCTCAAGCAGGTCGCCGAGTACTCGCGTGCCGTCGGGCGACGGTTCATGCAGGAGGCGCGCGGTGTCTCGTCCGACGCCACCGCGAGGATCGACAAGGGCACCTACGATGTCGACGATGTGGTGATGTCGATGACCAGGCTGGTCGATTTCGCCATCGTCGGCGGCCTCGAAGTCGCACAGACCCTGTTCAGCGGTCCGGCCCAGTTCGATGCCGGGATTGTCGAGATACCGATCGACGTGCCCCCCGGCGAGGCGGGCCACAAGCCCAAGCTCGGAGCCGTCAAGGTGTGCCGCTACGGCGACGACGAGAAGACCAGAGTCCCCTCTCGCCGAATCACTTTCGAGCCTGCCCCACCCGACGAGGCCGGGGGGAACTACATCCTGAGGTTCCGTACCCGCGAATTGCCCAGCGGGGTATACACAGGGACCGCGGTCGTGGACGGTCAGACCGTCGGCTTCGACTTCTCGGTTGACGCCACCTGATCCTCAGCGGTCGTTGAGTTCCGAGGCCACCACGAGCAGCACGGGCAGCCAGACGTCGGGCTGCCCGTCGGCCAGCAGTGTCCCCCGGTAGCTTCCCGGTGCATGGTCATCGGCGACATCCACTTCGATGATGATGCCGCGACTGGACCGGGCCGGCATCGCGACCACGTCGGGTTCGAAACGCACACAGTCACTTTCGATGACCGCACCATCGTGGGCCAGCAGGTCGCTGCACCGCAGCCGCACCTTGCCCATATCCTCGGGACCACCGTTGTGCAGCCACACCTCGGTCGAGACCGCGCCCGGCCCATCGGCGTTCAGGACCACCTGTCCGGCGGCGTCTGACGTCCGCAGGTCGAACATCGCCGGGCCCGACGTGGCCTGCTGGGCGAATGTGTCTTTGACGGAGTTCGCGAGTTGGCCGAGCATGCTCTGCCAGGTCCCGAGCGCGCGCTCCACGTCGATGCCGCCCGGGGCTGACGGGCCGCCTTCCGAGGTGTCCTGTTGTTCGGACCGTGACTCTGACTCCGGTGCCGAGAATTCAAGATCCGCAGCCATACTGATGAAGCGATCGACGACCTCCCGGGCCGCACGGAAGCCGCGCGCCTGGACCGCGCTCAGCGCGCGCGCGTTCACCACCGGATCGAAGACGGCACCCCACGGAAGATCGGCAATGCTGCCGTCCTCATACACCGAATCGGCCATCTGTTCCCCCTCGATGAACCTCCACATACGCGCTGTACGACGGTATGCTAATTCCGCACCGCGGGGGAGGTGGGGGAATGCCGGTCCAACACTCTGTACTTGCGCTCTATGGCGCGGTCAGTGACGCGCTCTTTGAGCTCAACAGCCCGGGTGGGCCAGACGGCCCTGAGGCCGACCAGGCACGGGAGCAAGCCCGCAACATCACCGGGTTCGCCGGAAGCACCGGCGAAATCGGTTGGTACGGCGAACTGTTCAGGTACTTCAGTGATCACCCCACCGAGCCCACGGCCGAACCCGAACCGCTGATCCCACCAACGCTCGAGGACGCGGTGCAGGAGTTCGAGGGAATCGTCGACGGCGGCATCACCTCGGACGAGGACGGTCTGGCGCCCTCATGGGCAAGCCGCGCAATCGAAGCGGCGTTCGTGCTCGACAATGTCCGACGGGCGACCGATCCAAGCGGGGAGTTCGACCCCGTTCTCGACCTGGTGTTGGCGGCGACACCTGTCTTCCCCGGTATCGACGGCGGTGTCCTGGGCAGGGCGGCCGCGACGGCGTTCGCCGAGACGATCCGGGCCCAGAACATCACCACACTGCGGGGTCTGCACAAGGCACTGAAGACCAACAGCCCGCTGCATCCGGCCATCGCGACAGCGACCATCGACCCCCGGTTGCGCAAGGTCAAGGACGAGTACTGCGCTGTCGTCCGAACCTCGGTGAAGTGGCCCGACGTCACGCTGGCCAAGCTGAAGCGCGGAATCAGCCCCGTCAACTGGAACAAGTACTTCAGCGGCTTCTTCTGCGAAATGACAGCAGAACCCTCAAACACCTACGGTTGGACGCCGATTCGCGAAGAGGTGAGCGGCGAATGCGGTCGCTACCGGCTGCGGACGCCACTGAAGTTCTGGAGCGGACTTCAGGGCTCCGGACTGTTCCTCAACTATGACTTCGACACCGGCAGCGGATGGCCCCAGGCCGACAAGATGGTGCTGGTGGACAACGGCTACATCTGGATCACGCTGTTGGACCCGAGTGATCCCGACGCCGGGGTGCGCGTCCGCACCAGCAAGGAACTGCTGATCAGCGGAATGAGTGCCACCGCGCTTGCGGTGATGGCCAGAACCATGGGCTATGCCACCAACGCCACCGACATGTTCCGCAAACTGCAGGCCTACAAGGGCGCCCTCAAGGACTTCACGGCGTCGGTGGCCCCACCCACGCCGGTCCCGCCCAAGGACACCTCGACGACGTGGCCCGTGGTCATCCCCCAGCTTCCCGCCGACATCCGCGACGAGATGTGCCGCGACACCAATCGGGTTCTCAAAGGCAGCCTCGACGACGCCAACCTGTGGTTCCACCAGTACATGAATCGGTGGAACGACGGCATCGACGCCGACGATTTCGACGATCTCACCAACCTCATGAGCGCCCTGTTGCGCGGGCGCACGAAAGACGCCTTCAACACCGCGACGGAGAACTTTCGGCCGAAGCCCACCGCGGGCTCAACACCCTAGGAGCGACCGATGGAAGATCCCGCAGTCGTCGCCAACCGCCTGACCCAGACCGCCAAGGGAATCGCCGATCAGGCCCGGGCCATCGCCACGCAGGCCATCGCCGAGTCCGCCGACGTCTCGACCTACACGACCGGCCAGTTCATCGACTCCTTCACCAAGTCCGTCGACCTCGCCGTGCGAAGCGGGATCCAGCTGACCAAGGACGTCATCGACCGGCCCCCCGCCAAGCCCGATCCTGGTGAAGAGGGGCGTCGGCAGGTCGCCGACGTCATGGAGTCCATCGGACGCCGGATGATCCGGCAGGCGGGGGCCGTCGCCCGAGATGCCGCCGGCGAGTTCGAGAAGAAACCCAACAGCCCGGACGTCTGGACGAGGTCGATGGTCAAGTTGGCCAACATCTCGCTGCTCGGCTCGATCGAACTGGCCGAGACCGCCCTCATCGGACCGGCGAAGTACGAGCGACCCGTCACCCTCTCCGATAGCTTCGTCGCTCCGGGCAGCGTGGACCGGCTGCTCCGTCTGAAGGTGGGGGAACCGGGCGGTGGCCTGCGCCGGCCGGGCACGTCCGACGAGATCCCGGCGGCCCTGGTGTCCTTCCATTTCGCGGGGAAGGGCGGCAACAAGCCGCTGCCGCAGGACGTCCTGCCCAAGGACAAGAAGAGATTCCGGATCGGCGTTGATCCCCGGCCACTGGTCAGCGGCATCTATGTGGGTACGGTCGAGGTCGTGGTCGGCGGGAAGACGACCACGACGGTCCCCGTCGAGATTGCGATCTGACGTGACGGAGACATCTCGCGCGTGACGGACCGCAGAAAGAAGGTCGCCATCCTCGGTGGCGGCATGGCTGGACTGACCGCAGCATGGCGCCTCAGCGAGCCCGGTTGGCAGGACCGCTTCGAGTCGATCACGGTGTATCAGCGCGGCTGGCGTCTCGGCGGGAAGGGGGCCTCAAGTCGCGGCGAGAACGGCCGCATCGAGGAGCACGGCCTGCACGTATGGCTGGGGTCCTACGAGAACGCGTTCACGCTCCTGCGTGAGTGCTATGCCGAACTCGACCGTGCCACAACGGATCCAGAGAGCCCAATCCACACCTGGGACCAGGCCCTGGTTCCCGCCAATGATCTGGGTGCCGCCGACTTCTTCGACGACGAATGGCAGGTGTGGCTGGGCCGGTTCTCGCGCACCGCCGATCAACCGGGCGACCCCGATCCCGACAAAGGACCGTTGACGGTGATCGGGTTCTTCGAGCGGACAATGCAACTCATCCGCGATCTGGTGGAGTCGATGAAGACTGAACCCGACACGGGACTGACGCTGTCGGTGTCCCCGACCCCGCCCAAACCCGCCGGCACACTGCTGCAGACAGTGCAGCGCGCCGTCCTCGCGGCCACCATCGCGATGCTCAACCCACGCCCGCAGCACGAAGCGGGCACCGACCTTCTGGGACAGGTCCTGGACGCGGTTCGCGAGACGCTCGATTACGAACGGCGCACCGACCATCGGCGAACGTGGATCCTGATCTCGCTGCTCACCGCGACCGCGCGCGGGATGATCGTGGACAACCTGATGACTGACCCGCGCGGGTTGCGCGCCATCCAGGACGAGGACTTCAGCGATTGGGCACTGCGCCACGGTGCGCACCCCGACACCGTCGACTTCCCCCTGGTTCGGGCCATGTACGACATGGTGTTCGGTTGGGACAAGGCCGATCCCGACAAGCCCGCGTTCGGCGCCGGACTGGGTGTTCTGTTCACCGGGGTGATGCTGTTCCGCTACAGGGGCGCGATCTTCTGGAAGATGACGGCCGGCATGGGCGACGTCGTCATCGCGCCGCTGTATCAGGCGCTGCGCGAGCGCGGCGTGGCCTTCGAGTTCTTCCACCGTGTCGATTCATTGCACCTCGACACCCCTCACCATGCGATCGAATCGGTGACGCTGGGCAGGCAGGTACGTCTGGCCGCCGGTGTCGAACGCTACGAACCGCTCACCACGGTCGGCGGACTGCCGGTCTTCCCGGATCGCCCGTTGGCCGATCAGATCGAACCCCGCGAGGGCCTTGCGAGCCTTGAATCCCATTTCGGGAGCCGCGACGACGTCGAGACTCGTGTCCTGCGCCGTGGTGTCGACTTCGACCAGATCGTGTTGGCGGTGTCGCTCGGAATGCTGCCGATCATCGCGGACGAACTGATCGAGGACCGCCCCGAGTGGCAGGACATGACGACGAAGCTGCACACGGTCGCCACACAGGCGTTCCAACTGTGGCTACGGCCTGACCACGAGACGCTGGGCCTGCGCTGGCCGGGCGCGACGATCAGCGGATACGTCACGCCCTACGACACGTGGGCCTCGATGCCCCAAACGCTGTGGGCCGAGCAGTGGCCCGACGATGACAAGCCCGGCACGGTCGCCTACTTCTGCGGCCCGTTGCACACCGATTGGCCCACCTCGCGTGAGGACGCTGAGTTCGCCGCCGAGTGTGAGCGCCGCGCGCAGTCCGAGATTCTCGACTACCTGCAGGACCACGTGCGACTGTTCTTTCCCAACGCGGTGACCGAGGACGGTTTCGCGTGGCACATGCTCACCGGAGTGAACGGCCACCGGGGCAGCGCTGCGCTGGCAACGCAGCACGTCAGCGTCAACATCGACCCCTCCGACCGCTATGTGCAGTCGGTACCGGGGACCGACCGCTATCGACTCCGACCAGACGAGAGCGGCTACGACAACCTCGTGCTGGCAGGCGATTGGACTGACTCCGGAATGAACGCCGGTTGCATCGAATCCTCGGTTCTGTCGGGCCTTCAAGCCGCCAACGCGGTACTCGGCCGAGGCCGGCACCACCGCATTCGGGGGTTCTACATTCCTTGAGGATTATGTGAGCGCCGACGGCGCGGATGACGCGCCCGAAAAAATTGACTGCGCAACTTCGCCGCTGTCGGGTCACAATCAGTCTGTGGACGGCAGCCCGGGGCGGCGGCAGGCTGCGATCGATGAACTGCTCGACCGCGCTGTAGCCGCAGTCAACAGCGGTGATCGCGAAGCAGCACGCGATCTCGCGGGACAGGTGCTGGCAGTGGACAGCACCAACGCCGACGCCGAAGATCTGCTGGTCGCGCCCATGGAGGACGGCGAACTGCGCCGCCTGACCATCATGTTCGCAGACCTCGTGGACTCGACCGCGTTGTCGACACGCATTGACCCCGAGATCTACCGCACGGTCGTGGGCCGCTACCGCGACGAGGTGCTGCGCACCGTCAACCACTACGGCGGTCACATCGGCAACACCAAAGGCGACGGGCTTCTCGCGGTGTTCGGACACCCACGCGCGCACGAGGACGATGTTCGGCGCGCCGCGCAGGCCGGTCTGGACATCACCAGGGCCATCGACCAGCTGAGCTCCCGGGTCAACCGCAGCTTCGGCTTCGAGATCGACGTTCGGGTCGGCATTCACCGCGGGCTCGTCTATCTCGACACCGCTCAGGACGACGTCTACGGATTCGCGGCGAATCTCGCCGCCCGGATGTGCAGCGTCGCCGAACCGGGCACCGTCGCGGTCTCGGATGCGGTGGCGAGCCTGATCCGCGACAGCTTCGAGCTCGAGGCCCGCGCTCCTCAAGCGGTCAAGGGTGTCGACGGAGAAGTGGTGCCCTTCCGGGTCATCTCCGAACAGGACGCCGTCTCGGACACTCAAGCGGGGCCGATGATCGGCCGCGAATCCGAACTCGCGGCCCTGTCGGATCGGTGGAGTGAGGCCGTTGCCGGCAGCTCGACGACCCTGAGCATCGCGTTCCAGGGGGAACCGGGCATCGGAAAGAGCCGCATCGCCCGTCATGCGCTCACACTGGCCACCGACGCCGGCGGCGTCCCGCTGGAACTCGTCGGGTCGCCGTTCCACACCGACGTCGGTATGCATCCCGTTCGCAAGCTGCTCGAGCGACGCTGCCACATCCGCAGGACGACCGGGCCGGGCGAACGGCTGCAGAACCTGTGCGACGAGGTGGCGGCCAGAGGCCTCGACGTGGAGACCGTGGTGCCACTGCTCGCGCCTGTCCTCGGCATCACGCCAGACCACGGCTACCGACCCGCTGCCGCTGAGGGGCAGCGCCTGCAGGAGCGCATCGCGGGTGCGATCACCGAGTACCTCGTCGCGTGTCTCGACGGCAGGCCCGGGGTCCTGCTGGTGGAGGACATGCACTGGTTCGACCAGAACACCACCGCCCTTGTCCGTTCACTGCTGCACGCCAACCTCGGTCGCCTGCTGGTGGTGGTGACGTCGCGCGACCGCGCCTCGCTGCCCGAGTGCACAGAGACCACCGTGGTGGAGCTGAAACCGCTCACCTCCGGCGAGACCGACCGCCTCATCCTCGCGCTGCACCCCGATTCGTCCCTCACCGAACGACGAGCCGTCCGGCGGCGCTGCGACGGTGTGCCGTTGTACATCGAAGAAGTGGTCGCCAAGATCAAGAGTTCGCCGTCGCAGACCGACTCCGATCAGCAGGTGCCCGACTCGCTCTACGAAGCACTGTTCGCCCGGTTGCGGGCGAGCGAACGCTCACTTCGGTTCGTCGAAGCCGCAGCCACCGTGGGAGACCACTTCGACCGTGCCGTCGTCCGTTCTGTGATCGACGTGTCCGAGGACGAGGTCGACAAAGTCATCGGCGAACTCGAAGACAGGCTCGTGCTGCAGCCGGTGAGTGAAGATGTCTGGCGGTTCCGGCACGAACTCCTCCGAGAGGTCGCCGCGGAGCTGCCGCCACCGAGCATTCGGCGCAGACTGCACGGCCGAGTCGCGGAGGCCCTCACCGCGGAATCCAGCCACGGTGAACCGGACTGGCCTTTGATCGCGCAGCATTTTGAGAAAGCGCGCCGGTACGACGAAGCCACCTCCGCGCACCACAAGGCGTCCTCTGCCGCCCGTCGGCGCGGTGCACTGAGCGAGGCGCGCAGCCACCTCTCGAGTGCGCTCGCACAACTGAGCCTGCTGGCACCGGGCCCCGAACGCGATCACCGCGAGGTGAGTCTGCTTCTGCGCCATGGCTTTCTCACTGCGGCCGCCGAGGGCGCAGGCAGCGCACAGGCGGCCGCGGACTTCGAGCGCTGCCTGATACTGAGCGGCACCGACCCGCATGCCGATGAGTTGTTCGCCACCCTGATGGCACTTTTCACCTACTACGTGAACCGAGCGGATCTGCAGCGGGCCGATGCGGTGGTGACCACGTTGCGGGTCGGTGTTGACGGCGGCCGGGACTGGTGGCGCTCGGAGAATCTCGCCGGTGCCGGGGTCGTGTGCTGGCTTCGCGGCGAATTCGACAACGCGGCAACCCATCTCGAGGAAGCCGCGAGAATGGCGACGGCACGCGGCGACCACAATATCGAAGCTGAGTGGTTCGCCCCCTTCGATCCAATGGTTCTGGATCTCACGACCCTGGCTCAGGCCCGTTGGGTCCGTGGCGATCTGGCAGGCGCTGACGATGCACTGCGACGGGCCACCGCGCGCGCGGCCGAACTGGACTTCCCGCAGGGCCCGTTCAGCCACTGCTACGCCCGTTACGTCGAAGCCACGATCGCCGTCGAGGCCGGCCAGGCCTCCCGCGCACTCGAAGCCAGTGCCGACATCAGTTCCGTTGGCGCACAACATGGCTTCGACCAATGGATCGCAGCGGGCGCGTTGATGAACCAGTGCGGCGGGGCGGTGACCACTCTGCGGGCCGAACCCCCGAACCCTGTCGCACTGGAGATTCCGATCCAGATGCTGATCGGCTGGGTGACCGCGTGCCGGGCTCTCGAGACCAGGGGATTTCTCACGTCATTCGACGGGTTCCTGGCACGGCTTCTGCTCGCGGCGGGACAACCAGCAGAAGCGCGCCGACGGATCGAAGACGGCCTTCAGTTGGCTCGCGACACGGGAATGCACTACTACGACGCCGAACTGCTTCGCCTGCGCGCCCACACGCACACCGACCCGGCGCAGGTTCAGGCCGATCTGGAGGCGGCCCGGAAGTCGGCGTCGCGCACGGGTGCCAACGGTTTCGCATTGCGCGCCGCGCTCGATGAGCATCGACTGCGCGGGCCGTCCGCACTCGACTCCCTGCGCTCGGCCGTAGAACGGATGCCGGCCGACGGAACATGGCCGGAGGTCGAGATCGCGCGGGGAATCGTGCGGGGAATCGTGGACGAGGCGGACGCTCACAGCACGCGGTGAACCTCGTACTCAACCCTGCCCCCTTCGACCGCATGCCCACGGGCCACGAAGGTCGAACGGTTCACCCAGGAATAGCGCGGATCACCTGTCTCCAGGCGCGGCGCCGTTCGGAAGTACTGGTCTTCGTATCGGGTCCCGCCGCCGGTGGCCAGCGCTGAGGCGACGACCTCGTTGATCTCGAGCAGACCGAAGTACTGCACGAAGATCGAGGCGCCGTCAAAGGTCTTGAACTGCAGACGGACATCGATGCGGCCGTAGCCGTCGGCTCCGACCAGAATCCAGTCGCCCCCGCCTGAAAGCACCTCGCCCTTGAGGCGCTCACCCGTCACCTCGCCACCGACCACCTCGAAACAGAGCCGCTGCCCGAGAGGTCCCGGTCCGACGTCGACAGCGGGATTCAACTGCGCCCAAAAGGTGAATTCATGCGACAGCTCAACGCCCATTGCGCCCCCCACGCTCGGCTGATCCCCCCACGATAGAGCCATCGACACGCCTATGACCCGGCTTCCGCTAGCCCTGGTTCGCGCGCCGTTCGCGGTAGGCCGCCACGTGCTGCCGGTTGCCGCAGTTGCCCGTGTCGCAGAACATCCGCGAGCGGTTGCGCGACAGATCGACCAGCACAGCCGAACATTCGGGCGCCGAGCACGTCTTGAGCCGGCGCAGTTCGCCACCGCGGATCAGGTCGGCCAGGGCCATCGCCATCTCGGCACCCATCCGCTGGGCCAGTGGATCGTGGATCGAGGCCAGGTGCAGATGCCACTCGGGCATCTCCGGGTGCCGGGTCAGCCAGGGTGAGGCCCTGGTGTCGGACAGCAGCGCGTTGACGGCGGCCACCGTGCGCTCCTCCTCGTCGGCACCGGCCCAGATCTGGCCCAGCCGTTCGCGCAGTCGATGCACCTCGGCGAGCTCGTTGTCGTCCCGGTCGCGCCGCCCGGTCCACCCGTACCCGTCGAGGTACGCGTCGAGCGTGGACTGATCCCCGAGCTGCTCCCCCTCGACGCGGTCGCTGTTGACCAGCGCACTCGCCGCACGAAGTGTGAGCTCCGTGTCATGAGTGAAATTCAATTGACTCATGACTCCTCCCTGTCCTATGGTCATGACCAAAGTCGATTTTACTCATTACATGGATTTCCACGGGATTCCCGCAGGTTAAGGGGCCGCAATGCTGACGACAAAGTCGAGCGTCAACCACTTCCGCGTCGGACTGATGTTCGCCGTGGCGTCCGCGCTGAGCTTCGGCATGTCCGGCCCCTTCGCCAAGGCGCTCATGACCGCGGGCTGGAGTCCCACTGCCGCCGTCACCGCCCGCCTGGTCGGCGGCGCCGTGATGATGGCGATCTTCGCGAGCTTCGTCCGGCCCCGATGGTGGGCCGAGGCCCGGCGCCACCTCAAGACGATCGTGATCTACGGCGCCGTCCCGATCGCGGGCGCGCAGTTGTGCTACTACAACGCGGTCGACCACCTGTCGGTCGGAGTCGCGCTGCTCCTGGAGTACACCGCGCCGATCCTCGTGGTCGGCTGGCTCTGGGCCACCACGGGCCGGCGCCCCACCGGCCGCACACTGGCTGGCGTCGCGCTGGCCACCGCGGGAATCATGCTGGTGCTCGACGTCTTCAGCGGCGCCCACATCAACGCGGTCGGCGTCATCTGGGCGGCGGGCTCCGCGGTCTGCGCAGCGTGCTACTTCATGATGAGCGACACCACGGCTGCCACCCCGGACACCGAACCGCTGCACCCGATCACACTGGCCGCCGGCGGCCTGATTGTCGGCGCCGTGACCGTCACGCTCCTCGGTGCCACCGGAATCATGCCGTTCACCGTGACCTCGGCACCTGTCACCGTCGCCGGATTCACGACGTCGTGGGTGTTTCCCGCGCTCATGTTGGCGCTGGTCAGCACCGCGGTGGCCTACACCCTGGGCATCGTCGGCATCGCGATGCTGCGGCCGGGCTTCGCCTCCCTGGTGGGCCTGGCCGAGGTGCTGTTCGCGGTGCTGTGGGCCTGGCTTCTGGTCGGCGAGGCGATGACGCCGATCCAGGCGATCGGCGGTGCGGTGGTGCTCGCCGGGCTGGCGTTGGCCCGCACCGGCGACCGGACCGCGGCCTCCGTGGGCAGCCCAACTGACGACATCCAGCCAACCGCGGCCGCCTCCACTCGCTAGCATCTTCGCTGTGTCCGCATCCAGCCTCCGCAGAATCGTCTCTCTGACTGGTGCCGCACTCACCCTGGCGCTCGCCGCCACCGTGTTGCCGGCCACTCCCGCCCCCACCGCAGCGGCCGAAGGCTGCCCCGACATCGAGGTCGTGTTCGCGCGAGGCACCGACGAACCCCCAGGCCTCGGCCGCGTCGGGCAGGCGTTCGTCGACTCGCTGCGCGGACGCGTCGGGGGCCGCAGCGTCGGAACCTACGCCGTCAACTACCCCGCCTCGTGGGACTTCCTCGCCGCCGCGGGTGGAGCCAACGACGCCAGCGGCCACATCCAGTGGATGATCGCGAACTGCCCCGACACCCGACTCGTACTGGGCGGGTACTCGCAGGGCGCCGCGGTGATCGACGTGATCGCGGCAGTCCCGGTGCCCGGGGTCGGCTTCACCGCGCCCCTGCCCCCGAACACCCCTGAGCACGTCGCGGCGATCGCGGTGTTCGGCAACCCGTCGACCAGACTGGGTCTGCCGCTCACGACCAGCCCGGTGTGGGGATCGCGCTCCATCGATCTGTGCATCGCCGGCGACCCGGTGTGCTCGGGCGGTGACGACATCCCCGCGCACAGCAACTATGGCCCCGCAGGCCTGACCAGCCAGGCCGCCGCATTCGTGGCCGGCCTGCTTTGACGCCAAATTCGGTTAGACAGTTTAGATATGTGAGGATGACCCCATGCGTCTGATGCGAAGGACCGCCGTCGCGGCGTTGTCGGCTCTGACACTTCTCACCGGGACTGCCGCGGTGTCGGCAACTGTCGCCACGGCCACGGCGGAACCGTGCCCCGACGTCGAAGTGGTCTTCGCGCGCGGCACCAGCGAGCCGGCCGGGGTCGGCCGGGTCGGGCAGGCACTCGCCGACCAACTGCAGGGTCAGCTCGGTGGCCGCAGCGTGGGCACCTACGGCGTCAACTACCCGGCGACCTACGACTTCATGGCGGCTGCCGACGGCGCCAACGACGCCACCAACCGCATCTCCGTGATGGCCCAGCAGTGCCCGTCGACGCGGATCGTGCTCGGCGGCTACTCGCAGGGCGCCGCAGTCGTCGACATGCTCGTCGGGGTCCCGCCGTTGGGCAACAGGGTCGGCTCGGTGGGCTCGGCTCCCCCGCTGCCCGCCAGCCTGCGGGAAAATGTGGCTGCCATCGCAGTGTTCGGCAACCCGTCGGCGAAGTTCGGAGTACCGGTGACGTCCGGCAACCTGGGCGGCCGTTCCATCGATCTGTGCAGCGACGGAGACCCGATCTGCTCCGACGGTCGCAACCCGTTCGCGCACACGAATTACGAGTCCGGACCCATGATCGGCCAGGCCGCGGGCTTCGTAGCCCAACTCGTTTAGCGCGCGTTCGCTACCATTGACGCCGTGGGCTTCCGCCGTCGTAGCGCTGGATTCGGGGCAGGCGTTCTCGCCGTCATGTCCCTCTTCGTCACACCCCTGGTGATTCCGCATGCCGCGCAGGTCATTCCAACCGCCTCCGCGGCGTGCTCCGACATCGAGGTGGTGTTCGCCCGCGGTCGGCTTGAACCGCGCGGCGCGGGGCAGATTGGAAACGCGTTCGCCAACGGTCTGCGCTCCAAAACCGGACGCAGCGTCAACCTCTATTCGGTGAACTATCCCGCCAACAGCGAGGTGGACATCGGCGCGAACGACATGAGCCGCCACATCCAGGGAATCGCGAACTCCTGCCCCGACACCCGCATCGTGGTCGGCGGGTACTCGCTGGGCGCCGCGGTCACCGACGTGGTCCTGGCCGTCCCGATGCCGTTCTTCGGTTTCACGAATCCGCTGCCCGCCAACGCGGAACAGCGCATCGCGGCAGTGGCACTCTTCGGCAACGGGATTCAGTGGGTCGGGCCGATCGGCAACTTCAACCCGGTCTATCGCGACCGGACCATCGAGTTGTGCCACGGTGACGATCCGATCTGCAACCCGACCGATCCCGAGAATTGGGAAGCCTATTGGCCGGACCACCTTGCCCCGGCGTACATCAACGCCGGAATGGTGAATCAGGCCGTCGACTTCGTCGTGGGCCGCCTGTAGCCCGACCTACAGGTCGTCGGCGCTGCGCACGTCGCGCGTGACGACGTTGCGCGCGGTCAACTGATCGTCCGGCGGATAGTCCACACCCACCAGGGTCAGGCCGCGCGCCGGGGCGGCCGGGAATTCGCTCGAGCGCGCCGTGGCGCCGAGCAGACCGCCGATCCAGTCCGGGTCGCGCCGCCCCTCCCCCACCGCGAGCAGCGCACCCACGAGGGAGCGGACCATGTTCCAGCAGAACGCATCCGCGGTGACGTAGGCACGCACCTGAGTACCCGTACGCTCCCACTCCAGTCGCTGCAGTTCCCGAATGGTGGTCGCACCCGGTCGATGTCGACAGAACGCGGCAAAATCACGCAGTCCCATGAGTTCTGATGACGCCGCGTTCATCGCCTCGAGATCCAGCGGACGTGGCCACGGCGTGACGAACCTGGCCTCCTGCGGGTCGACCCCGTACGGCGCCGTCGACAGCCGATAGACGTAGTGCCGGCGCAGCGCCGAGAACCGGGCGTCGAATCCCGCCGGCGCGCGCCGCACGTCGCGCACCCGCACATCGGTGGGGAGGAACCGGCCCAATCTCCGCACCAGCGCGAGGAACTCGGGTTCGCCCGGACGGGGCGTGCGCGAGTAGGCATGCACGAGCGCCTCATCCGGCACGTCGACGTGTGCGACCTGACCGGTCGCGTGCACACCGGTGTCGGTACGCCCCGCGGCCCGCACCACCACCGGCACGCGGAACACCGTCGTCAGCGCCTCATCGAGTACACCCGCCACGGTGCGCTGTCCGGTCTGGGCCGCCCACCCGGCGAAATCCGTGCCGTCGTAGGCGATCTCAAGCCGCAACCTCACCGGGCGGTGATCTACGCGAACATGCCCGCCACCGGAATCGGTGACGGGCATGTTCATCGGATGACTACTTGTCGTCGTCAGCCTTGGCTTCCTCGGCAGCAGCCTCGGGGGCCTCCTCAGCGGCAACCTCGGTGGCCTCCTCGGCCGGAGCCTCGGTGGCCTCTTCGGCCTTCTCCTCAACCTTGGCCTGCGAAGCTGCGGCGCGACGGGCGCGGTCGGCCTCGGAGGTCACGGTCTTCTCCCGCACCAGTTCGATGACCGCCATGGGGGCGTTGTCGCCCTTGCGGTTCTCGACCTTGATGATGCGGGTGTAGCCGCCGTTGCGGTCTGCGTAAAAGGGGCCGATCTCCGCGAACAGGGTGTGCACGACATCCTTGTCACGGATCTTCTTGAGCACCTCGCGGCGGTTGTGCAGATCGCCCTTCTTGGCGTGGGTGATCAGCTTCTCCGCGTACGGCCGCAACGCGCGGGCCTTGGGCTCGGTCGTCTTGATCCGGCCATGCTCGAAGAGCGAGGTGGCCAGGTTGGCCAGAAGGGCCTTCTGGTGCGAGGACGACCCGCCGAGGCGAGGACCCTTAGTGGGCTTGGGCATTGCGACTTCTCCTAAATGGGGCCGGCCCCCGTATCAGGTAGGACCGGGACGGATCTCTTGCGAGATGTGGTTAGAGCTTGTTCGGTTTCCCGCTACAGCTGTTCGGTTTCGGCATAGTCCTGGTTGTCATCCAGGTCGTAGCCGGCATCGCTGTTCCAGGTGCCGGTGGCGACGTCATAGCCGGCGACCTCGGACGGATCGAAGGTGGCCGGGCTGTCCTTCAGCGAGAGACCCAGCTGATGCAGCTTGATCTTCACCTCGTCGATGGACTTCTGACCGAAGTTCCGGATGTCCAGCAGATCGGACTCCGTGCGGGCGACGAGCTCGCCCACCGTGTGCACACCCTCGCGCTTGAGGCAGTTGTACGACCGCACCGTGAGGTCCAGATCATCGATCGGCAGCGCGAAGCTGGCGATGTGATCGGCCTCGGCGGGCGACGGCCCGATCTCGATGCCCTCCGCCTCGACGTTGAGTTCCCGTGCCAGACCGAACAGCTCGACCAGGGTCTTGCCTGCCGACGCCAGGGCGTCACGCGGGCTGATCGAGTTCTTGGTCTCGACATCGAGGATCAGCTTGTCGAAGTCGGTGCGCTGCTCGACGCGCGTGGCCTCCACCTTGTAGGTGACCTTGAGCACCGGGGAGTAGATCGAGTCGACCGGGATGCGGCCGATCTCGGCACCAGAGGCCTTGTTCTGCACGGCAGGCACGTAACCGCGGCCCCGCTCGACGACGAGCTCGACCTCGAGCTTGCCCTTGTCGTTCAGCGTCGCGATGTGCATGTCGGGGTTGTGCACCGTCACACCCGCGGGCGGAACGATGTCACCCGCGGTGACCTCACCCGGTCCCTGCTTGCGCAGGTACATCGTGACCGGCTCGTCCTCTTCGGACGACACGACCAGGCCCTTGAGGTTCAGGATGATGTCGGTGACATCCTCCTTGACCCCGGGCACGGTGGTGAACTCGTGCAGCACACCGTCGATGCGGATGCTGGTGACCGCTGCGCCCGGGATGGACGACAGCAGCGTGCGCCGCAGCGAATTGCCAAGGGTGTAACCGAAACCCGGCTCCAGCGGTTCGATGACGAACTGGGAGCGGTTGTCGGCGAGAACCTCTTCGCTCAGTGTGGGTCGCTGAGAAATCAGCATGGTGTTTCTTCTCCTTCTCGGCACCCGCTATTTGATGCCGGTCGGTGCTCCGCAGAGGGTCTGCGGAACCTCTTACTTCGAGTAGAACTCGACGATCAGCTGCTCGGAGAGCGGCACGTCGATCTGCGCACGCTCGGGCAGCTGGTGCACGAGGATGCGCTGACGCTCGCCCACGACCTGCAGCCAGGACGGGATCGGCCGGTCACCCGCGGTCTCCCGCGAAATGATGAACGGATCCGTGTTCAGCGACTTGTCCTTGACGTCGATGATGTCGTACTGCGACACCCGGTAGCTCGGGATGTTCACCTTGACACCGTTGACGGTGAAGTGACCGTGGCTGACCAACTGACGGGCCATCCGGCGGGTGCGCGCGAGGCCGGCGCGGTACACGACGTTGTCCAGCCGGCTCTCCAGGATCCGGAGCAGGTTTTCGCCGGTCTTGCCCGACTTGCGGTTGGCCTCTTCGTAGTACTTGCGGAACTGCTTCTCCAGCACTCCGTAGGTGAAGCGAGCCTTCTGCTTCTCCTGGAGCTGGGTGCGGTATTCGCTCTCCTTGATCCGCGCGCGGCCGTGCTGGCCGGGCGGGTAGGGACGCTTCTCAAACGACTGATCTCCCCCGACCAGGTCAACGCCGAGGCGGCGCGACTTGCGGGTCATCGGTCCGGTGTAACGAGCCATGAGTCTGTACTTCCTCTTTCCCGCTAGACCCGGCGCCGCTTGGGCGGACGGCAGCCGTTGTGCGGCTGCGGGGTGACATCGGCAATGGCGCCCACTTCGAGGCCGGCGGCCTGCAGCGAGCGGATGGCGGTCTCACGGCCGGAGCCGGGACCCTTGACGAACACGTCGACCTTCTTCACGCCGTGCTCCTGCGCCTTGCGGGCAGCGTTCTCGGCGGCCAGCTGGGCGGCGAACGGGGTGGACTTACGCGACCCCTTGAAGCCGACATGGCCCGAGGACGCCCACGCGATGACGTTGCCCTGCGGATCGGTGATCGACACGATGGTGTTGTTGAACGTGCTCTTGATGTGAGCAGCGCCGTGCGGGACGTTCTTCTTTTCCTTGCGACGGGCGGTCTTGCCGCGCTTGGCGCCCGCGGCCTTCTTCGGTGGTGCCATCGGGTTACCTAGCCTTCTTCTTGCCGGCGATGGTGCGCTTGGGTCCCTTGCGGGTGCGCGCGTTGGTCTTGGTCCGCTGGCCGCGCACCGGCAGGCCACGGCGGTGCCGCAGGCCCTGGTAGCAGCCGATCTCGATCTTGCGGCGGATATCGGCCTGCACCTCGCGGCGCAGATCGCCCTCCACCTTGAGGTTGCCCTCGATGTAGTCGCGCAGCTGAGTCAGCTGATCATCGGTCAGGTCCTTGGTGCGCAGATCCCGGTCGATACCGGTCGCAGCCAAGATCTCCTGGGAGCGGGTACGGCCAATGCCGTAGATGTAGGTCAGCGCGATCTCCATGCGCTTGTCGCGCGGAAGATCGACGCCCACTAGACGTGCCACAGTGGTGTGTTCCTTTTCTCTGCGGAGGTTTCGTTCCCAGTCCGTTCCCGCCGCTGGCGGGGTCCGGCCTCCGAACCGGACGTGGCTGAGCGGCGTATCCGCTCAGTGGTGCTGGGAGGTCTGCATTCAGTTATGGGGTGTTGCGTGCGTCCGCGACAGCCGAAAGGTGTCAGCCCTGCCGCTGCTTGTGGCGCGGATCGGAGCAGATCACCATGACCCGCCCGTGCCGGCGGATCACCCTGCACTTGTCGCAGATCGGCTTGACGCTCGGGTTGACCTTCACGGCAGTTTCGATCCTTTTGCTCGGTTGTTCTTGGCGTGGTGCGCGGGGTTACTTGTAGCGATACACAATGCGGCCGCGGGACAGGTCATAGGGAGAAAGCTCCACTACGACGCGGTCCTCGGGCAGGATGCGGATGTAGTGCTGCCGCATCTTGCCGCTGATGTGCGCGAGCACCTTGTGTCCGTTCTCAAGCTCAATGCGGAACATCGCATTGGGCAGAGGCTCGACCACGCGGCCCTCGACCTCGATGGCACCGTCTTTCTTGGCCATACTCTTCGGCGATCCTGTCGTCTGGTGTTTCGTATCTTCTGTTGGTTACGTGTCTTCGTGCTTCGCTAGCGCCCGTGCTCGGAGCAGCCTGCGTCCCGACTGAAACAAACGTGAATCTCGTCCGGGAATTCCGAGACTTTCCAGAAAGCACGCAAGAAGTCGGCACGTGAAGCCGCACCGCCGACCAACGATACTCGCTCACACGCCAGGCTCCAAAATTCCCGCCACCGAGCAGGCCCCCGAGGTGCTTGAATCGTCTCACGGAGTTCTACGGGGAGGGGAATCACCGGTGACAGCGGTCTACTTGGCGGCGTTCGCGGTGGGTGGAATCGCGGTTCTGGTCACGCTGCTGCTGACCGATCTGGACTTCGGCGCCACCCATGACGGACTGCCCTTCCTGAGCCTGACGAGCCTCTCGGCCGGTCTGCTCGGGGCGGGCACCGGCGGCCTGGTGGCCGGCTGGGCCGGGGCGGGACGGGTCGGCGCCGGGGTGATCGCCGCGATCAGTGCGGTGGCCCTGATCGCCGCACTGCAGGGTGTGCTGCTGCCCTACCTCCGCCATCAGGAGTCCAATTCCGCGCAGGGCCGGTCCTCCTACATCGGGCGGTTGGGCACCGTGACGCTCGAGGTGCCGCAGGACGGCTGGGGTGAGATCGCGTTCGTCGACGCCGACGGCAACCGGGTCCGGGCCCGCGCCGTCAGCGCCGAACCGTCCGCACTGCCCAAATCCACGCCCGTCTACATCAGCGACGTCGACGCCGACTTCGTCCATGTTGTCGTTGTCCCGGAGCACTAGTTCCAGAGCTCCAGCCGCCGCAGCACCAGCCGTCCAGAGCACGAGCAGTTCCCGAGTACTGACAAGCCAGAAAGGCTCCTCATGTCCAGTCTGCTGATCATCATCGTCGTCGCCGTCGCTGCCCTGCTGCTGTTCGTGGCGCTGCCGCTGATCTACGTCAAGAACTACATCAAGGTGCCGCCGAATGAGGTCGCGGTGTTCACCGGACGCGGCACGCCCAAGGTGGTGCGCGGCGGAGCGAGGTTCCGGATGCCCGGCATCGAGCGCGTCGACATCATGAGTCTGGAACCCTTCAACGTCAGCATCAATCTGCAGAACGCGTTGTCCAACAACGGCGTTCCGGTCAACGTCGAGGCCGTCGGCCTGGTCCGAATCGGGTCGGCCGACGAGGCCGTGCAGACCGCGGTGCAGCGCTTCCTGACCTCCGACTTGAACGAACTGCAGCGCCAGATCAACGAGATCCTGGCCGGCAGCCTGCGCGGCATCACCGCGACCATGACCGTCGAGGACCTCAACTCCAACCGAGACAGCCTGGCACGCAGCGTGGTCGAGGAGGCCGGCGGCGACCTGGCCCGGATCGGCATGGAGGTCGACGTCCTCAAGATCGCAGGCATCTCCGACGCCAACGACTACCTGAAGTCGCTGGGCCAGCGGCGCATCGCCGAGGTCAAGCGCGACGCCACCGTCGGCACCGCCGAGGCCGAACGCGACGCGCAGATCCAGTCGGCCAAGGCCCGCCAGGAGGGCTCGATCGCCCAGGCCGAGGCCGACACGGCGATCGCGACCGCCAACCAGCGCCGCGACGTCGAACTGGCCCGGTTGCGCGCCCAGACCGAGGCCGAGAACGCCCAGGCCGACCAGGCCGGCCCGCTGGCCAACGCCCGCGCGCAGAAGGACGTCGGCATCGCCACCGAGCAGGCCGAGGCGGCCCGGGTGCAGGCCCGTATCGAGGTCGAGCAGCGCCGCGCCGAACAGGCTCAGGCCGCGCTGCAGGCCGACGTCATCGCGCCCGCGGAGGCGCAGCGACAAGCCAACGTCGCGATCGCCGAGGGCCAGCGGCAGGCCGCGATCCTGGCCGCCGAAGCCAACGCCGAGGCCAAGCGGCGCGCCGGTCAGGCCGACGCCGACGCCCGCAAGGCCGCGGCCGACGCACTGCGCGTCGAGCAGCAGGCCGAGGCCGACAGCCTTGCGGCCAAGCTGGTCGCCGAGGCCGCAGGCAAGAAGGAGCTCGCCGACGCACTGCGCGCCGAGCAGCAGGCCGAAGCCGCGGGCATCGAGGCCAAGCTGACGGCCGAGGCCGTCGGCAAGAAGGAGATCGCCGCGGCGCTCAACAGCTACAACGCCGACGCGGCCCGACTGCTGATGCTGCCCGACGTGCTGGCCTCGGTGGTCAAGGCCACCGAAGCCGCCGCCGCCCCGCTGGCGTCGGTGGACAGGCTCTCGATCATCGGCGGCGCCTCCGACGCCCAGGACGCGGTCGGCGCCCTGTTGGGCGTCAGCCCGATCGCGGTCGCCAAGATCGTCGAGAGCCTGCGGGCCTCGGGGATCGACCTGGCCGAGATGCTCACACCGAACTCGCACTCTTCGGCGCAGTGAATTGGTCGGGCCCTGCCAAGAACTCGCAGGACCGCGCATACTTGACTGCGATGACCGCACCCGCCGCCGCGCCTCGCAAACCCATCATCCTCACGGTCGACGACGATCCCGCTGTGTCTCGGGCGGTGGCCCGAGATCTGCGTCGCAAATATGCCGAGACCTATCGGATCGTGCGCGCCGAGAACGGCCCGGACGCGCTGGACACGCTGCGCGAACTGAAGCTGCGCGGCGACACCGTCGCGGTGTTCGTCGCCGACTACCGGATGCCGGCCATGAGCGGCATCGAGTTCCTCGAGGCGGCCATGGACCTGTACCCGATGGCCCGGCGCGTGCTGCTGACCGCGTACGCCGACACACACGCCGCGATCGACGCGATCAACGTCGTCGACCTCGACCACTACCTGCTCAAGCCGTGGGATCCGCCCGAGGAGAAGCTCTACCCCGTCATCGACGCGCTGCTCGAGGCGTGGAACGCCGACGGCGGGCACCCGATGCCGAACACCAAGATCATCGGCCACCGCTACTCGCGGCGGTCCTCGGAGGTCAGGGAGTTCCTGGCCAGCAATCGGCTGCCGTACCACTGGATCTTCGCCGACGACGACGAGGGACACCGCCTGCTGGAGGCCGCGGGTCTCGACGACCGCGCCCTGCCCGTCGTGATCACCGAGACCGGTGAGCCACTGGTCGACCCGTCCAACACCGAGTTGGCGGGCCGACTGGGACTGTCCACCGAACCGCGAGCCGACTTCTACGACCTCGCAGTGATCGGCGGTGGCCCAGGTGGTCTGGCCGCCGCGGTCTACGGCGCCTCCGAGGGCCTGCGGACCGTGCTGATCGAGGCCGTCGCCACCGGCGGACAGGCCGGGCAGAGTTCGCGGATCGAGAACTACCTCGGCTTCCCCGACGGCGTGCGCGGTGATCAACTCGCCGACCGCGCGCGCAGGCAGGCCGAGAAGTTCTCGGCGGACCTCATCACCACGCGGGAGGCCGTCGCGCTGGAACTGCACGGCAACACCCGCACCATCCGGTTCGCCGACGGCGGGTCGCTGGACTGCCGCTCGGTCGTACTGGCCACGGGTGTGTCCTACCGCGAACTCGACGCCGACGGCTGCCACAGCCGTGACGGCGACGACTCCAGCCTGATCGGCCGGGGTGTCTACTACGGGGCCGCCACCTACGTCGCCGCCGAATGCGAGGACCAGGAGGTCTACGTCGTCGGCGGGGCCAACTCGGCCGGGCAGGCCGCAATGAACCTGGCGCGCAAGGCCGCCCGCGTGCACCTCGTGGTCCGCGGCCCGTCGCTGGAGGCCTCGATGTCGTACTACCTGATCCAGCAGATCGAGGCGACGCCCAACATCGAGGTGCACACCAACACCCGGGTGTGCCGGGCCTTCGGCGGCGAGGGGCTGGAGAACCTCACCCTGATCGACGGCACGACCAACCAGACCACCGACGTCGGCTGCACCCAACTGTTCATCTTCATCGGCGCGCAACCGCGCACCGACTGGCTGCCCGACGCCATCGCCCGCGACGACCGCGGTTTCGTGCTGTCGGGCCCCGATCTGAAACCGGACTCCGGGTGGCCGCTGGATCGTCCCCCGCATCACCTGGAGACCAGCGTGCCGGGGGTTTTCGTCGCGGGCGACGTGCGTGCCGAATCCGCGAAGCGGGTGGCCGCGGCGGTCGGCGAAGGGTCGATGGCCGTGATGTTCGTACACCGCTACCTGGCCGAGACCTGAGCCGATGTCCGCCTCATGCCAGCGCGACGAACTGCGCACGCTGTTCCTGTTCGAATCGCTGAGCGACGACCAGCTCGACAGGCTGTGCCGCGACGGCGCCATGGCGACAATCGAGCCCGGCCCGATCTTCGCCGAGGGCGAGCCGGCGACATGCCTGTACGTGCTGCTCGAGGGTGAGATCGCGTTGTCGAAGCGGTCCGGCGGCGCAGACATCGAGACCCTGCGGTCCTCGCAGCGCGGCGCCTACCTGGGCGCATGGTCGGCGTTCCTGGAGGACGCGCAGACCTACGAGGTCTCGGCGCGCGCGATCCGCCCGTGCCGGATGTTCGTCCTGGACGCCACCTGCCTCGGCGAGTTCATGCGCACCGAATTCCCGATGGCCTGCCACTTCCTGGTGGGCCAGTCCGTCGGCAGATTCCGCCAGAGCCGCATCCTCGGACCACATGACCGGCTGATCCAGTTGGGACAGCTGACCGCCGGGCTCACCCACGAACTCAACAACCCCGCGGCGGCCGCCGTGCGCGCCACCGCAGAACTGCGCTCACGCATCGCGAGCCTGCGCCACAAACTCAGTCTGCTCGCCGACGGTTCGATCGATCGCGAGGCGATGTCCGATCTGGTGCAGATCTCCGACGAAGTGGCCGAACTGATCACCAAATCGCACGATCTGACGCCGCTGCAGAAGTCCGATCGCGAGGATGAGATCGGCGCCTGGCTCCAGCAGCGCGGCATCGACCGGGCCTGGCAGTTGGCCCCGACCTACGCCGAAGCCGGCCTGGACACCGATCACCTCGAGCAGATCGTGGCCACCCTGGCCCACCATCCGGGTGCCGACGCCTCGGCCGTGCTGCGCGGCGCTGTCGAGTGGTTGACCTGCACCATCGAAGCCGAACTGCTGATGGCCGAGATCACCGACGCCACCACGCGGGTGTCGGATCTGGTCGAGCAGACCAAGCAGTACACGCAGCTGGACCGCGCGCCGTTCGACTACGCCGACGTCCATGGCCTGTTGTCGACCACGGTCGGCATGCTCGCGCACCGCCTCGGCACCGATATCGCGGTGGTGACGGATTTCGACGCCACCCTGCCGCCCCTGCCGTGCTGGCCGGCCGAACTCAACCAGGTCTGGACCAATCTGATCGACAATGCCGCCACCGCCATGCGCGGCGGGGGCACGCTGACGCTGCGCACCCTGCACCAGGGGGACATGGCCCGCGTCGAGGTGTGCGACGACGGTCCCGGCGTCCCCGACGACCTGCGGGAGCGCATCTTCGACCCGTTCTTCACCACCAAGCCGATCGGAGAGGGCGTCGGCCTGGGGCTGGACCTCGCGGCCCGGGTCGTGGACAAGCACGGCGGCAGCCTCTGGGTGGAATCCGCACCAGGCGATACGCGTTTCATCACAGTGTTGCCGCTGACCCTGCCCTTCTCCGACACCGACACCGCCATCTAAGGAAGGACTCCTCATGGGCCATGAATGCCTTCCCGAGGAACTGCGGTCACTGTTCCTGTTCGAGGCACTGTCGGACACACAGCTGGAAACGCTGTGCAAGGACGGCCACATCGCGCTCTTCGAACCCGGGCCGATCTGCGTCGAGGGTGAACCGGCGACGTGTTTCTACGTGCTGCTCGACGGCGAACTGGTGATGTCGAAGCGGTCCGGCGGCGACGACATCGAAACCCAGCGCACCTCCCAGCGCGGCGTGTACTGCGGCGCGTGGGGCGCCTACGTCGAGGGCATCCCCCACGTCTACGAGTCCTCGGTGCGGGTGACACGGCCGTCGAAGTTCTTCGTGCTCGACGCCTCGGCGTTCGCGCGGTTCGTCAAGTCCGAGTTCCCGATGGCCGTGCACCTGCTCGAGGGGCTCAAGGTCGGCGGCCTGCGTCAGCGCCAGATCCTCGGCCAGCGGGAGAAGCTGCTGGCCCTCGGTCAGCTCTCGGCCGGCCTCACCCATCAGCTGAACAATCCCGCCGCGGCGACCGGACGCGCCGTCGCCGACCTGCGGGACCGGGTCGGCAAGATGCGGTTCAAGCTCGCGATGCTGGCCGACGGCAAGTTCACCCCGAACGCGATGCGCGCGCTGCTGCAGATCCAGGACGAGGTGGCCGAGCACGTGGCCAAGTCCAAGGGACAGGAACTGACGGCGCTGGAGACGGCCGACCGCGAGGACCAGCTGGGTCAGTGGCTCGAGGACCACGAGATCGAGGCGGCCTGGGACTACGCGCCGACGTTCGTCGAGGCCGGCCTGGACACCGACTGGCTGGAACGGGTCTCGGCCACTGTCGACGGTACCGACGACTCCGCGACGCTGCGCGGCGCCGTCGGCTGGATGAAGTACACGATCGACGCCGAACTGCTGATGAATCAGATCGCCGAGGCCAGCAAGCGCATCTCGGCACTGCTCGCGGGCGCCAAGCAGTACTCCCAGATGGACCGCGCGCCGTACGCGCCGACCGATGTGCACGAACTGCTGCACAGCACGCTGATGATGTTCGGCGACAAGATCGGCAAGGACAAGCCGGTGCAGTTGGTCAAGGAGTACGACAAGTCGCTGCCGCAGCTCCTCTGCTATCCCGGCGATCTCAACCAGGTGTGGACCAACATCATCGACAACGCCATTCAGGCGATGGACGGCCACGGCACGCTCACGGTGCGCACCGCACGCGAGAGTGAGGACATGGTCCGGATCGAGATCTGCGACGACGGTCCCGGCATCCCCGAGGACGTGCGCGAGCGGATCTTCGAGCCGTTCTTCACCACCAAGCCGTTCGGCGAGGGCACCGGGCTGGGCCTGGACCTGGCCTGGCGCGTCGTCGCCGAAAAGCACCACGGCAACATCCGAGTCGAGTCCGTCCCGGGTGACACCCGGTTCATCATCCTGCTGCCGCAGCAGGCCCCGGCGCCCGAAGTCGCGCCACCCAGCGAGATCACTCCGGAACAACCGTCCGGTCCAGTGGGGTTGCAAGCGCCATGACCGGTAAACCAGATCTCGGCCGTTACGGCGTCTTCGGCCACTTCACGCAGTTTCAGCAGCTCTCCCCCGACGAGCTGAAGAGCATCGAGGCCCTCGGCTACGGCGCGATCTGGGGCGGTGGGTCCCCGCCGGCCGAGTTGGACTGGGTCGAACCACTGCTCGCCGCGACCGAAACCCTCACGGTCGCCACCGGAATCGTCAACATCTGGTCTGCGGCGGCAGGCCCGGTCGCCGAATCCTTCCACCGCATCGACACCGCCCACCCCGGCCGCTTCCTGCTGGGCATCGGCGTCGGACACCCCGAGGCACTCGCGGAGTACCGCAAGCCCCTCGACGCTCTGGGCGCCTATCTCGACGAACTCGACACCCACGGCGTGCCCAAGGATCGCCGCGTGATTGCCGCGCTCGGTCCGCGGGTACTAGAGCTTTCGGCGCAGCGCAGCGCCGGCGCACACCCGTACCTGACCACACCCGAACACACCGCATGGGCCCGCGAGATCCTGGGTCCGTCAGCCTTCCTGGCTCCCGAGCACAAGGCCGTGCTGACCACCGATGCCGACGTGGCCCGCACCGCGGGCCGCAAGACCCTGGACATCTACTTGAATCTGAAGAACTACGTGAGCAACTGGAAGCGACTGGGCTTCACCGACGCAGACGTGGCCAAGCCGGGCTCGGACGCGCTGGTCGACGCCGTCGTCGCTTACGGGACGGCCGAACAGATCGCGCAGCGCCTGCAGCAGCATCTGGCCGCCGGCGCGGATCACGTACCTGTCCAGGTGCTCACCGGCCGTGACACGCTGGTCTCCGCGCTCACCGAACTGGCCGGCCCACTGGGCCTTCGCGCCTGACGCCGACGAGAGGACTCCCATGACCGACCCAGTGGCACTCAAACCCGATCTCGGCTTCTTCGGCGTGTGGACCGCGGGCCCGGTGACTCCCGACGAGGCCGTCGAGATCGAACGGTTGGGCTACGGCGCGGTGTGGGTCGGCGCCTCACCGGCCGCCGACCTGTCGTTCGTCGAGCCGATCCTGGAGAAGACACAGGCCCTGCAGGTCGCGACGGGCATCGTCAACATCTGGTCGGCGCCGGCCGACGAGGTCGCCGACTCCTACCACCGCATCGAAAAGGCTTATCCGGGCAGGTTTCTGCTGGGCGTCGGGGTGGGCCACCCTGAGCACACGCAGGAGTACACCAAACCGTACGACGCCCTGGTGGCCTACCTCGACGCGCTGGACGCCAAGACCGTGCCTACCAGTCGGCGGGTCCTGGCCGCCCTCGGACCGAAGGTGCTCAAGCTGGCCCGTGATCGCAGCGCGGGCGCGCACCCCTATCTGACGACGCCCGAGCACACGGTGCAGGCCCGCGAGCTTGTGGGCAACACGGTCTTCCTGGCACCCGAGCACAAGGTGGTGCTCACCACCGACGCAGCCGCGGCGCGCGAACTCGGCCGCCAGACGGTCGACTTCTACCTCGGTCTGTCCAACTACGTGAACAACTGGAAGCGCCTGGGATTCAGCGACGCTGACGTCGAACGGCCCGGCAGCGACAAGCTCATCGACGCGGTCGTCGCGCACGGCACCACCGATGCGATCGCGGCCCGGCTCACCGAGCATCTGGAATCCGGGGCCGACCACGTCGCGATCCAGGTGCTCGGTGATCGTGACCGCCTGCTGCCCACTCTGGCCGAACTGGCCGGGGCACTGGGGTTGTCCCGAGTCGCCGGATAGGCTTTCGGCCATGCGTCTGCTGGTGACCGGCGGCGCCGGGTTCATCGGCGCCAACTTCGTGCACAGCACTGTGCGCGACCATCCCGAGGACGTCGTGACGGTCGTCGACGCCCTGACCTACGCGGGCAGTCGGGAGTCGCTGCGCGGCGTCGAGGATTCCATCGAGTTGGTCGAGGGCGACATCGCCGACGTCGACGTCATCGACCCCCTGGTCGCGGCCGCCGACGCGGTGGTGCACTTCGCGGCCGAGACCCATGTCGACAACGCGCTGGCCGACCCGCGACCGTTCCTGCACTCCAACGTCACGGGCACGTTCGCGGTGCTCGAGGCCGTCCGCAGGCATGGCGTCCGCCTGCACCACGTCTCGACCGACGAGGTGTACGGCGATCTCGAACTCGACGGTCCGACGCGCTTCACCGAGGCCACCCCCTACAACCCGTCGAGCCCGTACTCGGCCACCAAAGCCGCGGCCGACATGCTGGTCCGGGCCTGGGTCCGGTCCTTTTGTGTGCACGCCACGATCTCGAACTGCTCCAACAACTTCGGCCCCTATCAGCACATCGAGAAGTTCATCCCGCGCCAGATCACCAACATCCTCACCGGGCGGCGGCCCAAGCTCTACGGCACGGGCGCCAATGTGCGCGACTGGATCCATGTCGACGACCACAACAGCGCGGTGCGGGCCATTCTGGAGCGCGGCGAGGCGGGCCGCACCTACCTGATCGGCGCCGACAACGAACAGTCGAACCTGGCTGTGCTCCAGTCACTCCTGGCGATCATGGGTCGCGACCCCGACGACTTCGACCACGTGACCGACCGCAGCGGGCACGACCTGCGCTACGCGATCGACCCGTCGACCCTGCGCGACGAACTGGGGTGGACGCCGGCGCGCACCGACTTCACCGAGGCGCTGCGCGAGACCGTCGAGTGGTACCGCACCCATCCCGACTGGTGGGCACCGCTGAAGGACGCCACCGAGTCCTCCTACTCCAAGCGCGGTCAGTGACATGAGTTATCGCGAACTGTCGATCCCCGGGGCCTTCGAGATCACCCCGAGGCTGCACACCGATTCCCGTGGTGTGTTCTTCGAGTGGTTCACCGACCCCGAGTTTCAGCAGTTGGCCGGGCATCGGTTCGACCTGCGCCAGGCCAACTGCTCGGTGTCCTCGGCCGGCGTGCTGCGCGGCCTGCATTTTGCGCAACTGCCGCCCGGACAGGCCAAGTACGTCACGTGCGTGCGTGGGTCGGTGTTCGACGTCGTGGTGGACATCCGCATCGGGTCGCCCACCTACGGCCGTTGGGACGCAGTGACTTTGGACGAGCGGGCGCGCAACTCGGTGTACCTGGCCGAGGGATTGGCGCATGGCTTTCTGGCCCTGCAGGACGATTCGACGGTCATGTACCTGTGCTCGTCCGGCTACGACCCGCAGCGCGAGCACACCATCTCCCCCATCGACCCGGCGATCGGCATCGACTGGCCCGACACGGTGTTCGGGTCGGTCTCGACGCTGTCGGAGCGGGACCGGGCCGCGCCGACGCTGGCCGAGGCCGCCGCCGCGGGACTGCTGCCCACCTGGGAGGAGCCCCAGCGCGGCTAGTGCACCTGCCGCGCCAGGGCCGCCACCAGGGCGTCGTCGAGGTGTTCGACCGCGCCGTAGTCCACGGTGTTGATCGCCGCGACGAGGTCGGGGGCGTCGACGATCACGGTGGCGCCGGAGTACAGCGCGAACGGCCTGGGCAGACCGTTGTAACCGCCGTCGGCCGCCGCCGAGTCGGTGCGCACCACGACCCGCACATCCGTGCGGATGTCGTTGATCGACGCGGCATCCGGCAGCACACGCACGTCCCCGACGTCGGTGCCCGTGGGCTTAAGCGCAGCGGAGTAGACGAAGCCCAGGCCCTCGAGGTAGGCCGCGATCGGGGCATCCGCCAGCACGACCGAGAGCCCCGAATCCGCGACGAGCAGCACCTCGATGTTCTTTCCCGCGAAGGCCGGGTGGGCCGCCCGGATCTCGGCCTGCCGGTCGTCGGCGGCGGCGATCAACCGCTCCGCCTCGCCCGTGCGCCCCAGCATGCGGCCGATCCACGTGAGCTGATCACGCCACGTCCACGTCTCACCGTTGACGGGGCGCGTCACGGTCGGGGCGATGCGGGCGAGTTCGGCGTAGGTGTCGTCGTCGATGCTGCCGGTGTCGATGATGAGGTCGGGTTTGGCCGCGGAGACCGTCGCGGTGTCGATCGAAGCCAGCACCGCCGGATCTCCCGTGACCCGCCCGGCGTCCCAGCTCGGCAGGCGACCACCGGGGGCGACGATCGCGACAGGCTGGACCCCGAGCGCCAGCACGGCGCCGCCGTCACCGGGTCCGAGCGCGGCGACCGCATGCGGTTCGGTGGCGACCTCGGTGCTGCCGTGTTGGTGTTGAAGGGTCTGCGGCGTGAAGCCGCCCTCCTGGCCGTTCGGCCAGAGAAAGGCGGTGCCCGCGACCACGGCCACCACGAGCGCGGCGGCCACGGCCGCCCACGGCCAGCGCCGCCGCCGGGGAGGCGACTGTGGCGGCGGAGATTGGGCCGGCTGCGGTGGCGGCGACTGGTGTGGTGGCGGGGGCGCGAAGTGCGGCTGAAGATGCGGTTGTGAGTGCGACTGCGGGCGCGCGTCGGTGGGATAGGTGATCGCGCGGTCCGTGAATGTGGGCGCCGGGGTGTTCCACGGGGCGGTGGGCGCGACCGGGGGTTGCACGGTCCCCGACACCGGGCCCGCCCCCGACACATAAGGCGGCAGCGGCGCAGACCCGCCCTGCAGCACGGCCGCTGCCGCATCGGTGAACTCGCGGGCGGTCTGACAGCGCTCGTCCGGGTTCTTCGCCATGCCGCGGGCGAACACCGCGTCGATCGCGGGCGGCAGATGCGGCACGTGATCGGTCAGCCTCGGGATGGGCTGGTAGAGGTGGGCGGCCATCACCGCGTGCATGCCCCCGGCCGACGCGTATGGCGTCTTTCCCGTCAGCAGCATGAACAGCGAGCACGCCAGGGCGTAGATGTCGGCGCGGCCGTCGATGCGACCACCGGAGAGTGATTCAGGCGCGGCGTAGGCGACGGTCGCCATGACCGTCCCGGTCATCGTCAGATTCTCGCTGTCGTCGAGTGCCCGCGCGATGCCGAAGTCGGCCAGCAGTGCGCGCTCACCGTCGGGGTCGAGCAGGAAGTTGGCGGGTTTGACGTCGCGGTGCACCAGATTGCGCCGATGCGCGTAGTCCAGGGCCTTGGCCACGTCGCCGGTGATCTGCAGGGCCCGGTTCACCGTCATGCGGTTCTCCTGCAGTTCCTTGAGCGCGTCGCTGCCCGCGACGTACTGCATGGCGATCCACAGGTGGCCGTCGTCGCTCTCCCCGCGGGTGTAGACCGTGACGATGTTCGGGTGGTCGAGCGTGGCGGCCAGATCGGCCTCGCGCTGGAAGCGCGTGCGGAACGCGGGGTCGCTGGACAGCTCGCCGCTGAGCACCTTGAGCGCGTCCTGACGCGGCAGCACCGGATTGGCGGCCAGGTAGACCGTGCCCATTCCGCCGGCGCCGAGAACCTTGAGGATGCGGTACCCCGACACCAGGGTGCCTTCGCTGAATGCCATCGACGTTCAGCTTATGGGGCCGACGCGCCACTGCACCGGCTTGCCGGAATCGGACTCTTGCGTCCGGGCGAGCCAATTTACTAGGATATCCAAGTATCTCCCCCCATCACCGACTTCCCTGGGACTTCTCATGACCACACAGATTCCGCATTTCATCGACGGTCGCCGCAGCACGCTCGCCTCCACGCGCACCGCCGACGTGTTCAACCCCAGCACCGGTGAGGTGCAGGCCCAGGTGCTGCTGGCATCGGCCGCCGACGTCGACACCGCGGTGGCCTCGGCCGTCGAGGCGCAGAAGGAGTGGGGCGCATGGAACCCGCAGCGCCGCGCCCGCGTGATGATGAAGTTCGTCGAACTGGTCAACGCCAACGTCGACGAGCTGGCCGAACTGCTCTCGATCGAGCACGGCAAGACCGTCGCGGACTCCAAGGGCGACATCCAGCGCGGCGTCGAGGTCATCGAGTTCGCGATCGGCATCCCGCACCTGCTCAAGGGTGAGTTCACCGAGGGCGCGGGCACCGGCATCGATGTCTACTCGATCCGCCAGCCGCTCGGCGTCGTCGCCGGCATCACGCCGTTCAACTTCCCGGCGATGATCCCGCTGTGGAAGGCCGGCCCCGCGCTGGCGTGCGGAAACGCCTTCATCCTCAAGCCGTCCGAGCGCGACCCCTCGGTCCCGCTGCGCCTGGCCGAACTGTTCCTCGAGGCCGGCCTGCCCGCCGGCGTGTTCCAGGTCGTCCAGGGCGACAAGGAGGCCGTCGACGCCATCCTGACGCACCCGGACATCCAGGCCGTCGGCTTCGTCGGCAGCTCCGACATCGCGCAGTACATCTACTCCACCGCGGCTGCGCACGGGAAGCGTTCGCAGTGCTTCGGTGGCGCCAAGAACCACATGATCATCCTGCCCGACGCCGACCTCGACCAGGCCGTCGACGCGTTGATCGGCGCCGGCTACGGCAGCGCCGGTGAGCGGTGCATGGCCATCAGCGTCGCCGTCCCGGTGGGCAAAGAAACTGCGGACCGCCTCCGAAACAAGCTTGTCGAGCGCGTCAAGCAGCTGCGCGTGGGCCACAGCCTGGACCCCAAGGCCGACTACGGCCCACTGGTCACCGGCGCCGCACTCGAGCGGGTCCGCGACTACATCAACCAGGGCGTCGAGGCCGGCGCCGAGGTCGTGGTCGACGGACGCGAGCGCGCCACCGACGAACTCACCTTCGACGACCAGAGCCTCGAGGGCGGCTACTTCATCGGCCCCACCCTCTTCGACCACGTCACCACCGACATGTCGATCTACACCGACGAGATCTTCGGTCCGGTGCTGTGCATCGTCCGCGCCGAGGACTACGAAGAGGCGTTGAGCCTGCCCACCAAGCACGAGTACGGCAACGGCGTCGCGATCTTCACCCGCGACGGTGACGCCGCCCGCGACTTCGTCTCCCGCGTGCAGGTCGGCATGGTCGGCGTGAACGTGCCGATCCCGGTTCCGGTGGCCTACCACACCTTCGGCGGCTGGAAGCGGTCCGGCTTCGGCGATCTCAACCAGCACGGCCCGGCGTCGATCCAGTTCTACACCAAGGTCAAGACCGTCACCGAGCGGTGGCCGTCGGGCATCAAGGATGGCGCGGAATTCGTCATCCCGACAATGAAGTAGGTCGGAGATCGTGTTCGAACCAGACGACGACGAGCGCGTCATCGCAGAAACCGCTGCTGCGTTCGCCGCCAAACGCCTTGCGCCGCATGCCCTGGACTGGGATGCCGAGAAGCACTTCCCCGTCGACGCCCTGCGCGAGGCCGCGGAACTGGGTATGGGTGCCATCTACTGTTCCGAAGAGGTCGGAGGAAGCGGGCTGCGTCGCCTTGACGCGGTCCGCATCTTCGAGGAACTCGCGGCGGCCGATCCGGCCATCGCGTCCTTCATCTCCATCCACAACATGTGCGCATGGATGGTGGACACGTACGGCACCGGAGAACAGCGCAAGACGTGGGTGCCCAAGCTCGCCTCGATGGAGAGCATCGCCAGCTACTGCCTGACCGAACCCGGTGCCGGATCGGACGCCTCGGCGCTGCGCACCCGCGCCGTCCGCGACGGTGACGGATACGTGCTCGACGGCGTCAAGCAGTTCATCTCCGGCGCAGGCACCTCCGATCTCTACGTGGTGATGGCCCGCACCGGAGGCGAAGGCCCGCGCGGCATCTCGGCCTTCGTCGTCGAAAAGGACACCCCGGGACTGAGTTTCGGGCCCAACGAGGCCAAGATGGGCTGGAACGCGCAGCCCACCGCCCAGGTCATCTTCGAGAAGGTGCGGGTTCCGGCCGACGCCCTGCTCGGCGGCGCCGAAGGTGAGGGCGCGGGCTTCGGCATCGCGATGAACGGGCTCAACGGCGGTCGCATCAACATCGCGGCCTGCTCGCTCGGCGGTGCCCGCACGGCGTACGAGAAGGCCGCGGCCTACGTGCGGGACCGGGAGGCCTTCGGCGGATCTCTCATCGACGAGCCCACCATCAGGTTCACCCTCGCCGATATGGCGACGGCCCTGGAGACGTCCCGGATCATGTTGTGGCGCGCCGCGTCCGCGCTCGACGCCGGGGCGGCCGACAAGGTCGAACTGTGCGCCATGGCCAAGCGCTACGTCACCGACTCCTGCTACGACGTCGCCGACTCCGCACTGCAGTTGCACGGCGGCTACGGATATCTGAAGGAATACGGGCTGGAGAAGATCGTCCGGGATCTGCGGGTGCACCGAATCCTGGAGGGCACCAACGAAATCATGCGTGTGGTCATCGGACGGGCCGCCGCGGCCCGGGCCCGCGCCAGTGCATAGAAGGGATCCATCGTGACCACTGTCGCTTTCCTGGGACTCGGCCATATGGGCGGCCCGATGGCCGCCAACCTGACCGGCGCCGGCCTGGCCGTGCACGGCTTCGACCCCGTCGCCGCTCTCAAGGATGCGGCCGCCGCCAACGGTGCGTCGGTCTTCGACACCGGTGCGGCGGCGGTGGCCGACGCCGACGTCGTGATCACGTCACTGCCCAATGGCGCGGTGGTCAAGTCGGTCTACGCCGAGATCCTGCCCGCGGCCAAACCCGGCACGCTGCTCATCGACACGTCGACCATCTCGGTGGACGACGCCCGTGAGATCCATCGGCAGGCCACCGACGCGGGCATGGCGCAGATCGATGCGCCTGTCTCGGGTGGCATCAAGGGCGCGACGGCGGGCACGCTGGCGTTCATGGTCGGCGGCGAGGACGCCGACGTCGAACGGGCCCGGCCGATTCTGGATCCCATGGCGGGCAAGATCATCCACTGTGGCGCCTCGGGCGCCGGCCAGGCCGCGAAACTGTGCAACAACATGGTGCTCGCGGTGCAGCAGATCGCGGTGGGTGAGGCGTTCGTCCTCGCCGAGAAACTGGGCCTGCCCGCGCAGTCGCTGTTCGACGTCATCACCGGCGCCACCGGCAACTGCTGGTCCGTGCACACCAACTGCCCCGTCCCCGGCCCCGTTCCGACGTCACCGGCCAACAACGACTTCAAGCCCGGCTTCGCCACGGCCCTGATGAACAAGGACCTGGGCCTGGCGATGGATGCCGTGAAGTCGAGCGGATCGACCGCGCCGCTGGGCACCCACGCCGCCGAGATCTACGCCAAGTTCAACGAGGACCACTCGGACTTGGACTTCAGCGCCGTCATCGAACTGCTCAGGCAGGGCTAGACCGGATCACCCCGGCGTTCACCCAGTCGGGTCGGCCTTCGCGACGGCCGACCCGATTGGCCGCGGCGGCCACCGGTTCGACCACCGTCGACAGCAGCACCACGAGCCCGGCAGCCGCGACGGCAAGGGCCGCGACGCGGCGGTCGGCCACCAGTGCGGCGCACTCCCCCGCGTAGTCGCTCGCGACGAACGCCGGACCGGCCAGCGCGCGTTGCTGGGCGTTGAGGGCGTCCATCCGCTGCGCGACGGAGGCATCCGCGCCCCACCCGGTACCGCAGCCGATCCGGAACCCGCCGCGGTCCACCGCGCCGAGTTGCAACGGGAGAAACAGCGCCAGCAGCGCCCCAAGAACCGCAGCCGCCCCGAGCAGTCTCAATCCTGCGAACACCGGCCTACCCACCCCAATAGCCCCAGACACCAGCGAACCTTTCTACATAGCTCTCCGCAGACTCGCGGTCAGAGCCAGCAACGTGACGTGTCAGGACTTTATGCAAACCAGCGCGGTTTTACCAGCGAATGGCGAAGAATGTGACCCGCCACTCACCGCGATGTCCACGGGCATCAGAATGTGCTCAGCTACGTGTTTGCGAAACGTTGCGCCGGAGTTCACCCGCACGCGTCAGAAGTCGCCCGCGTGCCTGCGCAGGGTCTCGATCGAACCCGACAGCGCGGCGGTCTCCTCGGGTGAGATCCCGATGTCCGCGAAAACCTTCTCGTTCAGCGTCACGGTCGCGTCTTCCACCGTCGACCGACCGAGATCGGTGATCTCCACCAGCGTGGTGCGACCGTCGGTGGGGTGCGGCACCCGGCGCACCAGCCCACCGGCCTCCAACCGCCGAATGGCATGCGTGACGCTCGTGACGTGCACCTGAAGCCGGTCCGAGGCCTTGGTGATCGGCAGGGCCCCGTTGCGGCTGAAGGCCAGCAGTCGCAGCAGCTCGAACCGGGAGAAGCTCAGATCGTATGGGCGCAGCGCATTCTCGACCCGGGCCAGCAGAATCTGGTGGGCCCGCATGACCGACGTGACCGCCACCATGCCGTCGGCGACATCGCCCCAGCCAGCCCGCTCCCAATTGAAGCGGGCCTGGGCGATCGGATCGGGCGGCTCGGCGGTCTCGGCCATCCGCACATTCATACCCCATGTCACAGGGTGCGCTGCAACAACACATCCCCGGTGTCGGCCGAGACGATCTGCACCGAGGCGATCTGCTCCATCGGCATCGACGTGCTGGCGCTCGGCAGCGCCGTGGCCGCAGGCAGGGCCCGCCACGTCGCCAACCGCGTCTGGCTGCCGTCGCGCCCCACCGCCACCATCGCCAGGGTGTCGCCGGTGTCCCCGTCGTCGTCGGAATGACCGTTCGAGTCGGCGGCCCAGCTGTGATACGTGCACTCAAGCTGGATGTGTGTGCCCCAGTCTCGGCTGGACAACGCGACCGTGGCCTCGTACTCCGAGGCCACCACGGGCGTCATCGGCATCGCCTGCACGATGTTGCCGGCCCCAGAGTCACCGGCGCCGAAGACACCCGAGCGCAGCGTCACGAACACCGCCAGCAGGAGCGCAACGGCCGCGACCGTGGCCACTGCGGCCGTGGCCAGCCGGATCCGATGCCTGCGGGCCTGCACTCGCGCCAGCAGGTTGTCCAGGAGACGCTCGGGAAGCGGTGGGGCCGCCATGACCGTCCCACAGTCGCCCGCCGCGGCCACGGCGTCGCGGTCCAGGAGCGCCAACAGGGCCGGCATGCCACTGATGGCCGACACCGCCTCCCGGCAGCCCGCGCAGCCCGCCAGGTGACGCTCGTACTCGTGGCGTTGCGCAGTCGACAACGAACCCAGGACATAGGCGGCGTCCCACAGTTCGTAAGGATCGGCACCAGTTCCCTGCGCGCCGACGTCGGCGGTCATCGAGTCACCCCCATCTCCTGAAGTGTCAGGCGCAGCGCCCGCACCGCGTAGTGCAGTCGCGATTTCACAGTCCCCTCGGCGATGTCGAGGTCGGCGGCGATCTGCGCCGTGGTCCAGCCCAGGAAGTATGACCGGCGGATCACCGCGCGGTGATCGTCGGACAACCGCGCCAGCGCATCGCCGACGAGCAGACGATCCAGCGCCGCGTTCACTTCGGCGGCACCGGGCCCCTCCGGTTCGGGCGCCGACTCCAGCGAGGTGACCTCGCGGCGGAATCGGGCGCTGCGCCGTTCGTCGATGATCATGTTTCTGGCCACGGTGAACAACCAGGCCCGCGCCGACCTCTCCCCGTCCTGGGTCACCTCGGGATGCTGCCAAGCCCGCAGCAGCGTCTCCTGGACGACATCTTCGGCCCTGGTCCGGTCGCCGGTCAGGTGCACCGCATAACGCCACAGCGCGGCGGCGTGCTCGTCGTAGAGCACCCGCATGAGCTCAGGCTCGGGATCATCCTGGTCGTACACCGTGTCACCAACCTCTCGCCGGTGAAACGAGACCGGTGAGCTATCGGTTCAAGTGTGCGCCTGCTCAGGTGATCAACCGAGCGGCAAAGTCAGGATCCTCGGCCCGTCCTCGGTGACGGCCACGGTGTGCTCCCAGTGCGCGGCCCGGGTTCCGTCGGTGGTCACCACGGTCCAGTCGTCGTCGAGCACCTCGGTGTGGACGGTGCCCAGCGTGAGCATCGGCTCGATGGCCAACACCGAGCCCACCTCGAGGTGCGGCCCGCGACCGGGGCGGCCCTCGTTGGGCAGGAACGGATCCATGTGCATGCTGCGGCCGATGCCGTGTCCGCCGTAGCCCTCAACGATCCCGTACTTGCGGCCGTACTTCACCTCGGCGGCGCGCGTGCCCTGTTCGATGGCGTGCGAGACGTCGGTCAACCGGTTGCCGGGCAGCATGGCCGCGATACCGGCCTCCATCGACTCCCGGGTTGCCGCCGAGAGCGATTCGTCGGCCGGGATCAGCTCGCCGATCCCGAACGTGACCGCGGAGTCGCCATGCCAGCCGTCGACGATCGCGCCGCAGTCGATCGACACCAGGTCACCCACGACGAGCACCTCAGACGCCGACGGGATGCCGTGGACGACACGGTCGTTGACCGACGAGCAGATCGTCGCCGGAAAACCGTGGTAGCCGAGGAAGGACGGGGTGCCACCGCCGTCGCGGATCACCTGCTCGGCGATCTCGTCGAGGTCCTTGGTGGTCATGCCGGGCGCCGCCGCCTCGCGCACAGCGTTCAGGGCTGCGGCGACCAGGCCGCCTGCCACGGCCATTGCGTCGAGTTCGGCCGCACTCCGCTGCGGGACGACCTTGCGACCGCGAAGACCCGGCAGCGAAACCATGACGAGCCCCTAGATGCCGAGCGACGTGAGGGCGCGCGCGAAGACCTCGTCCAGCGCACCCACGGCGTCGACCGTCTTGACGGCGTCGCCGTAGTGGTCCAGCAGCGGTGCGGTCTCCTCGCGGTAGACCCGCATCCGGTTGCGGATGACGTCCTCGGTGTCGTCGGCGCGACCGCGGCCCTTGAGCCGAGCCACCAGTTCGTCCTCGGGAACCCGGAACTCCAGCACCGCGTCGAGCGCGAGGCCACGCTTGGCGAGCATCTCTGCCAGCGCCTGGGCCTGCTCCACCGAACGCGGGTAGCCGTCGAGGATGAACCCGTTGGCCGCGTCCGCCTCGTCGAGACGGTCGTCCACGAGTGCATTGGTCAGCGTCGCGGGCACCAGGTTGCCGGCGTCGAGGTACTTCTTGGCTTCCAGGCCCAGTTCGGTCTCATTGCTGATGTTGTGCCGGAACAGGTCACCGGTCGAGATCTGCGGGACTCCGAGCTTCTCGGCCAGCTTGACGGCCTGGGTCCCCTTGCCCGCACCGGGCGGACCGAGCAAAACGATTCTCACTTCAAGAACCCTTCATAGTTGCGCTGCATCAGCTGGCTTTCGATCTGCTTCACGGTGTCGAGGCCGACACCAATCATGATGAGCACCGCGGTGCCGCCGAACGGCAGGTTTTGGACTCCGCCGCCGCTGCCCATCTCGAGGAACAGGTTGGGCAGGACCGCGATGACACCGAGATAGATCGAACCCGGCAGGGTGATTCGGCTCAGGACGTACCGCAGGTAATCCGCGGTGGGACGGCCGGGGCGGATGCCGGGGATGAAGCCGCCGAACTTCTTCATGTTGTCGGACTGCTCGTCGGCGTTGAACGTGATCGACACGTAGAAGTACGTGAAGAAGATGATCAGGCCGAAGTAGACGGCGATGTAGATCGGATCTGCGGGGTTGGTCAGGTGCTCGGCGATGAACTTGTTCCACCAGCCGTTACTGGCCTCGGTGCGCCCGCTCTGAATCAGCTGCGTGATCAGGTTGGGGATGTAGATCAGCGAGGACGCGAAGATCACCGGGATGACGCCCGCCTGGTTGACCTTCAGCGGCAGGTAGGTCGAGGTGCCGCCGTACATGCGCCGGCCGACCATGCGCTTGGCGTACTGCACCGGGATGCGGCGCTGGCCCTGCTCGACGAAGACCACGCCGACGATGATGATGAACGCCGCGATGCACACGAGCGTGAAGACCATGCCGCCGCGGCCGTCGAGGATCGACTTGCCCTCGGCGGGGATACGGGCGGCGATGCCGGCGAAGATCAGCAGCGACATGCCGTTGCCGATGCCGCGCTCGGTGACCAGCTCGCCCATCCACATCACCAGGGCCGCACCCGCGGTCATGACGATGACGATGACGACCAGGTTGAAGATGCTCTGGTCAGGGATGATGTCGAGCGTGCAGCCCTGCAGCAGGCCGCCGTTGGCCGCCAGCGCCACGATCGACGTGGCCTGAAGGATGGCCAGCGCGATCGACAGATAACGCGTGTACTGCGTCATCTTGGCCTGACCGGCCTGCCCCTCCTTGCGAAGCTGCTCGAAGCGCGGGATGACCACCGTCAACAGCTGCACGATGATGCTCGCGGTGATGTAAGGCATGACGCCGACCGCGAAGACCGCCAACTGCAGCAGAGCGCCGCCCGAGAAGAGGTTGATCAGCGAGTAGATCTGGCCCGACTCACCGCCACTGACCTGCTCGATGCACTGCTGGACATTGCTGTAGTTGACACCGGGTGAGGGCAGCGAGGCACCAGCGCGATAGAGAATCACGATGCCCAGCGTGAAGAGGATCTTGCGCCTCAGGTCAGGTGTCCGCAGCGACGAGATGAAAGCTGAGAGCACTCTTCCTCCTGGGCAGCCGACGGATGCCGACGGCGTGCCGATGGGGCTGGCTTGTATCCGGCTAAGCCAGCGACGGGTTTGACCATTTCAGACGCGCCGAATCCGGCGGCGTCCAGCAGTCTACGAGAGTAACAGCTGGTGTTGGTACGCCCCGCATCGCGCACGTGTCACCGCGCCACGCGCGTCGGGCTTCACAGCATTCGCTCAGTTCGGCGGGCGTACGCTCGAAACAGCTCGTTATACAGTCTAATGATCTTCAGTTCGGAGGACTCCCCTCATGCCACGCACTGAGAACGACACCTGGGATCTGGCCTCGAGCGTGGGAGCCACAGCCACCATGGTGGCCGCGGCCCGGGCGGTGGCCAGCCGCGAAGAACATGCGGTGATCGATGATCCCTTCGCCGAACCACTGGTTCGCGCCGTGGGCATCGACTTCTTCACGCGCCTGGCCAGCGGCGAACTCCACCCCGCCGACCTCGACACCGAGGAGTCGCCGGCCGGAATGCGCCGATTCGCCGACGGGATGGCCGCCCGCACCCGTTTCTTCGACGACTTCTTTCTTTCCGCTGGCGAGGCGGGCATTCGCCAGGCCGTGATCCTGGCCTCGGGCCTGGACGCCCGCGGCTTCCGCCTGGCGTGGCCCGCGGGCACCGTGGTCTTCGAGATCGACCAACCCGAGGTCATCGCGTTCAAGACCGAGACACTGGGCGGACTGAACGCAGCGCCCACCGCCGAACTGCGGCCCGTCGCCGTCGACCTGCGCGCCGACTGGCCCGCCGCGCTCCGGGAGGCGGGCTTCGACGCGAGCGCCCCGACCGCGTGGATCGCCGAAGGACTGCTCGGCTACCTGCCTCCGGACGCCCAGGACCGACTGTTGGATCAGATCACCGCACTGAGCGCCCCGGGGAGTCGCTTCGCCGCCGAGAGCGTGCCCAGCCACCCCGATGACGATGAGGTCCGGGACCGGATGAAGGCCTCGGCCGATCGCTGGCGCGAGCACGGCTTCGACATCGACTTCTCGGAACTGGTGTTCCTCGGTGAGCGCGCCGAGGTCTCCGAGTACCTGCGCGCCCACGGGTGGTCCACCACGTCCACCACGGCCAACGACCTGCTGACCCGGTACGGGCTGCCCCCACTGGGACCGGACGAATCCTTCGCCGAGATCACCTACGTCAGCGCGGCCCGGTGAGCACAAGGTCGCGGTCCGACGCCGACAGCTGGGACCTGGCGTCGAGTGTGGGCGCCACGGCCACCATGGTCGCGGCGGCGCGCGCGCTTGCGTCCGCGGATCCCGATCCGCTGATCGATGATCCGTACGCCGCTGCCCTGGTGCGCGCGGTCGGCATCGACTTCTTCACCAGGCTCGTCGACGGCACGCTGGACTCCGGTGACGATCGCAGCGCCACGGCGGTCCGACTCATGGTCGACGCCATGGCGGTGCGCACCCGATTCTTCGACGACTTCTTCCTCGACGCCGGACGGGCCGGGATCCGGCAGGCCGTCATCCTGGCAGCCGGACTGGACTCGCGGCCGTACCGGCTGGCCTGGGCGCCCGGCACCGTCGTCTACGAGATCGACCAACCGAAGGTCATGGCGGCCAAGGCGGCCGCCATGTCCGAGTTGGGCGCGACACCGGCCACCGCGCATCATGCGGTAGGCGTCGACCTGCGCGATGACTGGCCCAAGGCCCTGTGTGACAGCGGTTTCGACCCGACCTCCCCTGCCGCGTTCAGCGCCGAGGGCCTGCTCATGTACCTGCCTCCGGAGGCCCAGGACCGGTTGTTCGACGACATCACCGCGTTGTCGGCCGCCGGCAGCCGCATCGCCACCGAGTTCCACGGCGGCGACTTCGGTGCGAGCATGGCCGAGCGCACGCAGGGTCTGACCGGGGCGTGGCAGGCCGACGGCTTCGACCTCGACCTGGGGACACTGATGTATCACGGGGAACGCAGCAACGTCGTGGACTACCTGCTTGACCGAGGGTGGCAGGTGCACACCCGCGACCGCGCTGACGTCTACCGCGACTACGGAAAGCAGTTCCCGAGCGACGAGATGATCGCGCCACTGCGAAATTCGGTGGCAGTGACAGCGATCCGAGACCAGGAGAAGTGATGACCCGCACCGACGACGACACCTGGGATCTGGCCTCCAGCGTGGGCGCCACCGCGACCTCGGTCGCCGCCTCCCGAGCCTTCGCCACCCGGCAGGCCGACCCGCTGATCACCGACCCCTACGCGCACCTGCTGGTCAAGGCCGTCGGCATTCCGCACTTCAACCGCGTCGCCGACGGCGAGATCGACTTCGACACCGATCCGCTGTTCGACAGCCAGACCATGTGCGAGCAGATCGCGGTGCGCACCCGGTTCTTCGACGACTTCCTCACCAGTGCGACGCAGGCCGACGACGGACCCGGCATCCGGCAGGTGGTGATCCTGGCCTCGGGCTTGGACACCCGCGCCTACCGGCTGCAATGGCCCGCGGGCACCGTGGTCTTCGAGATCGACCAGCCGACCGTCATCGACTTCAAGACCCGCGTTCTCGCCGATGCGGGCGCCACACCGGCCGCCGAGCGCCGCACCGTCGGCGTCGACCTGCGCCACGACTGGCCGCAGGCGTTGCGCGACGCGGGGTTCGCCCCGGACCGCCCGACGGCCTGGATCGCCGAGGGGCTGCTGATCTATCTGCCGCCGGACGCCCAGGACCGGTTGCTCGACGACATCTCGGCACTCTCGGCGCCCGGAAGTCGGCTGGCCACCGAGCACATGGACTCCCGCGCACTCAACGGCGACTGGGCCAAGGCGCTGACCGAACGCGCCCGCAGGCACGGCAGCGACATCAGGCTCGACGAACTGTTCTACACCGGCGAGCGCACCTCGGCCGCCGACCATCTGACCGCCCACGGCTGGCGCACCACCATCGAAACGACCCGCGAGGTCTACCGCGCCAACGGGTTCAACCCGCCTGCCGACGAACTGCTCGGCATGATTGGCGATTCCGGCTATCTCACGGCGACACTGGAGCGCTCATGACTCGCACGCCCGACGACTCCTGGGACCTGGCCTCCAGCGTCGGGGCCACCGCCACGATGGTGGCCGCGGCGCGCGCGCTGGCCAGCGCGGCACCCGATGCGCTGATCCACGACCCGTTCGCCGCTCCCCTGGTGCGTGCGGTCGGCATCGAGTTCTTCACGCGCATGCTCGACGGAGACCTGGACCTCTCCGCGTTCCCGAATGGATCGCCGGAGCGCGTCCAGGCGCTGATCGACTCCATGGCCGTGCGCACGAGGTTCTTCGACGACTGCTGCACCGCGGCCGCCGCGGCCGGCGTGCGCCAGTTCGTCATCCTGGCCTCTGGCCTGGACTCGCGGGCCTATCGCCTCGACTGGCCGGACGGCACGGTGGTCTACGAGATCGACCAACCCGACGTGGTCGAGTTCAAGTCCCGCGCACTGGCCAACCTCGGTGCGCAACCCACCGCCGACCGCCGCACGGTGGCGATCGACCTGCGCGACGACTGGCCGTCGGCGTTGCGGGACGCGGGCTTCGACGCAGGCGTCCCGACGGCGTGGCTGGCCGAGGGCCTGCTGATCTACCTCCCGGCTGAGGCCCAGGATCGGCTGTTCGACCAGATCACCGAGCTGTCCGTGCCGGGAAGCGCGGTCGCAACCGAGTACGCGCCGGGCATCATGGACTTCGACGCCGAGAAGGCACGCGAGATGTCGGAATCACTGCGCACGCAGGGCCTCGACCTCGACATGTCCTCACTGGTCTACGCCGGGCAGCGCAGCCACGTCATGGAATACCTCGGCAGCCTGCGCTGGCACGTGACGGGAGTCCCGCGCAACGACCTGCTCACCCAGGCCGGCCGGCCGCTGCCCCCAGTCGACGACAACGACGCGCTCGGCGAGATCGTCTACGTCAGCGCGCAGTTGAGCTAGCCCCGGTCAGAATCGGCTGTTCCCCAGCCACACAGCGTTCGCCCCGGTCAGCTGGCGCTGCGCCGAGTCCACGCCCGCGGCCAGACCACGCACCACCAGCGCCGTGGCCGCCTCCGGCAGCGACGCAGCGCGCTGCGAGGACGGCTTGGGACGCAGCATCTCCCGCATCGACGACCCCGGGAAGCTGACAACCTTGACCTTGACGTCGGGGTCCAGGCCGGCCAGCACCTTGGCCCGGCGGACCGCGGTGCGCAGTCCGCCCAACTCGTCGACCAGCCCGTGCTCGTGCGCGTCGGCGCCCGTCCAGACCCGTCCGCGGGCCACCTCGTGCACAGCCTCGACGGTCAGTCCGCGGCCCTCGGCGACCCGTTCGACGAAGTCGGCGTAGAGCAGATCCGTCTCGGCCTCCACGCGCGCGCGCTGCTGGTCGGTGAACGGCGCGTTGGTCGACCAGGCATCGGCGTTCTCGTTGGTGCGCACGGCGTCGAAGCCGACGCCCAACCGGCCCTTGAGGTCTCGCGCGATGAGCTTCCCGGTGATCACCCCGATGGACCCGGTGATCGTGCCGGGGTTGGCGACGATCTCATCGGCGGACATCGAAACGTAGTAGCCCCCTGAGGCGGCGACGGAACCCATCGACGCCACAACGGGCTTGCCGGCCTCGCGGGCCCGGACCACCTCACGCCAGATGGTCTCCGAACCGCTCACCGAGCCGCCGGGGCTGTCGACCCGCAGGACGATGGCCGCGACCCGGTCGTCGGCGACGGCCTCGCGCAGGGCCGCCGCGATCGTGTCGCCGCCGGCGCTGGCGCCGCCGATCGGCAACATCTGGCGGCCTCCGCGACCGCTCACGATCGGTCCGGCCACCGTCACGACCGCCACCGAAGCGCGACCTCGGCGCCCCGGCACCGAGACGCTCGGCAACTCAGGCCGACCGGTCCGGGCATAGCGGGCCAGATACAGCCGCGGCGGTGCGTCCTCGCTGTCCGGCGGAACCCCCTCGACCCCAACCAGTTCGGCGATCCGTCCGTAGGCTTCGTCACGGAAGCCGATCCGGTCGACCAGGCCCCCGGCCACGGCGTCGTCGCGCAGCAGCGGAGCGCGGTCGGCCAGCGCATCGACGGCCGCGACGTCGAGGTTCCGCGAGGCCGCGACGCCCTCCCACACCTGGGCGGCCAGGCTCTCCACCATCCGGGCGTCGGCCTCGCGGTGCGCCTCGGTGTAGCCGTCCTCGGTGAAGATGTTGGCCGCCGACTTGTACTCACCGCGCGCGACGAACTGCGCCTCGATGCCTGCCTTCTCGAACGCGTCGCGCAGGAAGAGCGGACTGGTCGCGAAGCCGATCAGCCCGACCGTGCCCGAGGGCTGCATCCACACCTCGCCGAAAGCCGAAGCCAGGTAGTAGGACAACGTGCCGGGGTAGGTCTCCGCCCATGCCAGCGAGGGCTTCCGGGCGGTGAACTCGATGATCGCGTCGCGCAACTCCTGGACCGGTCCGGGAGGTGCGGCGGTCATCTGCACGCGGGCGATCAACCCGGCCACGCGATCGTCGTCCGCGGCCCGGTGGATCGCGGCGACGGTCTCGCGCAGCGTCAGTGGACGGTCCGCCCCGGTGAGGGCCGAAAGCATCGCCAACGGGTCGAATCCCACGGTCTCCGGCGGCGCGTGCTGCAGGTCCAGTTCCAGGACGCACTTGTCGGGCACGCCGTGATGACGGGCGGTGTCGACCCGACGCACCAGGGCACGGACGTCGTCGGGGCCGGGAACGCCGGACAGGAAGGAGAACATGAATTCGAGCGTACCGACGCTGCGAATCGCCGCCGCGGGACATAATCCCGGCAGTCAGGAGGTGGCCATGGTGTTCACGGTGCAGGTCTCGTCGGAACTGATCGGCGGGGATGTCGACGAGGGGTACGGCCGGGTGGCCGACGCCTTCCGCGCGAACTTCGCGTCAGGCCGTGAGGTGGGCGCCGCGTTGACGGTCTACCGCGACGGGGTCAAGGTCGTCGACCTGTGGGGCGGATACCGCGACGGCTTGGCGAGGTCACGGTGGCGCCCGGACACCATGGTGAACACCTTCTCGACGACGAAAGGGATTGCGGCGCTGACGATGGCGCACGCGGTCTCACACGGGCTGCTCGAATACGACGCACCCGTGAGCCGGTATTGGCCCGCGTTCCGCCGCAACGGCAAGGACACCATCACGGTGCGTGAACTGCTGGCGCATCAGGCCGGGTTATGCGCGCTCACACCCGTGCCCACCCTGGCCGACGTCGCGGATCCCGACCGCCTCGAACCCATCCTGGCGGCGCAGCGCCCGGCGTGGACTCCCGGCACCCGGCACGGGTATCACGCCGTGACGCTGGGATGGTTTGAGTCCGAACTGATCCGCCGCACCGATCCGCAGGGCCGGACCCTGGGACGCTACTTCGCCGAGGAGATCGCCTCGCCCCTCGGGGTGGATTACCACATCGGCCTGCCCGCCGAGATGGACCGCGACCGTATCGCCTTCATCCACGGCTGGCCGCGGATCGAAGCGATGCTCAATGCGCGCAGCCTTCCCACGGGCACGGTGCTCAACTCGATGAACCCCTTCGGGCTCTTCAGCCGCGCCGCAGGCATACCGGCCGGAGTCAACGCGTACCGCAGTGATTACAACCGAGACGACGTCCGCGGCGTCGAAATCCCGTCGGTCAACGGCACCGGCACCGCACGCGGCGTTGCGCGACTGTACGGCGCCGCGGCCACCGGCGGACATCAGGTCGGCATCAACGCCGAAACCCTTGCGGCGCTGCAGGAGTCCCCGCGGCCGCCGTCCGGTGGAACACGCGACAAAGTGCTGGGCATCCACCCCGCGTACTCGCTGGGATTCAGCAGGCCCGATACGGCGTTCGTCTTCGGTTCTTCGGATCGTGTGTTCGGCACCCCGGGACTCGGCGGATCATTCGGGTTCGCCGACCCCGACACCGGAATCGGCTACGGCTACGTGATGAACCGACTGGGCTTCCACCTCGTCAGCGACCCGCGTGAACTCGCGCTGCGCCAGGCGTTGTTCCGCGACGTGCTCGGTGCCCGCCCGCAGAGCTGATTCAGCGGCCGATGACCGACCCGTGCTGCGGGCAGTAGATCACGACCGAGGCGCGCATCAGGCCCACCGCCTGACCACGCTCCATCCCGCTGTTCCGCAGGGTGGTGACGACCCCGCGCACGGTCGGCACTGGGTTGACGTTGCTGGCCAGACCCTTGTCGAGCATGTCGCAGACGCCGCGCCCGACCTCGGGCAGGTCCACGTTGGGGCCGAACGGAATGTTCAGTGACTTCACGGCAGCGGCGAACTGCTCGTCCGGGGTGTTGGCCCCGGCAGGCCCGGCGGCCACGACCCCGGCGACGAACGCCAGAGCCGTCATCGCGGCTGCGGTACGACGGCGAACCATGCTCCTCCTCGGACTCTCTCGATAGGCAGTCTAACCACATCCCACGCCGGACGCCGTGCGAGTGCGGCTCTCGAGGTGTACACCGAATCAGGACCAGAAAGCGTTACATCGCGGCATGTTTCGCTGCGGCGTCGGCTGCGGCGGCTACCGGCCCTGAGCCCATAACGCAGTCAGCCCCCGACACCACAGGGGTGCGGGGGCCGACAGTGCGTGCTCTAGGCCAGTTCGGTGGCGCTGCCGCCGGCGGCCGTGATGGCCTCGCGTGCGCTGGCGCTGAACTTGTGCGCCGACACATCGACCTTGGCGGTCAGCTTGCCATCGCCCAGCACCTTCACCAGGGTGTTCTTGCGAACCAGGCCCTTGGCGACCAGTTCGTCGACACCAACGGTGCCGCCCTCGGGGAACGCCTTGGCGAGCTCGCCGACGTTGACGACGGCGTACTCGGTGCGGAACCGGTTGCGGAAGCCCTTGAGCTTCGGCAACCGCATGTGGATGGGCATCTGGCCACCCTCAAAGGTCACCGGCACGTTCTTACGTGCCTTGGTGCCCTTGGTACCGCGGCCAGCGGTCTTGCCCTTCGAGCCCTCGCCGCGACCCACGCGGGTCTTGGCCTTCTTCGAGCCGGGGGCCGGCTTCAGATCGTGGAGCTTGATGACTTCGCTCATTTGACTTCCTCCACCTCGACGAGATGGTGAACCACGCGGATCAGGCCGCGCGTCTGCTCGTTGTCCTCGCGAACCACCGACTGGCGGATCTTCCGCAAGCCGAGAGTACGCAGGCTCTCCCGCTGCTTCCAGCGTGCGCCGATGATGCCGCGCACCTGGGTGATCTTCAGTTCAGCCATGACTAGTTGCTTCCTTCACGCGCTGCGGCCGCGGCCAGCGCCTCGCTCTCGCGACGCGCACGCAGCATGGAAGCCGGCGCGACGTCCTCGATGGGCAGGCCACGACGGGCCGCCACCTCTTCGGGCCGCTGCAGCAGCTTGAGCGCGGCAACGGTGGCGTGCACCACGTTGATCGCGTTGTCGCTGCCCAGCGACTTGGCCAGCACGTCGTGCACGCCGGCGCATTCCAGCACCGCGCGGCAGGCGCCACCGGCGATGACACCGGTACCGGGGCTGGCCGGACGCAGCATGACCACGCCCGCGGCCGCCTCACCCTGCACCGGGTGGGTCACCGTGCCACCGATCAGCGGGACGCGGAAGAAGTTCTTGCGAGCCTCTTCGACGCCCTTGGCGATCGCGGCGGGCACCTCTTTGGCCTTGCCATAGCCGACACCGACCATGCCCTTGCCGTCGCCGACGATCACCAGCGCGGTGAAGCTGAACCGGCGACCGCCCTTGACCACCTTCGACACGCGGTTGATCGTGACGACGCGCTCGATGTAGTTGTTCTTGTCGCCACGGTCGTCGCGGCCACGGCCACCACGGTCGTCACGACGCCCACGGCGGTCGTCGCGGCCGGAACCGCGGTTGTCGCGCTCGTCATTACGGCTGCCGGCAGTGGGGGCGCCGGTCTCCGGGGTGCCCGAAGTCTGCTCCGCCATCATGCGGTCCTTCCGTTGTTGAAAAAGTCAGTCATCAGAACTCGAGCCCTCCCTCACGGGCGGCGTCAGCCAGTGCCGCGATCCGACCGCCGTAGGTGTACCCACCACGGTCGAACACGATGGCGTCGATGCCGGCGGCCTTGGCGCGCTCGGCGATCAGCTGACCGACCCGGACGCTCTGGGCCTTCTTGTCGCCGTCGACCGAACGCACGTCGGCCTCGATCGAGGAGGCGGCGGCCAGAGTGGTGCCGGTCAGGTCGTTCACGAGCTGCACGTGGATGTGCCGCGACGACCGGTTGACCACCAGACGGGGACGCTCGGCGGTGCCGTGCACCTTCTTGCGCAGCCGGGCGTGCCGACGGATTCGCGCGGTGCGCCGCGTGGCAGAGATGTTCTGCCCGACGGGCTGATGCTTCTTCTCAGTCTGCGTTGCTTGAGCCATAGCTACTTACCTGTCTTTCCGACCTTGCGGCGGATCTGCTCACCCTCGTAGCGGATGCCCTTGCCCTTGTAGGGGTCGCTCTTCCGCAGGCGGCGAATGTTGGCCGCGATCTGGCCGACCTTCTGCTTGTCGATGCCGGAGATCGAGAACTTCGTCGGGGTCTCGACCGCGAAGGTCACGCCCTCCGGAGCGGTGATCAGCACCGGGTGGCTGTAGCCCAGGGCGAACTCGAGGTCGCTGCCCTTGGCCACCACGCGGTAACCGACACCGAAGATCTCCATCTTCGTGGTGTAGCCCTCGGTGACACCGGTGACCAGGTTGGCGATCAGCGTCCGCGAGAGCCCATGCAGGCTGCGGTTATGCCGGTCGTCATCCGGACGGGTGACCACGATGGCGCCGTCGTCGTCGCGCGAGACCGCAATGGGCTCGGCGACCTGAAGCGACAGCGAGCCCTTCGGGCCCTTGACGGACAGGTTCTGTCCATCGATTGCGATGTCGACTCCGGAGGGAACCGGAACCGGCTGCTTACCAATACGAGACATATTTAAATCCGCCTTCCGCTACCAGACATAAGCGAGGACTTCGCCGCCCACGCCCTGTCGTGCTGCCTGACGGTCGGTGAGCAGGCCCGAGGACGTGGAGATGATCGCCACGCCCAGGCCGCCGAGCACCCGAGGCAGATTGGTGGATTTCGCGTACACCCGCAGACCGGGCTTGGACACCCGGCGGAGGCCGGCGATGCTGCGCTCGCGGCTGGGGCCGTACTTGAGTGAGACGACCAGCGACTTGCCCACGCGGGCATCCTCGGTCCGGTAGTCAGTGATGTAACCCTCGCTCTTGAGGATCTCGGCGATGTTCGCCTTGATCTTCGAGTGCGGCAGGGTCACCTCGTCGTGGTACGCCGAGTTGGCGTTGCGCAGACGTGTCAAGAAGTCTGCGATCGGATCCGTCATTGTCATGACAGGTGTGTCACCTTCCTCGCGGCGGTTCCCGGTCCGAGTGAACTCGGCAGGCCTACCGCGCCCTTCTAAAGTTGGTCTGTTCGGCCTGGTCGCTTACCAGCTGGACTTCTGGACGCCGGGCAGCTCGCCTGCGTGCGCCATCTCGCGCAGGCAGATGCGGCACAGCCCGAACTTGCGGTAGACCGAGTGGGGCCGGCCGCACTTATTGCAGCGGGTGTAACCACGCACCGCGAACTTCGGCTTCTTGTTGGCCTTGTTGACCAGAGCTTTCTTTGCCATCTGCTCAGTTCTCCTTGAACGGGAAGCCGAGGGCCCGCAGCAGCGCGCGACCTTCGTCGTCGTTGGTCGCCGAGGTGACGACGGTGATGTCCATACCGCGCGGGCGGTCGATGGAGTCCACGTCGATCTCATGGAACACCGACTGCTCGGTGAGCCCGAAGGTGTAGTTGCCGGTGCCGTCGAACTGCTTGGGGCTCAGCCCACGGAAGTCGCGGATACGGGGCAGCGAGATCGAGATCAGGCGATCGAGGAACTCCCACATCCGGTCGCCGCGCAGCGTGACGCGCGCGCCGATCGGCATGCCCTCGCGAAGCTTGAACTGCGCGATGGACTTGCGGGCCTTGCGGATCTCCGGCTTCTGGCCCGTGATCAGGGTGAGGTCGTTGACGGCGCCGTTGATCAGCTTGGCGTCGCGGGCGGCGTCACCGACACCCATGTTGACGACCACCTTCACCACGCCCGGGATCTGCATCACGTTGGCGTAGTTGAACTCGTTGTTGAGCGCGTCCTTGATCTCTTCGCGGTAGCGCTGCTTCAGCCGGGGCTGAACCTTCTCTGCAGTGGTCATCAGATGTCCTTGCCGTTGGTCTTGGCGATGCGGACGCGCTTGCCGCTCTCTTCATCGGTGCGGTAGCCGACGCGGGTGGGCTTGCCGTCCGAGTCGACGACCATCACGTTGGAGACGTGGATCGGTGCCTCCTGGGTGACGATGCCGCCCGACGACGCGCCACGCTCATTCGCCGAGACAGGGGTGTGCTTCTTGATGCGGTTGACGCCCTCGACCAGGACCCGGTTGCGGGTCGGGTAGGCCTGCAGGACCTTGCCCTTGGCACCCTTGTCCTTGCCGGAGACGACGAGGACGGTGTCGCCCTTGTGGATCTTCATTTACAAAACCTCCGGAGCCAGCGAGACGATCTTCATGAAGCGCTTCTCGCGCAGCTCGCGACCGACCGGCCCGAAGATGCGGGTACCGCGCGGATCGTTGTCGGCCTTGATGATGACGGCCGCGTTCTCGTCGAACTTGATGTAGCTGCCATCGGCGCGACGACGCTCCTTGACGGTGCGCACGACGACGGCCTTCACGACGTCGCCACGCTTCACGTTGCCGCCGGGGATGGCGTCCTTAACGGTGGCCACGATGACATCACCGATGCCGGCGTAGCGCCGCGACGAGCCGCCGAGCACGCGGATGCACAAGATCTCCTTGGCGCCCGTGTTGTCGGCGACCTTCAGCCGCGATTCCTGCTGAATCACTCGATCTCCTCAGACCTGAATTGTTCGTGTGCACGACAGAGGACCTTTCCTGTCCGATAATCGATACTCGGGCAGGCGAAATAACCTGACATGCGCGGTCTTTGTCACCGAAAGGCACGCGGGGCCAACAGACATACAGACATCCGTCAGCCGAGGTCTGCCCACGGCAACCCCTAGAGTCTAGGTGACGAGCCGGTCAGCGCCAAATCGCCGCAGTTCGAGGCCGTACACCCGCCGTCTGGCGGGATCACACGACGCAGCGGAAGCCGATGTGCGTCGTGGCGCTGTCCTGAGACTGCGGCGAACGCGCGGCGGGTCGATAACGGTGGCAGTACTCAGGTGCGCACAGATGCGAACCGCCCTTGAGTGCCTGGTTGACGGCCGGATCGGCGCGCTGTTGCGCCTTGGCGGACGGGGTGCAGCAGCCCTTCTCCCCCACGTTGTTGTCTCTCCCACCCTCCCCCACCCTGTGGTGTCTCGAGTACACAGTGGTGGTCCATTCCCACACGTTGCCGATCATGTCCACCAGGCCGAACGCATTGGCCGGGAAGGTGCCGACCGGGGACGTGCCGACCCAGCCCAGCGTGCCGTCGTTGCGGTACGGGAACCGGCCCTGCCAGGTGTTGGCCATCAGGGTCCCGTCGGGCGCCGCATCGTCGCCCCAGGCATAGGTGCGCGTCGATCCGGCCCGCGCGGCGTACTCCCATTCGGCCTCGGTGGGCAGGCGCCGGCCGGCCCAGGCCGCGTAGGCGCACGCGTCCGGGTAGGCGATCTGCACCACCGGGTGGTCGTCGCGGCCGTCGAGGGAGCTCTGCGGACCGAACGGGTGCCGCCAGCTAGCACCGGGCACCCAACGCCACCACTGCCGCCAGTCCCGCAGGTCGACGGGGCCCTGGGTCGGGGTGAACACCAGCGCGCCGGGAGCAGGGTCGGCCTCGGCCACTCCCGGATAGTCGGCGGGGTCGAGGGGACGCTCGGCAATCGTGAGGTGCCCGGTGTCGGCGACGAACTCGGCGAACTGCGCGTTGGTCACGGGATGCCGTTCGACGGCCAAGGGGCCCACGGTCACGGTGTGGATCGGCGCCTCGTCCGGATAGAAGCTCGTCGACCCCATGCGGAAGGTGGCGCCGGGCAGTTGGACCAACTCAGAGAGCATCGAGTTCAGGGTATGACGATCGGGAAGTCGGCCAGCAGCGTGTCTTTCGCCGCGGCCAGATCGGCCGAGGTGTTGGGCCCCTGCAGGTGGATCGTGACCAGGTAGTTGCCGGTGTTGGTCCAGATGTGCGTGATCCGGTTCGCGAAGTCGATGCCCTCGCCCGGTGCGTCGGCCCACGTCCCGAACAGCCGTTGCCCACTGAAGCCGCAGAACTCCGCGGGCAGCGTGTTGACCACCGAGAAGTCCGAGCGGGCGAACAGTTCGTCGTTGTACTGCGTGAACGCCTCGGCCGGTTCGAGGTCCGTCTTGACGATCGTCACCTCACCCGAGGTGCCCTCGGGACCGGTGAGTGTCAGAGCGGTGCTCCCCTGCCCCGGCGTCGACGACCATCCTTCGGGCACGGTGATGGTGATCCGGGGCGCCGCGGGATCTGAGACCGAGGCCCGAGTGGCCTCCCCCGTGCCGGCCGGTGTCGGCATGCAGATCAACGCGTTGGGTGGGATCCGATCCGGCGACGTGGGCACCACTCCGGGAACCTCTGATGACGCCGACGCCGACTCCGATGTCGGCGCGGACGTGGCCGCGTCGGTGGTCGAGGTCGCCGCGTTCGGCGCAACGCCGCTGCTGGTGGCCACCGCGATGCCGTCGGACGGCTGCGAGCATGCCGAGACCGCGAGCACGACGGACACCGCGACGGCGATGCATCTCCCCCTCGACAACGTTCAGTCCTTCGCGAACGCCGCGGCGAGTTCTCGTTCGACGTCGACATACGGCGTGCCCGAGATGTCCACGACGGCCTTGGCGATGCTGCCGCCGGTGAAGGCGAAGGGCGCCTGATAGCGGGGCGACACCGACTGCCCGGCGTTGCGGCCGACCGAGACACCCGCGCCCGCAAGACCGAAGCTCGCGGGATGCGTGCGCACGCCCTCGAGGGTGGCCACCACCGCGTCGTCGACGTGCAGCGTCACGGTGCCCAGTGGCGTGTGGCTGCCCTCGACCGTGCCGGTCCGCTCCCACCGCACACCGAAGATGTGCGCGCCGACGGTCACCGCGTTCTCGGCGGCGACGGCCTGCTCGTCCTCACCCATGAAGTTGTAGATGTAGTGCAGCGCGCCGTCGGCGACATAGAGGACGTGCCCACCGTGCCCGCCGCCGTGCTTGTAGAGCACACCGCTGGCGTTCTCATCGGTCACCGTGGTCTCCACCAGCACCGAGAAGGACTGGCCCCGAAGTTCGACGGCCGCGCCGAGGCCGACGGGGGCCGAGTGGGGGTAATAGGTGAAACTCGTGCGCGCCCCGGTCAGGTACGGCCGCTCCCGGGAGTACACCTCGAACATGTTGAGGTCAGCCAACGGCAGTCCGTTGTACTTGTGGGCCTCGCTGAACCACAGCGCCTTGAGCTCCTCGACTCGCTCGGGGTACTGCTCGGCCAGATCGTGGCACTGGCTGCGGTCGGATTCGATGTGGAACAGCTCCCAGCGGTCCTCGTCGAAATGACCCCAGCCCGACGGTGTCGCGGCGTGCAGCGTGTTGGCGAACCAGCCCCGGTGCCAGATGCCCCGAGTGCCGAGCATCGCGTAGAACTGCGTCTCCTTGCCCGTCGGCAGGTCCGGATTCCTCAGTGCCGCAGCAAAACTCGTGCCATCGAGGGGTTTCTGCGGCACCCCGCGAACGGTTGCGGGCGGCGTGATGTCCAGCAGTTCGAAGACGGTGGGCGTGACGTCGGCGACGTTGATGTAGTTGTCACGCACCTCACCGTGCGCCGCGATTCCGGACGGCCACGAGATGATCGCGGGGTCGGCGATGCCGCCCTCGTGGGACGCGTAGCGCTTGAACAGTTTGTAGGGCGTGTTGAACGCCATCGCCCAACCGGTCGGATAGTGGTTGTAGGTCTGCGGGCTGCCGAGTTGGTCCTTGAGGTGCAGGCTCTCCTCGATCGTGTCGACGTAGCCGTTGAAGAACTTGACCTCGTTGACCGACCCGTTGGGTCCACCCTCGCCGGATGCCCCGTTGTCAGAGATCACCACGATCAGGGTGTTGTCCAACTGACCGGACTCCTCGAGGTAGTCGAGGACGCGCCCGATCTGGGCGTCGGTGTAGCTGAGGAACCCGGCGAACACCTCGGCCATCCGGCAGAACAGGCCCTTCTCCTGCTCGTCGAGCGAGTCCCACGGACGCACGGTGTCCTGCAGCGGCCATGGCTCGCCGTTGGGTCCCGTCAGGTCGGCGTAGGGGTTGATCGGCGACAGTTCGGTGTCGGGCGGGACGATGCCCAGCCTCTTCTGGTTCTCCAGGACGATCTCGCGGTATCGCTCGTAGCCCATGTCGAAGCGGCCCGCGTATTTGTCGGCCCATTCGGCGGCCACGTGATGCGGAGCGTGCCCGGCACCCGGACACACATAGCTGAACCACGGCTTGTCGGGGGCGATGACCTTGGCGTCGCGGATGAACTCGATCGTGCGGTCCGCGAGGTCCTTCGAGAGGTGGTAACCCTCTTCGGGCGTCGCCGGCGGTTCCACCGGATGGTTGTCGTGGACGAGGTCCGGATACCACTGGTCGGTCTCCCCGCCCAGGAATCCGTAGAACCGTTCGAACCCGCGGTTCAGTGGCCAATGTCGTTTCGTGGCGGCAAGATTCGCCTCCTCGAGCGGAGTCAGGTGCCACTTGCCGACGCAGTAGGTGTTCCAGCCGCGCTCGGCGAGCACCTCCGGCAGCAGGGCCGTCTCGAACGGGATCCGACCGCTGCTGTTCGGGAAGCCGTCGGTGAACTCCTCGATGGTCGCCATCCCGACCGTGGTCGCGTTGCGTCCCGTCAGCAACGACGCCCGAGTCGGCGAGCACAGCGCCGTGGTGTGGAACTGCGACAACCGGACGCCGCGATCAGCGATGCGGCTCATGTTGGGCATGTCGACCAGGCCGCCGAAGCAGTCCCAAGTCGCGATTCCGATGTCGTCCCACACCAGATACAGCACGTTCGGCGCGTTCTCGGGTGCGGTCGGCGCCGCGAACGGCCCCCAGTCCGGCTCGGAGTCGCGGATGTCGAGCTCGATCCGCCCCTTGAATTCGGTGGCCATGGTGAAATCCGATCTGTTGGTCACATCCGCGGCGACACTACACCGAGAAATGGCTGCTGAACGGCTGATTTGAGCCCGTGTCACGCACCCTTTGCGGACGGTTCGGTGACCCGGTAGAGCCGCCAGTCCGGCTGGCTGTCGCCGTCGTTGGGGATCTCGAGTTCCAAGGTCGCGATGTCCGCCCCGGTGTCATACAGCGTGGGGTACCGCTGGTTCAGCGCATCCGAGACGCCGCGGCCCGTCGGCGGCACCGCCAGCAGGTACTTGATGCCACCCTCCGAGGGGTTGTTGAGCAGAGCGGTGAAGTCCGGATCAGACGGCACCACAAAGGTCTTCGGCCGCTCCGATGCGGCCACCACCGCAAAGCCGTACACGGTGTCCGTGATCACCGAACTCTCCGGCAGATCCAATGCGTCCAAGTACTCGGCGACCCGGCGTTCGGTCGAGAACGTCGCCGCGATGCGACGTTCCACGGCCTTGCGGGGGCTCGTGTCGTCTGGGTCCGGATTGAGCACGGTGCTCAGCGCGTACTCCTGGGGCGCGTACGCAGGCAGGGTCATCCCCTTCACTGTCACCGGAATGCCGGCCGCCAGCACCAGCGCGACCGCCGCGTAAGAGATCCGCGTGGGCCGGGTGCTGGCTGTGTCGGAGGGGGCGGGCGCGTGGCGGCCGGGCCTCTTGGGCTTCGCGAACTGCCCGTCCGGCACGGCCAACAGAGCCATGGTCGCCGCGAATGGGATGGCGACGATATAGAACCGCAGGAACCCGAACGTCGCGCCGCTGGCGTAGGTGTAGGCCTGGAACGCCAGCACCGCGCCGTACATCAGCAGCGGCACCACGAGCATCGCCGCATGCGGCCTGCGCCAGCGCAGGAAACCGGCCCATGCCGCGATCGGCAGCAGTGTCGGCGCCAGCAGTGTGATGCACACCGCCGCGAAGGACAGGCCCGCCCCGAAGCTGGCCACCGGCTCACCGCCGGACTGCTCCAGGATCGCCTTGTTCCCGTACTGCGAACTGAACTGCGCGAAGGCGTCGCCCGTGATCAGCCAACTGGCCGCGGCCCACCCGAGGAACGCCATGAATCCGGGCAGGCTGACCAGAAGGACATCGAGGATCGCGCGGCGTAACCGAGGCGCCCGACGGGCCCTCATGAATGTCGTGACGCCGACGATCAGACCCGCCGCCGCGACGGTGCCGACCGCGTCGTAACGGGTCAGGTATGCCAGCCCCATCGCGACCCCGCCCGCAGCCACCAGGTGATGCACGTCGTCGTCGACGACCCACAGGATCAGCCGCCGCACCGACCACACCAGGAAGAAGAGGAACGGCGCCTCGCTCATGCCGTTGGAGCCGTAGAACACGATCATCGGGTTGAGCGCGAACAGCGCGGTGATCGCGCACGAGTAACCGCGGGGCAGACCGCGATCACTGCCGGTCGAGAAGATCTGGATGACCGTCCCCGCCATGAACAGTGCCGACATGACCGAGCCGGCGAGCGCGTAGGCGGTGAGCTCGGGCCAGACCGGGGCCAGCACGATCACCGGCAACTGCACCAGCGCCGTCAGCGGGGTGAAGATGAACCCGATGGCGGCCAGGTGCGGATCGCGGCTGTAGAGCACACTTTCGGCGGACTGCACACGCGAGAGCGCATCGCCGATGATGAAGCCCTGCTTCACCTGCAGCCACCAGCCGACGCCCAGATAGAGCAGAAGCGTCGCGACGAAAATGATCTGTTTGCAGCGCCGGTCGCTCACTGCTCCCGTCACGTGGTCGGCTCCGCATCGGAGTCGGCCTCGTCGGGCCGGGCCGACAGACCGTGGAACGTCTTCTCCCAGTACGACGGGTTGCGGATGAGCTGATAGCACCCCTTGGCGGCCGCGACGCTCATCATCAACCAGAACGCGGGGACTGTGAGAACGGGGATCAGCAGGTCCGACCGATCGTCCTCGCGCAGCGCGATCATGTTCATGAACAGCGTGGCCGCGTTGCCAAGCACCAGCGCGATCAGCGCGGGAAAGTAGATGTACCAGGGGAACACCGCCCCGACCAGCGCCGGCTGCCCAAGGAACCACAGCACGGTGATGAGCCAGAACAGCAGGTTCAGCACCGCGATGATGGGAGTGCCCGCCAGCACGAGGGTGAAGCGCAGGAAGCTGCGCGGACCCAGGATGCGGAACAGCTTCACCGGTTGTCGTACATGCACGAGCCAGGTCTGCAGATACCCCTTGTACCACCGCGACCGCTGCCGAACCCAGTTGATGGGATCGCTGTTGGCCTCCTCGAGCGTCGCCGAGTCGATGACCGCGGTGTGGTAGCCGGACGCGTCGATGCGCAGGCCCAGATCGGCATCCTCGGTCACGTTGAACGGATCCCAGGCACCGATCTCGTCGAGGATGTCGCGTCGCAGGTGGTTCGACGTGCCGCCCAGGGGAATCGGCGAGGTGCTGCGCATCATGCCGGGCAGCAGGTATCCGAACCACAGCCCGTACTCGGCCGTGAACCAACCGGTCAGCAGGTTCTGGTTGCCGTTGTGGTACTCGAGTTTGGCCTGGACACAGGCGATCTTGTCGGGCAGTCCGCGGAAGGCCGCCGCCACCCGGCGCAGCTGCAACGGTTCGGGCAGATCCTCGGCGTCGTAGATCGTGACGATGTCGCCGGTGGCGAAGTGCAGGCCGTAGTTGCACGCCTTGGGTTTGGTCCTGGGCTCGGCCGGCGGCACCAGCACGATCGTGATGACATCGGACTCACCGCATCTGCGGGCCGCGGCGATCGTGACGTCGTCGTCGGCCTCCAGCAGGAGCAGCACCTGGAGCTTGTCGCGGGGGTACTCCAGCTGGGACATCGCGCCGATGAGGTCCCCGACCACCTCGGGTTCGCCGTAGGCGGGCACCAGGATCGTGTAACGCGGCAGTTCGCCGTCGGGAATCGCGCGGGCCTGCTCGTCGGAGATCGTGATCGGCCGCGACGCCAGGCCCGTCTTGAAGATCAGCACGCGGTCCACCATCGTCAGCACGTAGCCGAAGGTGCACAGGCCGATCAGCGCCACGGCCGTACCCATCGGCTGCCAGACCGCGAACGCGACGACGATCACCAGCAGCGTGATCAGGACGGGCTTCTGCCAGCCGTACACCGCCTGTGATGCGGACTGCAGCGGATGCTCCTCGCGCAGACCGTTGATCGCCCGGTCGAGCGCGTACTGCTTCTCCTCGTCGGTCGCGGTCTCCACAATCCGCGGCCAGTCCCGCGCGGTCGTGGTCACGGGTTGACCCCCAGCGGCTCGAGCTGGGCCCGCACGAGCGCGTTCGCGAACTCGATCAGCAGCCGTTCGTCCTTGAACTCGGGAGCGGAGTCGAGCAGCGCCGCGTTGCCGCGGAACAGCACCGTGAACATCGAGTTGAGGGTGGCCGTGAGGTCCCCGGTGGGTTCGGGGAAGTGTGCGGTGTCCTCGTGGTTGTCCACCGCGATGATCAGGATGCGTTGCGAGGTACTGCCATTGGTCCAGGTCCACTGGATGCGATCCCAGGTCACCAGCAGGCTGTCGTCAACGACGGTGAACATGCCGGCCTGCACGCCGAACGACAGGCTGACCGGCTTGATCTCACTGGTCCGGGCGCCCTCGAGGTGATAGAGCATGCGGGCCGGGTAGATGCTCAGGGAGTATGGACGATTCGTCGTCACCGTGTCGACCATGAGGGTTCGGGGACGGGCGAATTTGTCGAACCGGGGGTCCCCGGAGTCTGCGACGACCTTCTGCCTGACCAGGGTCGCGTCACCGCCGTACAACCGGTTCACCCAGTCGTAGGTCTCGATGTCCGCGACATGCCAGCCGCTCGGCATGGTCAACGGGGCGTCGAAGCGCAGGTTGTCCACATGCAGTGGGGGCGCAAATCCCACCTGGGGCAGGCGCACCAGCGAAAGCCCGACCGCGATCACGAGCACGAGCGGGACCGCCGACCAGATCTGTTTGGCGGCAACCGGTTCGACCTTGCGGTCGAGCAGCCGTTTGGGCTCGCCGCGGCGGGAGAACAAGAACATGCCCGTGCCCACCACGCAGATCGCCACGAGCGGCGGCACGTACTGATAGACCACGAGCGGTGCGTTCGGCGTGAAGACCGCCATACCGCCGAGGATCGTGAGACCCAGCGCCCAACCCCCGAGCGAGCCGTACACCCCGCGGGTGAAGTCCCGCCCGACCGCGATGCCGATCGCCACACCGGCGATGATCATGGTTCCCACGCCCCCGGCGATCTTGTTGCCGCCCAGGAGGAACACCATGATGTAGTACGGCAGCGGGAAGATCATGAACAGCAGGCACCACACCCAGGCGAACCGGATCATCGGCCGCAGGCCGAACAGCGCGACGCTGGCGCTGGCGACGAACATCCACAGGGCCACCAGGTCCAGCCTGAGCAGGTTGTAGTACAGCGAGTAACGCTGCAGCAGCACGGCATGAATCAGAAGCGAGAACACCAACCCCATGACCCCGACGATCACGTCGGTCTGCCGATCATGGATCGGCAGTTCGGTGCGGTGGCGCCGCGCCAGCCCGATCGCGGCCAGGACGCCGGCCACCGGGACCAGGAAGACGTAACCACCCATGCCGCCGCCGGTCACGGTCTGCACCGAACGAATCAGGGTGTCGTGGAACGCGAAGACGGTCAGGATCGCGATGTAGGCCCACCGCAGGATCAACCGGTACACCGGGTGCAGGCGCTCTTGCCACGGTGGCCGTCGCACCTGCGGCGGCGGTGTGCTCGCAGGGGCCGTCACGTCACTCGCTCGAAGGCCTGCGCCGCACCAACCAGACCAGGCCGACGACCGCCGCACCGGCAGCGAGACCGCCCGCGGCCAACCAGGGCAACCGCGACGACGACGTGGCTGTCGCATCCGTGTCGGGCTCCAGCCCGCCGGGCACCGTCACGGGCGCGCGGCCAGGCACCGACACCAGACCGACCCCATTGAGCGCCGACCAACGCCGCGCATCGGCGTCGAGCCACGTGAGCAGGTTGTCGAGTTCGTCGACCGCACCGCCGTTGGAAGTCGCCACCAGAATCGAGCGGCCATCGTGCACGACGGTCTGCAGGGACCCGAACCGCACCTTGGGATCGAGCGTGAGGGTGGTCGGCTCACCCTCGTCGTCGAGCACGTCGAGGGTCATCGGGACCGTGTCGGGCGCCTTGATCGCAAGCTGGATCTGCGGGTGGCTCCACCCTTCGGCGTCGATGAGCACGGCGGGGTGCGGCGACGAGACCGCCTCCTCGATCGGCGTCACCTCGATGCCGAAGGGCAGCGCGGACACCCGCTGCAGCCCCGTCAGGATCTTCACCGCGCGGATCAGGTCGGCCAGTGGATCACGGTCCATGTCGAGGCCGACCTGCAGTCGCGGCATCATCGCCTGCGGCAGCGACTGAAACCCTTTGACCACCGGCGGGTGCGCCGCCTTGCTCGTCACCACGGTCGAGCCGTCGATGGTCAGCGTGACCGGCTGGAACTCACCGCATCGTCCGGTGTCTCCGGAGATGTTCACCTGCACCGCCAGCGTGGTGTTGCGCTGCAGCAGACGGTCCGGGACCTCCACCCAGCGGTCGATCGTGCCGCTGGGCGCGACGGGCCACCGCGCGACGATCTCGCCACCCACCGACGCCACGACCTGTCCGCCGATCGTGGTGGGCAGCGGCGTATAGGAACCGATCAGATGGACCCGAACCCCCTTGACCGAGCGGCCCATCCGGGTCTGGTCGAGATTGACACCCACCTGAGGGTTCAGCGCGATGGCGTTGACACCGGGCTGTCCCAGGTCACGGATGGTGGTCTCGTCCCTTGCCAGTTGGGGCACCGACTTCAGCGGCCCCGCGACGGCCTTGGAGCTCAAGGCGAATCGGCCGACCCCACTGGTCAGCAGGCGGGTCTGGTTGGTCAACTCCGAAGGCGGGCCCGAGATCAACAGCGCGGGAAGGGGTTCGGGACCGACCAGTGAGAGGCCGGCGTCGGGCCCCTCGGACACCACGATGTGGCGCTCCAGCGGCGCCGCCCCCTCACCGGGGACGGGCGCCGGGCCAGCCAGCGACTCGACCACCACTTGCGGGTGCTGAGCCCCGTAGTGCGCCGTGACGGCCGTCGCCAGCCTCACCACCGCATCCGCTTCGGCCCGCGACGGTGATTCGCCGACTTGGATGACCAGCCGCCGCAACACGGGCGGCAGGAAGTCAGCAACCGTCGTCGGCGAGGCTTCGGCGCCGACGAACGTGATAGCTGAATTCGCAAGGCGCAGCGGATTGGACGGATCCAGGCAGTAACCCTCGACCGGCAGGAGGTAGCTGCGCACCAGCACGCTGGCCGAATTGTCCTGCACTTCAACGCCGTTGAGCGGGATGGCCAGCGGGCCGCCCTCGGGTGGAAGTTCGACGCTGGTCAGCAGTCGATTGTCCTGGCTGACCGTGACACTAGCGCTGCGCACGTTCACCGGCAGCTGCACGGTGACGTTCAGCGACTCCGGTGTCATCCCTTGGGGCACAGGGATGTTCAGCATCACGGTGCCGTTCTGACCGTAGAACAGCAGATCCGGTTCGGAGCCCAGCTCAGGCAACGGCAGCGTCGGCGAACCGAACAGCAGCGGATCGGCCGAGGCGGTCGGTGCCAGGGGAAGCGCCAGAAGGCCGAGTGCCACAAGAAGTCTGACAAGGGAGTTGCGGCAGCGGTTCATCGGACAACAGCCTAGATCATCCCGGCAAATCTATTTGCCGAAGACGACAAACACATTTCCGCCCGACAGCAAAGAGCCCCCGACCTCAGTGAGGTTCAGGGGCTCTTCGATGAAGCGTAAGCGGCGAGGCCGATTACTTGGCCTTCTCCAGGATCTCGACCAGGCGCCAACGCTTGGTCGCCGACAGGGGGCGGGTCTCCATGAGCGACACGCGGTCGCCGATGCCGGCTTCCCCGTTCTCGTCGTGGGCCTTGACCTTCTTGGTGGTCCGGATGATCTTGCCGTACAGCGGATGCATCTTGCGGTCTTCGAGCTCGACCACGATGGTCTTCTGCATCTTGTCGCTCACGACGTAGCCGATAGCGGTCTTACGACGGCCACGAGGCTGCTCGGTGGGCGCGGTGTACTTCGGCCCCTTGGTATCTGCCATTACGAATCCTCACCATCGGGTCCGGCGGCCAGACCCAGTTCACGTTCGCGCAGCACCGTGTAGACGCGCGCAATTTCCTGACGCACCGTGCGCAGCCGACGGTTGTTGTCGAGCTGGCCGGTCGCCATCTGGAAGCGCAGGTTGAACAGCTCTTCCTTCGACTCACGCAGGCGGTCGGTCAGCTCTTCGTCGGTGAGCTCGCGCAGTTCGCCAGCGGAGATTCCCACTGCCATCAGAACTGCTCCTCTCGGGTAACGATGCGTGCCTTGATCGGCAACTTGTGGATCGCGCGAGTGAGTGCCTCACGCGCTGTCTTCTCATCGGGGTAGCTCAGCTCGAACAGAACGCGTCCGGGCTTGACGTTGGCCACCCACCATTCCGGCGAACCCTTACCGGAACCCATGCGGGTCTCGGCGGGCTTCTTGGTCAGAGGCCGGTCCGGGAAGATGTTGATCCAGACCTTGCCACCACGCTTGATGTGCCGGTTGATCGCGATACGAGCGGACTCGATCTGCCGGTTGGTGAGGTAGGTGTGCTCCAGGGCCTGGATGCCGTAATCACCGAAGCTGACCGAGGTGCCGCCGCTGGCGATGCCCCGCTGCTTGGGGTGATGCTGCTTGCGGTGCTTGACCTTACGAGGAATCAGCATTTGTCAGCTCTCCGTTTTCTCAGCGGCGCCACCGGCAGCCTCGGCTGCGGCGGGCGCCTCTTCGGTGGCGGCACGGCCGGCGTCGGTGCTCGTGGCAGTGGTGCCCGAAGCGCCACTGCGACGCGGGCGGCTACCCGAAGGACGCTCACGACGCGGACGGTCGGAACCGGCCGGTGCGGCGGCGGGCAGCTCGCGCTTGCCGCCGACGACGTCACCCTTGTAGATCCACACCTTGACGCCGATGCGACCGAAGGTGGTCTTGGCCTCGTACAGGCCGTAGTCGATGTCGGCCCGCAGCGTGTGCAGCGGAACGCGGCCCTCGCGGTAGAACTCCGAGCGGCTCATCTCAGCACCGCCGAGGCGGCCCGAGCACTGCACCCGGATGCCCTTGACGTTGGGCTGACGCATCGCCGACTGGATCGCCTTGCGCATCGCGCGGCGGAACGCCACACGGTTGCTCAGCTGCTCGGCCACACCCTGCGCCACCAGCTGCGCCTGGGCCTCGGGGTTCTTCACCTCGAGGATGTTCAGCTGGACCTGCTTGCCGGTCAGCTTCTCCAGGTCGGTGCGGATGCGGTCGGCCTCGGTGCCGCGGCGACCGATCACGATGCCGGGACGCGCGGTGTGGATATCCACTCGAACCCTGTCACGGGTCCTTTCGATCTCCACGTCGGCGATGCCGGCGCGCTCCAGGCCCGTGGCCAGCAGCTTGCGGATGGCGACGTCTTCCTTGACGTAGTCCGCGTACTGCTTGTCGGCGTACCACCGGGACTTCCAGTCGGTGGTGATACCGAGGCGGAAGCCGTGGGGGTTGATTTTCTGGCCCACTACTCCGAGCCCTCCTTCGCTTCTGCAGAAGCCTTGGTCTTGGTGTCAGCCTTGGCGGGAGCCTTCTTGGCGGTCGCGGCCTTGCTGGCCTGCGCCCGACGCGAACGCGTGCTGCTGGCCGAGGCGCCGGCCTTGCGGTCCGGACGGCTCTCGACGATCACGGTGATGTGGCTCGTGCGCTTGCGGATCCGGTACGCACGCCCCTGGGCGCGCGGACGGATGCGCTTGGCGGTCGGGCCCTCGTCGGCGTAGACCGTGGCGACCACGAGGGTCGTCGGGTCCAGGCCGTCGTTGTTCTGCGCGTTGGCCGCCGCACTGGCGATGACCTTGGCCACCGGCTCGCTGGCCGCCTGCGGCGCCCACCGGAGGATGTCGAGCGCCTCGGCGACCGACTTGCCGCGGACCAGGTCGATGACGCGGCGAGCCTTGCTCGCGGACACGCGCACGAACTTCGCCTTGGCCGTGGCGGACGGGTATTCAGTCGTGGTAGTCATCAGCGGCGCTTACTCTTCCGGTCGTCCTTGATGTGACCCTTGAAAGTCCGCGTCGGGGCGAACTCGCCCAGCTTGTGTCCCACCATCGCCTCGGTGACGAACACCGGGACATGCTTGCGACCGTCGTGGACGGCGAAGGTGTGACCGATGAAGTCGGGGATGATGGTCGACCGACGGGACCAGGTCTTGATGACCTGCTTGGTGTTCTTCTCGTTCTGGACGTCGACCTTCTTGAGCAGATGGTCGTCGACGAACGGGCCCTTCTTGAGGCTGCGTGGCATCGTTTATTCCTTCCCGGCCTAGCGCTTCTTGCCGGTGCGCCGGCGGCGGACGATGAGCTTGTCGCTCGGCTTGTTCGGCTTGCGGGTGCGGCCCTCAGGCTTGCCCCACGGGCTGACCGGATGGCGACCGCCGGAGGTCTTACCCTCACCACCACCGTGCGGGTGGTCGACCGGGTTCATCACGACACCACGAACGGTGGGTCGCTTGCCCTTCCAGCGCATACGGCCGGCCTTGCCCCAGTTGATGTTCGCCTGCTCGGCGTTGCCGACCTCGCCGACAGTGGCGCGGCAGCGGACGTCGACGCGGCGGATCTCACCGGACGGCATACGCAGCGAGGCGTAGGTGCCCTCCTTGCCGAGCAGCTGGATGCTGACGCCGGCCGAGCGGGCCAGCTTGGCTCCACCACCGGGGCGCAGTTCCACAGCGTGGATCACGGTGCCCGCGGGGATGTTGCGCAGCGGCAGGTTGTTGCCCGGCTTGATGTCGGCGTTCGGCCCCTGCTCGATCACGTCGCCCTGCTTCAGGCCCTGGGGCGCGATGATGTAGCGCTTCTCGCCGTCCAGGTAGTGCAGCAGCGCGATGTTCGCGGTGCGGTTGGGGTCGTACTCGATGTGAGCGACCTTGGCGTTGACGCCGTCCTTGTCGTGGCGACGGAAGTCGATCACGCGGTAGGCGCGCTTGTGGCCACCACCCTTGTGGCGAGTGGTGATGCGGCCGTGGGCGTTACGTCCACCCTTGCCGTGCAGCGGGCGAACCAGCGACTTCTCCGGATGGTCGCGAGTGATCTCGGCGAAATCGGAGACGCTGGCACCGCGGCGACCGGGGGTCGTCGGCTTGTACTTGCGAATTCCCATGTCAGTTAATCCCTTACCCGGCGGTTACGCCGGCGCTCCGAAGAGGTCGATCGGCTTGCTGCCCTCGGCCAGCTTGACGATGGCACGCTTGGTGGCCTTGCGCTGTCCGTACCCGGTGCGGGTGCGCTTGCGCTTGCCCTGGCGATTGGCGGTGTTCACGGAGTCGACCTTGACGCTGAAGATCTTCTCGATGGCGATCTTGATCTGCGTCTTGTTCGAATCCGGGTGCACCACAAACGTGTACACGTTGTTCTCGATCAATCCATAGGACTTCTCGGAGATGACCGGAGCCAGGATGATGTCGCGGGGGTCAGTCACGGTTGCCATCAGGCCGAAACCTCCTCGGTGGCAGTGTTGGCGGTGTTGGCCTCGATGTAGGCCGTCAGCGCCTCCACCGAGAACACCACGTCGTCGGCGTTGAGCACGTCGTAGGTGTTCAGCTGGTCGGGCGCGATCACGTGAACGCCCGGCAGGTTGTTCACGCTCTTGGCGCTGACCACATCGGAACGGCCGATGACGACGAGCACCTTCTTGCGGTCGGTCAGCGACTCCAGGAACGTCCGTGCACCCTTGGTCGACGGGGTCTGGCCGCTGACCAGTTCCGTGACCGCGTGGATGCGCGCGTTGCGAGCCCGGTCCGAGAGCGCCCCGCGCAGGGCGGCGGCGATCATCTTCTTGGGGGTGCGCTGGCTGTAGTCGCGCGGCTTCGGGCCGTGCACCACGCCACCACCGGTGTACTGCGGTGCGCGGGTCGAACCCTGACGCGCGCGGCCGGTGCCCTTCTGGCGGTACGGCTTACGGCCGCCGCCGGAGACCTCACCGCGGGTCTTGGTCGAGTGCGTGCCCTGGCGGGCGGCTGCGAGCTGAGCGATGACCACCTGGTGCATCAGCGCGATGTTGGGCTCGACATCGAACAGGCTGGCGGGCAGCTCGACCGTGCCGTCCTTCTTGCCTGCCGGCGTCAAAACGTCAATTTTTGCCATGACTACTTCTCACCTCGTTTGATCGCGGTGCGAACCATGACGAGTCCGCCGTTGCGGCCCGGGATAGCGCCCTTGATCAACAGCACGCCGTTCTCTGCGTCGACCTTGTGCACCTTCAGGTTCTGCGTGGTGACCTTGTCGCTGCCCATGCGGCCCGACATGCGGGTGCCCTTGAAGACACGACCCGGGGTGGCGCAGCCACCGATCGAGCCGGGCCGACGGTGCACTGCCTGCGCGCCGTGGCTTGCGCCCTGGCCACGGAAGCCGTGGCGCTTCATGGTGCCTGCGAAGCCCTTGCCCTTGCTGGTGCCGGTCACGTCGACGTACGCGCCGTCGGCGAAGATCTCGGCGGTCAGCTCCTGGCCGACCTCGTACTCAGCGGCGGCGGCTTCGTCGTCAAGACGCAGCTCGGCGAGATGCCGGCGCGGGTTGACTCCTGCAGCGTTGAACTGACCGGTGACCGGCTTGTTCACCTTGCGCGGGCTGATCTCGCCGTAGGCGAGCTGCACTGCGCTGTATCCGTCGCGCTCCGTGGTGCGGATGCGCGTCACGACGTTGGGCCCGGCCTTGATGACCGTCACGGGAACGACCTTGTTGTTCTCATCGAACACCTGTGTCATGCCCAGCTTGGTGCCCAGAATGCCTTTACGTGCCATTTTCCTAGGACTCCTACTGGATGTTCACGTCGACGCTGGCCGGCAGATCGATGCGCATCAGAGCGTCAACGGTCTTGGGCGTCGGGTCGAGGATGTCGATCAACCGCTTGTGCGTCCGCATCTCGAAGTGCTCCCGCGAGTCCTTGTACTTATGCGGAGACCGAATGACGCAGTACACGTTCTTTTCGGTCGGCAGCGGCACCGGTCCGACCACACTGGCGCCCGTCCGGGTGACCGTCTCGACGATCTTGCGCGCCGAGGCGTCAATCGCCTCGTGGTCGTAGGCCTTGAGCCTGATGCGGATCTTCTGTCCCGCCACGCTTCTCCTACCTCACTGTCAGTGACTGGATCCCATGTCAGGACCCAGTCGGGTTCAACCGTCGCACCCTGGCGCAGACTTCGCGCTCGCGTGCCGCCGCTCTTTACCTGTCTCTGGTTCACCGGCCCCCGCGGTCGGGCGTGTCGCCTTACGCTTTCCCGCCCGCGACAATGAATTCACTGATCGCGATCGAGAATGGGGCCGGACGCGTCCGTGCGGACGCAGGCCGTATGCCTCGCGCCGGTGGGCCACAGAGGGCACCAATCCGGCTCAAGGCAACCCGAACAGTATGCCCTAGATCCCAGCCTGTTCCAAATCCCTGCCCGAACCCGGCACCCAGCCGACCTTACTCCCCAGTAAGATACTGCCATGACGAGTCCCACCAGCACCTACCGGATGTGGCAGCGTCTGTCACCGCGGCCCGCGGGCAGGCTCCTGTTCTCCGCCGCGGCCATGGCTCGGGTCCCCTATTTCGCCTCGGTGCTGCCACGCATCGACCGCATGGAGCCGGGATGCGCGCAGGTGTCCGTGCCGAAGTGGTTCTTCGTCCACAACCACCTGCACACTGTGCACGCGATCGCCTCGTGCAACGCCGCCGAGATCGCGATGGGCATGCTCATGGAGGCCACGGTGCCCACGACCCATCGGTGGATCCCCAAGGGCATGACGGTCGCCTACCTCGCCAAGGCCACCACCTCACTGCGGGCGACCGCGCGACTGGATCCGCCGGACTTCGACGCCATCACCGAGGGCGTCGAGGTGGTGGTACCGGTGAGCATCGCCGATCGCAGTGGCCAGGAGGTCGTGCGCGCCGAGATCACGACCTGGGTCACGCCGCGCTGACTCGTCGTCTAATTCTGGGCCCAGAAGTCGCACTGATGCTCGTCGCGAAATGAGGTGAAAGCCTCGCTTCCGCCAAGCTTCAGCGACATCCACGCCGGGTCGGTGCCAAAGGCCTGCCAATCGCCGCCGGGCTCACCCGTGCGGACGAACTCGGTCCAGAACGCGATCATCTCGTCGGACAGGCGCTGTTGCTCGGCGTTGAGCGCGGGCGCGCCACCGACGTCGAACAGGTAGCGCAGTTCGAGCGAGTGGCTCGCTCCGACCGGGAACGGCACCTCGCGAAGTGGTGGCGGCGTCGGCGCGGTCCGGTCGTTGAATTCGTAGGCGTAGACCGGGGAATGGGGTGCGATCGCCGCGCCCATCCGGTCCGCCGGACACGCGAAGACGCCGTCGGTGACCGCGGCCGAATACGCCAGTTCGACGCTCCCGCCGTACCGCTCGAGCGGGTAATGCTGCGCGACGCTGACCGCGTCCGCGCCGAAGGTCTCGGACAGTTCCTCCGGGTACTCGGCGGCGGTCGGCGCATGGCCGGACCGCAGGAACTTCAGTGCGGCGAACAGGGTGAACTCGTCGCGCGTGGTCCCGATCAGGATCGGCACGCGCGACGCCGACGTCGCGTCGAGGACGGCGGCCGGATCGGTGGGCAGTTCCGGCGTGCCCGTCACGGGCCCGCTGAGGCCGTCGTCCCCGATGGAGAAGAAGGAGGGCGAGCGCTCCAGCGCGGTGGCCGGAAGACCGCGCAGACAGGCCGCGGCTGTGGCCGGGTCGCCACAGCCCACCTCACGCGCATAGCGCAGACTCACCTCGCGCGCCTCGGACAGGTTGGCCTGGGCCTGACACGGCCCGCTCTGCAGGATCGCGGCCCGGAACAGGCCGGCGGACTCGCGCGCGACCAGGTGGTCGCACACCGACATCGCGCCCGCGCTCTGCCCCGCGATGGTCACCTTCGCCGGATCGCCGCCGAACCGCGAGATGTTGTCGCGCACCCAATGCAGGGCGGCCTGCTGGTCGAGCAGGCCGTAGTTGCCGTGCCCGAGCGACGGATGTGCGAGGAACCCGAGTGCGCCGAGTCGGTAGTTGATGGTCACGACGACGATGTCGCCCTTCTCCACCAGCCATGACGCGTCGTACATGTCGCCGCTGCCGTTGGCGAAGCCGCCGCCGTGGATCCACACCATGACGGGGCGGCCCTGCGCTCCGCGGGGGCTCCACACGTTCACCGACAGACAGTCCTCGGAGTCCCGTCTGCCCGTGCCCGGGTCCAGGGCGGTGTCTTGGATGCAGCGCGGGCCGGGGTCGCTGGCATCGCGCAACTCGGTCCACGGCGCTGCCGGTTGCGGCGGCGCCCACCGCAGGTTCCCGACAGGCGGGGCGGCGTACGGGATGCCGCGGAACAGCAGGTGCCCCGGCGCCACGAGTCCCCGCACGGGCCCTGACGCGGTGTGCACGAGCCCGGAGTCCAGACCGGGATCGGCCCCCTGCCGCTCGGCCCTGGTGCTGGTGCTGGTGCCGCAGCCGGCCATCACGACGACGGCCATCAGGGCCGCGGCGAGCACGGCCACCACGTGGGCGAACGGTCGCCTGGGCACAGCTGCCGAGCTTACCGACGTCAAGCCGGGGCCACCTTCCTCACACGCTCGCGGGACCATCCCCTACAGTGCTCTTGACACCCGTCAAGTTTCATTCCAAGTGAGGTTCCCAACATGAGCACCCAGGTCACCCATGACGCCGCCAAGGTGCTGGCCGAGCCGAGAGCCTATGCCGACGAGCAGCGGCTGTACGCCGCTCTGGCCCAGCTGCGCAAGGAGACGCCGGTGGCCTACGTCGACGTGCCCGGCTACTACCCCTTCTGGGCGATCACCAAGCACGCCGACGTCATGGCGATCGAGCGCGACAACGAGCTCTTCATCAACGCTCCGCGGCCGATGCTGATCACCAAGGAGAAGGATGATGTCGCCAAGGCCAACCTGGCCGCCGGCGGTGGCATCCGCACCCTGATCCACATGGACGACCCGCTGCACCGCGACATCCGCAAGATCGGTGCCGACTGGTTCCGCCCGAAGGCGATGCGTGCGCTCAAGGAGCGCGTCGACGAGCTGGCCAAGGTTTACGTGGACAAGCTGGTCGAGAAGGGTCCGGAGTGCGACTTCGTTCAGGAGGTCGCGGTCAACTACCCGCTGTACGTGATCCTGTCGCTGCTGGGCCTGCCGGAGTCGGACTTCGACCGGATGCTCAAGCTGACGCAGGAGATGTTCGGCAACGACGACGAGGAGTTGGGCCGAGGCGGGAAGTCCGCGGAGGAGCTCAGCGCGGTCATCCTCGACTTCTTCAACTACTTCACCCAGCTGACCGCCGACCGTCGGGCGAACCCCACTGATGACTTGGCGTCGGCCATCGCCAACGCGAAGCTCGACGGCGAGTACCTCAATGACGTCGACTGCCTGTCGTACTACGTGATCGTCGCCAGCGCCGGCCACGACACCACCAGCGCCGCGATCTCGGGCGGCCTGATGGCTCTGGCCGAGAACCCGGATCAGCTGGCGCGCCTCAAGGCCGACATGAGCCTGATGCCGCTGGCCACCGAGGAGATCATCCGCTGGTCCGCTCCGGTCAAGGAGTTCATGCGCACCGCCACGGCCGACACCGAGGTGCGCGGCGTGCCGATCAAGGAGGGCGAGTCGGTTCTGCTGTCCTACGTCTCGGCCAACCGCGACGAGGACATCTTCGAGAATCCGCACAGGTTCGACGTCGGCCGCGACCCGAACAAGCACCTGTCGTTCGGCTACGGCGTGCACTTCTGCCTGGGCGCCGCCCTGGCGCGGATGGAGATCAACAGCTTCTTCACCGAGCTGATCCCGCGCCTGGACTCGATCGAGCTGGCCGGGGATCCGCGGTTCATGGCGACGACGTTCGTCGGCGGACTCAAGCACCTCCCGATCCGCTACTCGGTGCGCTGAGCGACGGTGTGACGCGGGTCGGCCCCGCAGCCTCTCCGTAACCCCGATCACATACACTGCGCTTGACACCCGTCAAGCGCAGTGTCTGTTTGAGGAGCGTGAGGAGTCCCGTGGGCACACCGACCATGAACCAGGAATCGCAGGACGCCGCCAAGGCCCTCGCGGATCCGACGGCCTACGCTGATGACGACCGCCTGCACAGTGCGCTCGCCCATCTGCGGGCGAACGATCCGGTCGCCTTGGTGGATCAGTGGCCGTACCGCCCGTTCTGGGCGATCACCAAGCACGCCGACATCATGGCCATCGAGCGCGCCAACGACCTGTTTCTGTCCGAACCGCGCCCACTTCTGGTCACCGCCGACGCCGACGATCTCGCCAAGGCCCAACTCGAGGCCGGCATCGGCCTGCGCACGCTGATCCACATGGACGATCCGCACCATCGCGACATCCGCAAGATCGGCGCCGACTGGTTCCGCCCGAAAGCCATGCGCGACCTGAAGATTCGCGTTGACGAACTTGCCAAGCGCTACGTCGACCGGATGCGCGACATCGGCCCGGAATGCGACTTCGTCACCGAGATCGCGGTGAACTTCCCGCTGTACGTGATTCTGTCGCTGCTCGGCCTGCCCGAAGACGACTTCGGCCGCATGCACATGCTGACGCAGGAGATGTTCGGCGGCGATGACGACGAGTACAAGCGCGGCACCACGCCCGAGGAACAGTTGGCCGTCCTGACCGACTTCTTCAACTACTTCGCGGCGCTGACCGCGTCGCGGCGGGCGAACCCGACCGAGGATCTGGCGTCGGCGATTGCCAACGGCCTGATCGACGGCGCACCGATGTCGGACATGGACACGTTGTCCTACTACGTCATCGTCGCCAGCGCCGGCCACGACACCACCAAGGACGCGATCTCCGGCGGACTTCACGCTCTCATCACCAATCCCGCTGAATTGGCCCGCCTGCAGGGCGATCTGGACCTGATGCCGACCGCGGTCGAGGAGATGATCCGCTGGTCCACCCCGGTCAAGGAGTTCATGCGCACGGCGGCCGAGGACACAGTCGTCCGCGGTGTGCCGATCGCCAAGGGCGAGTCGGTCTACCTCGCCTACGTCTCGGGCAACCGCGACGAGGAGGTCTTCGAGGATCCCTTCCGATTCGACGTCGGTCGAGATCCCAACAAACACTTGTCCTTCGGTTACGGCGTGCACTTCTGTCTGGGGGCGGCACTGGCTCGGATGGAGATCAACAGTCTGTTCACCGAACTGCTGCCCCGGCTGGAGTCGATCGAACTGGCGGGGCGCCCGGAACTGTCGGCTACGACGTTCGTCGGCGGCCTCAAGCATCTGCCGATCCGCTATTCACTGCGGTAATTCCGATCCACGGACCTTCATCCGCGGGGACGAAAGTCCTCTCTTTCGCAAAAGCCTTCCCCGGCCGACAGCCATGGCCGAGACTATTACTGACACCTGTCAGATTTCTGACGGGACGGATCGCGAGGAGTTCGACCTTGAGCACGCCGACGACAGCCCGCCAAGCCAGTGAACAGGGACGGGCACTGGCGGACCCCACCGCCTACGCCGACAACGACCGCCTGCACGCCGCGTTGACCTGGCTTCGCGCCAACGAGCCGGTCACCTGGGTGGACAACCCGCCATACCGCCCGTTCTGGGGTGTCACCAAGCACACCGACATCATGGACATCGAGCGCGACAACGAACTCTGGATCAGCGAACCGCGCCCGCTTCTGCTGCCGGCCGAAGCCGAGGACGTGATCAAGCGGGATCAGGAGGCCGGCATCGGCCTGCGCACGCTGATCCACATGGATGACCCGCACCATCGCGACATCCGCAAGATCGGCGCCGACTGGTTCCGCCCCAAGGCGATGCGCGACCTCAAAGTCCGCGTCGATGAGTTGGCCAAGCGCTACGTCGACCGGATGGCCGAGATCGGACCCGAGTGCGACTTCGTCACCGAGATCGCGATCAACTTCCCGCTGTATGTGATCCTGTCGCTGCTCGGTCTGCCCGAGGAGGACTTCCCGCGCATGCTCAAGCTGACGCAGGAGATGTTCGGCGGCGAGGACGCCGAACATAAGCGGGGTGAGGGCACCACCGAAGACCTGATGGCGGTGCTGCTGGACTTCTTCAACTACTTCTCGGCCCTGACCGCATCACGGCGCGCGAACCCGACCGACGACCTGGCGTCGGCCATCGCCAACGGCACCATCAACGGCGAACTGATGTCCGACATGGACACCTTGTCCTATTACGTCATCGTCGCAAGCGCCGGCCACGACACCACCAAGGACGCCATCTCGGGCGGGATGTGCGCGCTCGTCGAGAACCAGGATCAGCTCGCCCGCCTCAAGAACGATATGAGCCTGATGCCGCTGGCGGTCGAGGAGATGATCCGCTGGTCGACGCCGGTCAAGGAGTTCATGCGAACCGCGACGGCCGACACCGAGGTCCGCGGCGTGCCGATCGCCAAGGGTGAGGCCGTGTACCTCTCCTACGTCTCGGCCAACCGCGACGAGGAGATCTTCGAGAATCCGTTCGCGTTCGACGTCGGGCGCGATCCCAACAAGCACCTGTCCTTCGGCTACGGCGTGCACTTCTGCCTGGGCGCGGCCCTGGCCCGCATGGAGATGAACAGCCTGTTCACCGAACTCGTGCCGCGACTGGAGTCCATCGAACTCACGGGTGAGCCCGAGTACTCCCAGACGATCTTCGTCGGTGGGCTCAAACACCTTCCGATTCGGTACTCGCTGCGCTGATCTCGGCGGAGGGCTTTTTGCCGTACACGTGCAGGAAACCCTCAACCGAAGCCCGCACGGTCTCCCGGTAGTCGGCATCGACCAGGGTGCTCAGCTTCGCGGTCACCAGCGGTCCGAGCAGCAGCATCATGGCCGTCGCACGGTCGAACTCGACAAGTTCGGCAGCCGCCTGCGGGCTGTCGAAGATCGCATCAAACGGGGCGGCGTACTGCTGGGCGATCCGTTCGCGCAGCGTGCGCACCTCGGGACTGTCGCCGGCCTCGGGCATCTGATCCAGGTCACGCCCGAGCGCCAGCCAGTTCATCGCCGTCAGCAGTGCGGGCGCCTCGGCGATGTGCTCGGCCCATGCCTCCATCAGGCCGATCAGCCGATCCCGCAACGTGCCGTCCTCGGGAGGCATCGGCGCGGGCGGAATCAGGCTCTGGAAGGCCGCGGCCAACAGGTCGGTACCGCTGGGGAAATGCCGGTACAGCGTCGCCCTGGCCACATTGGCCCCGCGCAGCACCGCGTCGACGGTGACCGCGTTGGGGCCGCCCGTCCGCAGCAGCGTCGTAGCCGCCTCGAGGAGGCGCGCGCGCGAACGCGCGGGCCGCGGGTCGGTGCGCCCTTCAGTCATGACTCCCCTCCCTGACCCCATCGGGGACGACTGCCGCGCACGAGACTGTTAGTCTCGAAAGTATCCAGCATGCCGAGGGAAGGCGTTGCCATGGGAGTGGTCACCTCCACTCAGCCCGATCAGGATACCGAGGCGCGGCCGGCAGCCATGTCCACGCGGGCCCGGGTGTGGACGGTGATTCTGGCCTGCTTCGGATTGTCGCTGGTGATGTCGTCCATGGTGGCGCTCAACACCGCCCTCGGCGACATCGCCGTCGAGACGGGCGCCAGCCAGACCCAGCTGACGTGGATCGTCGACAGTTACACCCTGGTGCTGGCCTGTCTGCTTCTGCCCGCCGGAGCCCTCGGCGACCGGTTCGGCCGCCGCGGGGCGCTGATCGTGGGTCTCGTGGTCTTCTCGCTCGCGTCGGTGGCCCCACTGATCTGGATGACGGCAGACACCCTGATCATGGCGCGGGCCGCCGCCGGCGTCGGCGCGGCCTTCGTCATGCCCGCCACGCTGTCGCTCATCACGACCGCCTATCCGCGCGACGAACGGGCGAAAGCGGTGGGGATCTGGGCGGGCGTCTCCGGCGCGGGCGGCATGATCGGCATGCTCGGTTCGGGAGTGCTGCTGCGCTACTGGGAGTGGCCGTCGATCTTCTGGGCCTTCGCACTCTGCGCGGCTGCCCTCGTGCCCCTCACGCTCACGATGCCGAACTCCCGCGACGACGATCCGAAACCGCTGGACTGGATCGGTTCGATGTTGATCGGTGCGGCCGTGGCCGCATTCGTCCTCGGCATCCTCGAGGCGCCGATCCGCGGATGGAGTGATCCGGTGGTGTATGGCTGCCTCGTGGCGGGCGCGCTGCTGGCCGGCCTCTTCGCCCTCGTCGAACTGCGCCGGCGCCATCCCCTCCTCGATGTCCGACTGTTCGCCGACACTCAGTTCGCGACGGGCGCGGCCTCGGTGACCGTGTTGTTCCTGGCGCTGTTCGGGTTCTTCTTCGTGATCATCCAGCACGTCCAGCTCATCATGGGATACAGCGCCCTGATGACGGCCTTTGCGATCTCGCCGCTCTCCGTACCGATGCTGGCGCTGTCCGCGACGTCGTTCTGGTTCGTGCCGAAGCTGGGGCTGCGCCTCGTCGTCTTCCTCGGGCTGATGCTCATCTCAGTGGGCTACCTGATGCTGCGCATCCTCGAAACCGACTCCCCCTATTGGCATCTGGCCGTACCGATGCTCGTGCTCAGCTGCGGCATCGGCCTGTGCGTGGCGCCGACCACGTCGGCCATCATGACCTCGGTGCCCGACGCAAAGCAGGGCGTTGCCTCGGCGGTCAACGATGCGACCCGCGAGATCGGCGCGGCCCTGGGCATCGCACTGGCCGGTTCCATGCTCGCGTCGCAGTACACCAGATCCGTTGCGCCGGAGTTGAACACCTTCCCTGAACAGATTCAGGAGGCAGCAGGACGGTCCCTGGGCGAGGCGATGGGCGCCGCCGAGCGCCTCGGACCGCAGGGCCAGGTGCTGCTGGATCTGAGCCGGGCGGCGTTCGTCGACGGCGTCCACGCGTCACTGACGGCACTGGCGATCCTCATCGCGGTGACCGCCGTGCTCATCGGACTGTGGGCACCGGGACGCGACGGGCGGCAGTTGGCGTTCGTTCGAAGGTTCCGGGCGCGCAGGCTCACGCGCCAGGACTGACAAACCCTGCCGCCCGGTGGGCCAGCATCACCGTGGTGGCGTGCGGGCCGCGACTGAGCGCCGACGGCAGGACGGAACCGTCGATCACCCACAACCCCTCGACTCCGCGCACCCGACACTGCTCGTCGAGCACGGCGCGCGGATCGTCGGCGCGACCCATCGGCGCACTGCCACCCAGGTGCTGCGAGGTGGACCAGGAATGCTCACCGACTTCGGCTGCCGTGCCGATGATTTCGCGGACCACCTCGGTGCCGTATTCGAGCCGCTTGATGTCGTCCGCGACCCGGTCGTAGCGGTGTTCGATCTCAGGTGGCGTCGTGGGGTCCGCGGACACCAGGGCCACGCTCGCATACGACTGGGGCTTCATCAGCGCCACGCCGAGATGCGGCCAGTCCGGGTGGTCGGCCCCGACGCCACCGACCATCGCCACGAAACCACCTGTGTAGGGCCGGATCTCGAGATCATCGGCGATGCTGAGGACCACCTCTAGCACTGGGCGGCCGGGTTCCACCGACCAGTTCGTGGGCAGCACCCACTCGGGGTGGTCGACGCAGTGCATCCCGACCGGAAGCGGTTGCACCACGGGCACCCCCGCACGGCGCAGCGCCGGCTCCGGTCCGATGCCCGAGAGCATCAGCAGATGCGCGGTACCGATGGCGCCACTGCTCAACACAATCCGGTCGGCCGTCAGCGTCGTCACGCCGTCGGGGCCCTCTGGGCCGTGGGGCCTGGTGACGTCCACGCCCACCGCGCGTCCCCGGTGGAACCGGATCCGCAGAACACGGGCGCGGGTGAGCACCGACAGGTTCGGCCGCCTCATCGCGGGCACCAGGAATGCCGCACCCGGACCCATTCGCCTGCCCTCGACGATGTTCAGGGGTACGCGTCCCACCCCTGAGGGCAGTGCTCCGCTCTCGACGCCGTTGAGGTCCGGCAGCCACGCGACCCCGGCACGCTCGCAGGCTTCGAGGAAAAGTGCTGTGGCCCCGACGTATTCGGAGGTCCGCTGGACGTGGATGGGCCCGCTGTCGCCGTGCAGTGGTCCGTCGAAGTCCAGATCGGTCTCGACGGCGCGGTAGTGCGCGAGCACCGTGGGCCAGTCCCACCCGGGCAGGTCCCACGCGGCGATGTCGGCGGGCACCGCGCGGCAGAAGTAGCCGCCGTTCACGGCCCCCGACCCACCGACGGTGCGACCGCGCACCAAGTGGGCGGTCCGGGGCGGATCCTGCGTCAGCACCGACGCGTAGCGGGTCACCAGTTCGCTGTCCGAACCGATGGGCAGCAGCGTGCCGCTGTCGGTGAGCGCCTGCACTCCAGGTTCGGCGGGTCCGGGGCCGGTCTCCACCACGGTCACGGAGCACTGTGGATCTGACGAAAGTCGCTCCGCGAGCACCGATCCGGCGCTTCCCGCACCGACGATCAGAACATCGCTGTGTGCGGAGGCTATGGCCTTCACGCCTTGATCTGCGGCTTGAGCGGTGTCACGGTGCGCTCCTGCACCGCACCACACCACAGTCCCGCGCCATAGGCCAGGTCGTCGAGTCGCTTCATCAGCACATACGACACCAGGCCCAGGGGCCTGGTGTCGTCGCTGACGTGCTGGCGCCGGTTCAGCCAGTCGACGGCACCGTCGATGATCGCGGCGGCCAGCACGGCCCGACGGCACCGCTGCGACACCACCGCGAGGACCAGCGACACCGGCCAGTAGTGCCTGCAGACCGCCGCGGCCAACTGCATGGCTGCGGCCCCCAGTCCACTGGCCGCCACGTAGGCCACGTCGCGGGGGTTGGTCTCGGGTCCGCGCAGCCCGCGAGAGATGCGGCGACCCGTGACCGCCGCGGCGCCCAGCGAGGCCAGCACACCCACGCGCGATCCCAGCCCGAGCAGCACCCAGGCCAGCAGCATCCACCCCGAGATCACCATCGGGGCGGTCTTGTCCGGGTGCCTGCTGGACAGCGGGGCAGCGGAACCTCCGTAGAATGCCTTGCGCACCAACCAATCTCGGACGTCGGTGCGGTGATCGTGGGCGACTTGGGCGATGGGTTCGTAGCGCAGTCTGGCCCCCGACTCCACCAGGCGCCAGCACAGGTCGACATCCTCGCCCGACAGCAGGGCCTCGTCGAAGCCGCCGAGATCGAGCACCGCGGCGCGCCGGCAGATGATCGCGGCACTGGGGACATAGGACACCGTCCCGTACGGCAGCACGGGCGCCTCCCGGTGCCCGAGGTCCAGTGACGACCGGACCGCCTCGTAGCGGGCCACCAGGTTCTCCTCGGCGTTCAGGCCGACGATGCGCGGCGCCACCAACGCCACGGTCGGGTCGCAGAAATGGCCGAGCAGTGCTTCGAGCCACCCCCGCCGGGGGACCACATCGGAGTCCAGGAACGCCACGAAGTCCGTCGAGCAGGCCAGCAGCCCCGTGTTGCGGGCCGCCGCGGGTCCGCGGTTTGCGGGGTGCCGAAGCACCGAGACGTCGCAGTGCGCGCCCGCGACGTCGGCCGTGCTGATCGGTGTCGCCGAGCCGTCGTCGACCACGACGACCCGCAGCCCGCGCAGCGCCCCGAGCAGCCGGGTGAGTCCGGTTATGTTGTCCCGCACCGGAATGACGACCGTCACGTCGCGGTGCGAGGGACCGGTGGCCGGGCGGGGATGGGCCACGGTCGCGTCGAGCAGGGTCCGGGCCAACTGGGCGCTGACGGCGTCCCGCACCTCGAGGCGGCCGCCGTCGAGCATGTCCTGCGCCGCGGGCGCCAGCCTCAGCAGTCGGGTCGGCGTGCCGCCGAGCAGGGCCGAGCCCTCCCCGAGCACCCGCACCCGGCGGTCGACCTGCACCGCGAATCCGTTGGGCAGTCGGGGCGGGGTCATATCAGCATCCCGTCGTCCCGCGGGGTCCACCGGCGCAGCCGCTGCGCACAGTCGGCGACCATCTCGGCGAAGAGTCGCCTGCCCTCTTCCGCGGTTGCTGTGGTCGGGTCCCCCAAGATTCCCACCTCACTCACTGCGGCCACTCCCCCACGGCGCATGCTGGGCATCAGGTCTACCAGCGGTGCGCAGTTGCCCGGGCGGGAATGCTCGAATCTCACCTCGGACGGCGAAATATGTAGTAATACAGACGTTTCTGTGTGCCCCGCGTGCGCGTCGCCACCGCGGACCGTGCATGACGACCAGGCGGCGTCGCGACCCTCTGACCTGAGCAGACGCACCGCAGCACGCAGCGCCTCGACATTGCCGCCGTGCCCGTTGACGAACACCAGCCGGCCAGCCCAGTGCGTGGCGGACCGGCCGAACTCGACCAGAACGTGACGCAGCGCCTCGGTGCCGATCGAGACGGTGCCTGCGAAGCCCTCATGTTCGCCACTGGCGCCGTAGGGCACGGCGGGCGCCAGAAGGTACCGGGGGCCCGCGTCGGCGTCGTCCAGGCCGTCCTGAGCCGCCGTCTCTGCCACCACCCGGGTGGCCGCGGTCGCCACGGCCGTGGCGATGCGGGTGTCGGTGTCCAGCGGCAGGTGCGGTCCGTGCTGCTCGGTCGAGCCCACCGGAATCACCACGACTGGTGAGGCAGCGATGAGGTCCCTCGACGTCGAGGGCCCCAGCTCCGAAGGCGAGACCACTCGCCGATGGTAGGCCCAATTCATCTGCCGTGCCCCAATTGTTCGCCGTCGAGGACGATCAGCTCACAATCTCGCGAACGACACGCCCGGGCAGGGTTCACCTCCGCCACGTCTGCCACGTCAGTAACAGGGCGGCGTCAGGCGCGGGGAACTCCCAGCGCCCGGGTGAACCCCTCGGGGATCAGGATGTCGTCGGGGGTCAGGTCATGGATCGACGAGCGACCCAGTCCCATGAGCGCCGAGTCGATGCCGCCGTGCAGGATGTCCAGGACGTTCTCGACGCCGGCCTGACCCTCGGCGGCCAGGCCCCACAGGTAGGCGCGGCCGATCATGACCGCACGCGCACCGAGTGCGACGGCCTTGACCACGTCGCTGCCCCGGCGGATGCCGCCGTCGAGCAGGACCTCGACCTGATCGCCTACGGCCTCGGCCACGGCGGGCAGGCAACGGATCGCCGCGGGGGTGCCGTCGAGGTTGTTGCCACCGTGATTGGAGACCGAGATGGCCGAAACACCGGCGTCCACAGCACGTTTGGCGTCGTCGACGCGCACGATGCCCTTGAGCATGAACGGTCCACCCCACTGCTCGCGCAGCCAGGCGATGTCCTCCCAGGTCGGCGGCGGGGTACCCATCCACTCGCCGTAGGCCTGGAAGAACGGCGGCCCGGGTTCACCCTTGGCGGCCTGGTTCGGCACCCGCAGGTTGGGCGGGGCCAGATGTTTGCCGAACGCCCACAGCCAGCGCGGCTTGGTGATGGCCTCGGGCGACATCTTGATCATCGTCTTGAGGTTCATCGCCTCGGGGATCTTGGGGCTGCCCCAGTCGCGCCCGTGCGAGAAGCTCCAGTCGGTGGTGACGATCAGGCCGACGGCCCCGGCCTCCTTGGCGCGCTGTGCCCGGGCCAGGATGGCGTCGCGGCTGCCGAGCCAGTAGATCTGGAAGAAGATCTTGCCGTTGACGGCGACGACGTCCTCGATCGGCTTGCTGGCGAAGGAGGAGAGCCCCATCGCCGTGCCGCGCGCCGCGGCGGCCCGCGCGACGGCGACCTCACCGTCGGGGTCGACGGCCTGCACGCCGGTCGGCGAGATGATGACGGGCAGTGAAATCTCCTGCCCCATCACGGTTGTCGCCATATCGCGCTTCTCGGGCGCGCCCACCACGTGCGGTGCGAATCCGAGTTCACCGAAGGACTCGACGTTGTCGGTGACCGTCAGGCCCTTCTCGCTGGCGGAGATCAGCGAGGAGTAGACGGACTTGGGCAGCCGTTTCTTCGCCCGTTGCTGGGCGATGGCGACGGTTTCGAACCAGGTATCGCGTGCCATGAGATCAGAGGGGACTTTCGTTGCAGAATTTCTTGGGCGGGACAGTGAGCAGGGTCAGCGGGATGGGACCCGCCGGCGTCTTCCGGTTCCCGGTGCGGGAATGGTCGACGCTGGATTTGGGCACGGTGCGGTCGGCCGACAGCGCCGATTCGCCGTAACCCTGGACGCATTCCGGATCAGGTCCGTCCATGGGCAGGCCCGTGAAGAACTTGGCGGCCATGCAGCCGCCGCGGCATGCGTCGAAGTGGCCGCAGCTTGAGCAGGCTCCCGCCGACTGCGGTTCGCGCAGTTCGCGGAACAGCGGCGCATGCTTCCAGACGGTGTCAAAACCTCCGTCGGACACCACATTTCCGGCCAGGAACCGGTCGTGGATGGCGAACGGGCACGCGTAGACGTCGCCCACCGGGTCGATCAGGCACACCACTCGGCCCGCACCGCACAGGTTCAGGCCCGCCAGGGCGCCGGGCTCACCGAGGCCGGACAGGTGGAAGAACGAGTCGCCGGTCAGGACGCGATCGCCGCGCGCGACCAGCCAGTCGTAGAGCTGCACCTGCTGCGCGGGGGTGGGGTGCAGTTCATCCCAGACGTCGGCGCCGCGGCCCGAGGGGCGCAGGCGAGTGATACGCAGCGTGGCGCCGTACCGGTCGGCGAGCGCCTTGAAGTCGTCGAGCTGGTCGACGTTGTGGCGGGTGACCACGACGGAGATCTTGGCGTCGGAAAAGCCTGCCGCGGAGAGGTTCTCGAGCGCGCGGACGGCCATCGCGAACGAGCCGGGGCCGCGAACCGCGTCGTTGACCTCGGCGTTGGCGCCGTCGAGGGAGATCTGGACGTCGACGTAGTCGCTGGCTGCGAGCTTGGCCGCCACCTCGGGCGTGATGCGCACGCCGTTGGTGGAGAACTTGACCCCGACGTGGTGCTCGGTGGCGTAGTCGACGAGTTCCCAGAAGTCCGACCGGACCGTGGGCTCACCGCCGCCGATGTTGACGTAGAACACCTGCATGCGTTCGAGCTCGTCGATGATGTCCTTGCACTGTTGCGTGGACAGCTCGCGGGGGTCTCGCTTGCCCGACGAGGACAGGCAGTGCACACAGGCGAGGTTGCAGGCGTAGGTCAACTCCCACGTCAAGCAGATCGGTGCATCCAGACCGCGTTCGAACTGGTCGACGAGTCTGGGCACGGGCGCGACTGACGTCACCGGTCCTCCGAAGTCTTGGGTTGGGGTTCAAGCATTTTCGATTCGGCCAGTACCGCAAGGGCGTGCAGGTACGGCTGTTGGGCCGAGTCGTCGATGCCGACGGCGCGGCAGGCGCTGCGCACGTCGGGATGAGTGTCCAGGGACTGGACCAGTTCGAGCACCGTGCGGTTCTTCAGGAACGACAGCTTGCGGGTGCCGAAGTGGTAGAGCAGCGCGCCGAAGGGTTCCGGGCGCACCGCGACCTGGGGATGAAGCCGCCAGCCGCGATCAGCATCGAACCGACTGGCGCGGTCGATGCCGTCAGCGATCGCGGCCGGCGAGTTCGTCATGTCAGTAGACGCCGCACATGCCGTCGATGGAGACCTCTTCGACCAGGCTCTCCGTGACGAGGGCCTCGCCGGCGACGACCTGCTGATCCTGTTCCATGGTGTTCACCTTTCGTTGTGTGAGACTCGACACCTCGGGTCTGTGCGGAACACAATATGGCATCGGGTGCCTAAACGCTAGAGATGGGTCGAAGGAGGGTGGACATGCGCGACGATCAACCCGACGCGCCACGCGTCGGACGGCGGCGTTCCACCACCCGCGATCACATCGCGGAGGTCGCGATCGAGCTGTTCAGCGCGCACGGCTTCGACGCCGTCAGCGTCGACGACGTCGCGCAGGCCGCGGGCATCGCCCGACGCACCCTGTTCCGCTACTACGCGTCCAAGAGCGCGATCCTGTGGGGGGATTTCGACACCCACCTGCGGCAGTTCCGCGATCTGCTCGCCGACATCGACGACTCGGAACCCCTGGGGGCGGCGCTGCGCTCGGCACTGTTGGCGTTCAACACCTTCGACGCGGCTGAGGAGGTGCACCACCGCGAGCGGATGCGCGTGATCCTGGAAACCGATGAGCTGCAGGCATATTCGATGACCATGTACGCGGGCTGGCGGGAGGTCATCGCCGACTTCGTGGCGGCCCGCACTGACGCCAAGACCACCGATCTGGTGCCTGAGACCGTGGCCTGGACCATGCTCGGGGTCGCGCTGTCGGCCTATGGGCAGTGGCTGGCCGACGAATCGGTCTCCCTGCTCGACGCACTCGGTGCGGCCTTCGACGTGGTGGCCACCGGGATCTGAGAGCCCTTCCCCGCGAGCGTGCATGTCTGCGCCCGACACGCCGCGTCAGCACCGTGTTCTGCGCACGCTCACGCCGCCGCAGCCGCCAATGCGGCGGCGATGCGGTGCACCATCACGTCCGGGGTCCGCCGCACATCGACGTCGACGACGGACAACAGCGTCCACTTCATCTCCTCCAGCGCGGCCCGTTTGCGGCGATCACGGCGGAACGCCTCGGGGTTGCTGTGCCACGCGAAACCGTCGTACTCAACCGCCACCTTCTGCTCGGGCCAGGCGAAGTCCAGGCGCCACAGGTTCCCGTGAAGGTCGACGACCTCGTACTGGAGAACGGGGGCGGGCAGCCCTCTGTCATGCATGACGAGGCGGGATTCGCTCTCCATGGCGGACTCGGCCAGGGGTGAGGCCAGCTCCAACAGTTTGCGCACTCTGACGATCCGACGCCGGCCCGCCTGCAGTTTCGCGGCACGCAACAGATCGGCACGGCCGCATGTGCTGCTGCGCAGCGCAGCGTCCAGTGTGGCCAGCGCCCGCGGACGGCGCAGTGATCGCGCGACCTCGATCGCTGTCCATGCCGGCGCGGTGGCGGGTCTGCCGTCGACCGTCGCCAGCGGCGCCCCCTCACGCCGATGCACCACGAGCCCGTCGCTGGAGCGCAGCTGATGGCCCCGCGGGGTGAGCACGTGCAGATCCCGATTGTCCTCGGTGTCGAAACCGTATGCGGCAGCGGCGGTCCCGAGACAGATCGCGACGGGTTCACCTGCGCGCAGATCCAGGCCGGCCAGCCGAAGGTGGTTGTCGATCTCGCCGCGCGCATACACTCCCGTCCACACCGGCACGAACAGTCCGGAGGCCACACCCGACTCGAACCGGGCTCTGCCGACCACAGCCCTCAGCTGACCTGTGTGGGCGACACCACCCTGCGATGCGAACAGTCGATCAAGCGCCTCATCCATGCCAGGAGAGTGCGGGCGCGACGTCGATCGTCGTATTCACCCGGATCCGGCCTGTGGACAACTCCGCGAGCGTGCGCAGAACACGGCCCGAGCGCGGCGTGTCCGGCGGAGACATGCACGCTCGCGAAGAAAAAGTCCGAGAAAGGGCGTCGGAGTTTCGGTCCCCGCGGCGACGATGAGGGTGTGAGCGCCGAATCGGATCGACCGGACGCTCCGCACGCACTGTTGGCGCTGTACGACGAGGCCCTGCCGGTGATCTACGGCTACTTCGTCCGGCGCTGCGGTGACCGCGGAACGTGCGAAGACCTGACGTCGGAGACCTTCCTGGCGGCGATGGACGCCGCCCGCAGGAAGGATCCGCCGCCGATCGGCCTGCCGTGGCTGCTCGGTGTGGCGCGACACAAGTTGGCCGACCACTACCGGCGCGGGATGGACCGGTTCACCACCCCGGTGGCCGAACCGCCCGAACCACCGGGTGACGACCACTGGGACGCCGAACTGGACCGCATCGTCGCCGAGAGCGTGCTGGCCCGGTTGTCCGAGCCGCACCGCGCCGTCCTGGCCCTGCGATATCTGGACGACCGCTCGGTGCCCGAGTGCGCCGATGCGCTCGGACGCACCGTGCACGCCACCGAAGCCCTGCTGGTCCGCGCGAGGCGGGCCTTCAGAGCCCAATACCCGGAAGCCCAATACCCGGAAGGAGGAACGTCATGAGCCCGTTCGACCACGACCCATTGAGCGTGCTGCACGGCGGCGACCTTCCGGTGTCCCCCGACCCGGAGTTCGCCGCGCGCCTGCGCCGGCGACTCGAGTCGGCCCTGTCACTGCCCACTGGAACGGAAGGAGTCATCATGAGCGGCACCACATCTGCGCTCGAGGACCTCACCACCGGAACCACCGCAACCACCGGCGAGCGCCCGCGACCCGCGGCCCTGCCCTACCTGACGGTCGGCGACGCGCGCGCGGCCCTGCGCTGGTATGTCGACGCCCTGGGCGCCCGCGTCACCGGCGACCCCGTGGTGATGGCCGACGGCCGCATCGGGCATGCCGAACTGGCCCTGGCCGGCGGCGTGCTCTACCTGGCCGACGAGTACCCCGAGATCGGCCTGCGCGCACCAACCCCGGGTGCGGTGTCGGTGAGCCTGATGCTCGACGTCGACGACACCGACGCCGCACTGGCGCGCGCCCGCGAGCACGGTGCGCACGTCGAACGAGAGCCGTACGAGAACTACGGTTCGCGCAGCGCCAGCATCGTGGACCCGTTCGGTCATCGCTGGATGCTGACCGGCCCGTTGACCGGCGCCGCCACACCCATCCAGCACGGCGACGTCGGCTATGTGTCGGTGTGGACGCCGGACGCGGCGCGCGCCGCGGCGTTCTACGGTCACGTGCTCGGCTGGACCTATGACCCGACCACCCGTCAGGTCACCAACACCGAAGCACCGATCGGGATCTTCGAGGTGGACGGACCCAGCACGCTGTTCTGCTGCTACGCCGTCACCGATCTCGACGGCGCCCGCGAGTCGATCAGGGCGGGGGGCGGCACACCGGGCACGGTGCGGGAGTACGACTTCGGCACGGTGCTCGACGCCACCGACCCGCAGGGCACCCCGTTCGCGGTGTTCACCCCCACCCGCGGTACACCGCGCCCGGCGCTGAACGGCACTGGGCCCGGCGAGCTTTCGTACATCACCTACGAGGTCGCCGATTCAGCGGCGTTCCGATCGTTCTACTCCCGGGTGCTGTTCTGGTCGTACCAACCAGGCCGCATCGACGACGGCTGGCAGATCGACGGCACCCAGCCCATGGCCGGTGTCGCGGGCGGCAGCGCGCAGGTCACGACGGTGCCCATGTGGACCGTCGCCGACATCGACGACGCCGTCACGAGAGTGCGGGAGGCCGGGGGCTCAATTCTGCAGGAGCCGACGCCGCAGCCCTACGGTCGGATGGCCGAGTGCACCGACGACCAGGGCGCACGGTTTTACCTCGGCGAGTTCTGAAAGAACTTGCCCGCGAGCGTGCGCAGATCACGGGCTGAGCACGGCGTGTCGGCCGGCGACATGCACGCTCGCGGCGGGTCAGCCCAGGACGTCGGAGATCGGTGCGCCCGCGGCGATCTTGGCCCGCACCTTCATGACCTTGCCGGGCATGCCGCCGCCGACCACGCCGGCCACCACGCCGTCGCGCTCGTAGTAGGCGAGGAACTTTCGGCCGTCATCCTCAACAATGTGCACGATGTCGTCGGCCTCGGGTTCGCCCAGGCACTGGATCTTGACGTCGTACTGATCGCTCCAGAAGTAGGGCACGACGACGGCCTCGGGCGGTTCCTTGCCCAGCAGCACGGGCACCAGAACGCGGGCCTGCTCGGCGACATTGCTCCAATGCTCCACGCGGGCTTGGTGTCCCGTGGCGTCCTTCCAGGAGGCCACGTCACCGAGTGCCCACACGTGCGGCGTGCTGGTACGTCCGACGTTGTCGCACACGATGCCGTTGTCGATCTCGATGCCGCTGCCGTCCAGCCAGTCGGTGGCGGGCCGCGAGCCGATGCCGACCACCACGAGGTCGGCCTCGACCTCGGTGCCGTCCGACAGCGTCACCTGCTGCACCGCGTTCTCGCCGGCCACGCCGGAGACGCCGACGCCGGTGCGCACGTCCACGCCCTCGGCGCGGTGCAGGCGGGTCACCAGCGCACCGATCTGGGTGCCGAGCACCGAAGCCAGCGGTTCGGGCTGGGGCTCGACCAGCACGACCTCGACGCCCCGCTTGCGCAGGCTGGCCGCGACCTCGCAGCCGATGAAGCCAGCGCCGATGATCACCGCGCGGCGGGCCGTCGCGGCCTGGGTGCGCAGCTTCTGGCTCTCGTCGTAGTTGCGCAGGACGTGAATACCCTCGAGATCCGGGAACGACGGGATCCGCTTGGGCACCAGACCCGTGGTCACGATGAGCTCGTCGTACTCGACGGTGCTGCCGTCGGCCAGCGTCACGGTCTTGGCGGCGGTGTCGACGCCCGTGGCCGCCGAGCCCAGTCGCAGCGTGATGTTGTTCTCGTCGTAGAACTCGCGCGGCTTGAGCGTGACCTCGGCGAGGTCGTGATCGTCTTTGTGCAGCACATCCTTGGACAGCGGCGGGCGGTCATAGGGCAGATGAACCTCGTCACTGACGATGACGATGTCCCCTGCGAACTCCGCGCGACGCAACTGCTCTGCCGTCCGGGATGCGGCCAAACCGCCGCCGACGATAACGATCTTCTCGGTGCTCACGAGGACTGTTCTTACACGATTGTCTTGATCTTGGGACTGCCACCCCGGGCTGTCACTGTGACCAGCGGGCCCTGTCGATGATGTTCGACAGCACCACGATGCTCTCGCTGCGTTCGATGTCGGCGCTGGAGCGGATGCGTTCCAGCGCGGTCTCCAGGTGGCGCATATCGCGCGCCAGCACATGCAGGATCGCATCCGAGGTCCCGGTCACGGTCGCGGCGCTGACCACCTCCGGGATGTCGACCCAGGCGCGGCGCAACTCGTCGGGCGCGATGGTGCCGTGGCAGTAGACCTGCACATAGGCCTCGGTGGTCCAGCCGAGCGCATTGCGGTCGATCACCGTGGTGAAGCCGCGGATCACGCCCGCGTCGAGCATGCGGTCCACCCGACGTTTGACGGCCGGTGCCGACAGGTTGACCCGCTCACCGATCTCGGCGTAGGTGGCCCGGGCGTGCTCGGCGAGTTCGGTCAGGATCTGCTCGTCGGTTTCGTCCAAACGGTCCACAGACATCCATTCCCTCCTCATGCGCAACAGATCGCCTCCAGGCGCCCATTTGCACAACAGATCGTACGCCTACGCGCAATATTCGTTGATTGATTGCATCATCGGCCCTCAATACCATCGATTCATGACGATTTCCGACGCCTTCCCCGCCGCGATCGCCACCCACTCCGAGCCGACGACTGTCCGCACCGCGCGGGTGCGGCGGTACGCCATGACACCGCCCACCCATTTCGCGGTGGAGTACGCCATCAACCCCTGGATGGACACCAGCACCCCGGTGGACACCGACCTCGCACTCGCGCAGTGGAACTGCCTGCGGCAGATCTATCTCGATCTCGGGCACTCGGTGGAGCTCGTCGACCCCGCACCTGGACTTCCCGACATGGTCTATGCCGCCAATGGCGGGTTGATCGTCAATGACCGAGCGGTGGTGGCCCGCTTCAAGTTCCACCAGCGAGCGGACGAGGCACGCGCCTACGCCGACTGGATGACGGCCCGCGGATACCCGCCGATCACCACCCAGCACACCAACGAGGGCCAGGGCGATCTGCTGGTGGTCGGCGCGACCATCCTGGCGGGCACCGGTTTTCGCACCGACGAGGCCGCCCACGCCGAGATCGCGGCGGCGGTCGGTCTGCCGGTGGTCACCCTCGAACTCACCGATCCGCGGTTCTACCACCTCGACACCGCGCTGGCGGTGCTCGACGACACCACGATCGCCTACTACCCGCCGGCGTTCACGACCGCATCCCGTGCCCGCCTGCTCGCGCTGTTCCCGACCGCGATCGAAGTCGCCACCGCCGACGCCTATGTGCTGGGCCTCAACGCGGTCTCCGACGGTCGCCATGTCGTCCATCCCGCCGCCGCCACCGGGTTCGCGGCGCAGCTTCGCGCCGCGGGCTTCGTCCCCATCGGAGCAGATCTCTCAGAGCTGCTCAAAGGTGGCGGATCCGTGAAATGCTGCACTCTGGAGGTGTATCCGTGACCATCCTGGATGACGTGACGGAGACGGCGGGCACTGAGCCCAGCGCCGCCACCCGCGCCGCGATCGAGGTGGAGGCGCGCCACACCGCGCACAACTACTCCCCGCTGCCCGTCGTGGCGGCCTCGGCCGAGGGCGCCTGGATCACCGACGTCGACGGCCGCCGACACCTGGACTGTCTGGCCGCGTATTCCGCGGTGAACTTCGGGCACCGCCATCCGCGGATCACCGCCGCCGCACGCGCCCAACTCGACGCCGTGACGCTGGTGAGCCGCGCGTTCCACTCCGATCGCCTGGGCCCGTTCTGCGCGGCGTTGGCCGAACTGTGCGGCAAGGAGATGGTGCTGCCGATGAACAGCGGCGCCGAGGCCGTCGAGACCGGCATCAAGGTGGCCCGCAAATGGGGTGTCGACGTCAAGGGCGTGGCCGCGGATGCGGCCAACATCGTCGTCGCGCACAACAACTTCCACGGTCGGACCATCAGCATCGTGAGCTTCTCCTCCGATCCGCTCGCGCGCGGCGGGTTCGGGCCGTTCACCCCGGGGTTCCGGGCCGTACCGTTCGGGGACGCCGACGCGGTCGCGGCCGCAGTAGACGACAACACCGTCGCGGTGCTGCTCGAACCCATCCAGGGTGAGGCCGGGATCATCGTGCCGCCGGCCGACTTCCTGCCCCGGGTGCGCGAGATCTGCACGCGGCGCAATGTCCTGCTGATCGCCGACGAGATCCAGTCCGGCCTGGCTCGCACCGGGCGCACATTCGCGTGCGACCACTGGGATGTGGTGCCCGACGTGTACCTGCTGGGCAAGGCCCTCGGCGGCGGTGTGGTGCCCGTGTCGGCGGTGGTGGCCGACGCCGACGTCCTGGGTGTCCTGCATCCGGGCGAGCATGGGTCGACCTTCGGCGGCAACCCCTTGGCCGCGGCGATCGGCACCACGGTGGTCTCGATGCTGGCGACCGGCGAATTCCAGGCCCGCTCGGAAGAACTCGGCACCCGTCTGCACACCCGCCTGCGGGCGCTGCTCGGGCACGGTGTGCGCGAAGTGCGGGGCCTTGGCCTGTGGGCGGGCGTCGACGTCGACCCCGCGCTGGGCAGCGGCAAGCAGATCAGCCTCGCGCTTGCCGCACGCCGGGTGCTGGTCAAGGACACCCACGGTTCCACGCTGCGGTTCGCCCCTCCCCTGGTGATCACCGCCGACGAGATCGACTGGGCAACCGAACAGTTCGCGGCCGTGTTGGCCGATGCCGCAGTACGACAACCGAATCGAGCAGTGTAGGCGCACACCAGGAGGCACCATGACGTCACCGCCGGCGACCCTCGCGCAACAGATGCTGCGGCGCAGACCCGTCGTCGGCGCGCCCGTCGCGCACGGTGCCTCCGACCATCTGAAACGCAGCATCGGCACATTCCAGCTGATGATGTTCGGCGTCGGGGCGACGGTCGGCACCGGAATCTTCATCGTGCTGCAGGAGGCCGTCCCCAAGGCCGGACCCGCGGTGCTTGTGTCCTTCGTGCTCGCCGGTGTGGCGGCCGGCCTGTCGGCGCTCTGCTACGCGGAGATGGCGTCGGCGGTGCCGGTCTCGGGGTCGACCTACTCCTACGCCTACACCACCATGGGCGAAGTCGTCGCGATGGGCGTCGCGGCCTGCCTCCTGCTCGAATACGGCGTGTCGACATCGGCCACCTCGGTCGGGTGGAGCGGTTACCTCAACGAACTGCTCAACAACGTGTTCGGGTTTCGAATCCCGCATGCGTTGACCGCGGCCCCATTCGGCGAGGATCCGGGACTGGTCAACCTGCCGGCCATGATCCTGATCCTGATGTGTGCGCTGTTGCTGATCCGCGGGGCCAGCGAGTCGGCCGCGGTCAACACAGTCATGGTGCTCATCAAGCTCGGGGTGTTGGCGCTGTTTGTGGCCATCGCGTTCACGGCGTTCACCACCGACCACTTCGAGGGCTTCTGGGACAAGGGCTTCGAGGGCATCACCATGGGTGCGGCCACCATCTTCTTCACGTTCATCGGCCTGGACGCGGTGTCCACCGCGGGTGACGAGGTCAAGAATCCGCAGAAGACCATGCCGATTGCGATCATCGGCGCACTCTTCGTGGTCACCACCGTCTATCTGCTGGTGGCCTTCGCCGGTCTGGGTACACAGGACGCCGACGACTTCGGTTCCGCCGAACAGTCCGAGGCCGGGCTGTCGGTGATCCTGCGCAACATCCTGGGCGGGCAGACCTGGGCCAGCAACATCCTGGCGCTGGGCGCGGTGATCTCGATCTTCTCCGTGACCCTGGTGGTGATGTACGGGCAGACCCGCATCCTGTTCGCGATGGGCCGCGATGGACTGCTGCCGTCCCGGTTCGCGCGGGTCAACCCCCGAACCATGACGCCGGTGTCCAACACCGTCATCGTGGGGACGGTCACCGGCCTGCTGGCGGGGTTCGTTCCGCTGGACTACCTCTGGGATCTGGTGTCGATCGGCACACTGGTCGCGTTCATCGTCGTCTCGATCGGCGTGATCATCCTGCGAAGGCGCGAACCCGACCTTCCGCGCGGGTTCCGGGTCCCCGGTTACCCGGTGACACCCGTGCTGTCGGTGGCCGCGTGCCTTTTCGTGCTGTACGGCCTGCCGCGGATCACCTGGCTGTGGTTCTCGTTGTGGGTTGGTGCGGTGCTGATCTTCTACCTGGTGTGGGGCCGCCGTCACAGCGCCCTGGTCGACGGTGGCGACGGCGTCATCGCCACCGCGGCGCCCGGCGCGGAGGACGCGAAGTGACCGTTCTGGTCGGCTATCTCGCTGGCAAATGCGGGCACGCTCCACTGAACCTCGCCGTCGAGGCCGCGCGAACGCTGCACACCGACCTGGTGGTGGCGGCCGTGGTGCCCAAGCCGTGGACCACACCGTCGCCCGCGCGGATCGACGCCGAATTCGCCACCTACGCACAGCAGTTGGGCACCGACTCCGAACGCGAGGCCCGCGCCCACCTGGCCACCATCGCCGAGGGCATCACGATCAGCCACCTGTCGGTGCCCAGCCGCACCGCCGGTGACGGACTTCTCGAGGCTGCCGAACGCACCGATCCCGACGTCATGGTCGTCGGGTCGTCGTCCAGCGGCGCGCACGGCCAGGTGGTGTTGGGTTCCACGACGGACTGGCTACTGCACGCCTCGCCGGTTCCCGTGGCGATCAGCCCGCGCGGTTACCGCGGGTCGCGCGCGGGCCGGTTGCGGCGCATCACGTGCGCCTACTCCGGCACCACCGAGTCCATCCGGGTGGTTGAGCGGGTCGCGGAGTTGACGGCGAATCTCGACGTCGCGATGCGCGTGGTCAGTTTCGCCATCCGAGGGCGCACGATGTTCCCGCCCGAGGTCGGGCTGCACGCCGAGGACTCACTGCTGGACACCTGGGCCGCGCGACTGCGGGAGCTGACCGCAAAACTCAAGTCCGACAACGTCGTCGGCGATGACGTCGAACTGCAGGTGGTCACCGGCAACGGCTGGGATCAGGCGCTGGACGCCACCGAGTGGGACGACGGTGACCTGTTGACGCTGGGCACCAGCTCGCGGCGCAGCTTCAAGGGTGTCTTCCTGGGGTCACACGGCGCCAAGATCATCCGGCACAGTCCGGTGCCAGTGCTGGTGCTGCCGGCCTGAGCCTCAGTGCTTCATCACGCCGCGGTCCACGGCGATCTGTGACCCGGAGATGGACATCGACGTGTCACCAGCCAGCCAGGCCACCACGTCGGCGACCTCCTCGGGCGACATGAACTCCTGCAGACCCAACTTGGGGTCGCGCGCAACGGGTTTGAACGGCATAGGCGCGAAGCTGTGCAGGAACTGGGGGTACTTGCCGAAGATCTCGCCCATGGCCTCCGGCTCGATCATGGGCGTGTCGATCGAGTACGGGTGGATCGAGTTGACCCGGATGCCGAACTCGCCGGCCTCGATGGCCAGCGCATTGGTCAGCGCCACCAGGCCGTGCTTCGACGCCGCATAGTGCGCGTTGCCCGGGGTGGCCTTGAGCCCCGCCGAGGAGCTGACGACGATGATCGACCCGCCGTTGCCCGCCTCGATCATCGCGGGCAGTGCGGCCCGGAGGGTGCGCCACGTCCCGTTGAGGTTGACGTCGATCACGGTGTCCCACTGCTCTTCGGACATCTCCCAGATCCGGCCCCAGCTGAGGATGCCCGCATTGGCGACGATGATGTCGAGGCGGCCGAACTGTTCGACGCCGTCGGCGACCACCTGCTGCTGCGCGGCGAGGTCGCGGATGTCCACCTCGCGCGCCAGCACCTTGCGGCCCGCGGCCTCGACGAGACGGACGGTCTCGGCGAGGTCCTCCGAGGTCGGCATCGGGTAGGTGACGGTGTCGGACACCGGTCCGCAGATGTCGATGGCGATGATGTCGGCACCTTCGGCGGCCAGCCGGACGGCGTGCGCCCGACCCTGACCCCGGGCGGCGCCGGTCACCAAAGCCACGCGTCCCAGCAGCGGTTCCGTGGGCATTCCGGAGGTCCTTTCCTCGACGACTTGCGAGCCCAGGCTAGCAGCCGAACTAGAACGTGTTCCAGGTTCGCTCAGGACAGCGGATCACGGATGATCGGGCAGGTCATGCAGTGCCCGCCGCCGCGACCGCGGCCCAGTTCGGCGCCCACGATCGTGATCACCTCGATGCCGGCCTTGCGCAGCAGCGAGTTGGTGTGGATGTTGCGGTCATAGGCGAAGACCACGCCAGGTTCGACAGCCACCAGGTTGTTGCCGCTGTCCCACTGCTGACGCTCGGAGTCGTACTTGGTGCCACCGGTCTCCACGACGCGCAGTTCCGCCAGATCCAGGGCCGCGGCCACGACCTCCACGAACGGCTTGTTCTCCTCGATGACCGCGACACCTGGTTCGGCGTCGTCGGGCACCAGCGTGAACGGCGCGATGTTGTCGACGATCTGGGGGTACACCGTCACCACGTCCCGGTCGGCGAAGGTGAACACCGTGTCCAGGTGCATCGCTGCACGAAGTTTCGGCATGCCTGCCACGATCACCTTGTCGGCGACGTTGTTCGCGAACAGTTCGGCGGCCACCTGCGTGATGGCCTGGCGCGACGTGCGCTCGCTCATCCCGATGAGCACCACCCCGTTGCCCGGGATCAGGACGTCGCCGCCCTCGAAAGTCGCCAGCCCCCAGTTCTTCTCGGGGTCACCCCACCACACCGAGGAGCCGACGAAGTCCGGGTGGAACTCGTAGATGGCCTTCATCAGCAGGGTTTCGTCGTGCCGCGCGGGCCAGAACAGCGGGTTCAGGGTCAGGCCGCCGTAGATCCAGCAGGTGGTGTCGCGGGTGTAAAGCGTGTTGGGCAGGGGCGGCATGAGGTATTCGGTGACCCCGGTGTCCTCGCGGGCCAGTGCGCGGTATCCCCGGCCCAGGTCGGGCGGCAGGTCCCTCGTGGACATCCCGCCGATCAGGAACTCGGTGAGGCGCCGTGGCACCAGTTCGTCGAGGAACGCACGGGTCTCGTCGACCAGACCCAACCCCACCTCATTGGGCACGATCTTGCGGTCCAGCAGCCAGTCCCTGGCCTCGGGGATCTCCATGGTCTCCGTCAGCAGGTCGTGCAGTTCGATGACCTCGACGTCGCGGTCGCGCATCTTGTCCATGAAGTCGAAGTGGTCGCGTCTGGCGTTCTGCACCCAGAGCACGTCGTCGAACAGCAGGTCGTCGCAGTTCGTCGGGGTGAGCCGCTCATGCGCCAATCCCGGTGAGCACACCAGAACCCTGCGCAACTTGCCGACTTCGGAGTGGACACCATAGGTGTCGGACGGTCTGCTCATAAGTCGTCCTCTCTAGATCTGGATGGAACCGGACACCAGGCCGTACACCCCGCCGATCGCGCCGGCGACGATCACCAGGAACAGCAGCAGTTCGGCCGGACGGAACACCCGCAGCCCACGCTGCCTCCGCGCCATCCAATACAGCAGCGCACCAGGCGCATAGAGGATGCAGGACAGCAACAGGTGGTCCCAGCCTGCCGCATACACCAGGAACAGGGTGTAGAACGTCGCGATCGCGGCGATGATCATGTCCGGAACCAGTGCGCGCCGGTCCTCGTAGGTCTCACGGGTGATGGTCAGCTTCAAGGCATATCCGGCGGCCAGCAGATATGGGATCAGCGCCAGCGCCGCGGTCAGGTCCAGCATGAAATCCAGTGCGTTGTCGGAGAACAGCAGCAGGATCAGCAGCAGTTGCACCAGACCGCCCGCCATCATCAGCGCGTTCACCGGTGCGCCGTTGGCGTTCTCGCGCGCCAGGAAGCGCGGCATATCATCGGATTTGGCTGGGATGTAGAGGATCTCGGCGGCCATCAGTGTCCAGGCCAGATACGCGCCCAGCACCGACAGGATCACACCGAGTCGGATCAGCACCGACCCCCACGGGCCGACGACGGACTCCAGCACCGAGGCCATCGACGGTTGCGACGTCTCGGCCAACTCCGACTGCGACATCACGCCGTAAGACGACATTGTCACCAGCATGAACACCGACAGCACGGCCAGGAAGCCGATCACCGTGGCACGTCCCACGTCGGAGCGCTTGCGGGCGAACCGGGAGTACACGCTGGCACCCTCGATGCCCAGGAACACGAACACCGTGATCAGCATGGTGCCCTTGGCCTGTTCGAAGAGCGAGGCCCACGAGTAGCTTCCGTCGCCACCCCAGAAGTTGCCGGTGAACACGTCGGCCTTGAATCCGATGCCCACGAGCAGGATGAACATGATGATCGGGACGATCTTGGCCCAGGTCGCGATCCGGTTGATGACCGCGGCCTCCTTGACACCGCGCAGGATCAGATAGAAGAACAGCCACACCCCGATCGAGGAGATCACCACCGCGATGACGGTCGATCCGTCACCCAGGGCCGGAAAAAGCGCCGGGAACAGCGAACCCAGCGTGGCCATGATGAGCACCCAGTAGGACGTGTTGCCCGCACACGCCGAGGCCCAGAATCCGAACGCCGAGTTGAATCCCACGTAATCGCCGAAACCCGCCTTGGCATAGGCGAAGATGCCGGCGTCCAGGTCGGGCTTGCGGGTGGCCAACCGCTGGAAGACGAAGGCCAGCATCAGCATTCCGGCGCCCGCGATGGTCCACGCGATCAGGGCACCGGCCACCCCGGCCTCGATCGCGAAGCGACGGGGCAGCAGGAAGACCCCGGATCCGATCATCGATCCAATGACCATGGCGGTCAGGGTCGGGAGGCTGACCTTGTTGGCCGTGTCCTGAGCCTCGGTGGTGCTCATCATGCCCCTTCTGAATCTGGAACAGGCTGCGCGGCAATGATTCTGAATCCCGTGACACTGAGTGCCGGGCTGAAGATGTTGAAGGGCGCGAACGGCAGATACGCCACCGTCGAGACCCCCAGCACCGCGCTCATGAACGCGCCACCGCGCAGTGAAATCAGGGCGTCGAGCAGCGACGGGGACTTGAGCGACCGCACATCCTGCGCGCCTGACACGTCGATCCCCCCGCCCCCACGCCGAAAACCCGGCCGTGGCGGACGTTATCAGGATCGAGGAGCCGACACGCCTTATTTACCATTAGGTCAGTTGAATAGTTGGTGGGAGCCGTTCACAGTTCGGCGAGGATCTGCTGGCGTTTCGCGGTGTACTCAGCGTCGGAGATCGCGCCCGTGGCGCGCAGGGTCTCAAGCTGTTGCAGTCGCTCGGCGGTCGACGGCGGCGGGGGCGCCAGCACCGGCGGGGCACCCAACGGCGCTCCCGCGGGCGCGGGGTCCGGGGTGGACTGCTGGGGCGCGACCGCACCGCGCACGACGGCCATCACCTGCCGGCGCACGGCCGGAGTGGAGCGGATGTCGATGGTGGAGGACATCGGAACTCCGTTGTCCTTGAGGATCTTCATGATCTCCATCAGCGGACCGGCCTGCCCGGACAGGTCATAGGTGCGGCCGTCCTCGTCGAGCGTGAACTGCGCGGGCACCACACCGCTGACCAAAGCGCTTCGGTTCCAGTCGATCTGGAGATTCTGCGTGCCGGGTTCGACCAGGACCGCGAGGTGGCGCGAGGTCAGCATCGGCAGCCGATCGATGGACCCGATCACCCTGTCCTCGGCGGTGAAGGGTGCAATACCGGGCGCCTCGACCTGCAGGGTCAGCTTCACCAGCGGTCGATCGTTGATGCGCGTACCGGTTTCGGTCATGCCGACGATGCGCGCGAGCGCCAGGGTGCCGTGCTGTTCCAGCAGGCTCGCCTTGGCCGCGGCATTGGCGCCGTAGTTGGCCAGCCACAGGGCGGCCAGCACATCGAGGGCCGTGACCACCAGACCGGTCCAGAACATCCATTTCAGCAGGGGGTCGGCACCCAGGGCGAAGTACATCGCCAAAAAGATCGGGCCCACAAGACCACCGCAGAGAAGCACCATGCCCTGAGCCTTGAGATAGCGCACCAGCATTCGCGGACATCCTTCCCCCGATGGATCCTCGCGCAAGACTAATGCAGGTGCGAATACAGAAGTCCCCCATTTCCCGTGGGAAATGGGGGACTTCCGTCAGATCAGATTCGCCGAGGCGAAATCACTTAGATGATCCCGTAGGCGGAGCCTACTTGATGATCTTGGTGACCCGGCCGGCGCCGACGGTGCGGCCACCTTCGCGGATCGCGAACCGCAGACCCTCGTCCATGGCGACGGGCTGGATCAGCTTCACGGAGATGTCGGTGTTGTCACCGGGCATCACCATCTCGGTGCCCTCGGGGAGAGTCACCACGCCGGTCACGTCCGTGGTACGGAAGTAGAACTGCGGGCGGTAGTTGTTGAAGAACGGCGTGTGGCGGCCGCCCTCGTCCTTGGACAGGATGTAGACGCTGCCCTCGAAGTCGGTGTGCGGGGTGGTGGTGCCGGGCTTGACCACAACCTGGCCACGCTCGACGTCCTCACGCTTGATACCGCGCACCAGCAGACCGACGTTGTCGCCAGCCTGGCCCTGATCGAGCAGCTTGCGGAACATCTCGACACCGGTGACGGTGGTCTTGGTCGTGGTGGGACGGATGCCGACGATCTCGACTTCCTCGTTCACGTTGATCACGCCACGCTCGACGCGACCGGTGACCACGGTGCCACGGCCGGTGATGGTGAAGACGTCCTCGACGGGCATCAGGAACGGCTTGTCGGTCTCGCGGACCGGGTCCGGGATCGACTCGTCGACCGCATCCATCAGATCCTCGACGGACTTGACCCACTTCGGGTCACCCTCGAGTGCCTTCAGCGCCGACACCTTGATGACCGGGGCGTCCTCGTCGAAGTCCTGGGCGGCCAGCAGTTCGCGGACCTCCATCTCGACGAGCTCGATGAGCTCCTCGTCGTCGACCATGTCGGCCTTGTTCAGCGCGACCAGGATGTAGGGCACGCCGACCTGGCGGGCGAGCAGCACGTGCTCGCGGGTCTGCGGCATCGGGCCGTCGGTGGCGGCGACCACCAGGATTGCGCCGTCCATCTGGGCGGCACCGGTGATCATGTTCTTGATGTAGTCAGCGTGACCGGGGGCGTCCACGTGTGCGTAGTGGCGCTTCTCGGTCTGGTACTCCACGTGGGAGATGTTGATCGTGATACCGCGCTGACGCTCCTCGGGCGCATTGTCGATCTGGTCGAATGCGCGCGACTCGTTCAACGCCGGGTACTTGTCATGCAGAACCTTGGTGATTGCTGCAGTCAGCGTGGTCTTGCCGTGGTCAACGTGACCGATGGTCCCGATGTTGACGTGCGGCTTCGTCCGCTCGAACTTCGCCTTCGCCACTTCTGTGTCCTCCTGGACTAGTTGGTGCTTTGGTTAAAGCAGTGTGTATTTCTTCAGTTGTGTGGTCCGTGAAGACCGTAGGGCAGGATTACTCGCCCGTCGCGTCCGCGACTATTCGCCAGTCGCCTTAGCGATGATCTCCTTCGACACGTTCGCCGGAACTTCGGCGTACGAGTCGAACACCATGGAGTAGTTGGCCCGGCCCTGAGTCTTCGACCGAAGGTCGCCGACGTAGCCGAACATCTCCGACAGCGGCACCTGCGCCTTGACGACGCGCGCACCGCTGCGCTCCTCCATGGCCTGGATCTGGCCACGGCGGGAGTTCAGGTCGCCGATCACGTCACCCATGTAGTCCTCGGGGGTGATGACCTCGACGGCCATGATCGGCTCCAGGATGACCGGCTGGGCCTGTCCTGCTGCCTTCTTCATGACCTGAGAACCGGCGATCTTGAAGGCCATTTCAGACGAGTCGACGTCGTGGTAGGCGCCGTCGAGCAGCGTGACCTTCACGTTCACCAGCGGGTAGCCGGCCAACACGCCGTACTGCATGGCGTCCTGGCAGCCCGCATCCACCGAGGGGATGTACTCGCGCGGGATACGGCCACCGGTGACCTTGTTCTCGAACTCGTAGGTCGCACCGTCCTCGCCGACGAACGGCTCGAGGTTGATGAGGACCTTCGCGAACTGGCCCGAGCCACCCGTCTGCTTCTTGTGGGTGAACTCGATGTTCTGGACTGCGCGCTTGATGGTCTCGCGGTAGGCCACCTGCGGCTTGCCGACGTTGGCCTCGACCTTGAATTCGCGGCGCATGCGGTCCACCAGGATGTCCAGGTGCAGCTCGCCCATGCCGCCGATGACGGTCTGGCCGGTGTCCTGGTCCAGGTGCACCTTGAAGGTGGGATCCTCTTCGGCGAGCTTCTGGATCGCCGTGCCCAGCTTCTCCTGGTCGCTCTTGGTCTTGGGCTCGATCGCCACCTGGATCACCGGATCCGGGAAGGTCATCGACTCGAGCACGACCTGGTTGTTGGGATCGCACAGGGTGTCGCCGGTGGTGGTGTCCTTGAGACCGATCACGGCGTAGATGTGACCGGCGGACGCCCGCTCGACCGGGTTCTCCTTGTTGGCGTGCATCTGGAACAGCTTGCCCAGCCGCTCCTTCTTGCCCTTGGTCGAGTTGACCACCTGGGCACCGGACTCGACCTTGCCCGAGTAGACGCGCACGTAGGTGAGCTTGCCGAAGAACGGGTGCACGGCGATCTTGAACGCCAACGCCGAGAACGGCTCGTCGACCGACGGCTTCCGGCTGATGACCTCGTCCTCCTTGCCGGGCACGTGGCCCTGCACGGATTCGACGTCCAGCGGCGACGGCAGGTAGTCGATGACCGCGTCCAGCATGGGCTGCACGCCCTTGTTCTTGAACGCGCTGCCGCACAGCACCGGGTAGATCTCGCTGTTGACGGTCAGCTTGCGGATCGCGCCCTTGATCTCGTCGATCGACAGTTCCTCGCCACCGAAGAACTTCTCCATCAGCGCATCGTCGGTCTCGGCGACGACCTCGAGCAGCTCATTGCGGTACTGCTCGGCCTTGTCGGCCAGATCGGCGGGGATCTCGACGGTCTCGTACTGCTCGCCCATCTTGGTCTCGCCGCGCCAGACCTTCGCGTTCATCTCGACCAGGTCGATGATGCCCTCGAAGTCGTTCTCGGCGCCGATCGGCAGCTGGATGACCAGCGGCTTGGCACCGAGGCGGTCCTTGATGGTCTGCACGGTGAAGTAGAAGTCCGCACCCAGCTTGTCCATCTTGTTGACGAAGCAGATACGCGGCACGTCGTACTTGTCGGCCTGGCGCCACACCTGCTCGGACTGCGGCTCCACGCCCTCCTTGCCGTCGAACACGGCAACGGCGCCATCGAGCACGCGCAGCGAACGCTCCACCTCGACGGTGAAGTCGACGTGACCGGGGGTGTCGATGATGTTGATCTGGTTGTTGTTCCAGAAGCACGTGACGGCAGCGGAGGTGATGGTGATACCCCGCTCCTGCTCCTGTTCCATCCAGTCGGTGGTGGACGCACCGTCGTGCGTTTCACCGATCTTGTAGTTGACACCCGTGTAGAAGAGGATGCGCTCGGTCGTCGTCGTCTTGCCGGCGTCGATGTGCGCCATGATGCCGATGTTGCGGACCTTGGTCAGGTCGGTGAGCACGTCTTGTGCCACGGTGAGATCCCGTTCTTTCGCTCAAGTGGTTAAGTGGTGCGCTGGCGCCGACGGCGGTTGCCCACCGCCGGCACCGAAATCACCAGCGGTAGTGCGCGAAGGCCCGGTTCGCCTCGGCCATCTTGTGGGTGTCCTCGCGCCGCTTGACGGCGGCACCCAGGCCATTGCTGGCGTCGAGGATCTCGTTGGCGAGACGCTCGACCATGGTCTTCTCGCGGCGGGCCTTGGAGAAGCTCACCAGCCAGCGCAGCGCCAGCGTGGTGGAGCGCTCCGGGCGCACCTCGACCGGCACCTGGTAGGTGGCGCCACCGACGCGGCGGCTGCGGACCTCGAGGGCCGGCTTGACGTTGTCAAGGGCGCGCTTGAGGGTGACGACCGGATCGGTGCCGGTCTTCTCGCGAGCCTGCTCCAGCGCACCGTAGACAATGCGCTCGGCCAGGGACTTCTTCCCGTCCAGCAGAACCTTGTTGACCAGCTGGGTCACAAGCTGCGACCCGTACACCGGGTCGTTGACCAGCGGACGCTTCGGCGCGGGGCCCTTGCGCGGCATTAGCTCTTCTCCTTCTTGGCGCCGTAACGGCTGCGTGCCTGCTTGCGGTTCTTGACACCCTGGGTGTCCAGCGAGCCGCGGATGATCTTGTAACGCACACCCGGCAGGTCCTTCACACGACCACCACGCACCAGCACCATCGAGTGCTCCTGCAGGTTGTGGCCCTCACCGGGGATGTAGGCGGTGACCTCGACCGCGCTGGTCAGCCTGACGCGGGCGACCTTGCGAAGCGCCGAGTTCGGCTTCTTCGGGGTCGTGGTGTACACGCGGGTGCACACGCCGCGACGCTGAGGGCTGCCCTTCAGGGCCGCGGTCTTCACCTTGGCAATCTTGTCGGTGCGACCCTTGCGGACCAGCTGGTTGATGGTTGGCATGTACCGGCTTTCTGTGTTGCTTCCGTGCTTCTTGGTTACTGCTAGGTCTGTGTACTGCGGTTATACCTCGGTCACGTCCCCCGCGCCCGGGCGTGTCGCACGCACTCGCATCGAGGTGTCGATGCGAAACTTACACATGCGAATTGGCCCGGCGTGTGGGCACGCTAGCTCGTATTCAGCGCCGCGTGCACCCGCGTAGGCCAGGCACGAGCTACCACAATACCAGCACTGAGCAGCCCAACAAAACCTGCGCCTGAGCGGTCTATTCGCAGGTCAACTAGCTTCGGTGTGTCAGGCCCGTCGTCAGTCGTACGACCATATCCGAGAAGACGGCGTCCGTGTCGACGTCGTCCATCACACCGGTCATCTCCAACAACACGAATCCGTGCATGGCCGACCAGAACTCGAGCGCGGCATAGAAGGCGTCCTCACCCTTGAGCCCGTAGGACTCCAGCACCGCGATGACCGGTGCGGCCGCATCCTTGGTGGCGGCCGAGTACTCGGGGTCGTCGTCGCCGAAGGGCATCCGGGTGAACGCCGAGTAGCGGCCCGGGTGATGGTGCGCATAGCTGCGGTAGGCGCCGGCCATCACCATGACGGCGTCATCGCGCGTGCGACCCTCCCCCACGGTGTTGAGCATCCCGATGATGTCGCCGATGACGCGCATGCGCACGGTGCGGCGCAGATCGTCGAGGCTGTCGACGTGGTTGTAGAGCGACGGCCCCTTGGTCCCGAGGTGATTGGCCAGCGCGTTGATGGTCAGCGCGTCCCAGCCCTCCCGGTCGAGGAAGGTCAGCGCCGCGTTGACGATCACGTCGCGGCTCAGTTTCGTCGACCTCGCAGGCGCTCGGCCCCCGGCGCGCGACCGCGCACCCGCCTCGGGTGAGTCAGGTCGTGCGGCCATGAGGTTCCTTGCCTGGTGCAGTTGAGGGACGACGGTCAGCGATGAACTCTAGTTGACCGGACGGCGCAGACGCCGATCCCGCGCGGTCCCTGTCCAGACAGTGTCCCGGGGACGTAGTCTCTCCCCCACGGGACACCACCGACGCGGGAGGCACCAGAAGGTGAAGAGGACGAACTGGACGATCGGCGCCCTGGCCGCCACTGCCGTTGTGACGGCCGCGGGAATCGCGGTGTCGCCGGCGGCGCAGGCCAAGTTCAACGACACCCACATCATCGGGGTCGGGGTCGTGCAGACCGTCGACTGCCAGGACGCGACGCTCTTCATCAACGGCGCCAACAACATCATCACGGCCCTGGGCAGCTGCTGGGCGATCACGATGCAGGGCTCGAGCAACACCGTCATCGCCGACAACGTCGTCAACGACATCACGGTGTATGGGTTCGACCAGACCGCGCTGTTCAAGACCGGCAATCCCGCCCTGGTCGACCGCGGCCGGGAACTGGGCATGACCAACCGTGTGGATCGGGTGCCCGCCTGAGTCCGGTGCGCCGCCCAGTCGTCCTCATCGTCGGGGCCATCCCCGCACTTGCACTCGGCCTGATCGGCTGCGGCTCGGACGAGCCTGCCGCAACCACCCAGACCTCGGGAGTCAGCGCACCCACCGGCTTCGGCCGCACTCTGCACTACAGCTCGTTCGGTACCAAGGCCGACATCGACTGCGGCGACCGACGCCCACTGGACGTCTCAGGTTCCAACAACATCCTGACGGTCACGGGGACGTGCTCCTCGGTCACGATATCCGGCGCCGACAACCGCCTGCGGGTCACCGACATCGCCGACTCGATCGTCGTCACAGGCCTGAACAACACCGTCCTCTACGAGAACGGCGAGCCCGAGATCACCGCCAGCGGCACGGGCAACGACATCCGACGGGCCTGACGCAGGCTTTCGGTCAGGCCTTCTGCCCATGCCGGCCTGCGCCGTCGGCGAAGCGCCTGGCGCCCGCCAGCGACTCCTCGGCCACGTAAGACAGGCTGGCGAACTCGGCGTCGATCGCCTCCGCCTCGGACAGGCCCCACTGTCCCAACGCCGATGCGCGGTCGGCCCGCAGACACCGTTGCGGCAGCGCGGCGAGTTCGGCGGCCAACTCTTCGGCCGCCGCGCGCGCCTGACCCGTGGGCACCACGCGGTTGGCCAGCCCGATGGCGTGGGCTTCCTGCGCGTCGACCGCGCGACCGGTCAGGATCAGGTCCATCGCGCGGCTGTGCCCGATCAGTCTGGGCAGCCGCACAGTGCCGCCGTCGATGAGCGGCACACCCCAGCGCCGGCAGAAGACGCCGAAGACCGCGTCCTCTTCGGCCACCCGCAGATCGCACCACAGCGCCAACTCCAGACCACCGGCCACGGCGTAGCCGCTCACCGCGGCGATCACCGGTTTGGACAGCACCATGCGTGTCGGGCCCATCGGACCGGGACCGGTGCGGTGGGTCTGGTTGACCTCCGACGTGCCGAAGGCCAACAGATCGGCTCCCGCGCAGAAGGTTCCGCCGTCGCCCCACAACACCGCCACCGAGGCGGACGCGTCGGAGTCGAACTCCTCGAACGCCGCGACGAGTTCGGCGGCAGCGGGCCCGTTGACCGCATTGCGGGCCCCGGGCCGATTCATGATGACCGTGGTCACCGGGCCGTCGCGTTCGACGCGCACTCCACCACTCATCGGTTCGCCTCCTGGAGTTGGTTGATCGGGTCGCGACGGGCGACAAGCTCGTCGGCGAAATCGGTGTAGGCGCGGCGCAGTTCGTCGGCCGGCCAACCCTCGGGCAGCAACTCTGCGGGCAGCACCGGGTCGGTGAGCAGGTGGCGCACGATGCCCGCGGCCGCCACGAACCGCCCCGACATCTCCCCCGCGTCGGCCAGCGTCGCCAGCAGATCCCGGGCCGCCGCGGCCCACGCGTCAAGGTCCCACAACTGCGCCACCAGCGTCTCGGGCGCGGACTCCCGCACACCGAACACCCGCACCACTGAGCGCACCTCGTCGGGCAGGTCGGCCTCGAGGTTGTCCGGGCGCAGCCAGACGCCCTCGCGAAGTTCGGCGAATCGACTGTCCTGCAGCGCCTTCCGCAGAGTGGAGCGATCCCTGGCGTCGATGCCCACGGTCGTGATCACCAACATCACCCAGGACCCGTCCCATGCCCGCAGCCGGGGATGCACGGCGTCGTCCTGGCGGCGCTGACGCGCCAGGAGCCGGTCCGAGAGCCGGTACCCGTCGGCCGAGCGCACCAGGTCACCCGCGCTCACCATGCGCGTCAACGCGACCCGCAGCGCCGACTCCTTGATGTCGAAATCGGCTGTCAGCCGGACTAATTCGGCTGCCGACGCCCATGCGGGATGCGCACCGAGCAGCACCGACAGCACGACCGAGCGGGCGGTCAGCCGCCTCAGCGTCGGCATCTCACACCCCCGACGCGCGCCTGCCGTGGTCACCGCGCGGTTCATCGCGGTGCCGCACGGCCTCGCGGAACCCGTGCGCGGTGGCGTCGGCGACGAAGGCGTGCCCCTCCGGGGTGTGCCGAGCGATCCCGTCGAACACCGTGCTGATCATCTGCGAGGTCGCCACGCCCTGGTTCAGAAGTGCGGTGTTGCAGGCCAGTTTCGCCATGATCAGCTGATTCACGGGCATCGAGGCGATCCGCTGGAGGAGTCGCTCGGTGCGCTCGTCAAGGTCCTCGGGTTCGGGCGCCTCGACCGCGAGCCCCCATTCGGCGGCCTGTGCGCCCGTGATGCAGTCGCCCGTGAACAGCAGGCGTTTGGCGCGCTGGTCACCGAGTCGGTGTGCCCACAGGCCGGCGGCGGGCACACCCCACACCCGCATCGGCGGGTACCCGATCTTGGCGTCGGCGGCCGCGATCACCTGGTCGGCGTGCAGTGCGATGTCCGTGCCGCCGGCGATGCAGTAGCCGTGAATTTTGACCACGGTCGGCTTGTCGGCGTGCATGAGGCTCGCGAAGCCCCGGACGAACCGGCTCATCATCTGGTAGTCGATCATCGGGTCCCAGGGCTGATCGGGCAGGTGGTTGACTGCCTGGGTCCTCCCGTCGAGCACCGTGCCACGGCGGTCGCCGCCGCCGCCCGCCGACGACGACCCGTCGGCGTAGGCGCCCAGGTCGAAACCCGCGCAGAACCCCCCGCCACGCCCGGACACCAGGATCACGTGCACTGTCGGGTCGAGGTCGGCGCGTTCGACCAGCGCGGCCAACTCGGCCGGGGTGTCGGCGACGATAGCGTTGCCCCGCTCGGGCCGGTTGAACGTGATCCGCGCGACCCGATCGGTGACCTCATAGGTCATGGTCTTCAGCTCATCCACGCGCCCTCCGCCTCCCCGTGAGGGCGGTCATCCCTTGACCAGTGCGCGCTCGAGGATCGGTGCGACGTCGAGGCCCGCGGGCATCGTGCCGTAGGCCCCTCCCCATCGCCGGTCCAGGCGCGTGGCCAGGAACGCGTCGGCGACGGCCGGATGCCCGTGCCGCACCAGCAGCGCGCCCTGCATCGCCAGGCAGATGTCCTCGGCCACCTTGCGACCGCGGAACGCAATCGTCTCAAGGTCGCCGAGCTGCGGCTTCAACTGCGCGATGTGCGCGTCGAGACGGGCGTCGGCACCCGCGGCCTGCGCGAGTTCGTCGAACAGCACGTCCACCGAGTCGGGCCGAGTGGCCATGGCGCGCAACGTGTCCAGCGCGCTGACGTTGCCAGAGCCCTCCCAGATGCCCATCAGCGGCGCCTCGCGGTACAGCCGCGGCATCCCCGAGTCCTCGACGTAGCCGTTGCCGCCCAGGCACTCCATGGCCTCGGCCGCGTGCCCGGTCGAGCGCTTGCACACCCAATACTTGGCCGCGGCCAACCCGATGCGGCGCAGCAGCGACTCACGCTCGTCACCGCGGACCGCGCGGTCGGTGGCCCCGGCCATCCGGAACGCCACCATCGTCGCGGCCTCGGCCTCGACGGCCAAGTCCGCCAACACATTGCGCATCAGCGGCTGGTCGATCAGGTACTCGCCGAAGGCCTTGCGGTGCGTCGCGTGATGCACCGCCCGCGCCAGGCCCGTGCGCATGCTGGTGGCGCTGCCCAGCGCGCAGTCGAGGCGGGTCAGGTTGACCATCTCGATGATGGTCGGGACGCCGCGCCCCTCGTCGCCGACGAGCCACGCTGTCGCGCCGTCGTATTCGACCTCGCTGGACGCGTTGGCGTGGTTGCCGAGCTTGTCCTTGAGGCGCACCAGGTTCATCCGGTTGCGGGTGCCGTCGGGCAGCACGCGCGGCAGGAGGAAGCAGGACAGACCGCCGGGCGCCTGGGCCAGGACGAGGAAGATGTCACACATCGGGGCGGAGGTGAACCACTTGTGCCCGGTCAACGAATAGCTGCCGTCGCCGTTGGGGACGGCCGCAGTGGTGCCGGCCCGCACGTCGGATCCGCCCTGCTTCTCGGTCATCGACATGCCCGCCGTGATGCCGGCCTTGGCGGTCGGCACCGTGAGTTCGGGGTCGTAGACCCGAGAAGTCAGCAGTGGTTCGTAGACGGCGGACAGTTCGGGATTGTGCCGCAGGGCGGGAACCACGGCGTAGGTCATCGAGATCGGGCAGATGTGCCCGGGTTCGGGTGTCCACACCGAGGTCTTGGCGGCGCGGATGACGTGGGCGCCCGGACGATCGTCCGCCCACGGCGCGGCGTGCAGGCCGTGCGTGATCGCAGTGCGCATCAACTCGTGGTACGCGGGGTCGAACTCGACCTCGTCGATGCGGTGGCCCGTGCGGTCGTGGGTGTGCAGCACCGGGCGGTTCCGATCGGCGAGTTCACCCCAGCGTTGAGCCTGCGCGGTCCCGGACAGCGCGCCCAGCGTGGCGATCTCATCCAGTCCCCACTCCCCGCCCTCGCGCACGATGGCCTCGGTGAGCACCGGCGAGGTGGCCGGGTTGTGATCCTCCAACGCGGGGACCTGATTCGTGACGACGTGAGTGTCCGACATGAGTCCGATGTTACATATCTACGACGGTTGTCGGAAGCATGTAATGGATAGGGTGACTGCCATGCAGCCCAACACGTCGGTGTCCGCCGCCTCGATGAACCTCAGCCATGAACCCGTACCCGCCGATCAGGCCGTCCGCGGCGCCCCGACCACGGCTGTCGCCGAACTCGGCGAGTTCAACGGCCTGGAGGTCGGCGTGTGGGAGATGAGCCCGGGAGTGATGACCGACGTCGAGGCCGACGAGGTCTTCGTGGTGCTATCCGGTGCGGCCACCGTCGAGTTCGCCGACGACACTGCGAGCCTGACCCTCGGACCCGGCGACGTCGTGCGACTGGCCGCCGGCGCGCAGACCGTCTGGACCGTCACCGAGACCCTGCGCAAGGTCTATCTGAGCTGACCCGTCGGCGCGGCGCCGGTCCATCGCCGCCAGGATCCACACGACGGCCAGGGCCAGTGCCCACCCCAGCAGGATGTCGATCACGTAGTGCTCGGCCGAGTACACCAGTGTGAACGCCATCGTCAGCACGTACGCCACCAGCACGGGACGCCACCACGGGTTGATGCGGTTCCACAGGAACAGCGCGATGCCCAGGCTCAGTCCCGCATGCAGCGACGGGATCGCGGCCACCAGGTTCACACTGGCCTGCCCCTGGTCGAGCAGGGCACGTGCGGTGTCGAGGTTGAGCACACCCCAGCCACGCGTGGAGATCCGCTCCACCCAGTCGTGCGCACCGGCCTGACTGTGCGCCATCGCGCCCAGCACGCCGCCGTCGGGAACGCCGCGGGCGGAGGTGAACATGCACGCCGGGTTCGCGGGCCCGCCGGCCACGTCGTCGGCGGTGCACCTCGCGGCCGCCCACGGCGGCGCCGCGGGCAGCAGCGTATAGATCACCAGCCCTGAGAATGACAGCGCGACAAAGAGTTTCGCGAACCTCTTCCACTCCTCACGATTGCGCAGCCACAGCACCGCGGCGATCACGTACGGCAGGATGAAGAACGACATGTAGGTGGTGCTGATGACCACCTCCCACCACGGCGGGTGCGCCTGCTTGAGCTGTTCCTGCAGCCACACCGTCGGCATCACGCCGAAGAACATCCACCGGTCCACGTCCGCCTGCCAGTGCCACAGGGTCGGGCGGCCGATCAGGTCAGCGGCGCCGCGCGAAAGGTCGTAGACGATGAGAATGAACGCGAACGGCAGCCAGTCCCGGATCACGTACAGCACCCGGCGCCGGCCGATGCTGGCCGCGGCCAGACCCGCGCAGATGTAGACCAGCAGCAGTTCCCGGTTGAAGGCGAACCCGTCGGTGACGGTCAGGAACACGACGACCGCGGCCCAGGTCGTCATGGCGATCCGCCGGATCAGAGTCAGGCGGCGCTGGAGCGCACGCCCCTCTGGTGACTCCGCCGCACGCACGACGGGCGTCTCGTCAATCGCCGACACGGGAGCCTCTCGATAGGTGGAGTGAGCATAGTTCACGTCATGTCCCCCTCCCCGCAACCGAAGCCCCGCGCACGAAAAGCCCCCGACTGGTTACCCAGTCGGGGGCTTCTCGAACTGCTTTCGACTACCGGTAGTCGGAGTAGCCGTAATCGTCCAGCGGAACGGCAGCGCCGGTCCCCTGGCCGAAGTCCGGGCTGTAGTACTGATCCTCGTAGGACGGGATCGTGTACGCCGCAGCGCGGGCCTCTTCGGTCGGCTGCACCGCGATGTCGCGGTACCGGGCGATGCCGGTGCCGGCCGGGATCAGCTTGCCGATGATCACGTTCTCCTTCAGACCCTGCAGCTTGTCGCTGCGGCAGTTGATCGCCGCATCGGTGAGCACACGAGTGGTCTCCTGGAACGACGCCGCCGACAGCCACGAGTCCGTGGCCAGCGATGCCTTCGTGATACCCATCAGCACCGGGCGGCCGGCCGCGGGCTCATTGCCCTCGGCCACCACGCGACGGTTCTCCGACTCGAACTCGCTGCGCTCGGTCAGCGAACCGGGCAGGAATTCGGTGGCACCCGAATCGATGATGGTCACACGACGCAGCATCTGGCGAACGATCACCTCGATGTGCTTGTCGTGGATCGACACACCCTGCGCGCGGTACACGTCCTGGACCTCGCCGACGAGGTGCACCTGCACCTCGCGCGGGCCCATGACACGCAGCACCTCGTGCGGATCTGCCGAACCCTCCATGAGCTGCTGACCGACCTCGACGTGGTCGCCGTCGGCGAGCAGGCGCTCGGTGCCGTCGTCGTGCTTGAACACGCGCAGACGCTGACGCCGGGAGAGCTTCTCGTAGACCACTTCCTCGCCACCGTCGTCCGGCACGATCGTGATCTTGTAGAACTTGTCGCTCTCCTCGAGGCGGACCCGCCCGGTGACGTCGGCGATCGGGGCACGGTTCCGCGGAACGCGGGCCTCGAACAGCTCCTGAACACGGGGCAGACCACCGACGATGTCGGCGCCGCCGGTGACACCACCCTGGTGGAAGGTACGCATCGTCAGCTGCGTGCCGGGCTCACCGATCGACTGCGCGGCGACGATACCGACGGCCTCGCCGATGTCGACGAGCTTGCCGGTGGCCATCGAGCGGCCGTAGCAGTACGCACACACACCGGTGCCGGTGGTGCAGGTCAGCACCGAACGGACCTTGACGGTCGTGATGCCCGCGGCCAGCAGCGCGTCGATGGCCGGGTCGCCCAGGTCATGTCCACGCTCGACCACGACGTTGCCGCTCTCGTCGACCGCATCCGAGGCCAGGGTGCGCGCATAGGCGCTGGTCTCGACGTGCGGATCGCGGATGAGCGTGCCGTCGGCCTGCTTCTCGGCGATCGTGACGGTGATGCCACGCTCGGTGCCACAGTCGGCCTCACGGACGATGACGTCCTGCGACACGTCCACCAGACGACGGGTCAGGTAACCCGAGTCGGCGGTGCGCAGCGCGGTGTCGGCCAGACCCTTACGGGCACCGTGGGTGTTGATGAAGTACTCCAACACCGTCAGGCCCTCGCGGAACGAGGACTTGATCGGGCGCGGGATGAACTCACCCTTCGGGTTGGTCACCAGACCCTTCATGCCGGCCAGCGTTCGAGTCTGGGTGAAGTTACCCGTGGCGCCCGAGTCCACGATCGTGATGATCGGGTTATCGGACGGGTAGTGGGCCCGCAGTGCCTGGCCGACCTCTTCGGTGGCCTCCTGCCAGATCTTCACCAGGTTCTCGTTGCGCTCGTCCTTGTTGAGCGCACCGCGTTGGTACTTCTTCTCGATACCGTCGGCCTGGGCCTCGTAACGTTCGAGGATCTCGGCCTTCTCCGGCGGCACGATGACGTCCGCCATCGAGACGGTGACACCCGAACGGGTGGCCCAGAAGAAGCCGGCGTCCTTGAGCTTGTCGACGGTCTGCGCCACGACGATCATCGGGTAGCGCTCGGCCAGATCGTTGATGATCGCGGCCTGGACCTTCTTGTGCATCTGCTTGTTCACGAACGGATAGCCCTTGGGCAGCAGTTCGTTGAACAGCACGCGACCCAGCGTGGTCTCCGCGGTCCAGGCGTCGCCGGCCTTCCAGCCGTTCTCGAACAGCTCGGCCTCGATCTCGGCCGGCGGACGCTGCTGCGTCAGGCGAACCTTGATCTTGGCGCGCACGCTCAGCGCACCGCGGTCGAAGGCCATGATGGCCTCAGCCGGGCTGCTGTAGACGCCGCTCTCCGGCTGATCCTTGGCCGCCGGGGTGTACTCGCCGGTGTCCCCGGCGATCTCGGTGGTCAGGAAGAACAGACCGGTCACCATGTCCAGTCGGGGCATGGCCAGCGGCCGGCCCGACGCGGGCGACAGGATGTTGTTCGACGACAGCATCAGGATGCGAGCCTCGGCCTGCGCCTCCGCCGACAGCGGAAGGTGCACGGCCATCTGGTCACCGTCGAAGTCGGCGTTGAAGGCCTCACACACCAGCGGGTGCAGCTGGATGGCCTTGCCCTCGACCAGCTGCGGCTCGAAGGCCTGGATGCCGAGGCGGTGCAGCGTGGGTGCGCGGTTCAGCAGCACGGGGTGCTCGCCGATGACCTCTTCGAGGACGTCCCACACCTGCGGGCGCTGACGCTCGACCATGCGCTTGGCGCTCTTGATGTTCTGCGCGTGGTTCAGGTCGACCAGACGCTTCATCACGAACGGCTTGAACAGCTCCAGCGCCATCAGCTTGGGCAGACCGCACTGGTGCAGCTTGAGCTGCGGGCCGACCACGATGACCGAACGGCCCGAGTAGTCGACGCGCTTGCCGAGCAGGTTCTGGCGGAACCGGCCCTGCTTGCCCTTGAGCAGATCGGACAGCGACTTGAGCGGACGGTTGCCCGGCCCAGTGACCGGACGGCCGCGACGGCCGTTGTCGAACAGCGCGTCCACCGACTCCTGAAGCATGCGCTTCTCGTTGTTGACGATGATCTCGGGCGCGCCGAGGTCGATCAGTCGCTTGAGCCGGTTGTTGCGGTTGATGACGCGGCGGTACAGATCGTTGAGGTCGGAGGTCGCGAAGCGGCCACCGTCCAGCTGCACCATCGGGCGCAGCTCCGGCGGGATCACCGGCACGGCATCGAGCACCATGCCCATCGGCGAGTTGCCCGACTGCTGGAACGCGGCCACGACCTTGAGTCGCTTGAGCGCACGCAGCTTCTTCTGGCCCTTGCCGTTGCGGATGGTGTCGCGCAGGCTCTCGGCCTCGGCGTCGATGTCGAAGGTCTCGATGAGCTTCTGGATCGACTCCGCGCCCATGGCGCCCGTGAAGTACTCGCCGTAACGGTCGATGAGCTCGCGGTAGAGGTTCTCGTCCACGATCAGCTGCTTGGGAGCCAGCTTGGTGAAGGTGGTCCAGATCTCGTCGAGCCGGTCCAGCTCACGCTGGGCCCGGTCACGCAGCTGACGCATCTCGCGCTCGCCACCGTCGCGGACCTTGCGCTTGACGTCGGACTTGGCGCCCTCGTCCTCGAGTTCCTTCATGTCGGCCTCGAGCTTCTGGGCCCGGGCCTCCAGGTCGGCATCGCGCTGATCCTCGACGGCCTTCTTCTCGACGACCATCTCGGCCTCGAGCGTGGAGAGCTCGTTGTGCCGCATCTCGTCGTCGACAGAGGTGATGACGTACGCCGCGAAGTAGATGATCTTCTCGAGATCCTTGGGCGCGAGGTCCAGCAGGTAGCCCAAGCGCGACGGAACGCCCTTGAAGTACCAGATGTGCGTCACGGGTGCGGCCAGTTCGATGTGGCCCATCCGCTCACGGCGCACCTTGGCGCGAGTCACCTCGACGCCGCAGCGCTCACAGATGATGCCCTTGAAGCGGACGCGCTTGTACTTGCCGCAGTAGCACTCCCAGTCGCGAGTAGGTCCGAAGATCTTCTCGCAGAACAGCCCATCCTTCTCGGGCTTGAGCGTGCGGTAGTTGATGGTCTCCGGCTTTTTGACCTCGCCGAAGGACCAGTTCCGGATGTCGTCCGCGGTGGCAAGGCCAATGCGGAGTTCATCGAAGAAGTTGACGTCGAGCACGTAAACTCCCTTTCCCCTGTACGGGATAGATATGGCTAGTTAGGCGAGATCCTCGACGGACGCGGATTCGTTGCGAGACAGGTTGATTCCCAGGTTCGCAGCAGCGCGCTCCAAGTCCTCGTCGTCACCGTCACGCATTTCGATCGCGGCGCCGTCGCTGGAGAGCACCTCAACGTTGAGGCACAGCGACTGCAGTTCCTTGAGCAGCACCTTGAACGACTCGGGGATGCCGGGCTCGGGGATGTTCTCGCCCTTGACGATCGCCTCGTACACCTTGACGCGCCCGACGGTGTCGTCGGACTTGATCGTCAACAGCTCCTGCAGCGTGTAGGCAGCGCCGTAGGCCTGCATGGCCCAGCACTCCATCTCGCCGAACCGCTGACCACCGAACTGCGCCTTACCACCGAGCGGCTGCTGGGTGATCATCGAGTACGGCCCGGTCGAACGGGCGTGGATCTTGTCGTCCACCAGGTGGTGCAGCTTCAGGATGTACATGTAGCCGACCGTGACCGGGTACGGGAACGGCTCGCCGGAACGACCGTCGTACAGCGTCGCCTTGCCGTCACCGTTGACCATGACCTCGCCGTCGCGGTTGGCCAGCGTCGAGGACAGCAGACCCTGCAGCTCCTCTTCGCGGGCACCGTCGAACACCGGGGTGGCGGTCTTGGTGTCGGACGGGGCGCTGTGCAGCTCCTCCGGCAGCTTGGACGCCCACTCCGGGACTCCCGCGGCGACGTCGATGTTCCAGCCCGTCTTGGCGACCCACCCGAGGTGGGTCTCCAGGATCTGGCCGATGTTCATACGACGCGGCACACCGTGGGTGTTCAGGATGATGTCGACCGGGGTGCCGTCCGGCAGGAACGGCATGTCCTCGATCGGCAGGATCTTGCCGATGACGCCCTTGTTGCCGTGGCGTCCGGCCAGCTTGTCGCCGTCGGAGATCTTGCGCTTCTGCGCCACGTACACGCGGACCAGTTCGTTGACGCCGGCAGGCAGCTCGTCGTCATCCTCGCGGCTGAACACGCGGATGCCGATGACCTTGCCCGACTCACCGTGGGGAACCTTCAGCGAGGTGTCACGGACCTCACGGGCCTTCTCACCGAAGATGGCACGCAGCAGGCGCTCCTCCGGGGTCAGCTCGGTCTCACCCTTAGGGGTGACCTTGCCGACCAGGATGTCGCCGTCGCGGACCTCGGCGCCGATGCGGACGATGCCGCGCTCGTCGAGGTCGGCGAGCACCTCATCGGAGACGTTCGGGATGTCCCGGGTGATCTCCTCGGCGCCCAGCTTGGTGTCGCGGGCGTCGATCTCGTGCTCCTCGATGTGGATGGACGTGAGCACGTCCTCCTCAACCAGGCGCTGCGAGAGGATGATGGCGTCCTCGTAGTTGTGGCCCTCCCACGGCATGATCGCCACGAGCAGGTTCTTGCCCAGGGCCATCTCACCGTTCTCGGTGCAGGGACCGTCGGCGACGACCTGACCGGCCTCGACGCGCTGCCCGGAATCCACGATCGGGCGCTGGTTGGCGCACGTGCCGTGGTTGGAGCGGGCGAACTTGCGCATCCGGTAGGTCTGGCGGGTGCCGTCGTCGGCCATCACCGTGATGTAGTCGGCGCTGACCTCTTCGACCACGCCGGCCTTCTCGGAGACGACCACGTCACCGGCGTCGATCGCGGCACGCAGTTCCATGCCGGTACCGACCAGCGGCGCCTCGCTGCGGACCAGCGGAACCGCCTGGCGCTGCATGTTGGCACCCATCAGGGCGCGGTTGGCGTCGTCGTGCTCGAGGAACGGAATCATGGCCGTGGCCACCGACACCATCTGGCGCGGCGAGACGTCCATGTAGTCGACCTCGGTGGGCGTCACGAACTCGACCTCGCCGCCCTTACGGCGGACCAGGATCTTCGCCTCGGTGAACTGGTTGTCGGCGCCGATCGGCGAGTTGGCCTGCGCCACGACGTGGCGGTCCTCCTCGTCGGCGGTCAGGTAGTCGATCTGGTCGGTGACCACACCGTCGACGACCTTGCGGTACGGCGTCTCGATGAAACCGAACGGATTGACCCGCGCGTACACCGACAGCGAGCCGATCAGGCCGATGTTCGGACCCTCAGGGGTCTCGATCGGGCACATGCGGCCGTAGTGGCTGGAGTGCACGTCGCGGACCTCGAGGCCCGCGCGCTCACGGGACAGACCACCGGGGCCCAGCGCCGACAGGCGACGCTTGTGGGTCAGACCCGACAGCGGGTTGTTCTGGTCCATGAACTGCGACAGCTGGCTGGTGCCGAAGAACTCCTTGATCGCCGCCACGACGGGACGGATGTTGATCAGGGTCTGCGGCGTGATCGCCTCGACGTCCTGCGTGGTCATCCGCTCGCGGACGACACGCTCCATACGGGACAGGCCGACCCGGATCTGGTTCTGGATCAGCTCACCCACGGTGCGCAGACGACGGTTGCCGAAGTGGTCGATGTCGTCGACGTCCACGGGGACCTCGACGCCGCCGGGGGCGGTCATCACGGCGGGCTGGCCGTCGATCGAGGCGTGGTGCAGGCGCACCAGGTACTCGATGGTGGCCGCGATGTCCTCTTCGGTCAGCGTCGAGCTGGTGATCGGCTGGCCGGCGTTCAGGCCCAGCTTCTTGTTGACCTTGTAGCGGCCCACGCGGGCCAGGTCGTAGCGCTTCTCCTTGAAGAACAGGTTCTCCAGCAGGGTCTGCGCGGACTCCTTGGTCGGGGGCTCGCCCGGACGCAGCTTGCGGTAGATGTCCAGCAGCGCCTCGTCGGTGCCGTTGGTCGGGTCCTTCTCGAGCGTCGACATCATGATCTCGGAGAAGCCGTAGCGCTCCACGATCTGCTCGTTGGTCCAGCCCAGCGCCTTGAGCAGCACGGTGACCGGCTGACGACGCTTGCGGTCGATGCGGACACCGACGGTGTCGCGCTTGTCGACGTCGAACTCGAGCCAGGCGCCGCGGCCCGGGATGACCTTGACGCTGTGCAGGGTCTTCTCGGTGGACTTGTCGATGTTGGCGTCGAAGTAGACACCGGGCGAACGGACGAGCTGCGACACGACGACGCGCTCGGTGCCGTTGATGATGAAGGTGCCCTTTTCGGTCATCATCGGGAAGTCGCCCATGAAGACCGTCTGGCTCTTGATCTCGCCGGTGTTGTTGTTGATGAACTCGGCCGTGACGAACAGCGGGGCCGCGTACGTCATGTCCTTGTCTTTGCACTCGTCGACTGGAGCCTTGACCTCGTCGAAACGCGGGTCGGTGAAGCTCAGCGACATCGAGCCGGAGAAATCCTCGATCGGCGACAGCTCGTCGAGAACCTCCTCGAGCCCACCCTTGGGGTCGACATCCCCACGGTCGACGGCGCGCTCACGCCAGCGATCGGCTCCGATCAGCCACTCGAACGATTCCGTCTGAACGTCGAGCAGCCCCGGAACCTCGAGCGGCTCACGGAGCTTGGCGAAGGAAATACGGTTGGGTGCTCCTGGGACGGAGTTGTTCGTGGTGGCTACTGACTTGCTCTGGCTAGAGACTGCCAAGATGCATCCTTCCAGCACCTCATGCGACTGGCGGAAGCCCAGAAGACCGGGTCCGCACGCCGCGCTATCTGCGTCGGTATCGGCTGGTTGACAACCAGACCCGCAACCACGGCACAGAACGAGCTTCACTGAGCAGAGCTCAGGCAAGACCTACGGTGTCGATGCTGATGATGGGCAGGAGGCAGCCAGCGCAACGTCCAACAATAGCGCAGGACGGCGCATTCCTCAACTACCGCTCGGTAACACCTGCATGGTTCGCCTTGGTGACCCGAAGGCAGGGCGCTGGCTGGCGTCTGAAACTACCGGTGCGAACATGCTGGGAAACAGATTGGCCCCTGATCGCCCGTCCGTCAAGAGGTGACGCGCCGAAGGTGGGGAGTTCGCGGTGCCGGCCCGTTCAGGCCGCCACCTGCACGGGGCTTCGCACCGCGTCGTGGCTGGGGCGGGCCCCCACCCCGGAGTCCAGCCGCACCACCCGGGCTCCACCGATCATGGTCGAACCCGGCTCGCCGTAGTAGCCCGCGCAGTCGCCTGCGCACACCCCGGTCTCGGGGCTGATCCGGTCGGCCAGCATGTCGGCGACCCAGCCTGCGGCCAGCGTGGGCACGGCCGCGGAGTTCTGCGGTGTGGAGTAGCCGCACACCAACCCCGCCAGCGGGCCCGAATTCACCCCCTCGGCGTCGATGTGGCTGCCTCCGGTCACCAGCACCCCGACGAAGCGCCCCGCCCGTTCGGAGGTCAACACGTCGGTGCCCGAGCCGAACGCATTGCACAGACAGGGCTCGGCGGCGATCTGGTAGACGGGGACCCCCGTGGACTCCAGCCTGCGCAGGCCGGTGCGCATCGCGCCGCCGCCGTCGACGGCGTCCAACAGCACGACACCCTTGAAGTCGCCGAGGTCGGCACCAGAGGCGGCGAGGTACCCCGCCGCGGCGGTGACCAGGTTCCCGCCCGCGGAATGCCCGGCCAGGACGAACTCGCTGGGCAGCTCACCGGTGAATCCCGCCGCGGCCGCACTCGCCGACAGCGCCGCCCGATCACCGGAGAACAGGGTCGCGACGGCCTGCTGCGTCGGGGCGCCGTTGATCCAGAAGCCATCTGCGGTAAGGAAATTCGATGACATCGAGGGTGCGACCACCACGGCGCCAGTGCTGCGCGCCAAGTCGGCCGCCAAGGCGCTGACGTTGTCGTTGCTGCGGAAGAACCCGTGCTGCAGGTAGATCACCCCGGTCGGCTCGGCGTCGGGGAAGTACCAGTCCGCCTCGACGGTGCGCCCTTCGGAGATCTGCAGTGCAGACGTGCCCACCGTGACGCCGGGACCCGGTGAGGACGGCGCCCCGAGCAGCGCGCCGGTCACGTTCGAGACGATCAGGTTCACCAGCTGGGTGACGACGCCGGGCCGGTCGGCGCCGGGGCGCGAGTCGATCACGACGGCCGTCGCGGCGCCGGCGGCGGTCTCGACGGTGAACCGTTGCCCGGGTCCGGCGTACTGACCCGCACAGTCGTCCTCGCATTTACCGGTCGCGGGGTCGACTCGGCCGGAGAACATGTCATCGATCCAGCCCACCGACAGGTCCTGCACGGCCAGCGGATTCTGCCGCTGCGGGATGCCCGCGATCAGGTAGGCCAGAGTCTGGGTGAGCGGGTTGTGGCCCAGCATCGCGTCCATGTGCACACCGCCGACGAGCACCACACCGTTGAACTTCCCAGGTCGGGCGTCGGAGAGTTCGCCGTCGACGTGGCTGAACATATTGAGGGGGTTCAGCGGGGCGCCGAGTTCGTACACCGGCACGTAGCCGCTTGGGTCGCCGCTGGCCTCCAACGCCGCCAGGCGGGCCATCGCGTTGGGCATGATCGGCGAGATCGGCACCGCGTCGTACACGATCACGCCCGCGAGTTGGTTGGGGGCGTCAGGGTCCGTCTCCCGCTTGAGCAGCAGACCCTCGGCGTAGTGCCCCGCGACGCCCGGCGCGAATCCCCCGCCCAGGGAGTGCCCGGTCAGCACGAACCGATCGGGCAGCGTGATGTCATCGCGACCGGCCTTGTCCAGCGCGGTCCGCAGGCTGTCGTTCAGCGCAGTCCGGTCGTCGTCGAGGTACAGGTCGGCCACGGCCTTGTGCATGGCGTCGCCGCCCAGCCAGATGCCGCCCGCGGCGAACGGGTTCGAGGTCAGGGACGTGACGACCACGACGCTGTTGGTCCGGTCGGCCAGGATCGCCGCGGTGTAGCTGTACATCGGGCCGTTGGCGAGGAAGCCGTGCTGCAGGTGGATCAACCTGTCGGGCGCGGGTTCCCCCTCGGCACGGATGGGCAGGTACCAGTCGGCAGGGACCTCGTTCCCCTCGGTGATCTCCAGCGTGGAACTGCTGACCTGGACTCGGTCACGCAGGTTCGGCGGGACCGCGGGCGGGCCCTCGAGCACTCGGGTCAGCGCCGAGTAGATCGTGAACAGGACGGTGCTCAGCACCGTCACCGGTCGGGGTGTCTCGGTGCGGGTGGGATCGAGCAGGGCCCTCCCGATGGGATCGATCAGGCGGGCTGCCACCTCGTCGAGGCGCGCGAGGGGCCGGCGCAGCACGGCCTGCGTGGTCGGCACCGCGGTGGTCGAGGACTCCGAGACTGTGCGCTCGACGGTGAACGTGGGTTCGGACCCGGCATCGGTGCCGGCGAGGGCGTCGGCGGCGATCCCGACGCCGGTCTCGACAGCTCGCCCGGTCGGGCCGTCGGCGTCCTTGGTGACCCAGTGCTGGGCGACTGCACCCTCGACAGCCTGGCGCCGCGGCGTCGCCCTGAGCGCCTCCCGCACACGGTCGGGAATCGCTGCGATGTCCTTGTGGGCCGCGGGCCGCGGGTCGCTCTCGTGGGCCCGCTCCCCCGCAACCTGGCCCGCGACGGACTGCCCGGCTCGGTCGAGGCTCGCTTCGATTCGCGACACCGCTTGCTCGCCAAGCTCTTTCACCGACTCGGCGGCCTCGCGAAGACCGTCAAGGCCACGATCGGTGGGCGTCCGGCGCGGCTTCGGCGGCGCCGCGGTGCCGTCAGCCCCGACAGCCGTCCCAGCACGGGTCTCGACCTCGGTCGAGCGCTCGGCCCGAGTCCGAAGGTCGCGCAGCGAGGTCCGGAGGTCGCGCGCGGCGGGCCGTTGCGGGCCGCTGTCGGCAGCCGACGACGGGCCGCGGTCACCCCCGGCGTCGCTGTCGCCGCCGGTGTTGGCGCCGGCCGCACCGGCCCCGACGAGCACGCTCATGGACAGTCCGGTGGCGACAACGCCCACACTCAGCCACCCCGACACTCGCGCCACCGCTCCCCCTTGAGAAGTTAACGACAATCGGCGGATGCTAACAGCCCGCGGACACTGCCCGAGGGCGTTTGGGGCACACACGAAGAGGCCGACACCCATTCGGTGTCGGCCTCTTTCGTGTTCTGGTCAGACGGGGCGGTCAGCTCTCGCTCTGCACCGGGATCGAGGCCGTCGGGGTCTCGTCATCGGTGCGGTGACGCGCGGTGGCGTCGTCGGCCAACTGGTGCACCGGGTACTGGTTGCCGCCGTCGAGGTCGTCGCGAATGGCCTCCTGGGCGGCGGGCGGCAGCGTGTGCAGGATCTCGCGCACGCGGGCCTGACGGCGGCCGACGGCCTTGCGCTCGGGCAGACCCGGGGTGGCCTGGATCTGCGGGGGCACGCCCTCGATGTCCTCGACGCCACCGTCGTGGTGGCCGGCGTCGGCCATGGCCTGCTCTTCGGCCATCGTCGACTCGTCCTTCTCCTCGGACATGCCGATCGGGCCGATGCGGCGACCGTTGAGGAACTGCTTGACGACGGGTTCCTCGCTGGTCAGCAGCACCTCACGCGGACCGAACATCACGAGGTGCTTGCGGAACAGCATGCCCATGTTGTCCGGCACGGTGCGCGCGATGTTGATGTTGTGCGTCACGATCAGGATCGTGGCGTCGATCTGCGCGTTGATGTCGATCAGAAGCTGGGACAGGTACGCGGTACGCACCGGGTCCAGACCCGAGTCGGGCTCGTCGCAGAGGATGATCTGCGGGTCGAGGACCAGCGAACGCGCCAGGCCGGCACGCTTCTTCATACCGCCGGAGATCTCACCCGGGAACTTGTTCTCGTCGCCGGCCAGACCCACCATTTCGAGCTTCTCCATGACGATGTCACGGATCTCGCTCTCCTTCTTCTTGGTGTGCTCGCGCAGCGGGAACGCGGTGTTGTCGTAGATGTTCATCGAGCCGAACAGCGCGCCATCCTGGAACATCACGCCGAACAGCGTGCGGATCTCGTAGAGCTCCTTGGCCGAGCACTGGATGATGTCCGTGCCGTCGACGATGATCTTGCCCCGCTCGGGGCGCAGCAGGCCGATCAGCGACTTCAGAAAGACGGACTTACCGGTACCGGACGGGCCCAGGAGCACGCTCACTTCGCCGGCGGGGACGTCCAAGGTGACGTCCTCCCAGATTCGCTGGGACCCGAACGACTTTGTCAGCCCCTCAACCTGGATACCAATGCCCACGCGAAGATCCTTCCACCTATATACCCGAAGTAACCACGGGCCACGGCCTGTGGTTTGAGTCACTGTAACCTATGGCCGTTTCTGACACGCCCTTTGTGTCAGGGCTGGGACTCTGCCGGGCACCAGTTTCCGTGGAAGCCCATCGGAACGCGTTGCGGCAAGTGCACGCGGGCGACGGTTTCGAGGCTCTGGGCGTCCAGAATCAACAGCTGACCCTCGTCGGCGTCCAGATCGTGCCCGAACCCCATCAGAACACCGTCGTCCTCGGCCCTCGAGCCGGGATTGGGCACGAAGGACACCTCCCCGACGAGAAGCCGGCTGTCCAGCGGCGCGACGGACGTCGCACCCGTCGCGTAGTCCTGCTTGTAGACCGCGGTCCGGGTGATGCCCCCGCCGAACGTGTTCTCGGTGCCCACGGTGTAGCCGTAGCGGTGCCGCGCGCCGGTGAGTGACTCGTTGATCCGAGGAAACTCCTGCTCGCGGTCGTCGCGGCGTTCGGTGCGCACGGCGCCCGTGGTCAGGTTGATCTCCCAGCGGTCCAGGGTGGGATGCCCCTCACCCGGGCCGCGCCGGTCTTTGTCGAACATCCGGCCGTGGCGGACGACGTCGAGCACCAGCACCTCGTGCCCATCGCGGTCCTCGCTGTAGGCGTTGAGCGGGTGGAACACGTAGCAGGGTTCGATATCGAACCAGCGGACCTGGTCGTTGCCGCCCTCGCGCGGCATGACGCCGATACGGGCGGGATAGGACTCGTTCCAGGCGAACGGCAGCGCGGAGATGGGATGCGTGTCGGCGTTGATGCGTGCCGCGATGGGCCCAGGCACCTTCACCCGACCGGCCAACGCCGAGACCACCATGCGCGCGGGCGCGCGCAGCCACTTCGGCACGGTCACAGGGACCACCTCGCCCGGGTCAAAGGTGACGGGCAGGTCGTAGATGACGACGTACTTCTCGGTGAGCGAGAAGTCGTGCATCATCGGCGATCCCGAGACGCTGATGTCGACGGTGCGACGGGCGCGACCCGCGGTGTCGATCACCGAGTACTGCACCGTGCGACCACGCGCGAATGAGTATGAGATCGCATGCAGCTCACCGGTTTTGGGATCACGATGGGGATGGGCGGTGTAGCCGCCGTATAACGTGCCGTCGAAGTCGCAGGTGCCGATCGTGTCGAGTTCCTCGGTGAGCCGATACTGCGCGCCACCGCCCTCGACCAGTGCCAGCGTCTGACCGCCGTGCGACAGCACATTCGTGTTCGGGCCGACCGACAGCATGCCCGCCCGCGGATCGAGTGCGGCGATGCGCGACTCCCCCAACTTCCGCGACACGGACGGCGTGCGCACCCAGCGATTGCGGTACCACTGCGCGGCGCCGTCCCGCAGGGACAGGCCGTGCACCATGGCGTCGCCGGAGAACCAGTGGTAGGCCGCCGGGTCCACCTCGGCGACCGGATTGGGACCGTTGCGCAGGTACCGGCCGTCGAGGTGCGCCGGGATCTCCCCGGTGACCTTGAGGTCGGTCGCGGTGACCTCGCTGCGCACAGGGGCCAGGAAGCCCTCCAGATACGGGTTGGCGACGTCCTTGCCTGGTTCCACTGCAGTCACGGTGATCAGTCCCCTCGGTGTATAACACTGTTATGACGGCGTTATCAGGAGGCTACGCGCATCGTGGGAGGATCACAACGATGGATTCGGCCAAGACTGCGCTCAGCGTGCGCGACGAGCTTCTGCGCGCGGCCGTCGGGCTGCTCGACGACCATGGCCCCGACGCCTTGCAGGCCCGCAAGGTCGCGGCGGCCGGGGGCACCTCCACCATGGCCGTCTACACGCACTTCGGCGGCATGCGCGGGCTGATCGCCGCCGTGGCCGAGGAGGGGTTGCGGCAGTTCGACGGCGCCCTGACCACGCCTGAGTCCGACGACCCCGTGGCCGACCTGCTGGTGTGCGGGGCCGCCTACCGGAGGTTCGCGAACCGGCGGCCCCACCTGTACCGCCTGATGTTCGGCAGCACCAGCGCGCACGGCATCAACGCTCCCACCCGCAATGTGCTGACCCTGTCCGTGGACGAGATCACCGTGCACCACCCCAGCCTCGCGCACGTCGTCCGCAACGTGCACCGCTGCATGCAGGCCGGGCGCATCGCGGGCGACGCGGAAGACGACGCGTCGGTGGTGGCGACCTCGGCCCAGTTCTGGAGCCTGGTGCACGGCTTCGTGATGCTGGAACTGGCGGGGTACTACGGCGGCGACGGCACAGCCGTCGGACCCGTGCTCGGGGCCATGACGGCCAACACGCTGGTGGCCCTCGGCGACACCCCCGAGGCGGTGCGGGCCTCACAGGCGACCATGACTGCCCGCCTGTAGCCCCCACAGACAGCAGAATCCCCGGAGATCGCGGGGATCTCCGGGGATTCTGAAGAGCTGAGACTACTTGACGGTGACCGTGGCGCCGGCGGCCTCGAGCTTGGCCTTGGCGTCCTCGGCGGCGTCCTTGGCGACCTTCTCGAGCAGCGGCTTGGGGGCGCTGTCGACGAGATCCTTGGCCTCCTTGAGGCCCAGGCCGGAGACGATCTCACGGACGACCTTGATGACGCCGATCTTCTTGTCGCCGGCACCCTCGAGGATGACGTCGAACTCCGACTGCTCCTCGGCGGCCTCGGCGGCAGCGCCACCGGCGGCGGGGGCCGCGGCAACGGCGACCGGGGCGGCCGCGGTGACCTCGAAGGTCTCCTCAAACTTCTTCACGAACTCCGAGAGCTCGAGCAGGGTCAGTTCCTTGAACGCGTCGAGCAGTTCATCGGTGCTGAGCTTTGCCATGTTGGCGGTCCTTCCTGGATGTGTTTGTTACGGGTGGTTGGTCTGGTGTCACTCGGCGGAATCGGCAGCGGCCTCGGGGGCCTCCGCCGGTGCCTCTGCCTCGGCCGGGGCCTCGGCGGTCTCGCCCTCGGCCGCACGCTTGTCCTGCAGGGCCGCCGCAAGGCGGGCGACCTGCGAGGCCGGAGCGTTGAACAGCGCCGCAGCCTTGGACAGGTTGGCCTTCATGGCGCCCGCCATCTTGGCCAGCAGCACCTCGCGCGACTCGAGATCGGCGATCTGCTCGACCTCGGCGACGGAGAGCGCACGGCCCTCCATGTAGCCGCCCTTGATGACCAGCGCCTTGTTCTCCTTCGAGAACTTCTTGAGCGCCTTGGCGGCGTCGACCGGCTCACCTTCGATGAACGCGATCGCCGTCGGGCCTGCGAACAGCTCGTCGAGACCTTCGATGCCTGCCTCAGCCGCCGCACGCTTCACCAGCGTGTTCTTGGCGACGGAGTAGGTGGCCGAGCCTCCGAGCGAGCGCCGCAGTTCAGCCAGGTTGGCCACCGTCAGACCGCGATATTCGGTCACGACGGTCGCAGTCGAGGCCTTGAACTGCTCGGTGATCTCTGCAACGGCGGTGGCCTTGTCAGCCTTTGCCATGCATGCCTCCTGATGGTGTCGTGTGGTTGCGCTCCACGCGTTCCAAGCTCACGGGCGAAGGACCCCGGAAATAAACGACGCCCCGACGCAGGCAGCGGCGGGGCGTGGAATGCTGCTGACGCAGGTCAGCGGTTCTTGCCTCGTCCTCCTGCGTGGGCCGCCGGGATGTTTCCCGGACCTTCAACCGATTGCTCGGTGACCGACGGTCTTTGGTGGATCGTGGACCACCATAGCCGACAGTGGCCGATCAGCCAAAACGGCTCTTCTCTCCTCTACCGCAGCAGCGCCGCGGCACCCACGAGGCCCGCGTCCCCACCGAGCGCGGCAGGCACCACCTCGATGTCCGCGATGAAGCTCAGGCCGGCGAACTGCGCCAGCGCGGCCCGCACCGGGTCGAACAGCAGCGGACCCGAACGCGCCACACCCCCACCGATCACCACCAGGTCGAGGTCGCACACCGCACCCACCGACGCGATCATCGCCGCGACGGCCGTCGCCGACCGCGCGAAGGCGCGCAGGGCCACCGCATCACCGGCAGCGGCGTCGGCGGCGAGGGTCTTCGCGTCGGCGTCCCCGGTGGGTTGCCAGCCGTTGGCCCGCGCCCAGGCCGCCATGTGGGGTCCGCTCGCGATCGTCTCGACGCACCCCCGGCCGCCGCAGGAGCACTGCTCCCCCGCGACGTCGACCACCACATGCCCGACATGCCCGGCATTGCCGGTCCGGCCGTCATACGGCTCGCCGTCGAGCACCAGGCCGCCACCGATTCCGGTCGAGACGACCATGCCCAGCAGGAACGCCGCGCCCTGTCCGGCGCCGCGCCAATGCTCGCCCAGTGCCATGCACAGCCCGTCGCCGCCCAACCGCACCGGCACCCCGGGTAGGGCCGCGGACACCCGCTCCCGGATCGGGAAGCCGCGCCACGCAGGCACATTGATCGGCGCGACGGTACCGGCAGGCAGGTCGACGGGACCCGCCGAGGCGATGCCGACACCGCGCACCGTTCGGCCGGCGGCCATCTCGGAGAGGAGTCCCTCGACCACGGTCCACGCGGCCTCGGGGTCGGCGTCCCGCGGGGTGGGGCGTTGTTGCGAGTCCACGAGGGAGCCGTCGGCGTCGACGAGTCCTGCGGCGATCTTCGTTCCGCCGATGTCGAGGGCAAGTGTCAGTTCGGTCATCAGTGCCTGTGGATGTTGTCGGGTTGGCGGGGATCGCCTGGATGCTCGAATCCTGGTGCGAGGCAGACGAGTTCAGACCGCAACTCCTCGATCCAGAGCCGGAAGGCGCGCCGCCGTGCGGCACCCAGCAGATGCGCGGCGACGACGGCCCGCACCTGTGACAGCGGCGGCGCGGTGGGTGTGGCCTCCCAGCCGTCGACACCCGGGCGGCCCACCGCGAACCGCAGGGGGTTGCGTCGGTGGTAGGACTCGACGTCCTCGGCCGAGACCGTGACATCGCGGGTCACGTGCGCGAACAGCGCGCGGGCGACGGGGTCGGCGAGCGCCGCGGCCGTCACGCTGCCGACCTCGTGACCTGCGATGCCGTCGGGCAGGATCGCGGCCAGATCCGGCGCCTGCCCGGGGGCAACGCCGAGGCGCGCGGCCTCGGCCGCGACGACGCGTTCGGTGACGATCAACTGGGTCAACCAGCGCCGCAACTGCCTTCCCTCGCTGGTGCCCGCAAGCGGCAGCGTGGCCTCCGGCATCTGGGTGCGCAGCAGCGCCTCCCGGCGGTCGACGTCGGCGACCGTGACCGGCGCGCCCGCCACGTGCGCGGCCACCCCGCTCACCGAACGAACCGTGTTCATCGGACCACCACCCTGACCGCGGGGGTGTAGAGCAGCTCACCGGCGGCGGCCACCCGGACCAGCGCCCACCACTCGCCGGGCCCAACCCACGGCGGGGGCGCCACGTCGAACTCCAGGTCCACAGCGCCGCGGGCGGGCAGCACCACGCCGATCACCGCGGGCCCCAACCATTCCCAGGTTCCCCACGGGCTGATCAGGTGAGCCTCCGCCGCCAGGTCGGCGTGCGCATCCGTGCTGACCCGCACCGTCAGGCACTGTGTGTGCCCGGCCGCGACGACGACATCGGACGGGCCCGACTCCAACCGCAACACGTCGCCGGGGTCCTCCCCGATCGCGATCAGGCAGACGTCCTCGACGGTCTGTCGCCACGCGCGCGGGACGTCGCCGTCCAAGGTCAGCTGGGCGCGGACGGGATACCGACCCGGCGCTGCGCCCGACGGTCCGGCGATCCGGACCTTCGCTTCGCGGTACGCGCCGGGTTCCAGTCGCACGGGCAGGCGGTCCGGCGTCGCGGTCCATCCCTGCGGGCAGAGCACCTCGATCCGCCCGGTGACCTCGGCGTCGGTGCAGTCGCTGGCGACGGTCAGGCGCAGCGTCACCTCCTCGTCGGTCGCGGTCACACGGTGCGGGTGCAGGTGTGCGACCGCGGGCAGGCCACCCAGGGGAGCCGGACCTCGGTTGTGCAGCCAGTAGCGCGCGTACAGCGGTTGCGCGGCCTCGGTCTCGGGCACCAACGGCCCGTGGTCACGGCGAGTCCGCTCACGCGTCGCGAATTCCGCGACCACGGTGGCGATCTCGTAGCCGTGCAGCGAATCCCCCAACCGCGGGTCACTCGGGATCTGCTCGAGCAGATCCGCCCTGCCGACCACCCGGATGTCGGCGACGTCTGAGGTGACGCCGAAAACGGTGTCACGGCCCAGGGTTTCGACGAGCCGCAGGGTGACGTGGCCCCCCGCCGTCGCGCAACGGCCCGCCGGCGTGGGATTGCCCGTCAGTTTGAGTGCGTCGAGGTTGACGGCCGCGGAGTCGACACCGAGCAGTGACCCCGACGCCGCGATCGGTGTCACCTCGTCCGTGGCGAGAGCCACCAGGGGGCGGGAGTACTCGGCGCTGCGCAGTGGCAGGCCCGCATCGCGCCAGTCCCCCTCGGCGACCACGAACGCGTAGTCGAAGGTGTGCGACCAGTGCTGCAGCTGGAAGTTCGAACCGTCCGGGGCGGTGCGCTTTTCGTGTGTGGTCCACACGCCCGACGGCCATCCGATGCATGACCTCATGAGCGAGGTGTGCAGCGTCCCCTCGGTGTCGACGGCAAAGCTCGGCACACCGCGATTCAGCAGGGCCGCGGTGCGGTGTTCGAACGTCGCGCCCGGCGAGCCCGCCCGGGGCGACACCAGGATCTCGGCATCGCCGAGGTCGGCGGTCACCGCCGCAACGGCCCGGGCCAGCAGTGCCTCGTCGCGGCCCGCGACAATCAACACCGGAAGAGCTGTCACCGCACGCAGATCGGCGTCGGGCACCCACTCGTCGGCCAGTGCGGAGGCGGCGGGCACGAATACGCGCGCGGTGCCGTCGGCGTCGAGGCGACGGTGCAGTTCGACGGTGAAAGACGGGTCCGCCGCGGCCAGCACCGCCGCGGTGAACGCGTTGCGGTCGGGGCCGCCGACGGCGATGCGGGTGTCGGGAAGGTTGGAGTCGACGTCCAGGTGCCCGTACCGGGGTCGGTCGGCACCCGAGCAGGTCGCGGTGACTCCGGCCCGCACCAGCGCGACGAGCAGGTCTCGCGCCAGGTCTGCGGACTCGGCTTCCGAGGGCGTCACCACCTCGGCGACCGCGACGGCGTGGGTGCCGGAGTCCCCCAGCCTGATCCGGACGGCCGAGGACAGCCCGAACCAGCTATATGCGGGGTTCTCCAGGGTCCACGGGTGCACCGCGGTGTCCACCGAGTCGGCTGATCCGGGTTGGTGCAGCAGGCCGAACCCGCGGCCGATCACGGCGTCGCCGACCTCGCTGACCGGCACCGCACCGGGAATCGGCGTGGGCCACCGCAGACGCAGCAGGCGGTCGACGCCGGTGAACTCGTCGATCGTGGTGCGGCAGTCGACGCGGTCGATGCCGTCCCACAACGTCAGTGTCTGGGTGTACCGCAACAAGCCGTTGATCCGGCCCTGCACCACCACGCGCTGCCCGATCGGGCACTCGTACACGCTGACCTCGGCCGGGCTGTCGCCCGAACCCACGACGGGTCCCTTGGGCAGCAGATGCCACGGGCCCTCCCCGGCCTGAGGGTGCGCCGAATACTCCTCGTAGACCGCCAGTTCATTGGCCACCCGGCCCGGCGCCACCCACTCCCGGCCCGCGCTGCGCACCGAGACCACACCGCCACCACGGGCTGGGTCGACCCGGACCGTCATGTGCGCGCTGGCGATTCCGACGCCGTCGCGTGGGCGCCAGCCCACCGCACCTGGTCCGTCCACGAGGCGGTAGGACCGCCACCCCAACGCGGGGACGTCGCGTGCCAGCCAGGTCAGGGTGTGGCCGTCGTCCTCGACCAGCACCGGCACGTCCTCGCCCGTGTCGTCGACGATGCGGGTGGCACCCGCCCGCGTCACGTGCAGCGAGACCACGTCGGTCCTGTTGTGCGCCAGCGGATTCCAGACCGTCACCGATCCCGATCCGAGCGTCTCTGTGAGCACCGCCAGCGCGCGGTCGCGGGCCGTGCGACCTATCTCCCAGGCGTCGCGCCACCCGGTGAGCAGGTCCAGATAGACCTGGTCGGACTCCGACCCGGTGATCGCGTCGTGGTGCGCGCCGTAGGCCAACTGCACCCAGGCCTTGGCGAACGCCGGTTCGGGATAGTCGACACCGGCGAGCAGATGCGCGAACACCGCGAACCTCTCGGCGTCGAGCACCGCGGCCTCAGCGGCGCGGTTGGCCTGCTTGGTGTCGATGAACGACACGTCCTTGCCCGTGTAGATCGGATTCATGTCCCGCGTCTGCGGCGACGCCGCCACCTCGCGGGAGCTCAGTTCGGCGCGCACCGCGGCGAAGAACTCCCGCGGCAGCGCGCACACGAACTTCGGCCAGCAGTAGCGCGCGGCCCAGTCGCGGTGGATCTCGGTGACCCATTTGTTCGGCGGTGTGTAGTCGGTGCCGACGGGCAGCAGCACGTTACGGGTGGCCGCGACCTTCTTGAGGCCGGCGAACAGCGTCCATGTCGCCGCCTCGGCTTCGGCCAACGTCGCGGACGAGTCCATCCACCACCCCGCCGAATAGTGCGCGGGCATGTAGTGCGTGAGCAGGCCGACCCCCGACGGAGCGATCCACTCGAACTCGCTGGCGAACTGCATACGTTCGGGGTCACCGTCACCGGCCATCGGGCCCCACTGGTGGTGCGGGCCGCGCGCCCACGAGCTGGAGCTCAGCCCGGCGTCGGCGGCCATGCCGGGGAACTGCGGATCGTGGCCGAACACGTCCAACTGCCATGCGGTCGACGGGTCGGCGCCCAGAACGTCACGCTGAAAGCCGATGCCGGCCACGAAGTTCCGGATCGCGGTCTCGGGACTCGTGAGGTTGGTGTTGGGCTCGTTGTAGGTGCCGCCCATGATCTCGACGCGGCCCTGCCGAAGCAGGCGGCGCAGGTCGTCGCGGGCCTGTGGGTGGGTGTCCCAGTACGGCTTGAGGTAGTCGACCTCGGCCAGCACGAACCTGTAGTCCGGATCGCGGCGTGCCATCTCGAGATGGGCGGAGACCAACTCGAAGCCGTTGGTCTGCCGGGCCCGGCCGGGCGGGTCCTCGGTCCACTCGCTGGTGTAGGCGGCCTGGGTGTTCCACCACACCGGGTCGTAGTGGAAGTGGCTGACCATGTACATCGTCCACCCGGGTTCGGCGTCGACGAACGTGAACTCGAACCGAACGTGACCGGCCTCGACGACGGCGGGCCTGCGGCGGCCCGGCGCGACGTCGGTCACGCCCACCGCAACCTCCGCGACACCGTCACCCACGCCGGTGAGCGCATCGCCGCCGGTCAGCCCGGCGCCGGTCACCCGCACGGGTGTCGCGGCCGTGGCGCCGGTGTAACCGACGCGGACCACCTGCGCAGGCCCGTCATCGGTCCCGACGAACAGCTCCGTGGGCTCCGCGGAGGTCACCGACAGCGACATGTCTCAACTATTGCCGGATCTCGCGGCGACGGCAGGAGTCTGCCGGAAGACACACCGCGCGGATCACCGCCGGGATCAACGGCCCAACACTGTTCGGCAACAGTTCACATACACGCTGACCTGCTGCGGGTGCCAGCGCGCGCATGCCGTGCCAAAGTGGAGTCATTGTGAGTGACGACATGCAGTACAGCGCCGGGCGCAGGACGCCGTGGCGGGACCCGCTGTCGATGGGCTGGCAGGCCCACCGACGGATCCTGCTGCTGCGACTGCGGTGGCATTCGTCGGCGACGAACCGCCGCGACGGAGGCATCATGCGCTCCCACGGGCGCTAGCTGGGAGCACCGCGGTATCCGACGGGAGACCACATGACCGGCTCCACGAAGGCCGCTGAAGACGTACTGAAGGGCCTGGCCGGTGTCCGCACCTGGCAGCAGGACTGCTATGTCGACCTGCACAGCCATCCCGAGCTTTCGCATCAGGAGTTCCGCACCGCACGCATCGTCGCCGACCGACTCGGCGTCAGCGGGTACCAGGTCCACACCGGCGTCGGTGGCAGCGGAGTGGTGGGAGTCCTGGCCAACGGCAGCGGGCCCACCGTGCTGTTGCGCGCCGACATGGACGCGCTTCCCGTGCGGGAGGTCACCGGCCTGCCGTATGCGAGCACGGTACGCAGCACCGACGCCGAGGGCCACGAGGTCCCGGTGATGCATGCCTGTGGACACGACGCCCACGTGGCGGCGCTGCTCGGGGCCGCACAGCTGTTCGCCGACGGCACCGAGCACTGGTCGGGCACGCTCGTCACGCTCTTCCAGCCCGCCGAGGAGACCTCGGACGGCGCCAGGGGCATGGTCGCGGACGGGCTGGCGGACCTGTTGCCGAAGGTCGATGTCGCCTTGGCTCAGCATGTGTTCCCGATCCCGGCCGGCACGGTCGGTGTGCACAGCGGGCCGTTCATGGCCAGCGCCGACAGCATGCGCATCACGGTGCACGGCCGCGGGGCGCACGGCTCGATGCCGCAGGCGTCCGTCGACCCGGTGGTGCTCGCGGCGATGATCGTCGTCCGGCTGCAGACGATCGTGTCCCGCGAGGTCGCCCCCACCGAATCCGCGGTGCTCACGGTCGGCAGCATCCAGTCCGGCAGTGCCAGCAACGTGATCCCCGACCGAGCCGTGCTGGAGTTGAACATCCGCACCTACAGCGACACGACACGCACCGCGATCCTCGATGCGATCCAGCGGATCGTTCGTGCCGAGTGTGCGGCGTCAGGATCTCCGGCCGAACCCGAGTTCGAGATGTTCGGCCGATTCCCTCTGACCGACAACGACAGCGACGTCACCGCGCGCGTGACCGAGGCGTTCACGGGTTTCTTCGGGGACAGCTGCTGGCAGATGCCGCAGGGCACCGGCAGCGAGGACTTCAGCGAGATTCCGTCGGCGCTGGGCGTGCCCTACACCTACTGGGGGTTCGGCGGCGCCGACGCCGCGAAGTTCCGGGCGGCCAGCGACAGCGGCCGTGTCGCACAGGACATCCCGGTCAACCACGCTCCGAACTTCGCGCCGGTCATCCAGCCCACCCTCGACGTCGGCACCCAGGCCCTGGTGGTCGCCGCGATGGTCTGGCTGGCACGAAGTCCCCAGTGATCCCCAGCGACCCTCAGGTCGCGACCCGCGCCAGGCGCTGGGCCACCGTCCGCGCCGCGGCGGCCACTTCGGGCGGTTCCAGGATCTCGAAATGCTCGCCCACCAGGGCCAGCCACAGCACCATACGTTCGGGATCGTCGGCGCCGGTGGTGACGATGCAGGAGTTCGTCCCGTCGGCCTCCACAGTTACCGACGACGGTGAGAAGTGCTGTGCCACAACCTCTGCCGGACAGTGGTAACGCACGCGGGCCACGTATCGGTAGGACGAACTGCTGATCGCCCGGCTGACGTGGGTCGCGGCGTCGGGCGCCTCGCGCGGGGCGAACGTCGTACCGCGCGCGGTGACGTCACCCATCCGGTCCAGCTGCAGGGTGCGCCAGTCCTGCCGGTCGCGGTCGTAGGCCAGCAGGTACAAGCGCCGGCCCGTGGTCACCAGCTGGTACGGCTCGAGTCGGCGTTGCGTGACCTCCCCGGCCAGAGCCGTGTACCGGAGGTCCACGTGCTCGTGGTCGCGGCTGGCGCGGGCCAGGGTCATCAGCGTCTCGGGATCGACGGTGGTGTCGACACTGCTGGTCAGCGTCACGGTGTTGTCGTGCACCGCGGCCACCTGTGACCGCAGCCGCGACGGCATCACCTGGTCCAGCTTGGACAGTGCGCGCAGCGCGGACTCCCCGATGCCTGCGACGCTCCCGCCGGCTGCCAAGCGCAGGCAGACGGCCATCGCGACGGCCTCGTCGCCGTCGAGCAGCAGCGGCGGCAGCGCCGCGCCCGCACCCAACTGGTACCCGCCGCCGTGCCCGGTGCTGGCCTGCACGGGATAGCCCAGCTCGCGGAGCCGTTCGACGTCACGGCGCACGCTGCGGCCCGTGACACCCAGCCGCTCGGCCAGTTCCGCGCCCGTCCACACCCGCCGGGACTGCAGCAGACCGAGAAGCTGCAGCACACGGCCCGTGGTTTCCGACATAGAAAAAAGTATGCGCGCTTCTAGGACAGAAACTGTCCGCAAATGCTGCGAGGGTTGGTGTCATGGCAGTCGACAACCTCACCGAAGCGCTGGTCTACCAGCTCGAATACCACTGGACGGAGCAGTTGCGCCCCCGCCTGGATGGGCTCACCGACGACGAGTACCTCTGGGAACCCGTACCCGGGGCCTGGACCGTGCACCCGGACGGGTCCATCGACTTCACCTACCCGCAACCCGAACCCGCACCGTTCACGACCATCGCGTGGCGACTCGGGCACGTGATCGTCGGCGTGCTCGCGGTGCGGGCTCACCACCACTTCGGTGGTCCGCCCGCCGACTACGCCACGTGGAGCTGGGCCACCGACGCCGGCACCGCACTGCGCCAACTGGATGCCGCGTACTCCGACTGGATCGCCGGGGTCAAGGCACTCGATGACGAGGCGCTCAGCCGCCCGATCGGTCCGGCCGAGGGCCCCTGGGCCGAGCATCCGATGCTCGATCTGGTGTTGCACATCAATCGCGAAGTCATCCATCACGGGGCCGAAATCGCCCTGCTCCGAGACCTTTACACGCACACCCACACGAACCAGGAGAACTGACATGCCCGCAATGCCCCCGCCCATCGCCGACGAGCGCGCCGGCCTCAGGGAGTACATCGCCGCCCAGCAGTACGCCTTCCACGCCGTGGCGTTCGGGCTCACCGACGACCAGGCCCGCGCCACCCCGACGGTCAGCGCGCTGTCCATCGGCGCGCTGATCAAGCACGTCACCAGCTGCCAGCGGGGCTGGATGGAGCGCGTGTCCGCCGCGCCCGAGGCGACACCGGCCGATCAGCGCTCGCAGGAAGAACAGGCCGCCGACTACGCCAGCGAGTTCGTCATGCGCGAGGACGAGACGCTCGCCGAGATCCTGGAGCGGTTCGAGGCCGTCAACGCCGACACCATGCGGGCGATCGACACCGTCGACCTCGGCGCCCCGGTGCCGATCCCGAAGGATGTCCCCTGGTTCCCCAAGGATTTCGACGCGTGGTCGGTGCGCTGGGCGTTGTTCCACCTGATCGAGGAGCTGGCTCGACATGCCGGCCACGCCGACATCATCCGGGAATCCATCGACGGCGCGACCCTGTATGAACTGCTGGCCGGACTCGAGGATTGGGAGCCCACCGAATGGCTGACCCCGTGGGGCAAGGCGCCCGTGGCGCCGGAGGGCTGACCCGTCGAGTCAGTGACGCGCGTCACGCTCGTTGAAGGCAAAATGCGGGGTTTGGCACACTACAACAATGAGTTCAACCAAAAATCACCGGGAGGTGGCCAGACTCGACCGGGTTCCGTTGCCGGTCGAGGCCGCCCGAATCGGCGTGACGGGTTGGCAGCTCACCCGCACCACCGCGCGCGTCGTCACCAGACTGCCTGCCCGTGGCTCGTGGCAGACGAAGGTCATCAAGGAGATCCCGCAGACCTTTGCCGACCTCGGCCCCACCTACGTCAAGTTCGGCCAGATCATCGCCTCGAGCCCGGGTGCGTTCGGCGAACCGCTGTCCCGCGAGTTCCGCACGCTGCTCGACGCCGTGCCGCCGGCCGACACCGAGGAGGTGCACCGGCTCTTCAAGGAGGAGTTGGGCGACGAGCCCAGGAACCTCTTCAAGCACTTCGACGAGCAGCCGTTCGCCTCGGCGTCCATCGCGCAGGTGCACTTCGCGACGCTGCACAGCGGCGAGGAGGTGGTGGTCAAGATCCAACGCCCCGGCATTCGCCGAAGAGTGGCCGCCGATCTGCAGATCCTCAAACGCTTTGCGCAACTCGTGGAGATCGCCAAACTCGGCCGACGGCTCTCCGCGCAGGACGTCGTGGCTGACTTCTCCGACAATCTCGCCGAGGAACTCGACTTCCGCATCGAGGCGCAGTCGATGGAGGCCTGGGTCAGCCATCTGCATTCGTCGTCGCTGGGCCGCAACATCAAGGTGCCCGACGTGCACTGGGACTTCACCACCCAGCGCGTGCTGACCATGGAGCGCGTTCGCGGCGTGCGCATCGATGATGTGGCCGCGATCCGCAAGCAGGGGTTCGACGGCACGGATTTGGTGAAGGCCCTGCTGTTCTCGACGTTCGAGGGCGGTTTGCGGCACGGCCTGTTCCACGGCGATCTGCACGCGGGCAACCTTCTGGTCGACGAGCAGGGCCGCATCGTGTTCCTGGACTTCGGCATCATGGGCCGCATCGATCCGCGCACCCGCTGGCTGCTGCGTGAGCTCATCTACACGCTGCTGGTCAAGAAGGACCATGCGGCCGCGGGCAAGATCGTGGTGCTGCTCGGCGCGGTGGGCAACGTGAAACCGGAGAAGCAGGCCGCCAAGGATCTCCAGGCGTTCGCCGAGCCGCTGACCATGAAGACACTCGGGGATATGTCCTACGCCGACATCGGCAGGCAGTTGTCGACGCTGGCCGAGGCCTACGACGTCAAGCTGCCCCGCGAACTCGTGCTGATCGGCAAGCAGTTCCTCTACGTCGAGCGCTACATGAAGCTCTTGGCACCGCGATGGCAGATGATGAGCGACCCACAGTTCTCGGGCTACTTCGCCAACTTCATGGTGGAGGTCAGCCGCGAGCACCAGAACTCCGACAGCGAGGTCGAGGCTTGATGGAGACCGCGGTGCGCACCGGTGTCGCACGCTCCGGCGACCTCGAGATCCACTACGAGGACATGGGCGACCCGAGCGACCCGGCGGTCCTGCTGATCATGGGCCTGGGCGCACAGCTCCTGTTGTGGCGCAAGGGTTTCTGCGAGAAGCTCATCGCCCGCGGCCTGCGGGTGATCCGGTTCGACAACCGCGACGTGGGTCTGTCGAGCAAGCTCGACGGTCAGCGCATCGATGGATCGCAGTACCCCAGCATGGTCCGCTCGGTGCTCGGCCGGCGAAGTCCCGCGGTGTACACACTCGAGGACATGGCCGACGATGCGGTGGCCGTGCTCGACCACCTCGACATCGACCGCGCACACATCGTCGGCGCCTCGATGGGCGGCATGATCGCCCAGGTGGTGGCGGCGCGGCACGCGCACCGGACCACGTCGCTGGGCGTGATCTTCTCCAGCAACAACCAGGCCGCCCTGCCTCCGCCCGACCCGCGCGCTCTGTTCGCGATCATCAAGGGCCCGCCCGTCGGGGCGCCGCGCGAGGCCATCCTCGACAACGCCGTCCGGGTCACCAAGATCATCGGCAGCCCCGCCTATCCGACCCCGGAGGATCGCATCCGCGCCGACGCGGCTGAGGCCTACGACCGCTGCCACTATCCGGTCGGGGTCGCGCGGCAGTTCGGCGCGATCACGGGCAGCGGCAGCCTGCGGAACTACGACCGCCAGATCAGCGCACCCACGGTCGTCATCCACGGTCTGGCCGACCGCCTGATGCGGCCCGCGGGAGGCCGCGCGGTGGCCAACAACATCTCCCAGGCCCGTTTGGTGCTTTTCCCCGGCATGGGACACGACCTCCCCGAGGCGCTGTGGGACCCCGTCGTCGACCAGCTTGACCTCACGTTTTCCTACGCACGGGCCTGAATTACTGACGCGTCGGATAAATGACGTAATTCTGACATGGGGTGACCCCACGTTGCCGAGATCACGGATCGCCTTAACCATGGAGGAGATACCTGGGGGTGGATCAGGTTCCTTCGGGGGGAACAGTGTGCCCGCCTCTTCCAATATTCCTGGAAGGCAGCTCGCCTGTGCCAAAAGCGCTCCAACCGCACTTCGACGACGTCCAAGCGCACTACGACCTGTCAGACGACTTCTTCCGGCTGTTCCTGGACCCGTCGCAGACCTACAGCTGCGCGTACTTCGAGCGCGACGACATGACGCTCGAGGAGGCTCAGCTCGCCAAGATCGACCTCTCGCTGGGAAAGCTCGGTCTTGAGCCCGGGATGACGCTGCTCGACATCGGCTGTGGCTGGGGGGCCACGCTCATCCGCGCCCTGGAGCGCTACGACGTCAACGTCGTGGGCCTGACCTTGAGCCGCAATCAGAGGGACCACGTCGAGGCCCGACTGGCCGCCAACCCCAGCCAGCGGTCCAAGCGGGTGCTGCTGCAGGGCTGGGAGCAGTTCGACGAACCGGTGGACCGGATCGTGTCGATCGGGGCGTTCGAACACTTCGGACATGACCGCTACGCCGACTTCTTCACCATGGCCTACAAGGCGTTGCCTGCCGACGGCGTGATGCTGCTGCACACCATCACCGCGTTCAATCCCAAGAACGCGGAAAGCCTGGGCATTCCCCTGACCTTCGAACTGGCGCGATTCGTCAAATTCATCCTCACCGAGATCTTTCCGGGCGGACGTCTTCCGTCGATCGATATGGTCGAAGAGCACGCCACGGCGGGCGGTTTCGACGTCGAACGGGTGCAGTCGCTGCAACCGCACTACGCGCGCACCCTGGACCTGTGGGCCGCCGCGCTGGAGAGCCACCGCGAGGAGGCCATCGCGGTCCAGTCCGAGGTGGTCTACGACCGATACATGAAGTACCTCACAGGATGTGCCAAGCTCTTCCGTAACGGGTCAACCGACGTCTGCCAGTTCACCCTCAAGAAGCTCTGAAGTCGCTTCCGTTGGGCGCGCTGCGTAGGGTCGTGTCCGTTATCCAGTAGCGTGTGTTCGAGATCACTAGTGGTGGGAGTCTGCACCAGATGTCCAAATTGAAGCCGAAGTACGAAGAACTACAGTCCATCTACGACATCTCGAACGAGTTCTACGAGCTGTTCCTCGGGCCCACGATGGGCTACACGTGCGGTTACTTCGAACGCGACGACATGACCGGCGACGAGGCCCAGATCGCGAAATTCGATCTCGCGCTGGGAAAGCTGGGACTTGAGCCGGGGATGACGCTGCTCGACGTCGGCTGCGGATGGGGCGCGTGCATGCAGCGCGCCATCGAGAAGTACGACGTGAATGTGATCGGACTGACGTTGTCCGGCGAGCAGCGCAAGTACGCCATCGACAAGCTGGCGAAGGTGCCGACCGAACGCAGTGTCGAGGTCCGCCTGCAGGGCTGGGAGGAGTTCGACGACAAGGTCGATCGGATCGTGTCGATCGGCGCGTTCGAGCACTTCGGTTTCGAGCGGTACGACGACTTCTTCAACACGGCCTACGACGCACTGCCCGACGACGGCGTGATGCTGCTGCACACCATCACCGGGTTCGACATGCGGCGCGCCAAGGAACTCGGTCTGCCGATGACCTTCGAGTTGGCTCGGTTCGCGAAGTTCATCATGACCGAGATCTTCCCCGGTGGCCGCCTGCCGTCGGTCGACAAGGTCCAGGACCACGCCTCGAAGGCCGGCTTCGACGTCGCCCGCACCCACGAGATCGGCCCGCACTACGTGCGGACCCTTCAGGGCTGGGCCGAGCAGCTTGAGGCCCACAAGGAGGAGGCGATCGCCCTGCAGGGCCAGGTCGTCTATGACCGGTACGACAAGTACCTCAACGGCTGCGTGAACCTGTTCCGGGTCGGCCACACGAGCGTTCACCAGTTCACACTGGCGAAATAGCAACTGCGCCAACGTCCCCCGGCCGGCTCAGGTCAGGGGGACGTTGAGCAGTGGGCGCTGTTCACCGGCGCCGGGTCCGTCGAAGTGCCACCACTCGCCGGAGTACACCGTCAGCCCGCCGCCGGCCATCGCCTCACGCAGCAGCGCCCGGTTGGCCTGCTGTGCAGCGCTGACGCCGTCGGTGGCGTAGGCGTGCGCGGTCGGCGAGAAGTCGTCGAAGTCGGTGCCCATGTCCAGCAGACGCCCCGATGCCTCAGCCACCGTCACGTCGACCGAACGGCCGGCGGTGTGGCTGCGGGCGTAGTTCCCCGGCCGCGCGACCCAGTTGGGGTCCGGCACCGCCTCGAACATCCGAACCTGAACCTCATGCGGCCGATAGCAGTCCCAGAAGACCAGCCGCCGGCCACTCTCGCGTAACGCCGCGGCGGCCGTACGCAGCCCGGGCGCAATCGAGTCGTGCACCAAACAGCGTGCGTCCGGCGGATACAGTGCCATCCCGACGAAGTTGGTGGCCGTGGCGTAGCGCAGATCGACGATCGCGTCGGGGACGACGGTGTGCACCTCGACCAGTCCGGCTTCGGTGGACGTCGTGGGTGCGGCGTGGGCGGTCATCGGCGTACTCAGCAGCATGAGCAGAGCTCCAACAACAGACGTGGGCCCGCTGCAGAAGAATCTGTGCAGCGGGCCCACGTCTGTTGGTGAGATCAGGCTTCGGTGAAGTTCCGGGTCACGGCCGGGTCAACCGGGATGCCCGGGCCCGTCGTGGTCGAGACCGTGATCTTCTTCAGGTACCGGCCCTTGGACGACGACGGCTTGGCGCGCAGGATCTCGTCGAGCGCCGCACCGTAGTTCTCGGCCAGCTTGTTCTCGTCGAAAGAGGCCTTGCCGATGACGAAGTGCAGGTTGGCCTGCTTGTCGACGCGGAAGTTGATCTTGCCGCCCTTGATGTCGGTCACGGCCTTGGCCACGTCCGGGGTGACGGTTCCGGTCTTGGGGTTGGGCATCAGGCCACGCGGACCAAGCACCCGGGCGATCTTGCCGACCTTGGCCATCTGATCAGGCGTCGCGATCGCCGCGTCGAAGTCGACCCAGCCACCCTGGATCTTCTCGATCAGGTCGTCGCTGCCCACGACGTCGGCGCCGGCGGCCGCAGCGGCCTCGGCCTTGTCACCGACCGCGAACACCACTACGCGGGCGGTCTTGCCGGTGCCGTTGGGCAGGTTGACGGTGCCGCGCACCATCTGGTCCGCCTTGCGGGGGTCGACACCCAGCCGGATCGCGACCTCGACGGTGGCGTCCTGCTTCTGCGACGACGTCTCCTTGGCCAGCTTCGCGGCCTCGAGCGGGGTGTAGAGCTTGGTGCGGTCCACCTTCTCGGCGGCTTCGCGGTATGCCTTGCTGTTCTTGCTCATTGGATTTCCAATCAGTTTCGTTGGAGTCGTGGTTTCCGGGCCGATGCCAGCCCTCCCACGGGGGTGCGGATCTGTCGATCCGCGTCGCTTACTCGACGGTGATGCCCATCGACCGGGCGGTGCCGGCGATGATCTTGGCGGCGGCGTCGATGTCGTTGGCGTTGAGATCTTCCTTCTTGGTCTCGGCGATCTCACGCACCTGATCCCAGCTGACCGAGGCGACCTTGGTCTTGTGGGGCTCACCGGAACCCTTCTGCACACCAGCGGCCTTGAGCAGCAGCTTGGCGGCGGGCGGGGTCTTCAGTGCGAACGTGAAGCTGCGATCCTCGTAGACGGTGATCTCCACGGGGATGACGTTTCCGCGCTGCGACTCGGTCGCGGCGTTGTACGCCTTGCAGAACTCCATGATGTTGACGCCGTGCTGGCCGAGCGCGGGACCAACCGGCGGGGCGGGGTTCGCCTGGCCGGCCTGGATCTGCAACTTGATCAGCCCAGCGACCTTTTTCTTCGGGGCCATGGGTGTGGTGTTCCTTCTTTTTCCTCAGGGCTCAAATGAGCCCACTTACTAGCCGAGAAAGTCGGCTAAATCTTGGCGACCTGGTTGAAGGTCAGTTCGACGGGTGTCTCGCGACCGAAGATCGACACCAGCACCTTGAGCTTCTGCTGCTCGGCGTTGACCTCGCTGATCGATGCGGGCAGCGTCGCGAACGGGCCGTCCATGACGGTGACCGACTCGCCGACCTCGAAGTCGACCAGGATCTCCGGGCGTTCCAGCGTGGCCTCGGTCGAAGCACCGGCGCTGGCCGCGCCCGCGGTGGACTTGGCGGCCTTCTTGGCCGCGCCCTGCGGCAGCAGGAACTTCACGACGTCGTCGAGCGAGAGCGCGGTGGGCCGCGAAGTCGCGCCGACGAAGCCCGTCACACCGGGGGTGTTGCGCACGGCTGACCACGAGTCGTCGGTCAGGTCCATCCGCACCAGGATGTAACCGGGCAGCACCTTGCGATTGACCTGCTTGCGCTGGCCGTTCTTGATCTCGGTGACCTCTTCGGTCGGAACCTCGACCTGGAAGATGTAGTCGCCGACATCGAGGTTCTGCACGCGGGTCTCGAGGTTGGCCTTCACCTTGTTCTCGTAGCCCGCGTAGGAGTGGATGACATACCAGTCGCCGGGCCTGGTGCGCAGGTCCTTCTTGAGCGCCACTGCAGGATCTTCGTCTTCGGCCGGCTCCTCGGCTGCGGCTTCCGCAGCCTCGGTCGCGTCGGCTTCCGCGTCGGTGACCGTCTCGTCGACAATGACATCGCTGACATCGCCAATGGCGCTCTCGGCGCCCTGGACGACTTCGTCGCCAGACTCAGCCGCGGGCGTATCGCCCTCGAAGCTAGTCACGGTTGTCAGTCCTTCCTAGGTGAAATCTCGGTCAGCCGAACACCAGCAGGACCAGCTTGGCCAACCCAAGGTCGGTCAGGCCGATCAGCGTCACCATGAACGCCAGGAACACCAGCACCACGGAGGTGTAGGTCACCATCTGCTTGCGGTTCGGCCAAATGACCTTGCGCAGTTCGGCGACGACCTGCGAGAGGTACGTCCAAACGAACTTGAACGGTGCCAGGATGCCCCCGGAACCGTCCTTATCCTTCGCCTTCGCCTTGGCCTTGGACTTGGTCGCCTTCGCGGCCTTGTCGTCATCCTTGGCGTCATCGGCGTCGGCACCGGTCTCGCTGTCCTCGGCGGGAGCCTCAAGAACACGCCGTGACCGCTTGCCGGTGGGACGCGCAGGCGCCACAACCGCACCGCGGCCGGCGTCGGTGCCGTCGCGGCGACCGTCGTCCTCCGTGCCGTCGCCCAAGGCGTCGGCACTGTCGCGCTCGTCGCTCACCGCACGCTCCTTAGCTTCACCTGCTGCAGCCCGTCAGGCTGATTGGTCCGCATGTCTCCAGTGTCCACATTGCCAGTATTCAGTTGAGCAGGGGCGACAGGACTTGAACCTGCAACCTGCGGTTTTGGAGACCGCTGCTCTGCCAATTGAGCTACGCCCCTCTGAGCCGAAGTCGACTCGTCGGTTACTGCTGAGGCCCACACAACTCGCGCGCTCTCCGATCGGTCAGTTGCGAACCGCCGGACAGCGCGCTTGTTCTGGGAGAAACCCCGAGGTCCGAGTGTACAACGGGGCTACAGCCTGTTCCTAATCCGCCACCCGGGTCACCTGGCCGGTGACAACGTCGAACTTGACCTTGGCCGATCCGTCGCCCTGCTGCCCCATCATCGTGGTGAAGGCCTCCAGGACGACCTCTCCGGTCTCGTCGGTGAGCACATTGCGGGTCACCACGATGTCCGCACCGAACCGCTCATCGACCGAGTGCACGTGCATGACCGCGCTGAGCTTGTCGCCCACCTTGATCGGCCGGTGGTAGAGGAACTGCTGGTCAACCTGGACGATCTGCATGGTCTCCATGCCCAGGTCGATCGTGCGGAAGAAGTACTGCTGAACCAGCAGTGCGATGGTCGAAACGAAGGTCAGCGGGGCAAGCAGGGTGTCGTAGCCCAACTCGGCCGCGGCCTTCTCGTCGTGGAAGGACGGATCGTCGTTCTTGACCGCACGCGCGTACTCGCGCACCTTCTCGCGGCCCACCAGGAAATAGTCCGGGTATTCGAGGACCAGTCCGCGGATGTCTGTCTTGAGTGCCATAAGCCCGACCTCGCCTACGCCAGCTTGGCGGTGGCGATGGCGCGGCCGAAGATCTTCTTGCCGCCGGTCGTCGCGTTGATGGCGATGGTGACCGACTTCGAATCCTCGTCGACCGACTTGACCCGGCCGTTGAAGACGATCTCGGCGCCCTTGCCGTCGTTCGGCACGGGGACCACCGCGGTGAAGCGGACGTTGTACTCGGTGACCGCGCCCGGGTCGCCGACCCACGTCGTCACGTATCCACCGCCGAGACCCATGGTCAGCATGCCGTGGGCGATCGCGGTGTCCAAACCGACCAACTGGGCGATCTCGTCGTCCCAGTGGATGGGGTTGAGGTCACCGGACACACCCGCGTAGTTGACGAGATCCTGCCGGGTCAGCGGAATTACCTTCTCAGGCAACTCGTCGCCCACCTTGACCGAACTGAACTCACGCAGAGCCATCGCTGAAACCACTCTCTCCGTCTTCTTCGCTACGCCCCGCAAGCGTGGTGTAGGACTCCTGAACTAACTCGCCATCCTGGTTGGTGATGATGTTCTTCGTGACGATGATGTCGGTGCCATGCGCTTTGCGTACGGCATGCACGTAAACGTCGCAGAACAACTTGTCGCCCACCTGGATGGGCTTGAGGAATTTCAGCTCCTGATCGACCTGGACGATCTTGGCGTCCTTGATGCCGATGGAGGCGTCGTCGAAGAAGGCGATCTGCGCCTTGTAGCCGAAGATGCTGATGAACGTCAGGGGCGCCGGCAGTCCGGTGTAGCCCATTTCGACGGCCGCATCGTCGTCGAAGAAGAACGGGTCGTCGTGCTTGACCGCGACCGCGTGCTCACGGACCTTCTCGCGCTCGACCTCGTAGTGGTCGGGATAGCGGAAATGCATCCCGACGATCTTCTCGGACAGAGCCACAGGCCAGAACCTACCTAGTCAACCTCGGCAGACCAACGTCTGCGCAACACGGGCGTCGCGAGAGCGGGTCAGCGCGATTCGCGGTGCGCCTGGTGCTTGCCGCAGTTCGGGCAGAACTTCTTCAGTTCCAACCGGTCAGGGTCGTTACGGCGGTTCTTCTTGGTGATGTAGTTGCGGTGCTTGCACACCTCGCAGGCCAAAGTGATCTTGGGCCGGACATCGGTACTGGAGGCCACGTCAGTCGTCCTTCTTCTTCGCGTTCTGCGCGCTTATGTCTTGTAGCGGTGGGGGGACTCGATCCCCCGACCTCACGATTATGAGTCGTGCGCTCTAACCAGCTGAGCTACACCGCCCCGGATCGACGCGGCCGGTGCCCCGCCCGGCGTCCACCGAGCCCCCTAACGGAATCGAACCGTTGACCTTTTCCTTACCATGGAAACGCTCTGCCGACTGAGCTAAGGGGGCGGTACCTACTTCAGACCCACGCCTCTCGGGTGGGCCTTAAAGAGGGTACAGTCTGCGGCTTTTCAACACCAAACCGCAGGTCAAACGCGCCTTTTTCGCCACTTCAGGCCAGCAGCCAGTCATTCGGGCTGAAAAGTTCGCAGTGCACACGGTGCCCCGCGACCCCGGAATCGGTCAGTTGGGTGCGCACGTTCGACACGAACGCGTTGCCGCCGCAGAGGTAGATCTCGGCACCGTCGGGCACTCCCCGGGTCACGTCGGCCAGGTTCAGCAGGCCCGCGTGGACGCCGGGGCGCCCGCCGGTCAGGCCGTCCTCGTACCAGACGTCGAGGGTCGCCCCCGGCAGTTGCGCGACCAGTTCACTCTGGCGCTCCCGCAACGCGTGCTGCCCGTCGCCGCGGTCGGCGTGCAGGACGGTCACCGCGGTGTCCGAACCCTGCGCGACGAGCGCTTCGAGGATGCCGATCATCGGCGTGATGCCGATGCCCGCCGAGATCAGGACCAGCGGGGCGTCGACGGATCCCGGCACGGGCAGATCGCCGAAGGGCACCGTGACGTCGACCAGGTCGCCGACGCACACGTTGTCGCGGATCCAGGTGGACACCTCGCCGGCGGGCGCATCGCCGACGGCGTCGACGGGTCGGACCGCGAACGTCAGGTCGCCCTGCGCCGGCGCGTTGATCAGGCTGTACTGCCGCAGTTGGCGCGCGCCGTCAGCCATCGTCACGCCGACCGAGACGTACTGGCCGGGCGCGAACGCGTCGATGCCGCCAGACAGGGGACGGACCGTGATGAGCACCGCGCCCGAGGGGTCGGCGACCCGCGCCACCACACGGGCGCGCCGGTAGACGTCGCCGTCGGCCACACCAGCCTGCGCGTAGAGGCCACTCTCGAGTGCGATCAGGGTGTCGGCCATCAGCCAGTACACCCGGTCCCACGCGGCGGCCACCTCGGCCGTCACGGTCTCCTCGCCCAGGACCGCCACGATGGCCGCGAACAGGTTGTCGTGCACCACCGGGTACTGCTCGGCGGTCACCCCCAGCGACGCATGCTTGTGTCCGATCCGCGACAGCAGTTCGGCGGGGTGAGGCAGGTCGGGATCCACCAGGTGGGTCGCGAACGTCGCGATCGAAGCCGCCAGAGCCCGCTGCTGGGCGCCCTGAGCCTGGTTGCCCCGGTTGAACAGATTCCGAAGCAGCTCAGGGTGATTGGAGAACAGGCGCCGATAGAACTCACTCGTGATCTCGTCGATGTGCGCGCCGATGAGCGGCAGGGTCGCCTTGACGATTTCGGCGTGGTGGGGTTCGAGTTCGTCGCGGACTGCGGCCGATTCCCCGGCGGTGACGGTCATGGGTGGTGCCTCTCTGTGGACAGTTGCAGAACAACCGGCAGGCGGGAGCCGCCGGCGAGATCGGTGACGGTGTAGCGGTCCAGTTCGCGGTAGAAGGCCTCCTTGGCCTCAGCCAGCGCGCGGCGCAGGCGGCAGCCCGCGACCAGCGGGCAGGGCCGCTCGCCCGCGCAGTCGATGACTTCGCGGTCGCCCTCGAGGTGGCGCACGAGCCAGCCGATGGAGGCGGTGCGGCCCGCCTCGGTCAGCTCCAGCCCCCCGACGCGACCGCGCCGCGCGTTCACCATGCCCAACTCGGAAAGGCGCGAGACCGCCTTGGCGATGTGGTGCTCGGACGCGCCGGCACCCCCCGCGATCGTGCGGGTGGTGACGCGTCGGCCGTCGGCCTCACCCGCGGCCAGGAGCATCATCGCCCGCAGGCCGAGATCGGTGAACCGGGTCAACTGCATGGGGTGAACCTATAAATTCCGCATCGTGGATGCGACTTTTTCGGCTGTGGAGTCAAACACCCCATGAAGTGCGGTTTTTTGACCTGCAATGATGACCCCATGGCTAATGACGACCGCCTCTACTTTCGGCAACTGCTCTCCGGCCGCGACTTCGCGGCGGGTGACCCGATCGCGACCCAGATGCGCAACTTCTCGTACCTGATCGGCGACCGCGAGACCGGGGACTGCGTCGTGGTCGACCCCGCCTACGCCGCGGGCGACCTCCGCGACATCGCACAGGCCGACGGCATGCAGTTGTCCGGCGTGCTGGTGACCCACCACCACCCCGACCATGTCGGCGGAACCATGATGGGTTTCACCCTCAAGGGCCTGGCCGAGCTCATGGAATTGCAGAGCGTGCCCATCCACGTCAACACCCATGAGGCGGAATGGGTTTCGCGGATCACCGAGATCCCACTCTCCGATCTGACCGCCCACGAGCACGGTGACAGGGTCAGCGTCGGCGCCATCGAGATCGAACTCCTGCACACCCCCGGCCACACCCCGGGCAGCCAGTGCTTCCTGCTCGACGGCCGTCTCGTGGCCGGCGACACGCTGTTCCTCGACGGCTGCGGGCGCACCGACTTCCCCGGCGGCAACGTCGACGAGATGTTCCGCAGCCTGCAGCAGTTGGCCGGCCTGCCCGGCGACCCGACAGTGTTCCCCGGGCACTGGTACTCGGCCGAGCCGAGCGCACCCCTGGAGGAGGTCAAGCGCAGCAATTACGTCTACCGCGCGTCGAACCTCGACCAGTGGCGCATGCTCATGGGCGGCTGACCGGCAACAGGTAGCCGACTACGCGCGATTTCGACACCCGCCCCGACGACTGTGGGCGCCATGGTCCACATCGCGATGTGCTTCGACGACGCGGCCCGCGACGCAGGCGGCAACGTCGCCGCGCTGGTCCGTCTGCTCGACATCGATCACCAGCTGGTCTGGCACGGGCCGGCGCACGCCGCGGCGCGCGGCCCCCGGTTCCGGTGCATTTCCTGGGGCTCTGGGACGGACTCGAATCCCCTGCCGGACAGCAGGATTCCCCGTTCACCGGCCTGGACAACGTCCTCTGCGGCCGGCATGCCGTGGCCATCGACGAACGCCGGGCTGGCATCGAGGTTCGCTCACCCCGCATCGACGAGGTGTGGTTCCGCGGAACCCACGCCGACGTGGTGGGCGCCCGCGGGGCGGATTCGGAGTGCAACCGCGCCGCGCGGGAGTGGGTGCTGGCCGGCGCGTGGGCCGTCGGCCTCGCCCATCGCAGTGACGCCGCACCGCCGGTCCTGACACCGTGCGATACGAGGGCCTCCGATCGTCGAACCCCTGCGATGAGTCTGCTCGCGGGGGTGCGGCTGTCCATGCGCCGCCGGACGATCCCGGACGGCGCGCAGGTGCACCGCAGCGTCGAGACCCATCTGCGGGCCGACGACCGGTACTGGCGGCGCCTGCCGCACTGGGTCACCTGGGCCGACCCCGAATCACCGGCGCAGCCTGTGCCGGACGTCGGGACCACCCTCGGAACCACTGCCACAGTGGAGGCGGCCAGGGCCTCTTGACGTTTCGTAACAATGTTACGTAACGTCGGTCCCACCGCTCCGCACAAGCGCGCGGGGCCGATTCGAGGAGCATTGATGAGCGGTCCGGTCACCTATCGCCACGACGATTCCATTGCGGTCATCACCCTCGACGACGGCAAGGTCAACGCACTGGGACTCACGATGCAGGCCGCGATCAACGATGCCCTGGACAACGCCGAGCGCGACGACGTCGGCGCCGTCGTGATCGCGGGCAACGACAAGGTGCTCAGCGGCGGGTTCGACCTGAAGGTCTTCCAGTCCGGAGACGCCGAGGCCGCAGTCGCGATGCTCAAGGGCGGGTTCGAACTCTCGCACCGCCTGCTGTCCTTCCCCACGCCCGTCGTGATGGCCTGCACCGGGCACGCGATCGCCATGGGCGCGTTCTTGTTGAGCAGCGGCGATCACCGGATCGCCGCCCCGGGCTACAACATCCAGGCCAACGAGGTCGCCATCGGCATGGTGCTGCCGTATGCCGCACTCGAGATCATGAAGCTGCGGCTGACACCCTCGGCGTACCAGCAGTCCGCAGGCCTGGCCAAGGTGTTCTTCGGCGAGTCGGCCCAGGCGGCGGGGTACATCGACGAGATCGTCCTCGCCGAAACCGTTCTGGAGCGCGCCGAGACCGTTGCGCGGGAGTTCGCCAACCTGAACCAGCGGGCCCACCACGCCTGCAAGATGCGCGCCCGCGAAGCGGCACTGGCCGGCATCCGCGCCGGAATCGAGAATATGGCGGCCGAACTCGGGCTGGCCTGATCCGCGACCATGGCCAGGCCCAAGCAGCGCACACCCCAGCTGCGGGACCGGGTCCTCGCGACCGCGGTCGACGTGCTCAGCCACGACGGCGTGTCCGGCTTCACCACACGCCGCGTCGCCGAGCGCGCCGGCACGTCGGTGCCCGCGGTCTATGAGCTGTTCACCGACAAGGCCGGCCTGGTCGAAGCCGTGTATTTCGAGGGCTTCCGGCGGCTGGGCCGGGCGCTGGCGCAGGTGCCCGAGACCGACTCACCGCTGACCGATCTCGAGCAGCTGATCCCGGTGTTCCGCCGGTTCTGCCTGGACCACCCGGCGCTGGCCCGGGTGATGTTCTCGCGCCCCCTCCAGGACTTCGACCCCACCCCGGCCGATCTCGGCGTCGGCCAGCCGACGGTGCGCGATGTCCTGCTGGCCAAGGTGCGCCGGTGCGTCGAGACCGGCGCGCTGCGAGGCGATCCCGTCGACATCGCGCACGTCCTGCTGGCGCTCGCGCAGGGCCTGGCCGTCCAGGAGGGCGGACGCTGGCTCGGCGGTTCCGAGGAGTCTGTCGACCGGCGATGGCGGGTGGGGGTGCAGGGACTGCTGCGGGGGTTCGCGCCCCAGCTCAGGTGCCCGTGAGATCCCGTGCCCGCCCTGTTTCCGCCCAAAGGCAGCCTTCGGCGCATCCGTGGGCCGCGCTGACCCCGCCGGTCACTCTTCGGGCCGCACGACGTGCCCGCTCATCACCGACACCCGGTTGAACGCGTTGATGGCGGTGGCCACCCAGACCACCGCGGACAGCTCGTCGGGAGTCAAAGCCATTGCTGCGCGCGCGTATTCGCGATCGAGAGTGTCGCGGTCGGGCAGCGTCGTGGTGACCTCGGCGAGTCGCAGCGCGGCCTGCTCACGCTCGTCGAACAGTTCGGTGTCGCGCCACACCGACACGGTGGCCAACTGCTTGTCGGAGACTCCGGCGGCGCTCGCGCGCCGGTGATGGATCTCCAGACAGGACGCACAGCCGTTCAGCTGGGACACCCGGATATTGACCAACTCGACCAGGCTGCGCGGCAGGCCCGCCTCCTTGGCCACGGTCGACACGGTGTTGGCGACGCCGACCAGGGCCTTGTAGGCCGTCGGCGACTGCTTGTCGATGTGGATGTGCTCGATGCGCTCGGTGTCCATCCTCGGCCTTCGTCGGCGAGTAGTGTCGATTTCGATCGTAGGTGAGGAGTCAGGTGAGCAATCTCGAGACCGCGCCGGTCGAATTCGATTGCGCAGCCACTCCGTCCGCCACCGTCGAGATTCTGCAGCCACGCGATGTACCGCTGGGCGGGCCACGGGCCATGCGGGTGCAGCGCACCCTGCCGCAGCGGCAACGCTCCCTGATCGGCGCCTGGTGCTTCGCTGACCACTACGGCCCCGAGGACGTCCGGTCACGGCCGGGGATGGACGTCGCGCCGCACCCACACACGGGGCTGTCGACGGTCAGTTGGCTGTTCAGCGGTGAGATCGAGCACCGGGACTCCGCGGGCGTGCATGCCATGGTCCGCCCCGGTGAACTGAACCTGATGACTGCGGGTGCGGGGATCTGCCATTCGGAGGTTTCGACACCGAACACGACGTTCCTGCACGGACTTCAGCTGTGGGTGGCGCTGCCCGATCAGGCCCGGCACGGCCCCCGCGACTTCCATCATCATGTCCCGCCTCCGGTCGATCACGAGGGCGCCACGATCCGTGTGTTCCTGGGCGAACTGGCGGGCTCGCGTTCGCCGGTCCCGACCGCCACGGCGCTGCTGGGCGCCCAACTCAACCTGCCGAGTGGGTCCAGCGTGCAGTTGCGCGTCGACCCGGACTTCGAGCACGGCGTCATCGTCGACAGCGGCACGTGCGAGGTTGCCGGCGCCCGCGTGCGGCCCCGCGAACTGGCGTATCAGGGCCCGGGCCAGCAGGTCCTGACGCTGGCCACCGTCGGCGACGAACCGGTCCGCGCGGTGCTGCTCGGCGGCGAACCGTTCACCGAGGATCTGCTCATGTGGTGGAACTTCGTCGGCCGCACCCACGACGAGATCGTCGAGTATCGCGCCCAGTGGCAGGCCGAGTCCGACCGATTCGGCCGCGTCGAGGGCTACACCGGCCCGCTGGCCCGAATTCCCGCACCACCCCTGCCCGGCACCCGACTTCGACCTCGCACTCCCACAATCCGAAAGGACTCGCCATGACCCTGGTGGACAAGACCGGAGCCCCCGTCACCGTCACGAAGGAAGCCGACCGCTATCTCGTCGGCGTGGAGGGCCAGGACGTCGGACTCGCGCAGTTCGCCGAGCGCGACGGTCAGCGGGTGTTCTTCCACACCGAGGTCGACGAGGCGTTCGGCGGGCGCGGACTGGCGACGGTCCTGATTGGGGAAGCGCTGGCGGCGACGCGCGCCGACGGGAAACGGATCGTGGCGGTGTGCCCGATGGTGGCGGCCTACGTCGGCAAGCACCACGAGTTCGACGACATCACCGATCCGGCGACGCCGGAGATCCTGCAGTCTCTGCAGTAGCGGGTCAACAGCCGACGCGGCAGAAGAAGGCTCCGGCGATCAGACCGATGGCGATCGCCAGGGCGGGCTGACCACTGGACACTGCCATGGCCACACCCGTGACCGCAGCGATGCCGATGAAGAACAGAAGAATCCCCATCAGGACCCGGACTCCGCTGATGGATCCCCCAGCGGCGTGCGGAACCACCTTCTTCGACTGACCCAGTGGGCCGTCGTTGAGTCCGACCATTGCGATCCCTTCCGTTATGGCGTGGAACACAGTGTAGGACATTTTGTGCCGTAGACCACACTGACACCCGCATTGCTGAATGTAAGCCCAACTAACGTGTTTGCGCAGGTTGATGAGGGTGACTAAGCAACTCATTGCCTTGCTGAAACGATCCGGCTCGGAGCGGCCGGGCCCGCGCGCTGCCCACGAAGCGAAGCGGCATTCACCCGCCCGTCGGCGGGCGGCCGGCGGGTTCCTCGGAGTCCGCGTTACGCGGCGCGCACGTGCGACACGGGGTCGGCGGTCGGATGCTCAGCCATCCACCGCCGCTCGACGCGCTTGACTCGCTGATGCTCCAAGGTGACCAAACCCGCCCCCGCGGTGACGAGGGCCCCGGCGATCAGCGCCAGGATCAGCGTCAACTCGCGGTTGCCGTACGCCGTCGCGGCGATCGTGCCCGCGATCAGCGCGGTCCCCAGGCCGATGAGCAGCAGGCCGGGCAGCCACAGAGTGTCGATGAACGACTCACCGGCATGCGGTTGGGTGGTTCGGGCGTGATCGACGGGGTCGTGAAACGCACCCTTCATCGCCCCTCCCTTCCTCGCAGAGACCCCTCCAGGCTACGCCGATTGTGATACATGCCACAGCCCGCGGTTGCTCGAGGTGCGAGGATCTGACCGTAGCGACGAAGGAGTCGAATACATGGCGGTCAGCAATCCGTGGCGGTACCCGCCCGGCGTTCCGCGTTGTGATCCGCCAAGGGCCGAAGGCCGGTTTCACTCGATCGTCTCGCTCGACGACGCTGCGGCCGCATCGAACCATCTGCCCGATGTCGAACTTCTTCTCATGCCCGACGAGAGCCACCTCGGCGGTTTCGCGGCCGCCGACGACGTCCTGTCCTTCATCCACTCGCAACTGTGAGGCCTCAGTGACCAAACGATTCGAAGTCCAGCGCAACGCCATCCGCGAGACACGCTGGGCCGAAACACCTTCCGCGTCACTTGAGGACGGTCAGGTCCGCCTGCACGTCGACGCGTTCGCGCTGACGTCCAACAACATCACCTATGCGGCGATGGGCGATGCGCTGAACTACTGGGCTTTCTACCCGACCGGCGATCCCACCACGGGCTGCGTCCCGGTCTGGGGATTCGCCGACGTCGTCGAATCCCACTGCGGCGGAGTCGAACCCGGCGAGCGGTTCTACGGGTACTGGCCGATCGCGGACGAGGTCGTGTTGGCCCCGACCGACGTCGGCCCCGGCGGCTTTTCCGAAAGCTCTCCGCATCGTCGCGAACTGCCCCCGTTCTACAACCGGTACGTGCGCTGCAGCGCCGACCCCGGCTACTCAGCCGACGGCGAGGCGCAACAGGCACTGCTGCGCGGGCAATTCGGTACGGGGTTCCTGCTCGACGACTTCTTCGCCGACAGCGATTTCTTCGGCGCTCGGACCGTGGTGTTGTCCAGCGCCTCAAGCAAGACCGCTTACGGCGCCGCGTTCTGCCTTGCGCAGCGCAGGGATTCGGCCGTCGGGGTTCGCGTCATCGGCCTGACGTCGCCGGGCAACCTGGACTTCGTCACCTCACTGGGCTGCTACGACCACGCGCTGACCTACGGCGAGGTGGCCACGGCACTGCCCGAGGCGCCCTCGGTGTACATCGACTTCAGCGGCAGTTCCGCGGTGCGGGCCGCGGTGCATGAGCGCCTCGCCGACCGCCTGAAGTACAGCTGCGCGGTCGGTGCCACCCATTGGGACGCTCCTGCCGGCGGCACCGAACCGCTCCCCGGGCCCGCCCCGACGCTCTTCTTCGCCCCGTCTCAGATCGAGAAGCGCATCGCCGACTGGGGCCCAGCGGGTCTGCAGCAGCGCGTCGCGGCCTCGTGGGCCGCCTTCATCGAACCGGTCACGCGAGCCGAGAACCCGTGGCTCACCGTGGTCCGCGGCACCGGGCCCGCGGCCATCGAGGCCACCTACACCGCGCTGCTCGACGGCACCGTGCCGGCGAACGAAGGCCACCTCCTGTCCGTGTAGGCCCCTAGCCGAGATACTGCGACTCCAGCACCAGGTCGGGCAGCATGCTCTGGTACTCCACGTGAGTCCTGTGCTCGGTGGTGTCCCAGCTGTGGCCCTGCTGCCTGCGCATATAGGCGCGGTACTTCGGGGCGCCGGGAATGCGGACGTTGTCGGCCACGACGATCGATCCCGGGTGCAGCCACCCGTGGTCGACGATGCTGTGCAGGTCATCGAGGTAGGCGCTCTTGTCGTGGTCGATGAACACGAAGTCGAGCGCGCCCGGGCCGAAGGGCGGGCTCGCGGCCAGCGCGCCGAGGGTGGACCCGCCGTCACCGATCGACCCGACCACACAGTGCATCCTCGCGTCGACCCCGGCGTGCGCCCAGATCCGACGGGCGATCTCGGCGTTGGCGGCCGACAGTTCCACCGAGTACACCACCGCGTTCGGTGCGGCCCGCGCGATCCGCAACGCGCCGTAGCCGCAGTAGGTGCCCAACTCGAGCGCCAGTCGAGGGTCGGCCCGCCGCACGGCCGCATCGAGCAGCAGCCCCTTCTCGTCGCCGACATTGACCAGAAACGACTGGTGGTAAGCGAATTCGTCGATGGTGGCGAGCACGTCGTCGACGTCACCGGCGCGAGCGTGTCTCTCGACGTACTCCGCGACCGCGGCCTCACGCCCATCACCGACCTGACCACCGCGGTTGATCCGGTTGGCGCCGAGCGCCATTCGCCAGAACGACAGCCGCAACATCGGCACATGGCGTCGCACGTCCATTCCTCCACGGTACGTCGTGTGCCATTGCGGATGCCCCCGTCCGGGACGACACTTGGCCAAGGGGGAACCCACGTCCGGGCTGGGGGGTCAGAGACGGTGGAGTCGCACGGCGATCGAACGCGCGCCATGGTTGCGCTCGCATACGGCGTGGTGTGCCATGCGTGCTTCGGCGCAGGCGTCGCGGCCATGGTGATCGCGATGTACTTCGGCATGAGCCGCAGCCTGGGGTCGGTGTCACCGCCGTGGAACTGGCTGGTCAACGCTGCGCTGCTGGCGCAGTTCCCGGTGGCCCACTCGTTGCTGCTGACCGGCCGAGGCCGCGCGGTGCTGGCCCGGTTGGCGCCGTCGGGCACCGGGCCGACGTTGTCCTCGACCACGTTCGTCGTGATCGCATCGGTGCAGATCCTGGCGCTGTTCGCGCTGTGGTCGCCCACCGGTGTGGTGTGGTGGCGCGCCGGCGGTGTGGTGCTGGTGGCGATGACGGCGCTGTATGCGTGCGCGTGGCTGCTGCTCGGGAAGGCCATGGCCGACGCGGGCCTGGGCCTGCAGACGGGGAGCCTGGGTTGGGTGGCGCTGTGGCGCCATCGCGCGGCGCGCTATCCACCGATGCCCGAGCACGGTTTGTTCCGGCTGACGCGCCAACCGATCTACGTCGCGTTCGCGTTGACACTGTGGACCGTGCCGACGTGGACGCCGGATCAGCTTGCCGTGGCCGTCGTGTTCACCGCGTACTGCGTTGCCGCGCCCCGGTTCAAGGAGGCCCGCTACCGGCGCATGTACGGCGCCGCCTTCACCGAGTACGCCCGTGGGGTGCCCTACTGGCTGCCCCGGTTGCGGATGCTTAACCGCCCTGCGGCACCACGTACGTCGGCTGGTACGGATTCTGACCGGCCTCGATGGCCTGGGCCCTGAGATAGTCCTCGGCGCTCGGGTAGCCGGCGATCTCCGCCTGCTTCTGCAGCGCCTTCTGCCGGGCGAGTTCGGTCTGAGCCTGCGCGGCCGACTTCTCGGCCTCCGCCTTGGCCTTCGCCGCGTTGGCGTCGGCAACGCCCTTGGCCTCGGCCGCCCTGGCGTCGGCGATCGCCTTCTGCTCGGCGATGATCGCCTCCTTGAGACCGGTGTCCAAGGGGTCCGGCTTCATCACCGTCACCTGGAAGTTGGTGAAGAACTCGCGCCCGTCCGTACGGGCCTTCGATGCGCTGGGGAGAGCGTCACGCAGCGCGTTCTGGAACTCGATGCGCACCCTCTCGTCGTTCCAGATCTCGCGCCAGGTGTACTTCTGAGCCACGCTGATCAGCACCTGCTCGGCGGGTTGGCCGATCGCGTACCGCAGCAGGTTCACCCATCCGGTGGTGACCAGACCGTCGTCGTCCAGCCAGCCCTGGTACTTGGTGCCGAAGTCACGATGGAAGTCCATCAGCATGGCGCAGTCGGTGGTGAGGTCGAACGTGATGACCACCGGCACACGGAGTTCGGCCGGGGCCGTCGCGTTGGAGACGACCGTGGTGGCCTCCGCCTCCGAATCAGGACCACCCGTCGCGTCCCAGCTGATCTGCCGCGACGGATAGCGGTAGGCGTCGAAGCCGCCCGGCGGGTTGAACTCCGAGGTCTCCGGGTCGATGCACCCCTCGACCTTGGGGTCGGTGGGAATCAGCAGGTAGTCGTCCACCTTGACCGCCGTCTGCCCCGGCCCCACCTGGGTGGCGCAACTCGACAGAATCAATCCGACGACCACAAGTCCCACCGTTGCCGCGGCGACGACCACGGCCCGGCGTTTCATGACTCGTCACCGCCGGTCTGCGATGCGCTGCCCTCGGACGGGCTCGCCGCCCCGCCGCCAGCCTCAGTGTTCTGGGAACCCTTGCGCGACAGCACCTTCGCGACCCGGTCGGCGATCCTGCTGGTTCGCGGCGCACGGTCGGCCGCGCCGTCCGCGGCGTTGTCGTTGGCGGCGGCGTTGGCGGCGGCGGCGTTTCGGGTGGTGATCCGGTTGCGTGGGCCCAGAGTGGACTTCCACCGCGCCTTCAACTCCGCCGCGGTCTCCCCGGTGTCACTCAGCCCCGAAACCTGGCCTTCGTCATCGGTTTTCGGCTCAGAGGGGAGGTTCGAGGTCGTCGGCGACGGGGTGATGCCGAGGTCCTTCTTCAGGTTGTCGAAGCCCTCACGGATGGCGTCCGGCAGCTTCTTGAGCGCCTTGACCGCCACGTCCGGCGGGGTGAAGAGGCTGGCCGTGATGTAGCGGTCCGGGTTGGCCACCGGGTCGTTGTCGGGGTAGGACGCGTCGACGATGACCTTGAGCGCGGGTTGCAGGAAGTCGGCGACCATATTGCCGAGCTTTCCGCCCCAGTCGCGCAGCGGTTGCAGCATCGGCAGACCGTTGGCCCGATAGGTGACATAGGCGGTGTTGGTGTTGCCCTTCGAGTCCAGTGGCACCTTCGTCACGGTGCCGTCGACCTCGACGATGTAGTGGTAACCCTTCTCCAGGACGGGTTCTCCGGTGATGGGGTCCTTGGCGCCGGGATGTTCCGGATCCTCGGGCAGGCCCGTGAACGCCTGCGATTTGTACCGGTAGGCGTAGGCGATGATCGAGTTGAGCAGCGCCACCACGTTCGTCACATAGGCGGGGGCGCTCGAGTTCCAGGCGTATTCGTAGCCGACGTCGACGATGTCGACGCCCTCGTCGGTGGGCGTCGGCCACGGGTACACCCCGAGGATGGTGAACGGGATGTAGCGCGACCCGTAGCCGCCATTGGGCCGGTTGACGTTGTTGTCCAGGATCCAGCGGGTGTTGAGCACCAGGTCCCGGTCTTCCTGATTGCCGCTGCCCAGCAGCAGGAGCATCGTGACGGTCGCCGCTCCCGAACCGCGTCCGGACGTCAGCACCAGGTCCGGTTCAGCGTCACCGACGTTGTTGCGCAGCGCGGCTTTGAGGTTGTCGGGGTTGACGTTGTAGGGGAACAGCGAGAACTTCGACACCACCCTGTCCCCGCCCTCCGGGACATATTTGGCGTACCAGTCCAGGCCGTAGAACTTGTCGATGCCGTCGGCGTTCCAGTTGGTGGCGCTGCCGTGGGTGATGAGCGCAGTGAGGTCGACACCCCGCGACACCGGCGCCGGCGGGGCCGTCGTCGCGACGGCGCCGACCCCGAGCGCAGTGGTCAGGGCGACGCTGCCGACGAAGGCCGGTACGCACGCACGTCGAAATCCGCCGCTGACCAAGATTGCCTCCCCGAAGATGATCTCGGTCACACCGACCGCTGAGCGAAGTGAAGATATCAGCAGATGGGCGTGGGTGCGGGGTCGATACAGTGACGGGCGTCAGTTCGATACGAAAGGTAGGCGATGGCTGCGATGCCCAAGAAGCGCTGGAGTGAGCTCTCCCCCAAGGCCAAGGTGGCGATTGTCGCGGTGGCGGCCGTCGATGCGGGACTGCGGGCCTGGGCGCTGCGTGACCTCGCTGGCCGGGATGCCGCGCACGTCAACGGACCGAAGTGGGTGTGGGTCGGGGCCCTCGGAACGCTGAGCACCTCCGGCATCGCGCCCGCGGCCTACCTGTTGGTCGGCCGCAGATCCTGATGTTCCGTTGAGCCCGCACTGAGGGCGGGATTTCCGCGGCGAACTCTCCGCCCTCAGTGCGGTGTCAACGTGCGCTGACCTCCCGGTTGGCGCTTCCCACAACGGCTTCCAGAAGCCCTGGCAGCGCGGCGTCGACCTCAGTGTCACGCAACCGCTGAAACGTCAGGCCGTCGACGACCGAGCGCTCGATGAGTCCGGCCTCGCGCAGGATCTTGAAGTGATGCGTGGCGGTCGACTTGTTGATGTTGTCGTACAGCGCGGCGCACTTCACGGCCTCACCCGCATTGCGCAGTCGGCGGACCATCTCCAACCGAACGGGATCCTGCAGTGCGGCCAAAACCTGATGCAACGCACCCACCGGATGGTTGGTCTCCCCCATGTGCTGTGCCCCTCATCACGCGAAAACTGAGTTTGATGCCCATCAAACCACGCGTAGGCTCTGACGGGTTCGATGTTCATCAAACCCGACAGGAGAGCCCATGTCGTCGGCCTCGGCGGATGCCACCACCGGGAGTCAGGATCAGCGCTGGGCCTATGCCCTGCTGCTCGTCCTGAGCGGCGTCGCGCTGGGGGTGTCCGGCATGCCGGCCCCGCTGTACGGCATCTACGAGACGACGTGGCATCTCTCGCCGCTGGCCACCACCATCGTGTTCGGCGTCTATGCGTTCGCCGCACTGGCCGCCGTGCTGGTGTCGGGACGGATCTCCGACGTCGTGGGCCGCAAGCCCGTGCTGCTGGGGGCGCTCGTCGCGTTGATCGTCGGCCTCGTGCTGTTCCTGCTGGCGCAGAACATCGTGCTGCTGCTGATCGCCCGCGCCATCCACGGCGCCGCGGTGGGCTCGATCGTCGTGGCCGCCGCCGCGGCACTGCTTGATCTGCGACCCGATCACGGCATGCGCTCCGGACAGCTCAGCGGCGTTGCCTTCAACATCGGCATGACGGTGGCCATCGTCGTGTCGGCCGGGCTTGCCCAGTACGCACCCCATCCCCTGCGCACGCCGTACGCGGCGGTCGCGGTGGTGTGCGCCGTCGTGGGGGCGGGCGTGCTGGCGCTGCGGGAGACGCACACGTCGCGGGCGGCGGGCCCGATCCGGATCTCCAAACCCGCTGTGGCACCGGAGATCAGGCAGGACTTCTGGTTCGCCGCGCTGGGCGCGATGGCGTCGTGGTCGGTGCTGGGCGTGCTGCTGTCGCTGTATCCGTCACTGGCCGCCCATCAGGCACACATCGACAACCTGCTGTTCGCGGGCGGGGTCGTGGGCACCACTGCCTTCGCGGCCGCGCTCGCCCAGATGGCCGCGACCCGAGTGCCCGCGCACCTGGCCGCGATCTTCGGTGACATCGGCATGGCCGTCGCACTTCTGGTGACCATCCCGGTGCTGGTGCTGCAGTCCTGGCAGCTGGTCTTCGTCGCCGCGGCCCTGCTCGGTGCGACGTTCGGTCTGGGCTTCGGCGGTTCGCTGCGTCACCTGTCGAAGGTGGTGCCGACCGATCAGCGCGGCGAGACGATGTCGGCGTTCTACGTGCTGGCCTACAGCGCGATGGCCGTCCCGACGATCATCGCCGGATGGGCCGCCACGCGCTGGACCCTGGCCACGGTGTTCCCGTGGTTCGCGGCGCTCACCGCGCTGGCCTGCGTGGCCGCAGCCGTCGTCGGCGCCGTCACCATGCGCAAGCAAGCTTCCCGCTGACACACCGCGCTTCCGCTGGCACCGCACTGGGTCGGGCATTACGTAAGTACGCCGGCCCCAGCGCGGTCTCGACGCACCAGCTACAGGTACTCGTCCTTGGGTTGGACGGTGACGATCGCGTCCCGCATCTTGTCCTGCGATGGAGGTTCGTACGCCGTGTACCACCACCAGTCGCAGCGCTCCCCGGAGGTCCCGGGGTAAGGCCGCACCTGCGGCGGGGGTCCATGCGGTCGCCGCGCCAACGACCCGTCCTGCAGCAGTTGCCCGTCGCAGTCGAGAACTTTGAGCCGACTGGCCGGGCCCAGGACAGTGATCTCACCCTTGTGGTGCATCCGATGGTGATACGGACACAGCAGCACCAAGTTCTCCAACTCGGTTTCTCCGCCGTCCTCCCAATGCTGGATGTGATGGGCATGCAAACCCCTCGTAGCCCCGCACCCCGGCACAGCGCACGTGGGGTGGCGATGCTCCAGGGCGCGGCGCAACCGCCGGCTGATCGTGCGCGTGGTGCGCCCCGACCCGATGACCTGCCCGTCACGTTCAAACCAGACCTCGCAGGTGGCATCACAGGCCAGGTACCGGCGGTCGGCATCCGACAGAGCCGGCCCCAGATGCAGATTGGCCAGCTTCTCCTCGACATCGACGTGCAGCACCACCGTGGTGCGATGCCCCTGCGGGCGCGCGGTGGCCTCGGCATCCCAACCTGCCTCCACCAACCGCATGAAACCGTCTGACAACGTCGGAAACGGTGGACGACGCAACTCATCACGATTGTGCCCAGTGTCGGATTCATCAGCGTTGTGATCACGCTTCCACTCACCGATCATGGCTTCATGGTGCGAGGTCAGTCCGGCCTCGAACTTCGCCGACTCGATCGCCGGGAGCGTGATGCGCCACGTGACGGTGTCCTCACCCACACTCTTGGACACCGATGCCTGCGGCACCGGCTTGGGTTCCGGCTCTGGGCGCGGCTCCAGCTTGATCGCCTTCTTGAGCTGGCTGACCGAGGCGTGGGTGGCGAACGCCCTGTAGTGCTCATCGGAACCCTCGCCGGCGCGTCGCGCGATCACCCCGACCTGATCGAGTGACAACTGCCCCTCGCGCAGCGCACCCACACAGCGCGGGAACTCCTCAATCCGCTCGGCGATCGCCGCGATGGACTTCGCGTGCTCCGCCGACGCACCCAGCCGCCAGGCCAACAACCCTGCCAGCGACCGACACCCGGTGTGGCCCCACAACCCGTCCATCCGCGCCGCGATCTCGACGATTCGGCCATCGATCGCGTTGCGCTGCCCCGCCAACTCGGACAGTTCGTCGTACAACCTCATCAGACGGTCAGTCCGCAGCTCGCCCGGTTGCTCAGCAACCAAGCCGGGACCCGTCATCGAGGACATGACCACAGTCTCCCAGCAGGGTCCGACAAATTTCGGACCCGAGAGACGCCGCCGCACGCCCTCCCAGCGAGACCGCGCTGAGGACGGCCCGAGACTGCGAATTCCTGCGGGATTTCTCGCAATCGCCACAGTCTCGGCGCGAGAGACTACGGGTCAGCTTCGACAACCGTCTCCGGTTCGCGCGCAGTGGATTTGGCCCGGATCGCGATCAGTCCGCCGCCGATCACCAACACCATGCCCGCATAGGTCAACAGCGTCGGCGAATGGCGCCAGACGACCCAGTCGATCACAGCGGTGAACACGATCACCGAGTAGATGAACGGGCCGACCTTCTCCGCTGGAGCGTAACGGTACGCCAGCACGATCAACGCCTGCGACAGCACCTGCGCGAAACCCAACGCGCCCAACCACATCCACGTTTCCTTGGGGAAGGGCTGCCAGTCCACGACCGCAATCGGCAGTGCCATGACGGTGGACAACAGGAAGTAATAGAACAACAACCTGGCCATCGGCTCGGTGGCCCCGAGCCAGCGCACCGACATCATCGCGACCGCAAGCAGCACGGCACCCGCCAACGCGGACAACTCACCGGCGCCGAAACTCTTCCCCTGGGGTTGAAGCACGAACATCACCCCGATGAAACCGACGCCCGCACCGATCAGCGTCAAGGCCGAAATCCGTTGCCGCGACACCATCCATGCGATGAGCGGCATCCACAGTGGTGCGCTGTACGTCAGCAGAGTGGCGTTGGCCAGCGGTATCACGGTGATGGCGAAGAAGAGGCAGTACCAGCAGGCGGTTCCCGCGCCGGCGCGCAGTACGTGTAGACCGAAGCGGTCAGTTCGTACGAATGACCATCCACCTCGCACCGCGACCGGGATCAGGAACAGCAGTCCGACGAAGTTCTGGAACAGGAGCAGAACCCCGGTCGAGGTGTACTGGCCGGTCACCTTCGCCAGTGCGCCGACCAGGGCCACGCAGAAGAAGGCGAGAGTGGTCAAACCCGCTCCCAGGAGCAGGTTCTCGGGCCTGCGGCCCGACACTGTCTTCGCCGTGGTCACGACGCTTCGAGAGCGGCTCTGACGTCGGCCTGGGTGTCGGCGAGGAACGCCTGAAACTCGTCACCGACCATGAACGTCGTCGTGAAGTGACTGCGCTCGGCGGTCTGCTTCCAGGTGGGCGTCTCCACCATCTTCGCGAGTGCCTGCTGCCAGAAGTCCACGGCGTACTGCGGCATGTTCGGCGGACCGTACAGTCCGCGCCAGTTCGAGAGGGTCACATCGAGGCCCTGCTGCCGGGCGGTGGGAACGTCGAGGCCGGGCAGGGGATCCTCGGCCAGCACTCCGAGGGCCTTGAGGTCGCCGGACGTCACTTGGTCGACGAACTCGCTCACCCCACCGATGGCAACCTCGATCTCACCGTTCGCCAGTGCGGCGATCTGATCGCCACCCCCCTGCTGGGTCACGTAGTGCACCGTGGCGGGGTGACCGCCCGCAGCGGAGACCAACAGATCGAAGGGTGCCTCGTCGTCGCGCGCGGCACCAACGGCGACGCTGGCCGGGTCGGCTTTGATCGCGGCCAGCAGATCGGTGAGGTTTGTGAACGGGGAGTCGGGTCGAGTGACGACGACGTAGTACTCGGTCATCAGTCGGGCGATCATCGTGACGTCTTGGTATCCGTACCGGGAGTTGCCGCTGAGCTGATTGGCCATCATGGACAGCGACGTGACCGAGACCTGATTGTCAGCACCGTTGTATTCCTCGACCATCGTGGCGAGGAAATCGGCGCCGCTGGCACCGGGTCGGTTCTGCACCGGCAGCGGCACATCGACGAGGTGCTCCGCCTGCAGTGCGTCGACAACCGAGCGGATCGTCAGGTCGAACCCGCTGCCCGGGTTCGCACCCGCCGTCATCGTCACCGGACCGGTCGGGTACGGCGCGGCGGCAGCGGTCGGTCCGAAGCCGTGGCACGCGGTCAGCAGCAGCGACACGACCAGTACGGCGCGGGTGGTCACAGTCTTGATGATCAAGGTCGCCTGCTCTCTGATTGGGTGGACTGAGGCATCCTGGCGTTCAAGCGGTTGGTCTCACGCTCCAAGATGCTGTTGAGCATGCGGGGCGCGACGACGTCGAGGGCACGGAGCGCAAGGGCCTTCCTGGGTGCGATGCGGATCGGTCGGGTCTTGGCGGCGGTCACCATCCAGTCAGCGGCTTCGTCGGAGGTGAGTGCGACGAGGCCGTCGTAGGCGCGAGTGGGGGCGATCATTGGTGTGGCCACCAGCGGGTAGTACACCGTCGTGGAGTGCACTCCGGAGCGGCCCCACTCGGTGTCGATGACACGGCTCACTGCGCTCAGTGCCGCCTTGGATGCGTTGTAAGCGGCGAACATTGGCGACGACTCCGGCAGCACGCGCCATGTGGCGACGTTGATGATGTGCCCGTCGCCGCGTTCGAGCATGCCGGGCGCAAACCCTCGGATGAGTCGCAGTGGCGCGAAGTAGTTCAGCGCGGTGACCCGTTCGACGTCGTGCCAGCGTTCCAGTGACTCGATCAGCGGCCGTCGGATGGATCGAGCGGCGTTGTTGATCAGGATGTCTACGGAGCCAACCTGATCAACGAGCGCGTCGACCTGGTCGAGGTCGGCGAGGTCGGCACGGATCGCAAGGGCGTCGCCGCCGGTGTCGGTGATCTCTCGGACGAGGTCGTCCAGCACGTCCTCCCGCCGTGCCACCACGATCATGGTGGCGCCCTCGGCGGCCAACTTGCCTGCGGCGACCGCACCGATGCCCGACGATGCTCCGGTCAGCAGGATGCGTTTTCCCCGCAGATCGATGGGCGACCGGGCCGGCCAGCGCGGCATCGGGCGCATACCGGCCAGGCGCACGGCCCTCTTGACGTTGTCGGGGATCACTGGCAGCACTCCGGTCGGGTCGGCGCCCCCGTCATCAAGGCGACGATCAGGGTGTCGTCGCCGGGTTCGGCGTCGATTAGCAGCGACTTTAAGGGTCCGCTCACGATCACCGATTGCGTTAGCGTGAATTTCGCGTCTGATTGACACCGCTCTGAGGGCGCTGTGTCGCCGAAATCACCGCCGTGAGTGCGGTCTCAACGCAATCAGGCCCCCTCGAAGAGGGGGCCTGATCAGTGTGGCAGGTACAGGATTCGAACCTGTGTAGGCGTTAGCCGACGGATTTACAGTCCGCTCCCATTGGCCGCTCGGGCAACCTGCCGGGTCTCGCGCCTCGCTCGGGGAACCAGCCCCGCGTTTGGTGCGAGTAGCAGGGTACAACGAGGATGTACTGAATACGAAAACGGCACCACACAGCCACCACCGAGCAGAGGGGATGGAATCCAATGGCGGATTCATCGTTCGACGTCGTGAGCAAGGTCGACCGCCAGGAGGTCGACAACGCGCTCAACCAGGCGGCCAAGGAGCTGTCCACCCGGTTCGACTTCCGCGGTACCGACACCACCATCGCCTGGAAGGGTGAGGAGTCCATCGAACTGGTCAGCTCGACCGAGGAGCGCCTCAAGGCCGCGGTCGACGTGTTCAAGGAGAAACTGGTCCGCCGCGACATCTCGATGAAGGCCTTCGACGCCGGCGATCCGCAGGCCAGCGGCAAGACCTACCGGCTCACCGGCACCCTCAAGCAGGGCATCGACAGCGAGAACGCCAAGAAGATCACCAAGATCATCCGTGACGAAGGCCCCAAAGGCGTCAAGGCGCAGATCCAGGGCGACGAGATCCGGGTGAGCTCCAAGAAGCGCGACGACCTGCAGGCCGTGATCTCCCTGCTGAAGGGCTCCGACCTTGACGTCGCGTTGCAGTTCGTCAACTACCGGTAGGGCTACTGGCCCAACCGGTGGGTTGGTGCCTATCTTGGGAAGTGACGAACCCCACATCGCGATAGGGCAGGTATGACGGCGATCGAGCACGACCCCACCACGGACACCGGCGACCGCGCAGAGGAGTTCGATGTCCTCATCGTGGGCGCGGGCATCTCCGGAATCGGAGCGGCCTACCGCATCTCCGAACGCAACCCGGGGATGTCCTACGCGATCCTCGAACGCCGCGAGCGCATCGGCGGGACGTGGGACCTGTTCCGCTACCCCGGGGTGCGGTCGGACAGTTCGATCTTCGGCCTGAGCCTGCCATACGAACCGTGGACCCGGCGCGAGGGCATCGCCGACGGCGACCACATCCGCGAGTACCTCACCGACACCGCGCGCAAGCACGGAATCGACCGCCACATCCGGTTCGGTAACCGCGTCCACACCGCCGAATGGGACTCGGACACCGACACCTGGACGCTGCGCGCGGACGAGGGCGGGGCCGAGAAGGTGTACCGGGCCCGCTTCGTGTTCTTCGGCAGCGGCTACTACAACTACGACGAACCGCACTCCCCCGACTTCGCGGGCAGCGAGACGTTCGAGGGCCCGATCGTCAACCCGCAGCACTGGCCCGAGGACCTCGACTACGCGGGCAAGCGCGTCGTCGTGATCGGCAGTGGCGCCACTGCGGTGACGCTGGTGCCCGCACTGTCCCGCACCGCCGAGAAGGTGACGATGCTGCAGCGCTCACCGACTTACATCGCGCCGGGACCGCGCGTGCACCCACTGTTCGACGTGTTGCGGAAATACCTGCCCCGCAGGGTGTCCCATTCCCTCGCGCGCTGGTACTTCTCCACCGTCGAGTGGGTCACCTACATGCTGTGCCAGAAGTTCCCCACCATGATGAAGGGGTTCTTCCGGCGCCAGGCGCTCACGAACCTGCCCTCGGGCTATCCCATCGACGTGCACTTCAAGCCGACGTACGACCCCTGGGATCAGCGCGCGTGCCTGGACGCCGACGCCGACCTGTTCGAGGCGATCTCGGCCGGTCGCGTCGAAATGGTGACCGACCGCGTCGACCGGTTCGACGCCACCGGAATCTGGCTGAAATCTGGGCAGCACCTGCCCGCCGACATCATCGTGACCGCGACCGGCCTGCAGTTGCAGGCCCTCGGCGGCGTCACAATCGTCGTTGACGGCACCGAGATCAAGCCTGCGGAACTGTTCGCCTACAAGGCGCACATGCTCGAGGGCATCCCCAACCTGGCCTGGTGCATCGGCTACACCAACGCCTCGTGGACCCTGCGCGCCGACATGACCGCGCAGCAGGTCGCAAAACTGTTGGAGTACATGACCTCCCACGGGTACACCCACGCCTATCCGCACCGCGGCGACGAACCACTGCAGGAGAAGTTCGCCTGGGACCTCAAGGCCAACTACGTATTGCGCTCCCCGCACGCGCTGCCCAAATCCAGCACCAAGCGGCCGTGGGTCGTCCGGCAGAACTTCTTCGCCGATGCGATCGACCACCGTTTCGACCGCATCGAGGAGTCGATGATCTTCGGTCGCGCTCCTCACCGCAGCGCGCTGTCGGCCTGACCCGCCGACAGCAGATTCCCAGCCGCAGCGCAGCGTCCTGCCGGGCCCGATCGCCATGCTGGTCATCAACTACGACCGAGCCGATCGAGGTGACTTCAGTATGGACAGAACTGCAGGGTCCCGTAGAAGAAGACGGGCCGTGGGCGCGATGACGGCGGCGGGCACACTGCTGCTCCTGGCGGGCACCGGCCTCGCCGAGGCCTCCAAGGCGTTGCCCGATGTGGACGGGTTGTCGTGGGGTGCAGCCAAGAAGGTGCTTGAGGACGACGGCTTCAGCCCCAGCGTGGCCTCAACAACCGGCGACCGCGAGAAATGGTCCGACTGCGAGGTGACCGACGTGCGGGAGGCCGCACAGATGACGGGGTCCATGAACGACGTCACGGTGGCGTTGAACTGCGACATGCAACCGACCAGGAAGGGATGACCAGCGCGACACACGAGTTCGGCTGATCTGCCGGTCAACCCCCGTCCTGACCAATACGCTGATCGCCATGTCTTCAGCGCAACGCGAACCCAAGGTTGTCGTGCTGGGCGGCGGGTCGTGGGGAACCACCGTGGCAGCCATCTGCGCCCGTCGAGTGCCCACGCTGCAGTGGGTGCGATCGGAGCAGACAGCCAAGGACATCAACTCCCATCACCGCAACAGCCAGTACCTCGGCGACGCGGTCATACTGCCGGAATCGCTTCGGGCCACCAACGATTTCTCCGAGGCGGCCCACTGCGCGGACGTGATCGTGATGGGCGTGCCCTCGCACGGCTTCCGCGCGGTGCTGTCCGAACTCGCCAAGGAACTGCGCCCGTGGGTGCCGGTGGTGTCCCTGGTCAAGGGTCTCGAGCAGGGCACCAACATGCGGATGAGCCAGATCGTGAACGAGGTGCTGCCGGGCCACCCCGCCGGGATTCTGGCCGGGCCCAACATCGCCCGTGAGGTCGCCGAGGGTTACGCGGCCGCGGCCGTGCTGGCCATGCCGGACCAGAGCCTGGCCGCCAACCTGGCGAACCTGTTCCGCACCAAGCGTTTTCGCACCTACACCACCGACGACGTGATCGGCGTCGAGATGGCGGGCGCGTTGAAGAACGTGTACGCCATCGCGGTCGGCATGGGGTATTCGCTGGGTATCGGCGAGAACACCCGCGCCATGGTGATGGCCCGCGCGGTGAGCGAGATGGCCAAGATGGGTGAGGCCGCGGGCGGTCACCGCGACACCTTCGCGGGCCTGGCGGGCATGGGCGACCTCATCGTCACCTGCACCTCACAGCGCAGCCGCAACCGCCACGTCGGCGAGCAACTCGGCCAGGGCAAGTCGATCGACGAGATCATCGCGGCCATGAACCAGGTCGCCGAGGGCGTCAAGGCCGCCAGCGTGATCATGGAGTTCGCCGAGCAGTACGGCCTGAACATGCCGATCGCGCGTGAGGTCGACGGCGTGATCAACCACGGGTCGACGGTCGAGCAGGCCTACCGCGGCCTGGTCGCGGAGAAGCCCGGCCACGAGGTGCACGGGTCGGGCTTCTAGCGTCAGTTGGCGTACGGGTTGGTTCCCTCGGGGCGGTAGAGCAGCGGGTTGACCTCGAGCAGGAAGCTGCCCGCGGGGCTCAGCACAAATCCGGTCTGGTCCTGGGAGTTGACGCAGATCGTGGTGGCGGCGCCGTCGTTGGTGCAGCTGACGGTCCGGAAGCTCATGCGGGTGTTCGGAGGAAGCTGCTTGACGTCGCCGAAGGCCCCGAAGATCGGCCGGTCCGACGACGTGAACGCCGGGGCGCCCGCTGGGCCGGCACTGACCACGTTGGCCCCACCCGGCGCGGCCGGGATGGGCCCGCTGCAGCCGTAGGAGCCGTTGATGCGGTCGAACGCACAGATCAGGCCGTCAGGAGTGCCGAACGCGTAGTAGCGGTCGCCCAGCACCGAGTACTCGACCGGACTCACCGGCGGGAACGAGTTGACGTTGGGAATGGTGGGCGGGGCGGCCGGATCCGCAGCTGCCGTTGCGGGCAGGGCCAGCGCGCCCGCGGCCACTGCCGCGACCGCCGCGGTACGCACGATGCTCAACACCTGGTTCACACTAGGTGGTCGTCTTTCACCCTGCACAGCGTTACTCCGCCGGAACGCGCACAACGACACCGATGACGTGACATCATCACGCTACGGCCGACGCCAGTCGCCGCCACGGGCGCCGAATGGGGCGATCAGCCCCACGGCCGCCAGAATCATTTCCCCTAGCTAAGTTAACGTTCGTGACAATTCTGACGCACCGGTGAAGCTCCCTGGCTGTTCCCGGTTCGACGGCCCATAACCCGTCTTACGTGCGGTTTTGCTGCGGCCATGCGCCATCGGATCGCGGCGCATCATGTTTACGGGAATTCTGACGAAATCGGTGACACGGCCGCTGCCCGCCGCTACGGTGTCCAAGTTGGTAACACCGGTAGTCAGAAGCCTGGCTCGGATGAGGTGTCGATCCGGGGAATGGGGAGGATCATTTGGCTGCGCCGGTTGAGAAGGCGACTCCAAGCGGTGCCCCGCAGTCGGGCATCCGCGAGATCGAGGACTGGGGCGCCGGTTACGTCCGGCGACATCCGCTGGCCTCGCTGGCCACTGTCGGCGATCAGTTCGTCCTCGGTCTGCGCACCCTGCAGTACCTCTTCATCGACCTGGTGACCGGCCGCTTCCAATGGCGGGAGTTCATCAAGCAGGGCGCGTTCATGGCCGGCACGGCCGTGGTCCCGACAGTGCTGGTGGCACTGCCGATCGGCGTCACGCTCTCCATCCAGTTCGCTCTTCTTGCCGGTCAGGTCGGAGCCACCTCACTCGCCGGGGCGGCCAGTGGACTCGCGGTGATCCGGCAGGCCGCATCGTTGACGGCGGCGATCCTGATGGCCGCTGCCGTCGGGTCAGCCATCACCGCAGACCTCGGCTCTCGGAAGATGCGCGAGGAGACCGACGCCATGGAGGTCATGGGTGTCTCGGTGATCCGGCGCCTGGTGGTGCCGCGCTTCGCCGCGGCCGTGATGATCGGCGTCGCGCTGACGGGCGTCGTGTGCTTCGTCGGCTTCCTGGCCAGCTACCTGTTCAACGTCTACTTCCAGAACGGCGCGCCCGGCAGTTTCGTGGCGACCTTCGCGTCGTTCGCGACCACCGGCGACATGGTCGTGGCACTGATCAAGGCCGTGATCTTCGGCGCGATCGTGGCGGTGGTGTCCTGTCAGAAGGGGCTGTCCACGGTCGGTGGCCCGACGGGCGTCGCCAACTCCGTGAACGCCGCGGTCGTCGAGTCCATCCTCATCCTGATGATCGTCAACGTCGCGATCAGCCAGCTGTACATCATGCTGTTCCCGCGAGTGGGGCTGTGACATGACGGCGTCCAGTTACACCCCCAAACTCCTCTCACCGTGGATTCGGCTCTACCGGCGGGCCACCGTTCCGATCATCCGCCTCGGCCACATGCTGGTGTTCTTCGTCCGCGCGATCGCCGCCATCCCCGTCTCGCTGCGCCACTACCGCAAGGAGTTCGTCCGACTGCTGTCCGACATCGCCTGGGGCAACGGGTCGTTGGTGGTCGGCGGCGGCACCGCGGGCGTGGCGGTGGTCCTGGGCATCACCGTCGGTGCGCTGGTCGGCATCGAGGGCTACAACTTCCTGGACCTGCTCGGCCTCGGCCCCGCGACCGGCATCATCTCCTCACTGGTCAACACGCGGGAACTGGCGCCCATCGCGGCGTCGCTGGCCTTCGCCACACAGGCCGGATGCAGGTTCACCGCGCAACTGGGATCGATGCGCATCGCCGAGGAGATCGACGCCCTCGACGCCGTCGCGATCCGGCCCATCCCCTATCTCGTGACCACGAGGCTGATGGCGTCGGTGGTCGCGGTGATCCCGCTGTACGTGGCGTGCCTTGCCGTCAGCTACCTGACCACCCAACTGGTGGTGCGGTTGATCAGCGGCGGCGCGACGGGGTCCTACCTGCACTACTTCACCTTGATGCTGTCCGGTCAGGACATCGTCTACTCGCTGTGCAAGGCCATCATCTTCGTGTGGATCGCCTCGACGATCCAGTGCTACTACGGCTTCTACGCCGCGGGCGGGCCCGAGGGTGTCGGCGTGGCCGCGGGGCACGCGATGCGGGCCAGCATCACCGTCGTGATCATCGTCAACATGCTGCTGACCATGGCGTTGTGGTCGGTCGATGCGGGAGCGAGGTTTGGCGGTTAGATGACGTCCAACTCCTGGGAACCCGACGGCCGGGGCGTCGCGGAACGCCACCTGCTGCTGTGCGGTCTCGCGGTGCTCCTCGTAGCGACCGTGGTGTCGGTGACGCTCGTGGTGAAGGCCACCGGACGCCTGGACCCCCACGTCCGCGTCGTCGCCGCGCTGGTCAACGTCGGCGACGGACTGCCGCAGCGCTCCGACGTCAAGTACCACGGCGTCCTGGTCGGCATGGTGAACTCCGTAACGCCTGCCGCACACGGCAATCCGAACTATGTCGACATCGACCTCAAGCCCGAGTACGCCGGATCGATCCCGGAGACCGTCACGGCACGCGTGGTCCCCAGCAACGTCTTCGCGGTCTCGTCGGTCCAACTGGTGGACCGCGGTGCCGCACCGGCGATTCAGGCCGGCGCGCAGATCCCCGAGGACACCGAACTGCCGACGGTGCTGTTCCAGACCACGATCAGCAAGCTGCGCGACATCCTCGCCGCCACCGGACGTGGCCGCGAGGACAAGACCATCGGCCTTCTCGCCGCGATCAACGCCGCCACCGAGGGTCGCCGCGGCGAACTGCTGACGTCCGGCGCACAACTGAACCGACTGGTCGACGAACTCGACTCCATTGTCGCTACCGAACCCGGACCCACCACGGTCTCGGCCCTGACCGACGCGGCCCGCGGACTGCAGCACACCGCACCCGAACTCGTGGACGCCCTGCATCAGGCCGTGCAGCCCATGCGGACCGTGGTCGAACAGCAGGCGGAACTGACCGCGCTGATCAACGGCGGCCTGCACACCACGGGCACCACCCACACCGCGCTGAGCAACCACTCCGATCGGCTCGTGAAGATCACCGGCGAATTGACCCCGGCCGTGGGCTCCATCGCGGAGATCGCGCATCACTTCCTGCCCGCCTTCGTCAAGCTCAACGGGCTGGCCGACAAGTACTTCAACGAGGTGTACGTTCCCGAACTCGGCATCGGCAACATGAGGGTCAACGTGTCGTTCACGCCGTCGTACGCCTACACCAGGGCCGACTGCCCGCGGTACGGAGAACTGAAGGGCCCCAGCTGTTTCACGGCCCCGCTGGTCCCCGTCCGACCGCAGCTTCCCGACGTGGTGCTGCCGCAGAACTATCAGCCGCCCAAGGACCTCGCACCGCCGCCGGGAACGGTCCTGGGCGCAAACGGAAATCTGGTCGCGGTCGGACCGCCGTACATCAACCCGAATCCGAGCCTGGCCGACCCCAACCCACCGCTACCGCCGGGCATGAACCCGTCGCCGCCGGTTCCGGGTACGGCGAATCCCGCGCTGATCCCCACCCAGCCCCCGCCGGTGCCCTTGTCGCCGCCGGCCCCGGTGGCACCCAAGCCGGGCAGCCCGCCGCCGGCAGCACCGGCCGCTCCCGCGGCACCCGCGGCACCGCCGGGATTCTCCGCCGAGAGCGCATCATTCGGCGGCAACGTCGGCCCGGTCGGCAGTGAACAGGAGCGTCTTGCGCTCGGCGCCGTCACCGGTCAGCCCGTGAACTCGGCCACCCAACTGCTGCTCGGCCCGGTGGCGCGCGGAACCACCGTCACGCTGGGCAGCCAAGCAGGCGAAGGAGGTTCGCGATGAGGTACCGCGGAGCACTCGTCGGACTGTCGCTGTTCATGGTCGTGGCACTGACTCTGACCTGGCTGGTCTATGTGACCCTGCGCCGCGACGTCGCGGGGCACACCGTGCCGTACGCCGCGGTCATCTCGGACGTGTTCGGCCTGCGCGAGGGTGACGACGTCCGCATGGCCGGTGTGCGCGTCGGACGCGTCGAGAAGATCGAGTTGCAGGGCGACGTGGCCAAGGTGTCGTTCGTGGTGCAGAGCGATCAGCAGGTCCTCGGCACCACCGTGGCCTCGGTGATCTACCAGAACATCGTCGGGCAGCGTTATCTCGGCCTGTCCCTGGGCAAGCTCGGCGAACCCGGCCCACTGCCGCCGGGAAGCGTGATCCCCCTGGAGCGCACCGATCCGTCGTTCGACGTGGGAACGCTGCTCAACGGCTACGAACCGCTGTTCTCGGTGCTCAACCCGCGCGACGCCGACAACCTCACCAAGGGAGTGATCGAGTCGCTGCAGGGCGACAACGCGTCGATCGCCTCGTTGGTCGACCAGACCTCGAAACTCACGGACTCGTTCGCGGGCCGCGACGAGGAACTCGGCCAGGTCATCACCGACCTCAACTCCGTGGTCGGCAATCTGGCGCAGCACAACGACACGCTTGACCAGGTGATCGGTGAAACCCGGTCCATGGTCAGCACATTCGAGGCCCGCCGACCCGAATTGGTGGCCTCGATGGGGTCGATCTCGTCGGTCGTGCGGCAGCTGTCGGCGATCTCCGACGAGGTGTACCCGCCGCTGCGAGAACTCGTGACGAGGGAACCCGGTTTCGCGCAGCACCTGGTCAGCATCGAACCGCAGTTGGCCTACACCGGCGCGAACCTGCCACTGCTGCTCAAGGGATTCGCCCGGGTCACGGGAGAGGGCGCCTACATCAACGCCTACATCTGCGACCTCAACCTCACCGGGTTCTTCCCCGGTCTCAACGACGTCGTGCCGATCATCGTCGACGCCGCGACCCCGGGTGGCAAGGCCCGATACACCCCGAGATGCAGGATCACCGAGAATGGCTGAGCAGAAGACAAAGCCGCGCGTATGGCAGCGACCGGTGGAGAGCTGGAACCGGACCTGGCTCGGCTTCATCGCGGTGGCGGTGGTCGCGGCCCTGATCGGCACACTGCTCGCGATCAAGGTCGCCGACGTCGGCTATCGGCACTACACCGCGCGTTTCCTGCAGGCCGCGGCGCTGCGTCCGGGCAACCCGGTCATGATCGCCGGCATCCCCGTCGGCGAGGTGACCGACATGAAACTCGCGGGTGACCACGTCGAGGCGGCCCTCAAGGTCCGCGGGGACATCACGTTCGGGCAGAACTCCCGCGCCACGATCAAGATCACCACGATCCTGGGTTCCCGGTACCTGTCCCTGCATCCCGCGGGCCCGGGAACACTGCCGGACGACACCTTCGACCTCGACCACACCGAGGTGCCGTACGACCTGCAGGAGGCGCTGTCCGACGTCACGACCACCTTCGAGCAGGTCGACTCCGACAAGTTCGCCGAGACCCTGGGCATTCTGGGCAAGCAGATGGACGCGTTGCCCGCGATCGTGCCGCAGGCCATGCAGAACACCCACACCCTGTCGACCATCGTCGCGCAGCGCCGCGACCAACTCGGCTCGCTGCTGCAGACCACCGAGATGGTGACCAACACGCTGCGCAGGCAGCAGTCGACGCTGGGCAATCTGGTGAACCAGGGCAACAGCCTGGTCGGCGAGTTCGTCTCGCGCCGTGACTCTTTCCGGTCGATGATGGCGGGCCTGACCAATCTCGTGGAGACGTTGAGCGGCATCGTGATCGACGATCGCCCCGAGTTGGAGGCCCTGCTGCAGAACATCCGCGAGCTGACCGACATGCTCAGCCAGCACGACGACCTTCTGCGCAGCATCCTGCAGTCCGGGCCCGTCGCGCTGCGCGGCATCACCAACACCACCGGCACCGGCAATGCCGCGGACCTCCACGCCCCCGGCGGCCTGCTGGTGGACTCGTGGATGTGCGCGATCAGTGGACGGGCCGAGCAGTTCGGCATGATCCCGTACTACAAGGACTGCAAATGACCAGGGGTAGAAGCAGACTCGTCGCCGTGGTCACGACCGTGGTCGCCTTGACCGTGGTCGTCCTCGCGGCCGGCGGGATGTTCGTGCAGAACAGGCTGAACGCCATCTCGGTGACCGCGCAGTTCGACAGCGCCGCGGGACTCTACGAGGGCAACACCGTCGCGGTGCTGGGCATGCCGGTGGGTCAGGTCACCAGGATCACGCCCAAGGGCAGCTACGTCGAGGTCGAGTTCACCGTGGACAATGACGTCTCGGTGCCCGCCGACGTGCAGGCCGTCACGATCTCGAACTCGATCCTCACCGACCGGCAGATCGAACTGACTCCGGCCTACACGGGCGGGCCGAAGTTGGCGAACAAGGCCACCATCGGGCTCAACCGAACCAGGACACCGATCGAATTCGCCCGGGTGCTCGACGTTTTGGACAAGATGGCCGGGTCACTGCGCGGCGACGGCAAGGGCAACGGCCCCCTGGCGGATGTGGTCAACGCGAGTGCCGCGATCGCCGACGGCAACGGTCAGATGATGAAGGACGCCCTCGGCGAACTGTCGAATGCGCTGCGCCTGAGCAGTGAACGCGGTGACGTCACGCGCGACCAGTTGACCACGATCATCCGCAACGTCAGTTCGCTGATGCAGGCAGCCGCCGACAACGACGGCACACTGCGCGAATTCGGTTCCACGGTGCGGGCTCTGAGCCAGATTCTGGCTGACGAGAACCTGGGTACCGGAACCACGGGCCGCAAGATCGACGACGTCATCAAGCAGGTCAGCGAGGTGCTCGACAAGCATCGCGACACCGTGAAGCAGATCATCTCCAACAGCGACACCGCGCTGACCACGACGGTCGACCACAAGCGGGATCTGGCCGAGTTCCTCGACCTCGCGCCGATGACGCTGGACAACCTCTACAACGTCATCGACCAGAAAAACGGCGCGGCGCGTGCGCACGTCCTGGTGGACAAGGTGCTGTTCGACACCCAGACCATCAAGGAGGTCTGCAACATGATGGGCCTGCGCCAACTCGGTTGCAGCACCGGAACTCTGCAGGACTTCGGCCCCGACTTCGGGCTGGCCTACGTGCTGGATGGCCTCGCGGCGATGGGACAGAAATGATGACCCGGGGCAACCGACGAGCCAGACTCGTTCTGCCGCTTGCCATGGCCGCATGCCTGAGCGCATCGGCATGCGCGACGGAGGGCCTGGGTTCGTTGCCGCTGCCCGCCCCCGGTGTGGGTTCCGGCGGGTACACCATCACCGCGGTGTTCTCCAACGCGCTCAACCTCCCCGAGGACGCCAAGGTCAAACTCGCGGGCGCCGATGTGGGCCAGATGGAGTCGATGGTCGCCACCAACTACACCGCGGTGGCCACGCTGCGCATCATGGACGGCGTGCGCCTGCCCCACGGCACCACGGCCGAACTGCGGTCGGCCACCCCCTTGGGCGACGTCTTCGTGTCGGTGCGGCCACCGGCCACCGTCGACCCGAACGCACCACTGCTGACCGACGGCGACACCATCGACCTGGACTCCACGACCTCGGCGGCCACGGTCGAGTCCGTGCTCGGCTCGGCCGCGATCCTGGTCAACGGTGGGGCCGTACGCAACTTCACCAACATCATCAACGGCCTGGGCAAGGCGACCGGCGATCAGGGCCACGCGTTCGGTGCGCTGATCGACAAGACCAACCGGACGCTGGGCAAGCTCAACGCCCGGTCCGGTGACATCGAGACCGCGATGACCGAGACCAGTCAACTGGTGGCGCAGATCGAGGCGAAGAACGACACCCTCGGCGAGTTGATGAACCAGGCCGGTCCGGCCACCCGGACCCTGGCCGAGAACACCACGGGCATCGCGGATCTGGTCAGGACGCTCGGCGACACCGGAGATCAGCTGAAGAAGTTCCCGTCGGTCGCGGGCACCGACACCAGCGGGCGCAGCATGATCGCCGACGCCAACCAGATCGCCGGCGCCTGGAACGATCTGGTGCTGGCCCCCGACGCGACGCTGTACTCGCTCAACCGGCTGATGCCGCCACTGATCAAGGCCACCGCCGGCAACTCGCTGGCGACTCGGGCCAGCATCGACCGGCTGATCCTGGGGTCCATCCCGGACATCGGGTTCGCCGGGGATCCCGGACTGCACGGCCCCAAGCGCTACAACTGGGAGCAGCTGGTCGGCTCCTTCAAGTACACGCTGTGGCGCCTGCAGGAGCGGGTCGTGGGCAGGGGTCCGGGAGTTCCGCAGGTGCCCGTGATCCCCAGCCCGACAGAGCCGGGCCAGATCATCGTGGCCCCCAACGCCGAGGCGCCCCCGCCCGGTCCGGCGCCAGCCGAAACTCCGCCAGCCGAAACGCCACCCGCGCAGAGCCCGGCGGGACCGCCGCCCGCTCCCCTGCCGGCTGAGGCACCACAGTGATCGGCACCGTCGCCGACGGCATCGTGGGAGTGGTGCGCGCCGGACACCGCCGCAAGGCATGGTTGTCTGCGGCCGCCCTGATCCTCACGCTCGTCGTGGCCACGGCCTACCTGCTGCTCGGCGCGCTGCGGGTGAACCCGTTCGCCTCGAGCTACCGAGTCACCGTGGAACTTCCGGAATCCGCGGGCCTGCTGCCGAACCAGGACGTGACGCTGCGCGGCGTCCCCGTGGGCAAGGTCGAACGCCTCGACATCACCCCGGACGGCGTGAACGCCGTCGTGAACGTGAAATCGTCTGTGCAGATTCCGGTCTCCAGTGATGTCAGGGTGTCGGGGCTGTCCCCGGCCGGTGAGCAGTACATCGACTTCACGGCCAACTCGGACAGCGGCCCCTTCCTGGCGGACGGCGGTGTCATCGAAAAAGGTAGGGCGGGAGTGCCGGTCAGCCTCGCCGATCTGCTGGCCAACGCCGACGGGGCCCTGGCCCAGGTCGACACGGAGAAGATCGAGCTGATGAAGCGCGAACTGAGCCTGAGTCAGGCCGGGCCGCAGAAGCTTGCCGACATCATCGACGGCGGGACATTCCTGCTGTCGACGCTCGACTCGGTGCTTCCGGAGACCACGAGCATGCTGCGCTCCAGTCGCGTCGTCCTGACCATGGTCGCCGACAAGAACGCCGGAATCGACGTCGCCTCAGACAATCTGAACCAGACTCTCGGTGGGATCGCCGAGATGAGCGAGGGATTCAAGCGCCTCACCGATCAGGCCCCAGAGGCGCTGACGAAGGTCGACAACCTCTTCACCGACAACTCCGACACCATGGTCGGCCTGCTCGGCAACCTCACGACGACCTCGCGTCTGCTCTATCTGCGGGTGCCCGCACTCAACGCGCTGTTCCCGGACTACCGCACCTCGGTGCTCGACGCCCTGGGAAGCATCATGCACGACAAGGGATTGTGGGCGACGGCCGATATCTACACGCGATATTCGTGCGAGTACGGGACCCCGCGCCGGGCACCGTCGGCGATCGATTTCGCCGAACCGTTCATGTACACCTACTGCCGCGACGAGCATCCCGGCGTGCTGGTCCGCGGCGCGAAGAATGCGCCGCGCCCCGCCGAGGAGGACAACGGGGCCGGTCCGCCGCCCGGCGCCGACCTGGGCCGCGTCACCGATCCGACGCCCAAGGGGCGGTTCTCGATTCCGACGGAATACGGCGCTCCTGCGCCGTCCTTCGAGCCACCCCGTTGACACCCGACCCGTAGAGGAGACATCGTTGCCTGTGGCTTCTGACAACAAGTCCGACATCAAACCCGAGAGCGAGTCCGCGGATAAGGCGGAGGAGCAGGTCGACTCCACCTCGGAATCCGACGCCGACACCGAACTCGTCGACGAGGTGGACGCGGCGTCCGACGCCGAGGCTGACACCGACGAGGACAGCGAGACCGACACCGAATCGGAGGTCGAATCCGAATCCTCGCCGAAGCGCCGGGGCCGCGTAGCCATCGTCGCGGCGGCCGTGGTGCTGGCCGCGGCACTGGGCGGGGCCGGGTTCCTCGGCTGGAAGGTGTGGGACCTCACGAGCGTCGCCTCCGCGGGTCAACAGGCCCAGGACGCCGCGGTCGCCTACGCGCAGGTGCTCACCAGCATCGACTCGAACAAGGTCGACGAGAACTTCAACCAGGTGCTCGACGGCGCCACGGGTGAGTTCAAGGACATGTACTCGCAGTCGAGTGTGCAGTTGCGCCAACTCCTCATCGACAACAAGGCGGCCGCGCACGGCGTCGTCGTCGACTCGGCCGTGCAGTCGGCGTCGCGGGACAAGGTCGTCGTCCTGCTCTTCGTCGACCAGGCGGTGTCCAACACCAACGTCCCGGACCCGCGCATCGACCGCAGCCGGATCAAGATGACGATGGAAGACGTCGACGGCCGTTGGCGGGCAAGCAAAGTCGAACTGCCCTGATCGCGATGAACACCGTCGCGATCCGCACCTGCCTGGCCGCGGTGGCCGTCGTCGCGGCCGGCGTTCTGAACGCACCCTGCGCGGGGGCGGCGGCCGCGTCCTTCTGCGCCGAACTCGACGGACAGTGGGACGGGCTGTACTGCCGCACCGCCGTCACGGCACCGCGCAATGCGGTCCGTGACATCAAGGTTGCGGTCCCCGCCGAACTGATCGACGACGTGACCGCCGGCCCGGTGATCCGGGACTACCTGACGAATCTGGTGGGCAACTGGCGGCGGGTGGCCCAGACGATGGTCGCGGACAGTTGGGGTGAGGGGAACTACGAGATCTTCCGCCGCGGTGACACGGTGTCGGCCGTGTTTCGGGAGACCTATCACGCCGACGGGCCCGACTTCAACAACGCCTATCGGACCTTCACGTTCGATCTGGCGGGCGGTCGCCAACTGAGCCTGGCGGACCTGACCAAGCCGGGCACAGACCCGCTGACCGCGATCCCCCCACTTGCGCACCCTTTCGTCGTGCAGGCACTCGATGTGGCACCGCCTGCCCACCAGCCCGGCACGTATCCCTTTGTGCCGGAGCGCTGGACGCCCGACAAGGTGTACTCGGGCGGGTACAAGGCGTGGGCCCTGACCCCTGACGAACTGATCCTCTACATGCCGGACTATCCGGTCGGCCGGGACTCCCCGACCGACTTCACGCCCGGAATCATGCAGTGGAACATGGACGGCGGAACCGTCAAGGCACACATCCCGCTCGCGGCTTTGGCGCCGGTGCTGAGACCCGAATTCGGCGGCGTCTGAGGCGAAGCCGGCGCGGCTGACCCGGCGTCAGTAACCGCCGGGCGGACGCGTGCCGTCGCGGCCCGCCATATCCTCGAGGCGCCGAATCCGGTCCTGGATGGGCGGATGCGTCGAGAACAGCTTGCCGATGCGCTCACCCGAGCGGAACGGGCTCGCGATCATCAGGTGCGCCTGATCGGCCAGCTTGGGGTCCGGCGGCAGCGGCGCCTGCTCGACCCCGCCGGAGATCTTGCGCAGGGCCGACGCCAGCGCCAACGGGTCACCGGTCAACTCGGCACCCGACTGGTCGGCCTGGTACTCACGCGAGCGCGACACCGCCATGCGGACCACGGTGGCGGCAAGGGGGCCGAGAAGCTGGATCAGCAGCAGACCCAGGAAGTTCCCGCCGCCCTGGCGGTTGTTGTTGCCGAACATGCCCGCGATCCACGCGACGTTGGCCAGCGCGGTGATCACCGAGGCCATGGCGCCGGCCACGCACGAGATCAGGATGTCGCGGTTGTACACGTGGGAGAGCTCATGTCCCAGCACGGCGCGCAGTTCGCGTTCGTTGAGGATCTGAAGGATCCCGGTGGTGCAGCACACCGCGGCGTTGCGCGGGTTGCGGCCCGTCGCGAACGCGTTCGGGTTGGCGGTGTCCGAGATGTAGAGGCGCGGCATGGGCTGGTGCGCCGTGGTCGCGAGTTCCCGCACGATGCGGTGCATCTCGGGCGCCTGCAGTTCGGTGACCGGCTGTGCGTGCATGGCCCGCAGGGCCAGCTTGTCACTGTTGAAGTACGTGTAGGCGTTGGTGCCGAGCGCGAACAGCAGCGCGACCCAGATCCACGTGGTCGAGCCGGTCGACTGGGCGAACAGCGCGCCGATGAACATGATCAGCCCGGTGAACCCCAAGAGCAGCACAAAGGTCTTGATGCGGTTACCCGCCGGGTGCCACGTCATCAGCGTCCTCCTGCAATGTCGGTCTCCTGCGCTGATTAAACGCTCACCTGGGCTCGCAGGTTCCCGTAGGGGTTATCCGTGTCGGTTCACGGTGTAGTCGACCAGCGACGCCAGCGCCTGGCGACCGGGTGAGTCCGGCAACTGGTCGAGCTCGGCGCGTGCCTTCGCGGCGTATTCGCGCACGGTCTGCTTGGCCTTGGCGATGCCCGAGGAGACCCGCAGCAGCCCCAGGGCCTCGGCCACCAGTGCGTCGTCCTCGACCGGTTCTTTCAGCAGTTCCCGGAGGCGCTCGGCGTCGGGACCGGTCTCGCGCAGCGCGTAGAGCACGGGAAGGGTGTGCACGCCTTCGCGCAGGTCGGTGCCGGGGAGTTTGCCGGACTCGTCGGGGTCGCTGTCGATGTCGATGATGTCGTCGGAGATCTGGAACACCATGCCGACGATGCCGCCGAGGCGCGCGAGGCGCTCGATCTGCTCGGGGTCGGATCCGGAGAATGTCGCACCGAAGCGACCCGACGCGGCGATCAGGCACGCCGTCTTCTCGTAGACCACCTTGAGGTAGTGGTCGATGGCGTCGACGCTGTCGGCCGCGCCCCGGGTCTCGCGCATCTGCCCTGTCACGAGTTCGGCGAACGTGTCGGCGATCACCAGGACCGCCTCGGGCCCCAGCCTCGACACCAGACGCGACGCCGTCGCAAACAGGTAGTCACCCGCCAGGATCGCGATGTTGTTGCTCCACCGGGCATTGGCGCTGGGCGCGCCGCGCCGGACCTGAGCCTCGTCCATGACGTCGTCGTGGTACAGCGTGGCCAGGTGCACCATCTCGATGACGGCGCCCGCGATGGTCACCTCGGTGGCCGCCGGGCGAGGGCCAAGGGAGGCCGCCAGCACCGTGAACAGGGGCCGGAAACGCTTTCCACCTGCCAGGAACAGATGCTGGACGGCCTCTGCCATCAGATCGTCCGCACGACCGAGTTCGGCCTGCATCAACTGCTCGATCTGGGCCACTCCGTCGCGGACGCTCTGCGCGAATTCGGCGTCCCCGAAGTCCACTCCCGCCACCACGCTCGCCGGTGTCCTCATTGGTCCAACATACTGGGAACCGTGAACAGCTACGTCGCCCATACCGCCGAGGTGGTCGTCGTCGGCGCCGGACCGGCGGGTTCGGCGGCCGCGGCCTGGGCCGCCCGCGCGGGCCGGGACGTCATCGTGATCGATTCCGCGACGTTCCCGCGCGACAAGACCTGCGGCGACGGTCTGACGCCCCGCGCGGTCGCCGAACTTCAGCTTCTGGGGCTGGGCGGTTGGCTCGACGAGCACATCCGGCACCTCGGACTGCGCCTGGCGGGTTTCGGCTCGGAGGTCGAAGTCCCTTGGCCGGGCCCGTCCTTCCCGTCCACCGGCTCCGCGGTACCCCGCACCGAACTCGACGACCGGATCCGCCAGGTCGCCGAGGATTCCGGCGCCAAGATGCTGCTCGGAGTCAAAGCCGTTGACGTCGAACATGATTCGGTGGGTCGAGTGACGGCGGTGGTGCTGGCAGACGGATCCCGCGTGGAATGCCGCGCGCTGATCGTCGCCGACGGCGTCCGTTCGACGCTGGGCCGCGTCCTGGGCCGAGAGTGGCACCAGGAGACCGTGTACGGCGTCGCGGCCCGCGGGTACGTGGCCTCCCCGCGCGCCGACGAACCGTGGATCTCCTCGGACCTGGAACTGCGGTCCACCGAAGGGGCCGTGCTTCCGGGCTACGGGTGGATCTTCCCGCTGGGAAACGGTGAGGTGAACATCGGCGTCGGCGCGTTGGCCACCGCCAAGCGACCCGCCGACGTCGCGCTGAAACCCCTGATCAGGCACTACACCGACCTCAAACGCGCGGACTGGGGTTTTGAGGGCCCACCCCGCGCCGTGGCCTCGGCGCTGCTGCCGATGGGCGGCGCGGTCTCGGGTGTCGCGGGCCCGAACTGGATGCTGATCGGCGACGCTGCGGCCTGCGTCAACCCACTCAACGGCGAGGGCATCGACTACGGCCTCGAAACCGGGCGGTTGGCCGCCGACCTGCTGGACTCCCCCGACGTCTCGGCCGCGTGGCCCGCCCTGCTGCGGGCGCACTACGGCAAGGGGTTCTCGGTGGCTCGCCGGTTGGCGCTGTTGTTGACCCTGCCGCGGTTCCTGCCGCTGACGGGTCCGATCGCGATGCGTTCGACGGCGCTGATGGGCATCGCGGTGCGCGTCATGGGCAACCTGGTCACCGACGAGGACGCCGACGCGATCGCTCGGGTGTGGCGGGTCGCCGGGGCGGGTTCGCGGCGCATCGACCGCCGCAAGCCGTTCACGTGAGCACCGCAGCCGGGGGCGACGCCGACGCCGAGGTGTACCGCGCGCCGTTGCGGTCCCGGCGCGACGACATCGATCCCGGCCTCACTCAGGCTCGGGCACTCGCCGAAGGGGTGTGTGGATTCGGCGGCGCACTGGACCCCGCGCCCGCCGATCTGGACACCGCCCTGCTCCTGGCCGCCGAGCAGTACGACCCCAGGGTGAGTGCGCGCATCGAACGGTTCGCCGGCATCGCGCCGGGGGCGCTGGTGTGGACGCGCGACGCCGACGGCCTGTACCGGCTGGGACGCCTAGACGGGCCGTGGCGCTACGACTCCTCGGCGGAGGCACAGACCGTGGACCTGGTGCACGTGCGCGACTGCACGTGGCGCGCGACGCCGTTCATCGAGCGCGACATCCCCGCGGCCGTGGTCGCCACATTCGCCCGCGGCGGCCGCAACTTCCAGCGAATCCACGATGACGCCGTCGGGCGGGAGTCTCAGCGCCTCTGGCAGACCCCTCAGTCGTCCTTCGGCGGGTAGTAGTACTCGCGCCAGGCGCTGATCTTCTCGCCTTGGACCTCATACGCGCCCATGACCGGCCAGCTCTTCTGTTTGCCGTCCACGATCCAGTGGTCGACGCGCTCCATCAGCACGACGTTGCCGTCGACGGCGAGATACCGGACCTCGAGGTCAACGCACTTCCCCCCGGCGAAGAACGCCTTCATCATCTCGTGGATGGCTTCGCGCCCAGACAGTTTCGGCCAATCAGGACCGATGTCAAAGGTGGCATCCTCGGCGAAGTGGCTGATGACCTCGTCGACATCGTTGCGGCCCCATGCGGCGATCTCGGCACGCACGACCTGTTCGGCCGTCGTCGTTGTCCCGTCGGTTTGTGGTGACACTGTGTGTTGACTCCTTTGGTCAGTCGAACGTTCGGACGAAGATTCGCCCGGGTATCTGGTTACGGCACCAGCAGAGGCAGCCGCTCCCAGCCCCGCACGGTCGAGGTGGGAGACAGACTGGCGGCCTCGAGGTCAACCTCCCATTCCGGGAAGCGCGTCAGCATCTCCTCGAGCGCAATTCGGCCCTCGAGTCGTGTCAGCGCCGCGCCCAGACAGAAGTGCGCGCCGACCCCGAAGGTCAGGGGCGAGGAAACCCTGCGGTGGATGTCGAAGCGGTCGGGATCGCCGTAGACACGATCGTCCCGGTTGGCCGCGCCTGCGACGAACAGCATCGCGCTGCCCGCCGGCACGACCTGGCCGTGGAACTCCGCGTCGACCGCGACGTACCGCCCAATGTGCGGGGCGGGCGTCTCGTACCGCAGGATCTCCTCGACGGCGTTCGGGATCAAGGAGAAGTCCGCAACGAGTTCGCGACGCTGGTCGGGGTGTTCGGCCAACACCTTGGCCGTCCATCCGATCAGCCGCGTGGTGGTCTCGTTGCCTGCTCCTGCGACGACCTGGACGTAGGCGAGGATCTCGTCGCGGGTCAGGCGCCGCTGCGTGCCCGTCTCGTCCACGAACTCCAGATGCAGCAACTCGCTCATGATGTCATCGGACGGGTTGTCCACCCGCCAGTCGAGGTACTCGGCGAACACGCCACCCCGAACCAGGGTGTCCTGCTTGAACTTCATGGCTTTGCCGGGCGCCACCCGCAGGTTCGCATCGCTGCGGTCGCGGATCTGCTCTTGATCCTGCTCCGGGATGCCGAGCAACATGCCGATGACGCGCATCGGCATCTGCGCGGCGAATTCGGCAATCAGGTCGAACCGCTTGGAGCCGACCAGCGGGTCCAAGCAGGCCGCGGAGAACGCTCGGATCTTCGGCTCCAACGACGCCACCGTCTTGGGCGTGAACATCTTCGACACCAGCTTGCGGTGGATCGGGTGCGTCGGCGCATCCTCGTAGATGACCAACCCGGGCGGCATCTCAATGCCCGACTTGATCAGCTCGAGGATGTTGCCGCGGCTGGACTTGAACGTGTCACGGTCCGCCAAGCCCTTTGCGACGTCCTCGTGTCGGCTGAGCGCGTAGAAGTCGTGCCGCTCGTTGTAATACAACGGTGCCTCGTCGCGCAGCCGCCGGAACGTCGGGTACGGATCCCGGTTGATGTCCAGGTCATACGGGTCGTAGTACACCTCACTGGCGGGCACCACCTGCTGGGTCGACACTTGTCCGCCTCCTTCACTGAGTTCCACCGGGTCTGAACGGGTCATGCCCCCATACCGCCGTCCACCGCAATCGCCTGGCCCGTAAGGAAACCCGGCGCATCGTCACAGAGCCACACCGCGATGTCGGCGATCTCGCCCGCCTCGGCAAGCCGGCCGATCGGCGCCGCCGAGAGCAGGGTCTCGATGACCTCGGGCGACATCGACTGGCGGAACATCGGGGTGTCGACGGTGCCGGGACACACGGCATTGATGCGTATCCCCTGGCTCGCATACTCGCGCGCGGCGACCCGGGTCAGTCCGACGACTCCGTGTTTGGCCGCCGTGTAGGCCGGCACGGTGGGCGCAGCCCGAAGCCCGGCCACCGAAGCACAATTGACGATCGCCCCGCCACCCGACTCGATGATCGCAGGGATTTGATGACGCATGCACGACCACGTCCCGGTCAGGTCGACCGCGATCACGCGGTTCCAGTTCTCCATGGTGCACTCGGCGGTCGGCTTCCCGTGTTCGCCGTCGATCCCCGCGGAATTGAACGCGGCGTCCAGCCTGCCGTACATCGCCACGGTCTGGGCAACCGCATCGGCGACCGCCGCGTCGTCGACCACGTCGCAGGGTACGAAAGTACATGTGCCCAAAGAACTCAGCTCGGCCTCAACCTTGGCGCCGGCCTCCTCGTCGACGTCGGCCAATGCCACCGCATAGCCGCGCCGCACGAACGCCTCGGCCGCGGCACGTCCGATACCCGAGCCCGCGCCGGTGACGAAGACGACCTTCTGATGCTGCGCTATGGGCACTGTTCCTCATTCCTGGGGGGACGCATCGCTTCTACCGGACCAGCACGCCGCTGAGTTCGGTGTGTCGCCTTTCGGCCGTGCGCTCCCCCAACCGGTCGATCACCAACGCCCCGTCCCGGACGACGGCCCGCAGCGCTTCGTCGGGACGTGCGAGCAACGACAGGTCCGCCACCGGGTCTCCGTCCACGATGATCAGATCCGCCAGGGCCCCCGGTTCGATCACTCCGACCCGGGCCGGCGGATCCACCAGCAGCTCACCGGCATTGGCGGTGCCCCAGCTGAGCACCTGTTCCGGGGAGAGGCCGTCGATCTGGCCGTAGTAGGCGAACTCACGACCATAGTTGCCCACCTGATGGTCCAGCGGGTCATCGTCCATGAGGTCGCGGAACACCCCGCTGTAGTCATCGCCGATCAGGATGCGCACCCCGGCGGCCTGCGCCGCCGGCAGCATGGCGCGGACGTGTTCGTACTGCTCCCGTCGCACACCCATACTTTCGCCATAACCGAGGTCGAGCACGCTGCGAAGGAAGATCAGACTCGGCACCCAGAAGGTGCCTGCTTCGGCCATCGCGGCGATGACTTCGTCGTCCACCTCATCGCCGTGGTCGACGACATCGAGTCCGAGTTCGATGCATTCCATGATCATCGCCTTGTCGGCGACATGGGCACGGACCTTGGCGCCACGTTCGTGCGCGGTGCTGATGATCGCGGCGATCTCGGTGCGAGACATGTTGCGGATCGTGCGATTCGGCTGACCGTGACCGGCGCTGGCGAAGATCTTGATGGTCTCGGCGCCGCGGTTGATCTCCTGGCGGACCAGTGTGCGCAGGGCATCCGGGCCATCGGCGCACACGTCTGTCCCTGGCGTTTCATAGGCTTTCCACCAACGACCGCCGTTGTTCATGTCGCCTGTGGTGCCGAGATGATGCCCGCACGCGCGGATTCTCGGTCCACAGATGATGTCCTCTTCGATGGCCATCTTCAGTTGCGCATCGATGTCATTGGAGCAGGAGGCGCCCGAGAAGCCGGTGAACCCGCTCTCGAGCAGCACCCGGCAGGTGCGGACCCCGATCGCCATCAAGACGCCCGGTGGGCGTTCCTTGCCCAGCCGATCGCTGTCGGCGATGTTGAACTTGTAGAAGTCCGAATGCAGATGACTGGTGATCAGACCAGGCATCAGCGTCATGCCGCCGGCGTCGATGACCTCAGCCGGTGGCACCGGCGACGCATCGTCGATCGCCGTGATTGTGTTCCCGTCGAGCGTGACACTGTGTCTGCCGGGCAGCAGCTTTCGGCCGTCGAAGACCTTGGCGTTGGTGATCACCAGCATGGTCATAACCTCCGAACTAGTTCGCGGCCCGACCCCGCCGGCTCAGTCGCCAGTCGGGGGGAAATTGGCTGTCGTTGTCCTTGACGGTGTCGGTCAGGTTGCCCAGCGTGTCCTCGTCCAGTTCCATGCCCGCGGTATTTGGATCGGGCATCAGTTGGTCGAGGGTGGACTCCAGCAGGCCCGCGACGATGCTGCCCATGTACTCGCCTTGGTGCTGTTTGTAGATCTCGAAGAAGGTCTTCTGCGCGAACACGGTGTCGGTGGGTCGGCTGCGCGAACAGGCCAGCGCATACTTGTCGGTCATCGCCTCGAGGTCCTCGAAGGGCACCACCGCGTTGACGAAGTTGCAGTCGTACATCTCCTTGGCGGTGAACGGCCGGCCGGTGAACACCATCTCCATGAACTTGCGCGCGCCCATCGTGTTGCACCACTGCCACTGTCGCGCGGCGAAACCCGCGTAACGCCATGCGGCGTGCCCGAACAGTGAGTCTTCGGAGGCGACGACGATGTCGGCGTCGGCGGCCTGGTAGAAGTGCCACCCGTAGCAGTAGCCACGAACCTCGAGAATGCTGATCTTCTTGAAGTCCTGCAGGCTGCGCATTCCGGCGCTGGGGTCGGTGTAGAACTGCACGGTCGACGCGCGCCGGCGGTAGGTGCCCACCGGCGGGTAGGTCACGTCGGCGTCGTCGGGAACTCGCACCGCCTGATTCATGCTGCCCTCACCGCGGCCCGCCATGGTGTCGAGCAGTTCGGCGAGGTCGGCACCACTGCCCAGGTTGGGGCCATTGGCCCGGATGACGAGAACCTTCACGTCGTCGTCGATGCTGGCGTTGTGCACCAGGTCGGCGTAGCGGTGCTGGGCCCCGATCGTCATCGCATTGAGCTCGTTGGCACGGTCGAGCGTGATCGTCGCGATCTTGGTCTTGGGGTCCTTCTCGTAGAGCACGATCTGCTCCGGTGCAGGGCGGTCGTCGCGTTCCGTGCGCTGTGCCTGTTCGGTCATCTGCCAAGCTCCTTGTGGGTGTTGGTCAACCTGCGCCAATGGCTGTGTCCATGCAATGGGCTGTCGGTTCTGGGCTCACGTGGGCTGCGACCATCTCAGTCAGTTCGAACAGCCGCACCTTGCCGGTCGGCGTCCTGGGTATGTCGTCGTGGGTGACGAACACGATCCGGCGCGGCACCTTGAAGCTGGACAGTGTTTGGCGCAGCGCCGACCTCAGGTCGGCCTCGGACGGGGCGTGGCCGGCCGCCGGCACCACCGCCGCGGCGACGAGCTCGCCGATCTCGGCGTCCGGCAACCCCGTGACGAGCGCGAGTTCCACCTCGGGGAGCGCGTTGAGTGCCGCCTCGACCTCCAGCCGGGATACGTTGGCGGAGTTCGTCTTGATCATGTCACTGATCCGCCCGACGAAGAATGCGTAGCCGTCGGCATCGATACGCACAAGGTCCTTGGTCGGGAAGAAGCCGTCTGTGGTGAACACCTCGTCGCGGGGCACCTTGTAGAGGCCCGTCATCAAGGCGCCGCCCCGCAGGTGCAGTTCGCCGACCTCACCGGGGGCGACCTCGAGGCCGGTCTCCGGGTCGACCACCCGCCGTTCGATCCCGTTCACCGCGCGGCCGGCGGCGCCGGCCTTCGACTCCGGGAGCCGTCGCGTGACCGGCTCCGCGCTGTGCGGTGCGAAACTCTCCGACATCCCGAGCATTCGGGTCTGCAGGTGTCGCGGGATGGATTCGCCGTTCTCGTCGCGGGTCGGCCCCGTGGTGATCTTGATGTTTTCGAGGTTGCTGCCGCGGGCCTTGGCCGCCGCCTGCAGCCTTGCCAGCATGTGCCAGATGACGATGTTGGTGATCCCGTGTGCCTCGATGGTGTCGAGCACGACGTCGACGTCGGGACTGGTGGGATACACCAACGTGCTTCCGGTGCTCAAGACCTGCAGCGCGGCTGATATGCCGCCCATCCAGAAGGCCGGCAGTAAGGACAGGGTGCGATCCTCCGGTTGCACATCGAAGTAGGTCGCCAGGACCGGAGGCTGGCGGGCGACCGCCCACTGGCCGTGCACGACCGCCTTCGGAGCGGCCGTGCTGCCCGAGGTGTAGACCACGAACGCGTCGTCACCGGGCACCACCTCGTCCTCGACGGCGGCCAGCAGCGTGGTATCCGGCGCGTCGGGTCCGTCGGCGCGCACCAGGAGGTCCTCGATCGAACGCGCCCAGGGCAGACCGGCGCAGTCGTCGAGCCACACCGACCGCAGATAGGGCGCCGCGGGCAGGCGTAACGCCGCGGGGTTCGCGGAGTCCAGCCCCGGCAGGGCCGCCTCGATGTTGCGCCCGAAGTCACGGGACAGAAAGCGACGCAGACCGATCAGGATCTGCGCGTCGCTGGTACGGACGATGTGCGCCAGCTCTGTTGGCGTGGTCAGTGTGCTGATCGGGGTGACCAGCGCACCGATGCGCAGCGCGGCGTAGAACGCGGTGAGCAGCAGCGCGCTGTCCGGAGCGAGGATGGCGATCCGGGTGCCCTTTCCGGCACCGCTGGCCAGGAATGCGCGAGCCATCCTGGCGCAGCGCTGGTCCAGATCACGGTAGGTCTGCGTCTCTCCGGCATGGATGAGCGCGGCGTGGTCCGCGCGCGCGGCGACGACCTCGGCGAACAGTCTCGGGAACGTCGATGCGGGTTCGGTGCGGTTCATCGGTTCGGGTCCGGCTCAGAACCGGGTGATCGGGTTGACGCCGTCCCACGCCTGTGCTGCGGCGCGCATCGCGGCGAACCCCGCCTCCCGCACCGGACTCGGTTCAAGCAACTCGACCATGAATCCGAGCGTGGGCGTGGTGTCCACCCAACACGTTCGACTGTTGCCGATGCGAGCCTCGAACGCGAGCTCTGCTCCGCCGGCGATGTAGGCGTCGCGCTCGGCCTCGTAGTCGGTACAGACCAGTGCCATGTGATGCAGGCCGGACTCTCCCCTGCCGAACACGTCCCGGAACACTCCCGGTTCGTCGTTGTCCTGGCAGACCAGTTCGACCTGCAGGTCGCCCGCATACGCGATGGCCGCGGTCACCGTCGGGAAATCGGCGGGGGCTCCGCGATGCCTGCCGTCCACGCAGTCCACGCCGTCGAACCAGAAGAACGGTCCGACGCCGGCACTGCGCGACCAGGATTCGATGGCCTTGTTCAGGTCGGGAACCAACCAGCACACCTGCATGAAGTTCCGGTTGGGGAATGGCAGCCCATTCGTCAAGGAAATGTCCTTCAGCCGATCAGCGGGAAGCGCTCGTCGTTGAGCGCCTCCCACGGCGCCATGTCTGTGGTGTCGAAGTTCGGGCACGGCGAACCGTTCCAGCAGATGTCTTCGGGCTGAACCACCAGCAGGTAACCCCAGCGGGGCCGGTCCATCATGTTGGCGCCTGCACCGTGGATGGTCAGGTGCGTGTGCACGGTGATGTCGCCCAGCTCGTAGGTCATCTGTTCGCTCATCTCCAGATCACGCAGCTCCGGGAAGACGGCCAGCGCATCACTTCCGCCGTAGGTCGTGTAGTCACCGAGGACTCCAAGTCGATGCGATCCACTGACGAACGACATCGTGCCTGCGTCGGGACCGTACGGCTCCAAGGGAATCCAGAACGTCATGCCGCCGGTACGGTCCACCGCGAACGTGATGTAGTCCTGGTGGAACGCCGTGGCGCCGTTGCCACCGTGCCGAGAGGACTTGGTCGACGGCAGCTTTGGCACGAAGAAGTCGTTGTAGTACCTGATCCCGACGGGCGCTCCGGCATTGTTGCGCCGACCCAGCAGCTTCGTCGCACTCTTGCCGATCTCGTCGATCAGGGGCCGCAGGACGGGATTGGAGAGCCCACCACTTCGCTCGGCGTTGAAGTACGCCAGCGCTCCTTTGGCCGCACCGTCTGAACCCACCGTCATGCCCGCCTTCAGCGGGTTGCTGTCGGCGTCCTCCCCCATCTTGGCCTGAGCGAGCTCCAGCATTCTGGCCAGCACATCGGGGTCGACAAACCGCTTCAGCTTCACCCAGCCGTGCTCGTGGAGGTGTTCGACCTCCTCGGCAGTGACCAGGCGGCATGGTGACTTCAGACCGGTGGAATCATCCATGGTGGGCAGTGATCTCCTCGCAGACAGGGGGTTTCGCACGGCGTGCCGGTCCGGCCGGCACCCGATCAGATGAAGATGCCGGGCCCGGTGCGGAAGGCGTAGAGACCCACCACGGCATCCTCGGGCAGAACGTAAGGGGTGGCGACCTCGGCCACCGTCGGGCCGATCCGTTCGGCCACCTTGGCCAACTTGTCGCGGTCGAGGCCGTACAGGTCGATCGCGGTCTCGCCCAGAAACTTCTGCGTGTACTTCGGGTCGATGTCGGAGAAGGTGAACCGCATCGCCTCGCGCGTATCGGGAAAGGTCCCCTCGGCATGCGGGTAGTCGTCGCCCCACATGACGTTGTCGACCAGGTCGTGTTCAACGGAGAGCTTGGCTTCCCCATTGGACATGAAACTCGCACCGATGTAACAGTTCTGGCGGAAGTACTCCGACGGCGGCTTGGGCAGCTTGGCGCGGATGGCGGCGCCGGTGGGACCGTGGTAGAGCCCGTCCATGTCGGCCATGGCGGCGGGCGCCCAATCCACCCATTGCTCGGTGAGCACCAGCTTGAGGTTGGGATAGCGCTCGAAAACGCCACTGAAGATCATCACCCACAGCCCGCGACGGGTCCGGAACGGCGTCTCCATCATGTACATCATCTGTGCGCCCTGCCCCTCGTAGGGGTAGTGCTCTCCGCCGCCACCATGAGTGTTGACGGACATGCCGGTGTCGTTACAGGCTGCCCAAAGCGGTTCCCACGCAGGGTCGTTGAGCATCGGGAAGTCGCCCCGCGGCGCTGGAAGATTGATTCCCTTCAGGCCGGCCTCAGCCGCCCACTCCACCTCCTTGGCACATGCACTCAAATCCGAGATCGGGATGTGGGCGATGCCGGCGTGCCGTTCCGGCGCCAGCGACACGAAGTCCGCCAGCCACCGGTTGTAGATCCGCACTCCGACCTGTTCGAGATAGTCGTAGGCGGTGTCGCCCCAACTGATGAGCCCGGTGGTCGAGAACGGGATGGACTGGCCGTTGAGCCCACCGTGGAAGATGACGTCCGCGGCCACACCCTGCTCGTCCATGTCGGCGATACGCGCGTCGTGGTCCTGCAATCCGGGCGCCAGGCTGTGCTCGTAACTGCGTTGCAGGAACCGGGCACCGACCTGATCGGCATTGCGAATGCCTGCCTGCTTGCCGAACTTCTCCGCTTCGGCCTCGCCGAGCTTCTTGACTTGATCTTTGCCCCGCTCGGCCTGCGACTTGCCCAGTGACCAGCTCTGCTTCCCACCGGATTTGGCTTCGGAGGACCGCCAGCTCAACAGACCCTGACTCTCCATCTCCGCCACGAAGCGGTCGAAGTCATCGAGGTGTTTGGCGTCGCAGTACGGGCGCAACTGGTCCTTCACGGACGGGCCGACGTGGCTGTCGATCGACATCACCACGTAGCGCTGGTGATCGGTTTCCCTTCCGACAGAACCGGACTGATCGCGCGACATGACCTTCCCCCTTGAATCTGTTGCGTCACTGTGGGCCGTCGCGCCGCACAACGTGGCTGACGCTCGGGCGATCCCCTGAGGCGATGTTAGGCACGCTACCGCGCTTTTTGCAACAGTGTTGTACTTTTGCACCGATGTGGCAAAAGCGGCCCGCAGGCAGCGAGGCAAGCCCATTGACTAGGGTTTTCGTTATGGGGTCCAGGGTTCAAGAGCGGACGAGTCGACATGTGCTCGACGCCGCGCGGACCTTCATTGAGGCTCACGGCGTGGAGCAGCTTTCGATGCGCCGACTGGCGAGTGAGGCGGGCGTCAGCGTCCGCACGCTCTACAACCATTTCGGCGACAAGGACGGCCTGCTGACCGCGCTGGTCCAACGCTCATTGGACTCGATTGACGTCGCCGTTCACCACCTGACCGCCACTGATCCGATCGAACGGATCTGGGAGGCGATCGCCGTCTCGATCGACAAGACGGTGGCCGAAGTGCCCAAAGCTGTGGTCAGGGCCGTCGTGATGGACGATCGCCTGGTTGACCTGGTGAATGTCCGCTGGACCGGGTGGGACCTGATCGTCGCCGAGATCGGCGCGGCCACCAGAGCGGGGGCACTGCGGGCCGATATCGAACCGGCACTGCTGGCCGAGCATGCCGCGATGGTGCTGTTCCATCTGCAGCGTCGGTGGACCGCCGGCGACCTCGACGATGCCGAACTACGCGCAGGTGCGCTGCATGCCTTCGACATCTGCCTGCTCGCCGTCGCAAAACCGCAGGCGCGCGGACGAATCCTCGAGCACGCTCAGTCCCTCACCGCCGACCGCCCGCGGCTCACCGGAGCCTGAAAATTCTTCGCGCGACCATGCCGGGCCGCTCGTCACTGTGAGCGCAGCGCACTGAACTTGTCGTCGGTCGACGGAACCTCGGCACCATCGACGTCCAGCACCGCTTCCATGTTCTCCGCAATGGTCTCCGCCGTCAGCGCGGAGCGACGCAGGCCCTTCGCCGCGACGAAGGCCAGTCGTGCCACACCGCCCATTCCGACCTGCAGCACCTCCCCGTTCAGACGGCACACCTCATGCGCCAGATATGCCACGGCCGGTGCACACAATTCGGGCGGCATACTGGCGTTGACCTGTGCGATCTTCTCCGGCGACATCCCGTACAGCGACGAGAGACTGTCGCAGTGGTCGGCCGAGAGACGCGTGTAAGCGCGCGGCGCGACGGCATTGACCCGGATGCCGTCGGCCAGTCCTTCGGTCGCCAGATTTCGGGTCAGTCCGTACACGGCGCCTTTTGCTGACGCGTAGCTGGTCAGCCCGGACACTCCGCCAAGCATGGCCTCGGAGACGGTGTTGACGATCCGGCCGTAGCCGGCCGACCGGAAGTGTGGCCACGCCGCCCTGATGACGTAGAGGGTTCCGAAGAAGTGCACGTCAAGCATGCTGCGAAACTGGTCGAGCGACAGCGCCTCGAAGTCCGCGGGGTCGTGGATACCGGCGTTGTTGACCACTATGTCGAGCCGGCCGAAGGTGTCCAGTGCCGAATCGACGATCGAGGTCGCCTCACGCTCGTCTGCCACCGACACACAACATGCGATGGCCTCGCCGCCGAGTTCCCGGATCTCTCGGGCCACTTCGTCCGCAGGGACCGACGACCTACCGTTCCCCTCGGGGTCGACGCCATAATCCGCAACGACGACGCGCGCACCCTTCTGCGCCAACAGGAGTGCGTGACCGCGGCCAATCCCACGACCTGCGCCGGTGACGATCGCAACCCTGTCATCAAAACGTAACTCAGACACGCCTTTTCCCTCCGCCGCCGACAGGACTGGTTCGCGACCCTACCCCTCTTGGAACCCCGGAAAACAGGCGATTCGCGAACGTCTCACGGAAAGCGTTGTGCACCAGTCAGTTTTATGCCCGATTGCGCCGACATCCTTGACCGGGGATCCACCGGTCTGCTAAGCAGGTGCTCAGCACCTTTCATGCGTTCAGGAGATCACCTGTGCCCACTTCACGTCCCGCCGCGCCCGGTTCGACCACCGACCCGACGCGTCGCCAGCGGCAAAACCACGTTCAAGTGAGGTGCGCATGACCGCCGCGCCCACCGATGCCGCGCTGTACTACGACCCGTATAACGTCGACCTGAACATCAATCCCCACGCGGTGTTCGCTCGGATCAGGGAAGAGGCGCCGCTCTACTACAACGAGCAGCACGACTTCTATGCCCTGAGCCGCTACGCCGATGTGAACGCCGCGGTCATCGACCATGAGACGTTCATCTCCGGCCGCGGGGCCGTGCTCGAGATCATCAAGTCCGGTATGGAGATCCCGCCGGGCACCCTGATTTTCGAGGACCCACCGATCCACAACATCCATCGCAATCTGCTGTCGCGGATGTTCACACCCCGCAAGGTGCTCGCGCTCGAACCCCAGATCCGCGAGTTCACGGCGCGCTGCCTCGATCCACTCGTCGGATCGGATCGCTTCGACTTCGTCAACGACCTCGGCGAGCAGATGCCGATGCGCGTCATCGGCATGCTGCTCGGCATTCCCGAAGACCGGCAACGCCAGATCACCGATCACGGTGAAGAGATCCTGCAGGGACAGAAGGTCCAAGGACTGGCCACCGGTGAGGTTTTCGCAGAGTTCATCGACTGGCGTACCGAACACCCGTCTGACGACATCATGACTGATCTCCTCAACGCCGAGTTCGAGGATGAGACCGGCACTGTTCGTAAACTGCGCCGCGACGAACTCCTCCTGTACCTCACGGTCATCGCCACCGCCGGCTCGGAAACCACCACCCGACTGATCGGCTGGGCCGGCAAGACGCTGGCCGAGCACCCGGATCAGCGCCGCGATCTCGTGGAGAATCCCGCGTTGATTCCCCAGGCGATCGAAGAGATTCTCCGCTGGGAGCCTCCGGCACTGCAGATCGCCCGCTACGTCACCCGCGATGTCGAGTACTACGGCCAGACCGTACCGGAGGGTTCGGCGATGCTCATGCTCGTCGGCGCCGCCAACCGGGATCACCGCCGGTTCGCCCCCAACGGGGACGTCTTCGACATCCACCGAGAACAGCACTCCCACATGACTTTCGGTGCCGGCACACATTTCTGCATGGGTAATGCACTGGCCCGACTCGAGGGCCGCATCGCACTCGAGGAGATCCTCAAACGTTTCCCCGAATGGGAGGTCGACTGGCCCAACGCCGTGGCCTCGGAGACCGCCGCGGTACGCGGATGGGCCGCCATGCCCACCCTGCTGCCCTGACCGGAGAACATCGGCAACTGGTGGGACCCTCCCACGCACATCGGAGGCACCGAATGCACCGAATTCTGCTCAGTACGTTCATCATCGACGCCCCCTCGGACGTCCACGAGGAGACGGCTCGATTCTGGGCGGGCGCCCTCGATGCCGAGGTGGTGCAGCCCCGAGGTGGCCGCGACTACCGCATCCTCGAAGGCGCCTCCGACGATCTCCGCATCGTGGTTCAGAACGTGCATTCCGACCGCCCCGGGGTGCACTTCGACATCCACACCGATGACCTCGCTGCCGAGATCGAACGCCTCGTGGGACTCGGCGCGAAAATGGTCGATGATTCGTTCGCCACACATCCCGGACAATGGGTCATCATGTCCGATCCGTCAGGCAAGCAGTTCTGCGTGGTCTACGCCCTCAACCCTTTGCGTCCGCAGGCAGACCGCGACGCATTCGAAAGAAAAGCCAAGCAGGTCAGCTGATCTGTTCACCGGCACGGTCGGCAGAGGACGTGCCACTTTCGTTCGCCCACGACCCTGTCATGCCGACAAGTCCACCGCTATGCCGTCGTCGTCAGGGATGTCGATCGACGTGTCGCTCTGTCCGATCAGGGTTGTCGTGACAAGCGACCGCACGCGCGCCCGGGTGTCGTCGGAGTCCTGGTGCCCGACCAACCGCCCGAGGTCGACGACGAGCGCGAACGCCGCGTGCACCACGCATCGCGCCTCGGCCACGTCGTACTCGGGTTGGACCGCGGCGACCAGGGTCGCCCACGCCTCGACGGTCGCACGTTGAATGTTGCGCAGCACGCGCTTCTCCGAGGCGGGCAGGTTGGTGCGTTCGGTGTGGTAGACCTGCGCCAGTTCGGGATTCTCGAACGATCTGGCGATGTAGGCGTCCACCAGCAGGGACAACGCACGTACCGGATCAGGCTCTGCGGCAAGGATTCTCGACACGTCTGCCGAAACTCGGTCGGCGACGCGACGGAAGGCCGCGGCCAGGATGTCGGACTTGCCGGTGAAGTACCGATAGATGCCCGAGGCCGTCATGCCGACCGCCCCCGCGATGTCCTCCATGCTGGTCTGGTGATAGCCGCGGTCATGGAACAGATGCAGTGACTGCTGCAGCACCGCCTCGTACTTGCCCGCGGCCACCGGCCCGCGCTCGTGGGCCCGCGCATGCGAATTCTCCGGCGGCAGAGGCACGTCGAGCAGGTCGGCGGTACGACTGGTCAACAGGGCGCGGATCTGGCCGGCACCAAGTTGGGTGTGGTGGTCCGAGATCGACCCGATGACACTGAGCGCGGCCGAGGACAGGGTCCACCGATCGCGGCCCGAAAGGTCCGGCCGCAGTTGGCGAAGCGGCACCTGCAGGCGCCGGTTTACGAGCTTCAACTGGTCCACCAGTTCGACCTGATCGTCGTCGTTGAGATAGCGCGCCTGACGGCGATACAACCCACCGGTGCCACGGTTGGCGAGCGTCGCCTCGATCAACGCGGCCAGGATCTGGTCGCGCAGGTCGACCGGATCAACGTCCTCGGCGTCGTCGACAAACGCGGTGCAGTCACTCAGGTGGCCCCCGAGCGCCATCACGGCGTCCCGGAACAGGTGGTACTTGCTGGGCGAATGGCGGTACAGTGCCGCCGCCGAGATGCCGACTCGCCCCGCGATGTCCTCCATGCTCACGGCGTGGAAGCCGGACTCGCCAAAGGCGTCCGCCGCGGCCCGCGCGATCTGGGCTTTGCGGTCGCGAGGACGCCTGCGCACCGAGGACATGGCCGCCACCGTAACCTACGTAGCCCCCACATACGAAGCGGAATTTGGTACAACATCCGGTGACGGGGACAAAGGCGCGATTCCTCCCAAGAATGCGCCTGAACAGGGAACCAAGGCGCTCATTCCCTCGCCAAGGGGCCGTGACAGCCACGTAACCGGTGGATGAATTGTCATTAACTTATGGCTTGCGCGGGCCCTCGTTGCTGTGACATGCTCCACACGACCGGGGGGTCGGAGCGGCTGCACCCACGGGCGCAGTGGAGCTTTTTCGGGAAGGACGTCATGACGTACGAGCTGCCGGCATCGAAGGGGCCGGTCCGTGACCTCATGGTCCAGGGCGGCTACGTGCTCGGGTTCTCCGTGCAGGCGCTGGCCAGTGTCGTCGTCGCGATCGCCCGCCGCCGTCTGGCGCTCGAAGAGCTTGTGGCACAGACCCTGTTCATCGGCCGCGTCTGCACCGGACCCGCACTGCTGCTGATGATGCCGATCGGGGTCTTCATCGCGGTCTCGGTCGGCGAACTGGCGGGCCGGATCGGGGCCGGCGGATACTCCGGTGCCGTCGTCGCGTTCATCGTCGTGGGCCAGGCCGCGGCGCTGGTCTGCGCGCTGATGATGGCGGGCGTGGCCGGTTCGGCGATCTGCACCGACCTCGGTTCCCGCAAGATCCGCGAAGAGGTCGACGCCATGGAGGTGATGGGCCTCGACGTGATCGAGCGCCTGGTGGCCCCGCGTCTGATCGCCGCTGTCATCGTGTCGATCGCGCTGTGTTCGATGGTCACCTTCGGCGGCGTGTTGGCGTGCTACCTGTACCACATCGGCGTCCAACACCTGCCTGCCGGAACGTTTCTCGCGACCTTCAGCCAGTACGGCCGGGTCTCCGACTTCGGCATGGCGCTGGTCAAGGCCGCGGTCTTCGGCCTCACCGCGACACTGGTCGCGACCTTCAAGGGCCTGCATGCCAAGGGCGGTCCCCGCGGGGTCGCCGACTCCGTGAATGAGGCCGTGGTGCTCGCGTTCGCGCTGGTGTTCATCCTCAACACGATCCTGTCCGCGCTGTACACCGTGGTGGTGCCTGCGGTGGGGAGCTACCGATGACCGCTCTGGCGTATGTGAAGAACACGGCCGCGGTGCACCGGGTCACCAAACCCGCGAGCGCGGGATACGAGGCGCTCGCGACTGTCGGCCAGCACGTCAGCTTCTACTTCAAGGTGCTCGTCACGTTGCCGTATGCGTTGGTGCGGTACCGCAAACACACCCTGGGCCAGGTCGGCGAGGTCACCTTCGGCACCAGTTCACTGCTGTCCGGTGGTGGCACCATCGGCATCGTCTTCGCGATGTCGCTCGCGGCGGCCATGATGCTGGGCGTCGAAACCCAACGCGGCCTTGACCTCGTCGGCATGAACACGATGGCCGGCATGCTGGCCGCGATCGCCAACACCCGCGAACTGGCTCCCGTCGTGGTCGCGATCGCCCTGGCCGCCAAGGTCGGAACGGGCTTTACGGCGCAGATCGGCGCCATGCGCATCTCCGACGAGATCGATGCGCTGGACGCGATGGCCCTGCGATCGGTGCCGTTCCTCGTGGGCACCCGCGTGATCGCGGCCGTCATCTGCGTCATCCCCATCTACATGATCGGCCTGCTCGCCAGCTATCTGTCCACGCGCACGGTCGTGGTGTTCTTCAACGGTGCCTCCCCCGGCACCTACGACTACTTCTTCCATCTGGCACTGAGCCCGCAGGACCTGCTGTACTCCGGCATCAAGGCCATCGTGTTCGCGATTGTGGTGGCCCTGGTGCACTGCACCTACGGCTATTTCGCGTCCGGCGGTCCCGAGGGCGTCGGCCAGGCCGCCGGTCGCGCGCTGCGCACCGCCATCCTGGCGATCGGGGTGCTCGACGTCCTGCTCACGTTCGCACTGTGGGGCCTGGTCCCCGAGATCCCCGGGATGGGTGTGTGATGGCCGGGCGCAGAGCGTTTCTCCCCAGCCGGCCCTGGCTCGCGGTGCGCGGCGTGCTGGCGGTCGCGGTCGCCGGATGCGTTGCGGCACTTCTGGTCGGCCGCGCCACCGGCAATCTGGACCCCACCGAGGACGTGTACGTCGGCGTCCCCGTCTCGGCGGGCCTGATCACCACCTCGGCTCCCGTGCGCTACCGCGGCGTCAATGTCGGCCGGATCGCCGAGATCGAGTCCGGCACCCAGACCTCGCGGGTGCGGTTGACCATCGACCGCGAATCGATGCCGCTGATCCCGGATTCGGTGGTGGCCCGCATCGTGCCCCGCACATTCTTCGGCGACATCTACCTGCAGTTGGCCGACGGACCGCACGGTGTCAGCGGCCAACCGCTGGCCCCCGATGCCACCATCGCGATCGACGACAGCGCCGACGCCCTGGCGCTCTACGACGTGTTCAAGAAGATCGTCGACGTCTTCTCGACCATCAAACCCGAGAAGATGCAGTCCGCGTTGACGGCCGTGAGTCAGGCGCTGCGCAACCGCGGCGGTCAGATCGGCTCCACGATCGACAACCTCAGCGCCGTCTCCGCGACGCTGACCCCGACGATGACCCAGTTCCTGGACGCCACACCGCAGTTCCGCGAAGTGATGTCGTCACTGCACACCGCGACCCCCGACATCCTGACCACCCTGTCGGCCGCCACCGAGGTCTCCAACCGGATGGTCGACGACAGCGCGGGGTTCGGTACCGCACTCTCGAGCATGTCCGACCTCGCTGCGGTGCTCACACCGTTCGTCGCCGACCACCATGAGTCGCTGATCCGGATCGTCGACTCCGCGGGCCGGATCATGGCGACGACGGCGGGTTCCCCCGGAGCACTGGCCGAAACCCTGTCCGGGGTCAAGACCTTCGGCGACGCCGGGTCGCGTGCGTTCGGCACCGGCAAGTTCAACATCACCGCGGTCGCGACGTTCGCCGGGCCCATGCCCTACTCAGCCGCCGACTGCCCGGTCTACGGCACCACCTACGGTGCGCACTGCGCCGACTCCGACCCGTTCAACCCGGTTCCGACGAGCCCGCTGCACATCCCGGTGCCCGAGGACTTCGACATGAAGTCCCAAGCGCCCGTGGCATTCCTGCCCGAGGGCCAGCGTCGCGGCGGCGTGCCGCCCCCGCCCCCAGCGGCGCCCCCGGTCCCGCCGCCTGCTGAGGCTCCGCCCGCCGGCGCCCCGCCGGTCGAGGCGCCCGTCGCTCCCCTGCCTGGCCCCGCCCCCGGTCCCGGCGCTGGGTTCCCGGCCGAGGCCGCGCCGGCATCGGTGATCGTCGGCGGCGACCGCGAGGCACACGCGCTGTCGGTGCTGGAAAGCGAAGTCCTCAACCACCGCGATACGAGCGGCCACACGCCGCCGGGCACGCCCAATATCGCGACCGTGGTCATGCTCGGTCCGCTGGTCCGGGGTACGGAGGTGCGGGTCGGATGACGATTCGTTGGCAGGCCTGGACCAAGGTCGGCGCGTTCTGCGCGGCCGGTGCCGCGAGCGCGGTGCTCGTGGTCAACACGCTGTCGGTTCCCGTGCGCGGCAGCACCTACACCTACACCGCGCAGTTCAGCAGCGTCGAGGGTCTCAGCGTCGGAAACCCGGTCACCATGAACGGCATTCGCATCGGCCGGGTCGACTCGATCCGGTTCGCGAACAACGGTCAGGGCACAGCGCGCGCCGACGTCGAACTCGAGGTCAAATCGCAGTACACGCTGACCTCCGACGTCACCGCGGCGGTCCGCTACGGCGACATGCTGGGCGCGCGTTACATCGCGCTGGCGAATCCGGGCGGCTCGATCATGTCGGTCTCCACCGATGAGGCGCCCACCCTGCTGGCCGACGGCGGCGTGATCCCGTTGGCCCAGACCACCCCGGCGGTGGATCTGACGGCGCTGCTCAACGGGTTCAAGCCATTGTTCGACGCGCTCGAACCCGCGCAGGTGAACACCCTGACCCGCGGCTTCGTCGAGACGTTCAGCGGCCAGGCGCAGACCGTGACGGCGCTGCTGACGCAGATCGCCACCATGACCTCGTCGATGGAGCACAACGAGCAGATCTTCACGACGCTCATCTCCAACGTCTCGTCGCTCATGCAGTCGGTGAACGTGCGCCAACCCCAACTCGAGGAGATGCTCGGCGGCCTGCAGCGGTTGACCGACACAGTGACCGGCCCCGACGGACAGTTGGAACTGCTGCTCGACCAGAGCAACTCGGTGCTCGCGACGCTGGCCGCCACCGTGACCCAGTCGGGCGCCGCCTACGGCGAGGCCATCACGGATCTGAAGTCGATGCTGGGCGTCTGGGAGACCACCACGCCGGAGTTCGAGGGCCTGCTGGGCAGGCTGCCGGGATTCGCGGACGCCATCAACCGGGCCAGCAGCTACGGCGGGTTCATGAGCCTGTACCTGTGCAACTTCACGATCAAGATCGCCCGGCATGAGGCCAACATCTTCGGAAGCCGACACACCGAGGGGTGCCTCTAGATGATGTTCCTGGTCAAGCTCATCGACCTGTTCGTCGGCGCGGTCATGTTCCTTCTCAAGAAGGACCGTGGCCACAACCCCACGGTCCCCTACGCGTTGGGCGCACTGGGCAGCATCGGCCTCGTGGTGCTCATGCTCATCACGATCGGTCTGCCCCGACTCACCTACCAGATGCGCACCGACGCCTTCACTGCCGAGATGGCCAACGCCAGCGGGCTGACGACGGGTGACCCCGTCTACGTCGCCGGTGTGCCCGCCGGTCGCGTCGAGAACGTCGAACTGGCCGGTGACCACGTCCGCGTCGGGTTCCGCCTGGACGACGGTCAGCCCCTGGGCAACCAGACCACCGCGACCGTCCGGTTGCGCACCGTGCTGGGCAAGCGGTTCCTCGACGTGATGCCGGCCGGCACCGTCAATCCCGAAGACGGCAACGTGATTCCGCTGGCGCGCACCACGGTGCCGTACAGCCTGGACGAGGTCGGCCGCAAGGCCGAGGACGCCGCGGTGGGTGTCGACCAGGCCATGCTCACCGAGGCCATGCGCACGGTCAACGACTCGATTCCAGCCGACAACACCGACCTGAGTGCGGCGCTGGCCGGAATCAGCAGCGCCAGTGCGGTCTTCGCGCGCAACGGCGACAAGTTCGACGAGCTGCTGCGCATCTCGCGGTCGCTGTCGGATCTGATGGTCAAGCAGAACGACGCGGTGACCGGTACCGCCGCCAGCGCGGCCCGCATCATCTCGGCGCTCACCGCCCGCCGCGACGCACTGGGGCAGATCGTCACGAATCTGCGTGCCGTGGTGCGGGAACTGGCGGCGGTGTACTCCGCCAAACAGCAGGACTTCAGCGAGGTGATCGGTCAGTTGCAGCGTGTGACAGCCACTTTGAAGGCCGGAGCAGACCGCATCGACGCGACGCTGCAGAACATGCCGCCGGCCCTGCGGGCCGTCACCAACTCCACCGGCAACGGCAACTGGGCCGACGTCAACTCGCCGTCGGTGATCATGCCGGACAACCTGCTGTGTGCCCTCAACGTGCAGAGGACGTGCCGATGACCAGGCGGGCCGCAGTCTTCGCGGCGGTGCTGATCGCGTTCATCGGCGGCGCCGGGTGGTATGTGTTCGCGCGCACCGACAACGCCCGCACGCTGCACGCCGACTTCACCTACATCAACGGCATCTACGCCGGAAGCAAGGTCACGGTGCTCGGCGTGCCGATCGGACGCGTCACCGCGGTGACACCGCAGGGCACCACGGTGCGGGTGTCGATGTCGCTGCCCTCCGACGTCTCGCTGCCCGAGGACGTCAACGCCTACATCATGAGCCCGGCCCTGATCAGCGACCGCAGCGTCGACCTCGGACCGGCCTACACCGGCACAGGCCCGGCCCTTGTTGAGGGCCAGGTGATCCCGGTCGAGCGCTCGCATGCACCGATCACGTTCGACTCCATGCTGGGCAGCCTGAGCACGCTGACCGAATCGCTGGGCCCCGACCAGGGTGACCTCGGCCAACTGCTGTCCCGGGGCGCCGACCAGTGGCGCGGTCAGGGCAAGCAGTTCAACGCCGCGGTGCGCAACCTCAGTTCGGCGACCGGCGTCCTCGGTGCCCGCGCCGAGGACATCGATGCCGTCGTCGGCAACCTGAACACCATGATGACGGCCTTCAACCAGCGTCAGGTCTCCCTCAACGACCTGGTGAACTCCCTTGGCGCGCTCGGTGACTCGTGGGCCGACCAGGACCTGGACATCACCGGCACCATGACCGACCTGCGCACCGTGCTCGACTCGGTCAGCGCCGTGGTCAACGAGCACAGCGAAGACCTCGGCGCGGTCGCCGAGAACCTCAACGCCGTCGGCGACATCCTCACCCACAGGCAACCCGAACTCGCCGAGTTCATGGACCTGGTGCCGCTGATGATGCAGAACCTGTCGAACACCATCGGCCCCGATCGCCGCGGCCGCATCCGTCTCAACGTGTCCTCGGTGCTGACGCAGTTCGCCGACGCACACAACTTCTGCGAGCGCACCCAGTGGCCGATCTGCTCGGGAATCGGCCTGGTCAACCCCATCGAGTTCCCGATCAGTCGCTCCGATCCACTGGGCATCGTCAGCGCCGTCACCGGCGTGATCCCGCCCCCGAACCCGAACCATCCGAGGTGAGCGCCCATGCGTAAACCATCGTCGACCGCGGTCGCGTTGACGGCCATCGGCGCGCTGAGCGCGACCGCGTTGTGGGCCGCCTCCGACCTCGGCATCCAGGATCTTCCATTGGGCCGCAGCACCGCCGGAGAGAGCATGACGGTGACCGTGGTGCTGCCCACGGCGGACGGCATCGCGATCGGCGCCGACGTGCGTGACGGGCAGAAGGTCGTCGGCCGGGTCAGCTCACTGCATCTCGCGACCTCGGGCGCGTCGGTCCAACTCAGCGTGCGCGCCGACAGCAATCTGCCGAGCAACACCATCGCGAGCGTGGAACTGCCCTCGGCGCTGGGCAATCCGTTCGTCCGACTGTCCGCACCGGCCCAACCGACCGCCGCGATCCTGCGTGACGGCGACGTCATCCCGCCCAGCCAGACCGAACTGGGTCCGCAGATCGAGACCGCGCTGGCGACGTTCGGGGCGTTGATGTCGCGCAGTGGTGTCGACCAGTTGACCACGATCGTCGCCGAACTCGACAAGGCGTTCGGCGGGCGTTCGGAGAAGATCCGCGGCCTGATCGACGCGATGTCGGTGCTGGCCGCCAAGACTCAGGAGCACCAGGGCGAATTCGACCAGGCCCTGACCCTGGCCGCCGACATCAGCACGCAGTTCGAACGCGAACAGCACACTGTCGACCGCTATCTCGACGCGCTTCCCCGGGTGGTGGCGATGCTCGACATCCAGCGCGCCAAGATCGCCACGCTGTTCGCCTCGACCACCGCGCTCGCGTCGACCGCCAACGCGGTCTTCGCCCAGGCCGACACCGCGGCGTTGGTGCAGGACGCGGGCGCCGTGGTCAAGGAGTTGGGCAGCTACAACGACCGCCTCAACGACACGCTCGCCACCATGAACAACTTCCTCGACAAGTTCGGTTCGTCGGTCAAGGGCGACTACCTGATGTTCGACGGGGCCCTGGACATTCCGGGCACCATCGACAAACTGCTCACGGGCGGCCTGATCGTCAACGGCACCCCGATCACCGGCCAGGAGGCACTGGACGGATTCCTCTCGGGGGGCCTGCATTGAGAAGACTCGTCGTCGTCCAGGTCGCCATCTTCGCGGTGATCGCCGCGATCGTGGTGCCCTTCGGCATCCGATTCGTCGCGGGCTCACAGGGTTTCCGCACTCCCCTGCTGCTGAACGCCACGATGACCGACGCGTTCGGGCTCACCGCGGGCACCAGTGTGACCGTGCGCGGCGTCGAGGTCGGCACCGTCGACGACGTCCGACTGGGTCCCGACGGCACCGCCCGGATTCGGCTGGCCGTCGACCCGGACACCCGCATCCCGCGGGACGCCATCATGACCGTCGGCATGGGCACCGCGGCCGGCATCCAGAGCGTCGACCTGCTGCCGCAGTCCAATGACGGGCCGTACCTGGCGTCCGGCGACACCGTCGCCGCCCCCGCCGATCGGCAGCCCGTCCAGATGGATCAGGTCATGGCCGAGGCGGGTCGTCTGGCCAAGAAGATCGACGCCAAGGCCGTCGGCGACGTCTCGACCGAACTGTCCGACTCGTTCAGCGGTTTGGGCCCGAGCCTGGCCGCGCTGATCGACAACGGTGCGGACATCTCGCAGCGAATCCATGCTCGTTTCGGAGAACTCGAACCGCTGATCGCCGGCACCGTCAACCTGGTGACCACGATGGCCGGTCAGGGCAACAGCTTTGTGCGCGGCATGAACGCCAGTGCCCGGTTCACGACACAACTCGACGACAGCGGACCGGTGTTCCTCTACCTGACCGACCACGCGCCCGAGACGCTGACGTCGGTGCAGAAGGTCATGGACACCTACCGCGACACGTTCGGCGCCACGCTGGCCAACCTCGCGACCGTCGCGCCGATCATCGGTGACCGCACCGAGTCGCTGCAGACCGGCCTGCAGGCGATCCCACAGGGGCTCTATGACCTGTCGTCGATCGTGAAGAAGGACCGCGCGGACTTCGCGCTGATCGCCACGCAGGGTCCGGTGTGTGTGCACGACGTCGACCGGCGCGCGATCGGCGACCTCAGCCCGGTGCAGCCCAACCTGGTGCGGTACTGTCCGCCGTCGCCGGACATGCAGATGCGCGGCGCGGTCAACGCCCCGCGGCCCAACGACCTGGGCATGCAGAATTCCCAGATCCCCGGCGGCGTGATCGGCCCACCCGTGGCCCGCGACCCGATGAAGATCCCGACGCTGGCCGAGCTCGTCTACAAGTGGCGAATGATGTTGAGAGGTAACGATGTCCCGCGATGAGGTAGACACCCTGGACGAAACGGTCGACGTGGATGCCACCGATTCGGCCGAGACCGGGGCCGCCGACGAGGGCTCGCGACCCGCACGCGCCTGGCCGCGCCGCGTGCTCGCCGGTACGATCGTGGCCGCGTTCGTCGCCCTGGCCGGCGCACTGGGCTACACGCTGTATCAGCAGAGCGAACTGCAGCGCCTGCAGAGCGAGGCCACCGCGACCACACGCGACTACCTCACCGCGATGGCGTCGTTCGACTATCAGAACCTGGCCGCCAACAAGGGCACCATCACACAGCGTTCCACACCCGAGTTCGCCAAGAAGTACGACGAGATGGTGGCGGCCCTGCGCGACATCGTCGTCACCAGCAAGGGCGTGGCGGCCGCGACCGCCGAACACGTCGCGGTCGAGCAGTTCGACGGCGAGCGCGCCACCGTGGTCGGGTTCGTTGATCAACAGGTCACGAATGTGACTGCCCCGCAGGGGAACAAGCAGCGCTACCGAATGGTGGTGTCGCTGGTCCGCGATGGCGACCGGTGGCTCGTCGACGACGTCAAGACCCTCTGATCCACCTCGAAAGGACACGCGATGCCAGCTCAGTACGCCACCGCCGATGCAGCGCCCCGACTGACCTGCGAGCAGACGCGGATCCAGATCACCCAGCGCACCCCGCGCTGGGAACGCAAGAAGGAACTCGACCTCACCGACGCGCTCGACTTCTGGTCCGCGGCAGGCTCGGCGGCCAACGTCGCGATGCAGATGAGCTGGCCCGAGGTCGGCTACGGCGTCGCGGAGAGCCGCGTGGAGTCGGGGTCACTGATGCACCACCCGTGGAAGCGCCTGCGCACGACGGCCCAGTACCTGGCGGTCGCGATCCTGGGCACTCAGGAGGAGCGCGACGCCTACCGCGAGGCGGTCAATGTCGCCCATCGGCAGGTGCGCTCCACCGAGGACAGCCCGGTGAAGTACAACGCGTTCAACCGTGAGCTCCAATTGTGGGTTGCGGCCTGCCTGTTCATCTTCTACGAGGACACCCACCAGCTTCTGCACGGCGCGATGACCGAGGAGCAGGCCGAGACCTTCTACCAGAGCGCCATCACGATCGGCACCACGCTGCAGGTGCTCGAAGACCAATGGCCGGCCACCCGCAAGGATTTCGACGCTTACTGGAACACCGCGTGCGAACGCATCGAGATGGACGACTTCGTCCGCAACTACATCCTGCACCTGCTCGACCTGAAGATGATCAACGTGATCCCGCGCCTGATCCTCGCGCCGCTGTTGAAGTTCCTCACCAACGGCTTTCTGGCACCGGTGTTCCGCGAGCAGATGGGCCTGGAGTGGAGCGATGAGGACCGGCGCCGGTTCGAGCATCTGTTCCTGTTCGTCTCGTTCGTCAACCGATTCATCCCGCGGTTCATCCGCACGTACAACTACACCGTGCTGATGAAGGACCTGCGTCGCCGCATCAAGCGCAACAAGAGCATCCTCTGAACGCGTGACCGGCGAACTGCTGCGGCGTCACCTCGGTGACCGCCGTTTCCTGTTGATGCTCCCGCGCGCGGTGTGCCTGCAACTGCTGCACCCGACCATCGCGCGCGGCATCCTGGAGCACGCCTTGATGCGCGAGCGAATCTGGTTGCACAAGAAGCGAACTGTGCCCGCCTTGATCCGCATCGCCTACACCGATCGGGAGATGCGGCGGTTCATCCAGTTCGCGCACGAACACGTCAAGGGCACCGACGAGCAGGGTCGGCCCTATCACGCGCTCAATCCCGACGTGTTCCACTTCCAGCACGCGACGTTCGTCGAGACGCTGGTGACGATGGTCAACACGTTCATCGGCCCTTTGGACGCCGACGAACATGAACGGTTGTACCAGGACTGCTGCGAGTGGTACCGCCGCTACGGGATCTCCGACCGCCCGATGCCGGGAAGCTGGGCCGACTTCACCGAGTGGTTCTCCCATGAGTGCAACACGGTGCTGTCGGCCGGTCCGCACTTCGAACCGTTCCGCGACCAGATCTTCGAACCGACCGACTGGTGGCCACGTGTGGTGCCACGCGGCGCGATTCGCGCCATGCAGCACCCTTGGGCCGTCGAGCTCACGGGGGTCACACCGTCTGCGTCAGATCGCCTGTCGCTGCGGATGTTCGCCGGCGTCTGCCGGGCCGGCGCGGGAGTTGCGGCGCTGCGCGCGCCAGCGGCGCTGAGGGAGCCGGTCAGTTCTTGACGAGTGAGTTCTTGACGAGTCAGTTCTTCACAGCGGCGTGCAACGCCACGATCCCGCCAGTCAGGTTGCGCCACCGCACATTCGACCATCCGGCGTCCGCGATCTGGCGGGCCAGTGTCTGCTGGTCCGGCCACGCCCGGATCGATTCGGCAAGGTACTCATAGGATTCCGGGTCACTGGAGACCACCCGGGCCATCGCGGGCAGGGCCCGCATCAGGTACTCCTTGTAGACATAGGAGAACACCGGCACCGTCGGCGTGGAGAACTCGGACACCACCAAACGGCCACCGGGCTTGGTGACCCGCGCCATCTCCCGTAGGCCCCCGACGTGGTCGACGACATTGCGCAGCCCGAAGCTGATGGTCACGGCGTCGAACACCGCGTCGTCGAACGGCAGGTGGGTCGCGTCGCCGGCCACCTTGGGCACGGGCCGACCCGCGCCTGCGGTGAGCATGCCCACCGAGAAGTCACAGGCCACGCACCAGGCGCCCGACTTGGCCAGTTCCACAGTGGACACCGCGGTGCCCGCCGCGAGGTCGAGCACGTTGTCGCCGGGACCGATCCGCAACGCCGCACGGGTGGCCCGCCGCCAGGCGCGGTCCTGGCCGAGTGACAGCACGGTGTTGGTCAGGTCATAGCGGCGGGCGACGGCGTCGAACATCGACGCCACCTCGCGAGGGTCCTTGTCCAACGATGCGCGGCTCACTCGGTTAAAGCTACCTGTGAACTTTTCCCTGTCGGGAATGGGCGTATGCCCTCAGAGTTTGTACCCGGGTAGAAGCGCACAGGGGAAGAGGAGACATGGCAGACAAGGTTTGGTTCATCACCGGGACATCACGTGGATTCGGCCGTGAGTGGGCGATCGCGGCGCTGGAGCGCGGCGACAGGGTGGCCGCGACGGCCCGTGACACCGCGACACTGGACGATCTCGTGGCCAAATACGGCGACGCACTGCTGCCGATCACACTCGACGTGACCGACCGCGCGGCCGACTTCGAGGCGGTGAAAACCGCGCACGAGCACTTCGGCCGCCTCGACATCGTGGTCAACAACGCCGGCTACGGGCAGTTCGGGTTCATCGAGGAACTGTCCGAGGCCGAGGCACGCGATCAGATCGAGACCAACGTGTTCGGCGCACTGTGGATCACGCAGGCCGCGCTGCCGTATCTGCGGGCCCAGCGCAGCGGGCACATCATCCAGGTGTCGTCGATCGGCGGCATCTCGGCGTTCCAGAACGTCGGCATCTACAACGCCTCGAAGTTCGCGCTGGAAGGTTTCTCACAGGCCCTGGCGCAGGAGGTCGAGTCGTTCGGGATCCGCGTGACTCTGGTGGAACCGGGCGGCTTCGACACCGACTGGGCCGGGCCGTCGGCCAAGCACGCCACCCGGTTGCCGGACTACGAGGAGATCCACGAGGCGGCTGAACTGGCGCGCGCCGAGCGCCTCGGCAAACGCGGTGATCCCGAGGCGTCGGCGAGGGCGATCCTGAAGGTGGTCGACGCCCCCGAACCTCCCCTGCGGGTGTTCTTCGGCGCGCAACCGCTGCAGGTGGCCAAGGCCGACTACGAGCAGCGGATCAAGACGTGGGAGGAATGGCAGCCCGTCGCGGAGTTGGCGCAGGGTTAGGCGGGCTTGCGCTGCTGTCCTGCGGGGCGCCCAGCGATCGCCTGTTCGTGGAGGACCTGCTCGTAGTGGCCGAGCAGTTCCTCGCAGAGCACCGGCCAGGTGCGGCCCAGGACACTGCGCCGTGCGGCCGTCGCATAACGCGGCCGCTCGGCCAGCAGGTGGTCGACCACGAGTGGCAGGCGCTGTTCGAACTCGCCGACCGGCAGCAGCAGCCCCGTCTGCATCGGCGTGACGAGGTCGCGCGGGCCGCCGGCATCGGGGGCCACCACGGGCAGGCCCGAGGCCATGGCCTCCTGGACGGCCTGGCAGAACGTCTCGTGTTCGCCGGGGTGGACGAAGACGTCCATGCTGGCGTAGGCCGCGGACAGCGCCTCGCCGTGCAGTTCCCCGGTGAACACCGCCGAGGGCAGCGTGGCGGCCAGTTTCGCGCGGTCGATCCCGTCGCCGACGATCACGAGTTGCAGGTCGTCGCGGTGCGCCAGCGCTGCCAGGCGTTCGACGTGCTTCTCGGGGGCCAGTCGTCCGACGAACCCCACTATCGGTCGTCCTTCGGGTGACCACTGTTCGCGGAGTGCCGTGCTGCGTGCCGACGGCGCGAAGCCGGTGACATCGACACCGCGGGCCCACTTGTGCACCCGTGGGATTCGATGTGCCTTGAGGCTTTCGATCGCCGACGTGGACGGCGCCAGGGTGCGGTCGGCCTTCGCGTGCACCTGCCTTGTCCACGCCCAGGCCATCTTCGCGGCGATCGGAACGCCGTAACTCTCGGCGAACCCCGCCACGTCCGTCTGGAACACCGCCACCGCGGGCACTGTGAGATCACGCGCCGCGCGCACGCCGCCCCAGCCGAGCAGGGCCGGGGACGCGAGGTGGATGACGTCGGGGTCGAAGCCGCGCAGCACCTGCCGCATCCGCGGCCACGGGATGCCCAGCGGCAGTGACGTGACCTTGGGGAACATCCGCGACGGCACCCGGTGCACCCGGACGCCGTCGTGCAGGCGGTCGGCGGGTGGTTGCCCGGGCGGGTTGTCGGGGGCGATCACCAACGCTTCATGTCCGGTGCGGCGCAGGTGCTCGAGCACCCGAAGCACCGAGTTGCTGACGCCGTTGACGTTCGGGAGGAAACTCTCGGCCACGATTGCGACGCGCACGTCTGCGACGGTGCCAGCACGGTCTTTCCGGAAGGTTGCCGTCAGGCAGACACGACACGAACGTGTGAGGCGGGTTGGCTACAGGTACTCGTCCTTGGGTTGGACGGTGACGATCGCGTCCCGCATCTTGTCCTGCGATGGAGGTTCGTACGCCGTGTACCACCACCAGTCGCAGCGCTCCCCGGAGGTCCCGGGGTAAGGCCGCACCCGCGGCGGGGGTCCATGCGGTCGCCGCGCCAACGACCCGTCCTGCAGCAGTTGCCCGTCGCAGTCGAGAACTTTGAGCCGACTGGCCGGGCCCAGGACAGTGATCTCACCCTTGTGGTGCATCCGGTGGTGATACGGACACAGCAGCACCAGGTTCTCCAACTCGGTTTCTCCGCCGTCCTCCCAATGCCGGATGTGATGGGCATGCAAACCCCTCGTAGCCCCGCACCCCGGCACAGCGCACGTGGGGTGGCGATGCTCCAGGGCGCGGCGCAGGCGCCGGCTGATCGTGCGCGTGGTGCGCCCCGACCCGATGACCTGCCCGTCACGTTCAAACCAGACTTCGCAGGTGGCATCACAGGTCAGGTACCGGCGGTCGGCGGCAGACAGAGCCGGCCCCAGATGCAGATTGGCCAGCTTCTCCTTGGCATCGACGTGCATCACCACCGTGGTGCGATGCCCCTGCGGGCGTGCGGCGGCTTCGACGTCCCAGCCGGCCTCGACCAGTCGCATGAAGGCGTTGGGCAACGTCGGAAACGGCGGACGACGCAACTCATCACGATTGTGCCCGGTATCGGATTCATCAGCGTCGTGATCACGCTTCCACTCACCGATCAAGGCCTCATGGTGCGACTGCAGTCCGGCCTCGAACTTCGCCGACTCGATCGCCGGGAGCGTGATGCGCCACGTGACGGTGTCCTCACCCACACTCTTCGACACCGAAGCTTGGGGTTCGGGCTTGGGAGCCCTGTCCGGGCGCGGCTCCAGCTTGATCGCCTTCTTCAACTGACTCACCGAAGCGTGGGTCGCGAACGCCCTGTAATGCTCATCGGAACCCTCCCCCGCACGGGCGGCGATGACTCCGACCTGATCGAGTGACAACTGCCCCTCGCGCAGTGCGCCCACACAGCGCGGGAACTCCTCAATCCGCTCGGCGATCGCCGCGATCGACTTCGCGTGCTCCGCCGACGCACCCAGCCGCCAGGCCAACAACCCTGCCAACGACCGACACCCGGTGTGGCCCCACAACCCGTCCATCCGCGCCGCGATCTCCACGATCCGGCCATCAATCGCGTTGCGCTGCCCCGCCAACTCCGACAGTTCGTCGTACAACCCCATCAGACGGTCAGTCCGCAGCTCGCCCGGTTGCTCAGCAACCAAGCCGGGACCCGTCATCGAGGACATGACCACAGTCTCCCAGCAGGGTCCGACAAATTTCGGACCCGAGAGACGCCGCCGCACGCCCTCCCAGCGAGACCGCACTGAGGGCGGGAGCGCCGAAATCACCGCCGCCAGTGCGGTTTCAACGCAAGAGAGCTCCACGGGACCGCGAATCCCACCGGAATTTCTGGCAGCCACCGCAGGCTCGACGCACGAGGGAACGGTCACAGCCGGGGTATCTTCGTCTGAATCGGAAGGGGCGGCATGCGAAGGATCTTGGCGACAGTGGCCGTGGCCGCATCAGCGGTGCTCGCCGTGGGCTGCAGCGCAGCGGTCGAGGGCACCGCACAGGCCGTTCTGAACCCGCCCGGGGTCATGATGTCCGACGACGGCGGCGGCATCGTCGCTGGCGCCCGCGACGCCGCGGTGCGCATCGAGATCTATGCCGAACCGCAGTGCGCACACTGCGCGACCCTGCAGTTCAAGTTCGGCGACGAACTCAAGGGCCACTTGGCATCCGGGCGCCTGGCGGTCACCTACCGGCCTCTGACTTTCCTGGACCTGGGCTCGCGCGGGTACTCCGCCGCGGTCGTCGACGCGCTGTTCCTTGCGGTGGATCCCGCCACGCTCGCCGATCAGTTCCAGACTTTCGTCGCGGAGTTGTGGGCCAATCAGCGCCTCGCGTACAGCCGGTACACAGGCGAAGACTTCGCCAGGATGGCGACCGCTGCCGGGCTGTCCAAAACCGTGTCCGAGGCCATCAGCTTCGGCAGGGCGACCGTCGACCCCGATGAGGTCACCGACGTCAACGCCGAACTCCTCCTGACCATCGAGGGCAGCGTGCACACCCCGGTGGTCTACAACCTGAGCGACGACAGCGTCATCGACATCTCCGATGACGACTGGCTCAACGACCTGATGCGCCAAGCCTGAGTTCGCCGGATTCGTCGATCCGCCGTTCGAGCGCGACAAGCCCGATCAGCGCGCCCAGAGCCACGATCCAACCGACCACGGCGATCGACCCGGCCGGGATGATGGCCAGCGCGGCGGTACGGTCCTGCACGCGCACGAGGTCGGGATCGTCCTTGTCGTACTCGACGTAGATCCGCATGCCGGTGGCCAGTTCGGACGGGTAGAGCACACCGAGTTCAGGACGGTAGGTGACCCGATCCGGCGTGACGAACTCGATCGTCGACCGGCGCGGGCCCGCACTGAGCACCTCGGCCTGCGCCACGCCCATGTTCGCCTCGATCTGACGGTCGTTGCGCCACGCACCTGCCACCAACAGCAGCGACTGCAGGGTCACCACGAAGACCGCGACCCAGACACCGACCTTGGTCCATCGCAACACTTTTCGTGTTGGCGAGTCGTCGACACCGTCCGCAATCCGCGGCAGCAGCAGCGCTAACTGCCTGCGGTCGAGCCTCACAGCGCGGCCTTGATCGACGCGTGCAACTGCCGCAGCGACGATCGGTCGGCCTTCACCTCCAGCACGCGCATACCGGAGTGCGGCTCGTCGAGAACGGCGGCCAAGGCCTCGATTTCGACCTGCTGACACTCGACGTGGTAGGCCCGGCACAGCGCGGCGACGTCCACGTCATGCGGCGTACCGAAGATTCGCGAGGACACATCGGAGAACCGCGGGTCACCCTGCTCGAGGAGCTCGAAGATGCCGCCGCCGTTGTCATTCGACACCACGATGGTCAGGTTCGCAGGAGTGGGCTCCGTCGGCCCGACCAGAAGCCCCGAACTGTCGTGCACGAACGTCAGATCGCCGATCAGCGCGACGGTCCGGCCACCCGTTAGGTCATGGGCCAGCGCGGCGCCGATCGCGGTGGACACCGTGCCGTCGATGCCCGCGACGCCGCGGTTGGACCGCACCTGGATCGCGCGCGGCCCCGCCGTCACGAGGCCGGCCAGCGCGATGTCGCGCACCGGGTTGGACGCACCGAGCACCAGTTGGTCGCCATCGCGCAGGGAGTCCGCGACCGCGGCCGCGACGTGCAGTCCCGTCGTCAGCGGGTGCGCACGCAGTTGGCTGCGCACCGCATCGACGGCGTGCCGGTTGACCTCGGCGCAACGCTGCAGCCACGCGGCCCCGGGGGTGCCTGAGATTACGGCCCGCGTGCCGGTGGCCAGCGAGTTGCCCGAGACGTCGGGCCAGCGCGGGCCCGTCGTCAGAGCGAAGACCGGCACCGAGGGGTCGGCGAGCAGCGCCGACACCGGGCGGTGCAGTGTCGGCCGGCCCAGCATGATGACCTGCGCGGGCCGCAGCAACGGCAGCGCCAGCGGGTGCAGCGGGTTGGCCGGCTGCGGCGCGGTCGGTTCGGCGACGGTGGGCAGCCCCGCGAGGTTGGGGTGCGAGCCGGCGCCGTGCCCCGCGATCACCAGGGTGTCGGGGGTGACGTCGATGTCCAGCGGCTGATCGAACGTGACGGGTGGGGTGTAGGTCCACGGCCTGCCGTCGGGCCTGCCCTGCGGGATCTCGGCGTCGTCGACATGCTGCGGGTCGGGCACCAGCGGCTCCCGAAGCGGGATGTCGAACTGCACGGGGCCGGCGTTGCCGCTGCGGGCACCGGTGGCGGCGACGAGAACCCGGCAGGTCGCCGAACGCCACTGGGCGTTGAGTGCGGCCATCTTCTCCGGCGCGTTCTCGGCCAGGCCCAGGCTGATGCTGGCCCGCACCTGCGTGCCGAAGTAGCCGAGCTGTTCCATGGTCTGGTTGGCGCCCGTGCCCAGCAGTTCGTAAGGCCGGTTGGCGCTCAACACGATCAGCGGCACGCGGGCATAGTTGGCCTCGATGACGGCGGGTCCCAGGTTGGCCACGGCCGTGCCGGAGGTCATGGCGACGCACACCGGGGCGCCTGCCGCGACCGCCAATCCGATGGCGAGGTAGCCCGCCGTGCGCTCGTCGATGCGCACGTGAAGCCGCAGGCGGCCGGCACGGTCGGCGGCCTCCAACGCGAACGCGAGCGGTGCGTTGCGTGAGCCCGGGCACAGCACCACATCCCGGACACCGCCGCGGATCAGCTCATCGACGACGATGCGCGCCTGAGCTGTCGATGGGTTCACCACAACACTCTGTCACATGGGCAGGCGGCCGAAGAATTCCAGCATCGCGTTGTTGACCGCGTCCGGCTGCTCGATGAATCCGAGGTGTCCAGCGTCACGTATCTGCAGGTGGCGGGCCTTGGGTATGGCGTCGGCCACTTCTTTGCCCAGGTGTGGGGGCAGCACCAGATCGTCGGCGAACGAGATCACCATGACCGGCGTCGTGATGGCGCGGTAAGCGGCCAGTCGGTTGCCCTCCGGCTTGACGTCGAACTGGCACCGATTACCCGGCGTCGCCCTGACGGGCCACATGGTGAACATCTCGATCCAGTCCCCCGCCACCCGGTCGTTGTTCAGGGTCGCGGGCGAGAAGTTCTCCAGCATGCGGATTTTGGCGTCGAACTCGGGCGGAAGTTCGACGCCCGCGTCGAGTCGGATCTCCTCGGCGCGACGGAAGAAGTCCCGCGTGCGGTCATGCCGGCCGCGGGTCGCCATCAGCACGGCCTGCTTCACGAGGTCGGGGCGCGCGAGCATCAGTTCCTGGGCGATGAACGCACCCATCGAGACTCCGACCACCCGGGTCGGCCCGCCCACCAACTCCTCGATGAGGGACACGGTGTCGGCGACCATGGTCTCGGTCGTGAACCCGTTGGCGTTCTCAGTGGCGCCGACGCCCCGGTTGTCGAACGTGATGGTGCGGAAACCGGCCCGAAGGAACGCCGGGACCTGATGCAGGTGCCAGGTGCGGCCCGCACCGCCGTGACCGGCGATGAACAGGACCGGATCCCCCTTGCCGCGGTCGTCGTAGGCGAGATTTATCACCCGCCCACGTTAGCGGAGCGCTTCTGCCGCCCGCGTCGCCTGCCGCGCACGACGTCGATCGCGCGATCCCACAGCAGCAGCGTGCTGGCCTTGAGCAGAGCGGGCTTGACCATGTCCTTACCCAGCAGCGCGGCCGCCGTGGCCTTGGTCGCCGCAGACGCCTTCGACACGTGCCCCGAGTCGAAGGGTGGCTGCGGGTCGTACTCGATGCCCAGTTGGATGGCCTTGGCCTTGTCCTCGCCGCCCAACTGCGCGGCCAGCCACAGGCCCAGGTCAATCCCCGCCGACACTCCTGCGGCGGTGACGATGTCGCCCTCGTGGACCACGCGTTCGTCGCCGACCGGCACGGCCCCGAGCATCTTGAGCGCAGGCAGCGTGGACCAGTGCGACGTGGCGCGTCTGCCGTCGAGCAGGCCCGACGCGGCGAGCACCACAGAACCCGAGCACACCGACGTCGTCCACGTCGCGGTGCGGTGGGTGTCGCGCAGCCACGCCAGCACCTTCTCGTCCCTGGCGACCTCGACGGTCCCGGGTCCGCCCGGCACGAGCACCACATCGGGTGCGGGCGTCTCGTCGAACGTGTGGGTGGCCCCGATCACCAGGACACCGGAATCCGCAGTGATGGGGCCGATCTCGTGCCAGACGAAGCGGACCTCGGTGTCCGGCAGTCGATGCAGGATCTCGTAGGGCCCGATGAAGTCCAGGGCCGTGAAGGTGGGATAGAGGACGATCGCGATCTGGGTCATGAGGACTCCTTGTTGGTTCAGATGAGGTTCTGTTCGGGTGGAGCTACTGGTCAGGCGAACTGTCTGCGGTACTGGTCGGGTGAGACGCCGATGCGGCGAACGAAGTTGCGGCGCATGGTTTCCGCGGTGCCGAACCCGCACCGCGACGCGATCGCCACGACCGTGTCGTCGGTCTGTTCGAGCAGGCGCCGGGCGGCGTCGGTGCGGATGCGTTCGACGTAGGTGGCCGGGGCCTCCCCGACCTCATCGGTGAAGACCCGGGTGAAATGCCGCGGGCTCATCGCGGCGCGCTTCGCGAGGTCGGCGACGGTGTGCGTGGCGCCGGGCTGAGCCTCGATGGACTCCTGCACCTCGCGGATGGGTGAGCGCTTGGCCCGCGGCATCCACACCGGCGGCGCGAACTGGGTCTGCCCGCCGGGGCGGCGCAGATAGAGGACCAGATAGCGGGCCACGGTCTGGGCGACGTCGGTGCCGTAGTCGTCCTCGACCAGCGACAGCGCGAGGTCGATGCCCGCCGTCACCCCGGCCGCGGTCCACACGCGCTCCGAACTGCGCACGAAGATCGGCTCGGGGTCGACGTCGACGCCCGGGAACTCCTCGGCCATCCGGTCAGCGAACGCCCAGTGCGTGGTGGCACGGCACCCGTCGAGCAGACCGGCCTCGGCGGCCAGGAACGCACCCGTGCACACACTCACGACGCGGCGAGCACCGCGCGCCGTCTCACGGATCCACCCCATCAGGTCGGGGTCGTCACGGACCTCGGCGGTGCCGCCGCCGCCGGGAAGCACCAGCGTGTCGACGGGTCCGGAGGGCAGCGGATCGGCGGCCAGTTGCAGACCGCTCTCGGTGCGGATCGGCGCGCCGTCCTTGGACACCACGCTGACGTCGTAGCCGATCTCTGGGCCTCCGACAGAGTTGTCTGCGGTCGGCGCGGCGTCAGCGGCCAGGACCAGCCCGGCCGTGTGGAACACCTCGAACGGGCCCACCAGGTCGAGCGACTGAATGCCTGGGAAGGCCAGGAGCACCACCGATCGCCGCATGTGCTCAATCCTGGTCCCGAACCCGCATGGCGTCTATGCCATGCACCCCACAGATCAGGACATCAGCGGTTCGCCAGCACGGCGTGGCAGTCCCGAACCCGCCGCAACCACCAGTCCAGGCGCGGCGCGGGCGCCCGCAGGGCCGCCAACCGCGCCGGGTCGGGCACCACGGTGCGCACCGGCAGGAACCCGTCGACCGGGGTCGGCGCGTCGGCGGGGTCCACCACGTCCTCGACGAAGAACCCACCGGTGCCCAGGCCACAGGCATGCGACAACGTGGGCAGGGCCGCCGCCGCGCGCACGCCGAGAGCGATGCCCACCGCGGAGTCCAGCGCACTGGAGACCACCACCGGGATGTCGATCTGCTCGGCGATGCGCAGCATGCTCGCCACCCCGCCGAGCGGTGCCACCTTCAGCACCGCGATGTCGGCGGCGCCGGCGCGCACGACGTGCAGGGGATCCTCGGCCTTGCGGATGCTCTCGTCGGCGGCGATCGGGGTGTCGACGCGGCGACGCACCTCGGCCAGTTCGGCCACGGTCCGGCAGGGCTGTTCGACGTATTCCAGTGGACCGTTCGCGGTCAGCGCACCGATCGCCGTGACGGCGTCGTCGACCGACCATCCCGCGTTGGCGTCCACCCGCACCGCGGGCATCAGGGCCCGCACGGCGTCGACGCGCGCGACGTCGTCGGCCAGGGTCTGACCTGGTTCGGCAACCTTGACCTTGGCGGTCCGCGCGCCGGGGAAGCGCGCCAGCACGTCGGGAACCGCCGAGGCCGGCACGGCCGGCACCGTGGCGTTGATCGCGACGCGGTCCCGGCGTGGAGGCGGGATGCCCACGAAGGCGGCTTCGATTCCGGAGTTCAGCCATGCCGCGGCCTCGGGTGCGTCGTACTCCGGGAAGGCACTGAACTCACCCCACCCAGCGGGGCCGTCGATCAGCGCGACCTCGCGCTCGGTGATGCCGCGGAACTTGATCCGCATGGGCAGCACCACGACGTGGACGCGCTCCAGAATCTCGTCGAGTGCGGGGATCACACCGTGGCCCGGTCGCGGCCTTCCCAGAACGGCTTGCGCAGATCCCGTTTCAGGATCTTGCCGGTGGGATTGCGGGGCAGAGCGTCGAGGATATCGACGGATTTGGGGCACTTGTAATGGGCCAACCGCTCACGGCACCAGTCGATGAGTTCCGTTGTTTCAACGGGGTTCTCCAGCGCCACAACCGCTTTGACCGCCTCACCCCATTTCTCGTCTGGCACGCCGAAGACCGCGACCTCCGTGACGGCGGGATGTTCGGCCAGTGCGCGCTCGACCTCGATCGAGTAGATGTTCTCTCCCCCGGAGATGATCATGTCCTTGAGGCGGTCCTCGACGTAGATGTAGCCGTCCTCGTCGACACGGCCGATGTCGCCACTGCGGAACCACCCGTCCTCGGTGATCGCCTCGGCCGTCGCCTCCGGTCGGTTGAGGTAACCCTTCATGAGTTGTGGTGTGCGGAACCACAACTCACCCTGTATCCCGGTCGGCACGTCCTGGAAGGTGTTGGGATCGACGACCCGCAGTTCGACCTCGGGCGTCACCCGGCCCGCGCTCAACACCCGCTCGGGATGGTCGGGGTCGCGGTGCGCCTCGGGCATCAGGTGGCTGACCACACCGCAGACCTCGGTCAGGCCGTACACCTGCATGAAATCGGTGTCAGGCCAGTGCTTGATGGCCTCACGCAGCAGGGGAAGCGGCATCGGCGCGGCACCATAGGTGAAGGTTTTGAGCCGGCCGAACAGCTTGATGGCGTCCTCACCCGCCGACAGCACCATGGCGAGCACCGCGGGCACCAGGAAGGTGCGGTTGGCGCCGGCCAAGATGGCGCCGGCCAGGGAGGCGCCATCGACCTCGCGGGTCATCACGGTGGGGACGCCGTCGTGGATGCCGACCTGGACGTACGACGATCCGCCGACGTGGAACAGCGGCATGGACACCATGTTCTTGTCACCGTCGTCGAAGGTCCAGCCGTCGTGGGAGTTGATGGTGTGGGCGATCAGGTTGCGGTGGCTCAGCTCAACGCCTTTGGGCCGGCCCGTGGTGCCCGAGGAGTACATGACCAGCACGGTGTCCTCAGGATCGGTGCCCGCGCTGCGGCCGACGGGCGTGGAGTCGGAGTCGGCCAGCAGTTGTTCGTACTCGTCGCCGTCCCCGCCGTCGGGGGTGACCGTGACGATGCGCGCCACCGCGGGCAACCGGTCGGCAATGGCGTCGATCGCCTCGCGCAGTTCGGTTCCGACGATCAGGAACTTGGCGCCGGAGTCGTTGAGGACGAAGTCGAGTTCATCGGCGGCCAACCGGAAGTTGACGACCGCGGTGGCCGCGCCGAGGGAACCGGCCGCGAAGGTCAGTTCCACACAGGCCGGGTGGTTCTTGTCGAGGAACGCCACGACGTCACCGCGACCGATGCCCATCGCGCTCAACGCTCCGGCCAGTCGGCGGACCCGGTCGTTCCACTGAGCCCAGGTCCAGGTGCGGTCGAGGTAGGTGATGGCTTCGGCGTCGGGCGTCTGCGCGGCCCAATGCGCCAGGCGATCGTCGAGGAACTGCGGCCGAGGGGCTTGAGTCTCCATGCCGCACGAGCTTGCCATGTCTTGGTGGGCTGCGAATGGGGTTCGGGTGGCTCGGCTTCGCGGCCCGCCTCAGAGCGCGGCGGCCAGCAGTTGCGCCAGGTGGGTGCCGCGCCGGTCGGTCAGATCAGCCACCTGCGTGCGGCACGAATACCCGTCGGCCAGGATCGTCGCCTCCGGCGGCGCCGCGGCGACCGCGGGCCGCAACTGCAGATCGGCGATCGCGACCGACACGTCGTAATGGCCCTTCTCCACGCCGAAATTGCCTGCCAGGCCGCAGCATCCGCTCAACCGCTGCACGTCGGCCCCGGCCCGCTTGAGCAGTTGCGCATCGACGGACCAACCCATCACAGCATGGTGATGACAGTGCGGCTGAGCCACCACGGACTGCCCCGTCAACGACGGCGGCTCCCAGCCCCGTGCGGTGAGCAGTTCGGCGAGCGTCTGGGTGCGTCCGGCCACCTCGTCGGCCGCGGCGCCGACGAGTTCGGCGGCGTCCGAGCGCAACACCGCGGTGCAGGACGGTTCGAGGCCGACGATCGGGATGGGACGTTCCGACAGCGCCGAGACCGTGCGGCCAAGGATCTTCTTGGCCGCATCGAGTTGGCCGGTGGAGATCCAGGTGAGCCCGCAGCACTGCTGCCGGTCCGTCAGTTCGGGGGCATAGCCGGCGTTCTCCAGCACCGCGACGGCGGCCTGGCCGACCTCGGGGGTGAAGTGGTTGGTGAACGTGTCGATGAACAGCAGCACCGGGTCACCCGTGGTGCGTGGTCTCCGGTCGAACCAGGTGCGGAAGGTCTGCGGTGCGAACTGCGGGACGGCGCGGCGGGAATCCACACCGGCCATCGACATTCCGAGCCTGGCCGCTCCGGGCCACCGGGTCGCGGCGTTGGCCAGGCGCGGCGCGCGACTCGCCGCACGCGCCCATCGCGGCAGCCAGCCCAGCGAATAGTGTGCGGCGGGACGCCTTCTGCCGCGGTAACTCTGATGCAGCACTTCGGCTTTGAACGACGCCATGTCGACCCCGGTCGGGCAGTCCGACAGGCAGCCCTTGCACGACAGGCACAGATCCAGCGCCTCATGCACCTCGGGTGAGCGCCACCCGCCCGTCACCACTGTGCCGTTGACCATCTCCTGCAGCACCCTGGCGCGACCCCGCGTGGAGTCCTTCTCCTCGCGGGTGGCCTGATACGACGGGCACATCACACCGCCGGTGCCGCTGTTGTCGGCCCGACACTTCCCCACTCCGGTGCAGCGGTGCACGGCCTGCGTGAAGTCGCCGCCGTCATGGCGATAGGCCAGCGCCAGATCGCGGCGGATAACGGGTGCGGCGGGTTCACGCAGGTCGGCGTCGAGCGGATTCGGGCGGACCAGCACGCCCGGGTTGAGCAGGTTCTGCGGGTCGAAGACGTCCTTGACCGCCTCGAACAGCGCGATGGCGTCCGGTGAGTACATCATCGGCAGCAGTTCGCTGCGGGCCCGGCCGTCACCGTGCTCGCCCGACAGCGACCCGCCGAACCCGGCGACATGTGTGGCCGCGGCGGTCAGGAACTCCCGGAACATCGCGGTGCCGCCGGGTTTCTGCAGCGGGAAGTCGATGCGGATGTGCAGGCAGCCGTCGCCGAAGTGGCCATAGGGCAGGCCCGTCAGCCCGTATTCGGCCATCAGGGCGTCGAACTCGCGCAGATAGGCGCCGAGGCGTTGCGGCGGCACCGCGGCGTCCTCCCATCCGGCGTGCGCCGGCAGTCCCGCGGGACTGCGACTCGACAGCCCGGCGCCGTCGGCCCGGATCCGCCACAGCTGCGCTGCCTGCGCGGTGTCGGTGACCACGCGGGACTCCACCGCGCCGCAGTCGGCCGCCAGGGCTTGGGCCCGGGCCAGGGTGTCGCCGAGGTCCTGGCCCGCGATCTCCACGAACAGCCAGGCCGCGCCTGCGGGCAGCGGTGGAACCGCCTGGGGCCCCCGGCGTTCGCGCAGCACATCGACGATCCGCGAGTCGATGCCCTCGCATGCCGTCGGCCCGTGCGTGAGCACCGCGACGACTGCGTCACCGGCCTGCGCGATGTCCGGGTAGCCCAGCACCACCAGGACGCGGTGCGCCGGGTCGCTGACCAGTCGCACGGTCGCCTGAGTCAGGACACCGAGGGTGCCCTCGCTGCCGACGAGCATCCTTGCGACATCGAAGCCGTTCTCGGGCAACAGGTTCTCCAGGGCGTAACCCGAGACCTGCCGGGAGAATCTGCCCATCTCGGTGCGGATCGTGCCCAGTCCGGCGGTGGTCACGCGGCGCAGATCGGCCAGCATGGACTCGTCGTCCAACGGTGCGCCCGCGCCCGTGATGCCCCGCACGCTCACGACGTTGTCGCTGGTGCGGCCATATCCCAGCGCGCGGGTGCCGCAGGCGTTGTTGCCGATCATGCCGCCGATCGTGCACCGGGACGACGACGAGGGGTCCGGACCGAACCGCAGCCCATAGGGTTTGGCGGCGTGCTGCAGATCCTCCTGCACCACACCGGGTTCCACGACGGCCGTCGCGGCGTCGGGATCGATCGACAGCACGCGGCGCAGGTGCGCGCTGAAGTCGAGCACCAGGCCCGTACCCACCGCGTTGCCCGCAATCGAGGTGCCCGCACCGCGCGCGGTCAACGGCACCCCCTCGGCGCGGCACACCTGGAGCGCGGCCGCGATCTCATCGACGTGCCGGGGTCGCGCGACCACAAGGGGCGGGACGCGGTACAGCGAGGCGTCGCCGGAATAGGCGGCGCGGGTGGTGCCGTCGTCGCGCACATCGGACACCCCGGCGCGGCGCAACAGACCTGCCAGCGCTGCTCGATCCATTTCTAGCATGCTACACCTCGTGGCATGCTACGTTCACACCGTGGCGATGGGACTACCCGACCCGCAGACCCTCCCCCCTGACGGGCGACGCATGGAGGCTGTCGTCGCTGCCGTACGGGCGGCGATCGACGACGGCCGGATGACGCCGAATGTGCGCTACTCGGTCTACCAACTCGCCGAGTCCTTGGGCGTGTCCCGCACCCCGGTGCGTGAGGCACTCCTTCGCCTCGAAGAGGTCGGACTGGTCGAATTCCAAGCGAGGCAGGGTTTTCGGATCCTGCTGCCCCGTGCGGCCGACATCGCCGACATCTTCGCGGTGCGCCTGGCACTGGAGTTGCCGGCGGTGCGCCGAGTCGCGGCGACCGGATTCCCGCACGACCAACTGCTGCGGCATCGGGACCTGATGCGGGCCGCGGCAACCGCAGGCGACGAACGCGCGTTCGTCCAGCACGATCAGCGCCTGCACGACCTGATCCTGGAACTCGCGGGCAACGCCCGCGCCCGCGGGATCGTCAGGGGCCTGCGGGAGACCACTCGCCTGCTCGGCGCCTCGACCGCCGAGAAATCACGAACACTCGTCGACATCGACGCCGAGCACGCCCCGATCGTCGATGCCCTCCTGCGTGGACAGCCCGACGAGGCCGCGGCGGCCATGGAGGTGCACCTGGTCAGCACGGGAAAGCTGCTCGTCGGCCAGGCCCTGCGCGACGAATGCGGCCACGCCGACCCCGCCGAGATCGAGGCCGTCTGGGCCGCGGCCAACTGACGGAGGTGTACTGGAAATGGAACACGTTCTAGTGTGGTTCGCATGAGTGACGAACTGCTGCGCCACCCTGTCCACTCCGGTCATCTGCTGATCGGTGCGCTGAAGCGGCACAAGGACAAGCCCGTGCTGCACCTCGGCGACACCACCCTGACCGGCGGTCAGATGGCCGAGAAGATCAGCCAGTACGTGCAGGCGTTCGAGGGCCTCGGCGCCGGATCCGGCGAAACCGCGGGCCTGCTGTCGCTCAACCGCCCCGAAGTCCTGATGATCACCAGCGCCGGCCAGACGCAGGGCTATCGCCGGCTCGCGCTGCACCCACTCGGCTCGCTCGACGACCACGCCTACGTGTTGTCGGACTCCGGCGCGACGTCGCTGATCATCGACCCCAACCCGGCCTTCACCGAGCGGGCGATCGGCCTGCTGGGCAAGGTCGGCACCCTCAAGCAGGTGTTGACCATCGGCCCCGTCCCGGCCGAACTCGCCACGGCGGCAGAGGGCGCCAACGTGACCGTTCTGGACCTCACGGCCGAGGCCGACAAGTACGCCCCGCGCCCGCTGGTGGCCGCCAATCTGTCGCCCGACCACGTCAACGGGTTGTCGTACACCGGTGGCACGACGGGCAAGCCCAAGGGCGTCATGATGACCACCCGGGCCACCACCACGATGACGACAATCCAACTCGCGGAATGGGAATGGCCCGAGAGCCCGCGCTTCCTGATGCTGACGCCGCTGTCGCATGCCGGCGCCGCGTACTTCCTGCCGACCCTGATCAAGGGCGGCGAGATGCACGTGATGGCGAAGTTCGACCCGGGTGCCGCGCTGAAGTACATCGAGGAGCACCGCATCACCGCGACGTTCGTGGTGCCCGCGATGCTCTATGCGCTGCTCGATCACCCCGACTCGCGCACGCGCGACCTGTCGTCGCTGGAGACCGTGTACTACGGCGCGTCCGCGATCAACCCCGTCCGCCTGGCCGAGGCCATCGACCGGTTCGGCCAGATCTTCGCGCAGAACTACGGGCAGTCCGAGGCCCCGATGGCGATCAGCTACCTGGCCAAGAAGGACCATGACGAGCAGCGCCTCACGTCGTGCGGTCGGCCCACGCTGTTCGCGCGGTGTGCACTGCTGGACGCCGACGGCAATCCCGTGCCGCAGGGCGAGGTCGGCGAGGTGTGCGTGTCCGGGCCGCTGCTGTCGGGCGGCTACTGGCAGCTTCCCGAGGAGACCGCGAAGACCTTCCGCGACGGTTGGCTGCGCACGGGCGATATGGCCCGCGAGGACTCCGACGGGTTCTGGTTCATCGTGGACCGGGTCAAGGACATGATCGTCACCGGCGGGTTCAACGTGTACCCGCGCGAGGTCGAGGACGTCATCGCCGAGCATCCCGCCGTCGCGCAGGTGTGCGTGGTGGGCACCCCTGACGACAAGTGGGGCGAGGCCGTCACGGCCGTGGTCGTGCTGCGGGAGGCCGCTCGCCACGACGAGGATTCGATCGCGACCATGACCGCCGAGATCCAGGCCGAGGTCAAGGACCGCAAGGGTTCGGTGCAGGCACCCAAGCAGGTCGTCGTCGTCGACGCGCTGCCGGTGACCGGCCTGGGCAAGCCGGACAAGAAGGCCGTGCGGGCAAGGTTCTGGGAGGGTGCGTCGCGCTCGGTGGGCTGATCCCCCGTCACCGCGTGTGCCAAATTGTGCGAAATTGTCGCTATTTCAAGTGATTTGCATGCCAAACCGCACACAAGTCGCGCCATTCTGCGATCACGGCACCGATCACCGGACCACGCCGGGAAGACCCTCCCGCATCGCCACCGAGGCACCCACCCCGGTGTCGAACACCTCGATGACGACATCGCGGTCGCAGTAGCGTCCGATCGACTTCAGTCCGTGCGTCGAGGCGATGATGTCGGTCGCGATGTCACCGGTCAGCGGGTAATCGATCACCTCGTGTCGCCAGTGCGCCGCGACCACCGTGGTACCGGGCATCAACCGTGCACACTCGCGGTTCAGCACCGCCGACAGCAGACCGGCGTTGAAGTAGTACGCGACCTCGGAGAGCACCACCAGATCGAACGCCCCCTGCGGCCAGGGCTGGTCCAGGGAGGCCTGCGCCAGCGTTACCTGATGGCGGCAGTTGAGTCGGCGCAACCGCTCGTCGGCCACCTGCAGGGCGCCTTCGGCCACGTCGATCGCGGTGACGTGGTCGCACCTCTCGACGAGGCGCTGGGTCAGGGTGCCGATGGAACAGCCCGGTTCGAAGGCGTGCCGGTACTGCCGGTTCGGCAGCATCGCGGTGGTGATCGCGTACTTGCGCTGTTCGTACCAACGCGTGGACAACTGCCAGGGGTCCTCTGCGGCCGCATAGATGCGATCGAAGTAGTGGTCGGGCAGCCTGCTCAACGGAACACGACCTCCCCCACTGCGAGCAGGCGGCGGAGCACGAAGGGTGGCACCACGGGTTCGACGCCGGGTGCGGGCGGTTCCATCTGACTGCGGAAACAGTTGATGGCATGGTGTTTCCGGCCCAGCGCCGAGCGGGTCACCGCCACCGATTGGGCCCTGTCCCACGGCACATCCGGGTCACCCGGGCTGGCCCAGTGCCACATCCACATCGGATACTCCAGGAGCGGGTTGCCTGCGCGGTGCGCGGCCGCGGCAGCGCTCGCACCGACCGCCTCGTGGTCGGGGTGTCCGTCCCCGCGCCACGTCGCCGCACACCACATCCCGGGGCGGTCCAGCAGGATCAGGGTGAGCAGTTCCGTCAGCGTGTCGGTGTGCTCGTCCAACCGGCCATCGGGAAAGCCCAGGTGAATCGGTTGCCGAACACCGAGAAGCCGTGCCGCTGCATTCATCTCGTTGCGGCGACGACCCTCGAGACGAATCCTGTCGAACGCCGACAGATCGCGGTAAGCGGCGCCGCCGTCACTGGCGGAGACCACGTCGACCTGGACACCGCGTTGGGTCAGGGTCGCGGCCAGGCCACCCACCCCCAACGTCTCGTCGTCGGGATGCGCTGCCACCACCACCAGTCCAGGGCAGTCCGCGAGGTCCAGTTCGGGCATCGGCGGCCTGGGCAACCACTGCGCAACCGGGGTGCCGCCCTCCGACAACGGCATGGCGGCAAAGCGCGCGCAGTTGCTGACCACCGACGTCATCGGTGCGTTCCCGCCAGGGCGCCGAGGGCCGCGAGGTCACGTTCGGCATGACTCTGTCGCACGTAGACGGACAGGTCTGCCACCCGACGGGCGTGTCGATCATCCGTGCACAGCGGAACCGGACCCAATGCCCGCGCCGTGCGCGTGATCGCCTCGTCCACCGCGGTCTCCGCGACCGCCCGGACCCGCCGGGCCAACATCTCACCGCGTCCAGCACGGTCGAAGGGGTCGGCGTCGATCTCTGCCGCCGCCATCGCGAGAACCGCCTCGGCGGCAGTCAGCGCCGCATCGACCGCGCCCAGATGCGCCAGCGCATGCTCGTCGGCGGCGCCCGACGCAACACTGTCGTACAGAGGTTGCGCGACGGCCTGCGCCCCGCCCAACCAACATGCCGCGACGCCGATGGCGCCGTGCCAGAAACCCGGACGATTCAGGTAGTCGCCGGGCTCACCCACGGGGACCGCCGGCGTGTTGGTGAACTGCACTGCGCGCGTGTCACTTCCGGCCATGCCGGGGTTCGCCCACGTGCTCGGCAGCGGGCGGACACTCTGGCCCGTCAACGTGACGGCGTACAGACCCCGTTGACCGTCGGCGTCGGCGGCCGTCACCAGCGCGTTGGTGCAGAACGACGCTCCCGAACACCACGCCTTGGTGCCGTTGAGAAGCGACGTGCCGTCGGACGTCGCCTCGGCGACCAGAGTCGCCTCGGGAGCCTCGGCCGCCCACACGCCCCACACTTCATTGAACTGCACCGGTTTTCCGCCGAGTTCGTGCAGAATCGCGACAGCATCGAGATGAGCTTCGGCAATCCGCGCCGCGGTGATGTCATCGCGGGCCATCTCGGTCAGAAGTCGCCAGCGCCGCGCGGTCGCCCCCGACGCGGGCAGTGGCAGGTCAAGCCGACCGATGTCGAGCCAATGCGAGATCACGCCCGCCGTCATACTGAATCCTTCACTCTCACAGGGGAACCGTCGGTCAGGTCACGCAGGTGCCTGGCGAATCCGCGGGGCGCGCGACCGGTGAGTCGCGACGAGGTGGCCACCGACAGACGTGTGTCGCGTCGGATCCGCAGGCTCGCGGCCTCGAACCTGTCCACCAGGTCGACGTCCTCCCCCGTCGGCAACGCGCGGAAACCGCCGACGTCCCAGTACGCATCGGCGCGAAAGCCCATGTTCGCGCCGTGGACGTGGCCGTGCCCGTCAGGGTGTCGGCGCGCGCGGTAGCGGGCCAGGTAACGCCGAACCACGTCGGGGGGCAGCCCGCGCCAGTTCGAGACCCGCACCACGCCCAGCACCATGTCGGCGTCGGCGCGCAGTTGCCGGACCAGCCAGTCCGGGTCGACCACGCTGTCGGCATCGGTGGTCGCAAACCAGGTGGGTCCACCTGGGTGAAGTTCGCGCGCGCGGTGAAAGCCCGCGGCCCGCGCGGCACCGACGTTTCCGACGTCCGTCATGACGACTTCGACCGCCGACCCGAATGAGGCCGCGGCCGCCTCCGTGCCGTCGTCGCAGTCGTCGAGCACCGCCACCACGGAGACCGGCAGGGAGGCCCGCGTAGCAGCGGTCAGGACCGCGCGCAGGCACAACGGCAGGTGCTCAGCTTCGTTGTGCGCTGGGATCACCACAGCGGCGCGTTGGTAGACCACCGACATGGCTGATAAGTAGCCGTTCGCGACGGTTTCCACACATTCCCCAGCGAGCGATGCGGTGGCACCATGGAGGTCGTGCAGTCCCTGCGACGTCTCAAAGCCGTTCTGTTCGACTTCTCCGGCACGCTGTTCCGCCTGGAGGAGAAGGACAGTTGGTTCGAGGGAATCAAGCTGCCGGGCCAGGCCGGCCGGCAGATCGACGGCCACGTTCAAGCCGAGTTGATGCGCAGGATGACCGCGCCGACCGGGCATATGGTCCCGATGGGACCCAACGAGCACTACGCCTGGACCAACCGCGACCTCGAGCCGGACCTGCACCGCGAGGCTTATCTGCACGTGCTGCGGGAGTCCGGCGTCACCGACCACCACGCCGAGTCGCTGTATCAGCGCCTGATCTCGCCGTCGTCGTGGACTCCGTACCTCGACACCGCAGACGTCCTGCGCAAGCTGTCGAAGGCCGGCATCCGGACCGCGGTGGTGTCCAACATCGCCTTCGACGTCCGCCCGGCGTTTGAGGGGATCGAGGCGACGGACCACGTCGATGAGTTCGTGCTGTCGTATGAGGTGGGCGCCGTCAAACCCGATCCGAAGATCTTCGCGACCGCGCTGCAGCGCCTTGAGGTCGAGCCCGCCGAGGCGATCATGGTCGGCGACAGCGAGGAGGCCGACGGCGGGGCGCAGGCGCTGGGGTGCGAGTTCGTGCTGGTCGATCCGCTGCCCGTCGCCGACAGGCCCGACGGGCTGCGGCGCGCACTGCTCCATCACGGCGTGGACGTTTCGTGAGTGAACGCATCCGGCCGCCGTGGTGGCTCAAGCCGCTGAACAAGGTCCTGATCGCCAGCATGCGCCTCGGTCTACCGACGTTCGGCAGAGAGATGCCAATGGTGCTGACGGTCGTCGGCCGCAAGTCCGGCAAGCCCCGCTCGACGCCGATCACACCGATGATCGTCGACGGGCAGCGCTACGTCGTCGGCGGATTCCCCGGAGCGGACTGGGTGCGCAACGCCCGCGCCAACCCCGTCGCCACCCTGACCAGGAATCGTCGAGACGAGCGCGTGCACATGACCGAGATGTCGGTCGAAGAGGCGCGGCCGCTGCTGCGACAGTTCCCCGTCCTGGTGCCCACGGGTGTGGAGTTCATGAAGAACGCGGGTCTGGTCAGCAGCGACGACGCACCCGAGGAGTACGAGGCCCTGGCCGGGCGGTGCGCGGTGTTCCGGTTCGATCCGCTGGAGTGAGGCCGCAACGGCTTCGATCCGCTGGATCGACGCCCCGACGATCCGCTGGAGTGAGGCCGCAACGGTCCGACTACGGTGTGATGTCGTGAGCGAGAACCCCTTCGATCCCAGTCTGTGGCGGCCGGTGGACGGGTTTGCCGATCTGATCGACATCACCTACCACCGCCACGTCGACAGCGCGGGCCGCCTGCAGCCGACCGTGCGCATCGCCTTCAACCGGCCCGAGGTGCGCAACGCGTTTCGCCCCGGCACGGTGGACGAGTTGTACCGCGCGCTGGATCACGCACGGATGTCCCCCGATGTGGGCGTCGTGCTGCTGACCGGCAATGGGCCGTCGCCCAAGGACGGCGGCTGGGCGTTCTGCTCGGGTGGGGATCAGCGCATCCGCGGGCGCACCGGGTATCAGTACGCCTCCGGCGATACGGCCGACACCGTCGACGTCGCGCGTGCCGGCCGCCTGCACATTCTTGAGGTCCAGCGCCTGATTCGGTTCATGCCGAAGCCCGTGATCTGCCTGGTGAACGGGTGGGCCGCCGGTGGCGGGCACTCGCTGCACGTGGTCTGCGACCTCACGCTGGCCAGCCGCGAGCATGCCCGGTTCAAGCAGACCGACGCCGACGTCGGCAGTTTCGACGGCGGTTACGGCAGTGCGTATCTGGCGCGACAGGTGGGCCAGAAGTTCGCGCGTGAGATCTTCTTCCTCGGCAAGGCCTACACCGCCGAGCAGATGCACCACATGGGTGCGGTGAACGAGGTCGTGGACCACGCCGACCTGGAGAACGTCGCGCTGGAGTGGGCGGCGGCGATCAACGGCAAATCGCCTCAGGCACAACGCATGTTGAAGTACGCGTTCAATCTGCTCGACGACGGTCTGGTCGGTCAGCAGTTGTTCGCGGGCGAAGCCACCCGGTTGGCCTACATGACCGATGAGGCCGTCGAGGGGCGCGACGCCTTCCTGGAGAAGCGCGACCCCGACTGGGATCCGTTCCCGCGGTACTTCTAGGGGTTGTGGAAGTTCGGCTGTCCGTCCGTTTCGGCAGCCTCGTGTCCGGTGACCCGTCGGCGCTGCATGCCGCCGGTGTCGTTCCGACACGCCAGCAACGCCGTTCAGGCGCCCTTGGTGCCCGCACAACGAACCTGCACCGCACGATGAGCAATCCATCGCGCCAGCGGAACCACTGAAATCCCTTCTGCCCCTTGGGTTTCTCCTGCCACATTTCGACGAATTTTGTCGGTAAGTCGAACTAGTGTTCGAATATGACTTCGGTGACCGACCTGCTCTCTGAGCTGGAGGCCACCCACGCCCAACTCGTCGCTGCGACCGTCGATGATCTCTCGGCAGAGCAGGTGCTCACGGTGATGGAACGCCTGCAGAAAATGAGCTGGGCCAGCGCGACGGTCGACCACAAACTCATCACCCAGTTGGAGGAACTCGGCCCCGAAGCATTGGGTGGGGACAAGGTCACCAAGGTCCTGACCCATCGGTTGCGAATCTCCGCCGAGGAAGCCCGCCAACGCGGCGCCGATGCCGAGGCGTTGGGTCCCCGGCGGGCGATGACCGGCGAGGTGCTGGACCCGGTCATGCCCAATGTGGCCGCGCAGGTGGCCGAGGGCCGGGTGGGGCCCGCACACGTGAAGAGCATCCGGGAGTTCTTCACAGCCCTGCCCGACCACGTCGACCTCAGCGCCCGAGTCGCGGCCGAGGAGTTGGCGGCCGGGCATGCCTCCACGCTGGGCGTGCCCGACTTCCGGGCCGCGTTGAACCGGATGCTGCTGTGGCTCGACCCCGACGGCTCCTTCAACGACGCCGACATCCAACGCCGCCGAGGGATCACCTTCGGTAAGCAGGGTGCTGACGGGCTCATCCGGGTCAGTGGACACCTCACCCCGGAAGCCTGGGCGGTCTGGGAACCGGTGATGGCGAAAAACGCCGCACCCGGGATGTGCAACCCCGACGACGAGGCACCGTGTGTCACCGGCAGGCCCTCAGAAGCGCAGATCAAGGCCGATCACCGCACCAAAGCTCAACGCCAGCACGACGCCCTGCTCGCCGGCGGCCGCATGATCCTGGCTTCGAAGAAACTCGGGAAACTCAACGGCCTGCCCGTCACCGTCATCGTCACCACAACCTTGAAAGAACTGCAGTCCGGGGCCGGGTTCGGGATCACCGGCGGCGGATCTCTGTTGCCGATGCGTGACCTGATCCGGATGGCCTCCCACGCCTTCCACTACCTGTCGGTGTTCGACGACGACGGGCAAGCCCTCTACCTGGGGCGGGCCAAGCGGATCGCCACCCCCGCCCAACGCCTGGTCCTGTTCTCCAAAGAACGCGGCTGCAGCGCCCCCGGATGCACCGCCTCGTTCTACCAATGCCAGGTCCATCACGCCGCCCAAGACTGGATCGAGGGCGGAGAAACCAACGTCAACGAACTCACGTTGGCCTGCGGGACCGACAACCGCAAAGTCGGACCCGACGGCTGGGCCACGCGGATCCGCGATGACGGCCGCTGCGAATGGATCCCACCACCACACCTCGACAACGGTGGACCACGGGTCAACGACCACCACCACCCCGAAAACCTCCTCAACCCCTACAAGGAGGACAACGAAGCGCGGCCCGGACCACCCCAGTCAGGTGCCGATGGCCCCGACCCCGACGGCGAGTGAGCCGTCGGGGTGACTGGGGGTGCGCACGGTCCGGATCACCGGCGCAGGTGCAGTCGACTGGCGTCGACGCCGGCCGCGAACGAGGGAGCCGGGGGCACGGGCGCAGCTGGCCTGGGACGGCGAAAGCTGAGGGGTGGGCAGGGACCACGGAGGCTGACAGGTGCGCGAATTAGAGTGCAGTGTCGTGAACCCCCTGCGCCGCCTGACGGACTCCCTGGCAATGGCCGGAATGCGTCCCCCGCTGAGCCTGCCCACCGGCACACGCATCGACCTGCGTGGGAAACGAGTGCTGCTGACGGGTGCGTCGTCGGGCATCGGGGCGGCCGCGGCCGAACAGTTCGCCAAGGCGGGCGCGTCGGTGATCCTGGTGGCCCGACGGCAGGAACTGCTCGACGAGGTCACGGCGCGGATCACGGAGAGCGGCGGCGAGGCGCGGGCCATCGCGTGCGACCTCACAGACCTGGAGGCCATCGACGCGCTCGCGGAAACCGTTGGCGCCGTGGATATTCTGATCAACAACGCGGGACGTTCGATCCGCAGGCCGATGGCCGAGTCGCTGGACCGCTGGCATGACGTCGAACGCACCATGACACTGAACTACTACGCACCACTGCGCCTCATCCGGGCATTCGCCCCAGGCATGATCGAGCGCGGCGACGGCCACATCATCAACGTCGCCACGTGGGGTGTGATGAACGAGGCCGCGCCACTGTTCGCGGTGTACAACGCCTCCAAGGCAGCTCTGTCGGCGGTCAGCCGAGTCATCGAAACGGAGTGGGCGCCCAAGGGCGTGCACTCCACCACGTTGTACTACCCGTTGGTCGCGACGCCGATGATCTCGCCGACCAAGGCCTACGACGGTCTGCCCGCGCTGACCGCCGAGGAGGCGGGTGAATGGATGATCCGCGCCGCACGCACCCGACCCGTGCGCATCGCTCCGCGGATGGCGGTCACGGCCCGCGCTGTCGACGTCGTCGCACCGGGTCTGCTGGCGAACATCATGAAACGACAAGGCATCCAACCGACCTGATCCCGGTGTGTCGCACGTGAATACGAGTGGTCACCCACAAGACTGACCCCCATGGAGATTCTGGCCAGTCGGGTGCTGCTCCGGCCGGCGGACTACGAGCGGTCGCTGGCCTTCTACCGCGACACGATCGGATTGGCGATCGCCCGTGAATACGGCGGCGGCACGGTGTTCTACGCGGGCCAGTCGCTGATCGAACTGGCCGGGCACGGCGGCCCACCGGCAGGCGCACCCCCGTTTCCCGGCGCGTTCTGGTTGCAGGTCCGTGACCTCTACGCCACGCAGGCCGAACTCCAAGCGCGAGGCGTAGAGATCGCCCGGGAGGCGCGACGCGAACCGTGGGGACTGCACGAGATGCATGTCGCCGATCCCGACGGCGTCGACCTGATCTTTGTGCAGGTGCCCGAGACGCATCCGCTGCGTCGCGACACCCGGGACTAACGCGCCGGCGCCGCCAACGGCCACCCGACGGACGCCAGTCGCGCCGCCACCTGGTGGATCTCCTCCGGGTTGGGCTCCTTCTCGGCAACCTCGCGAATGGCCTGCTCGATCTGTTCCGGCGTGACCGGATCCGCATCGCTCTGCAGCAGCACCACCCGCGCAGCGAGTTTGACCTCTTCTTCGGTGAGCGTGCGGGTCAACAGCGCCAGCAGCGGGAAGTAATCCTTGGTCGGGATGCCGTGCGGGTAACCGTCATGCAGCCAGTGCAGGACGTTGTCGAGAACGCTGGAGTTTTCAGACACGCAGACCTCACTTCTTGGGGACGAAGGGGAACAAGTCGACGTCGAAGTGATGAATGACCGTCGTGCGCGTGATCCACAGGATCGCCGCGACAATCACCAGTCCGACGAATGCGAACAACAACAGACCGAGGAATTTCAGCGCGGGGTTGGGTGCCCGCGTCGCGCCGTCCACGTCGACCTCACCGGACCCGGCCGAGTAGGACACCAAGCCCACCGCGAACAGCGCGGGCAGACCGGCACCCAGGACCAGGCCGACCAGGAGCACTCGGAAGATGCTGTCGAGGTAAGGCATCAGAGGGTCCCTGCCTTGGTGTCGTCACTGGACACCGACGACACAGTCGGGTCTGGAGTGAGGTCTGGCATCTGCGCGGGCACCACCGAATTGGTGGTGGCGTCCCAATCGGCGTTGACGTTGGTGTGGTCGACCTTCTGCTGCTGCGCGCGCCACCACATGTAGTAGGACAGGCCGACCAGGATGCTGAAGATCACCAGGTCCCCGATCAGCGGCGACGTGATGCCTGCGATGCCGTGCGAGAGCCAGAACGTCACCGCACCGACGAGACCGGCGGCGGGAAGCGTCACGAGCCATGCAACCGCCATGCGACCGGCGACGGCCCAGCGCACCTCGGCGCCCGGCTTGCCGACACCCGATCCCAGGATCGAACCGGTGGCGACGTGCGTCGTCGACAACGCCATGCCCGCAGCGCTCGAACTCAGGATGATGGCCGCCGACGACGCCTCGGCCGCGAGGCCCTGCGGGGACTCGATCTCGACGAGGCCCTTGCCGAGCGTGCGGATGACACGCCACCCGCCCAGGTAGGTGCCCAGGCCGATGGCCAGCGCACAACTGGCGATCACCCAGAACGGCAGGCCGTTCTCCTTGACGTCACCGGTCAGATGGCCGGTGGTGATCAGCGCGAGCGCGATGACACCCATCGTCTTCTGTGCGTCGTTGGTGCCGTGCGACAACGCGACCAGGGAAGCCGTCGCGATCTGCCCCCAGCGGAAGCCCTGCTCACGCTGACGCTTCGAGACCCGCCGGGTGATGCGGTACACCATCCAGGTGCCGCAGGCCGCGACGACGCCTGCGATCAGCGGAGCGGCGAGCGCCGGGATCAGCACCTTCTGCGTGACGCCGGACCAGTTGACGCCCGCAAGGCCGATCGCGGCGAGGCCCGCACCGATCAGACCGCCGAAGAGCGCGTGCGACGAACTGGACGGGATGCCGAACAGCCACGTGAGCAGGTTCCAGAGGATGCCGCCGATCAGGCCGGCGAAGATGATCGTCAGACCCATCGAAGCGTCGATGGTGGGCAGAAGTGAGCCGGTTTTGCCGTCTTGAATCTTGAGCACCGACGTCGTGACAGTCACGGCGACCTCGACCGAGAGGAATGCGCCCACGAGGTTGAGCACTCCCGCGAGCAGCACCGCGGTCTTAGGCCTGAGCGCCCGGGTTGCGATCGACGTCGCCATGGCGTTTCCGGTGTCATGGAAGCCGTTGGTGAAGTCGAAAGCCAGGGCTGTTGTGATCAACAGCACCAAGATGATCAGCTCGGCGCTCATGGTGCTCATTCTGTAGCCACACCATGCGATTTACCTAGCCGCGCCACGCACCAGAATACGGAGCGACCAGGCACTTTGCCTGGGTGGTAACTGTGTTCATCTACTGTTCATCTTCTGTCTGGAACCCGTTGGGGACCGCTGGCGCTCGCTGGCGAACCCGGGTGTGTTGCAGCACACTAGGATCCTGGTCGAGCCACCACTTATCAGGAGCCGACGCCGTGAATCGTTTTCTCAGCGCCATCGTCTCCTGGCTGCGCGCCGGGTACCCCGAGGGCGTGCCTCAAAACGATTACCTGCCGTTGCTGGCGCTGCTCTCGCGCCGGTTGACTACCGACGAAGTCAAGATCGTGGCGCGTGAGCTCACCAGTCGCCCGGAATTCGACGACATCGACATCGGCACCGCCATCATGCGGATCACCGACGAACTGCCGTCGGCCATCGACGTCGAACGCGTCCGCGAACGGCTCGCCGCCAAGGGGTGGCCGCTCGACGATCCCCGAGACGGGGAGGTCAGCGAATAGCCCCGCTACGCGCACTGGTCGTTCCCCCGGGCCCGTCGGCGTCCCCGATGATGGCCGCACTCGACGTCGTCCTCGACGGCACCGCGAGCGCGGTGCTGCCGATTCCCGGTGGCGACCTTCGCCAAAGTGATCTGCTCACAACGTCATTGCGCGTTGGCGAGGACATCGACGACGACGTCGCACTGGTGGTGTCCACCTCGGGAACCACCGGAACCCCGAAGGGCGCGATGCTGACCGCGGCCGCACTGGTCGCGAGCGCGTCGGCGACGCATGACCGCCTCGGCGGCCTGGGCACCTGGCTGTTGGCGCTTCCGGCCCACCACATCGCCGGGATCCAGGTGCTGATCCGCAGCGTGACGGCCGGCACGGTGCCCGTCGAACTCGACGTGTCCGACGGGTTCGACGTGACGGCACTGCCCGCCGCGGTGAGCGCGATGGGTTCGGGGCGCCGGTACGCGTCGCTGGTGGCCACCCAACTGGCCAAGACGCTGACCGATCCGGCAGCCACCGAGGCGCTCGCCGAACTCGATGCCGTGCTGCTCGGCGGCGGCCCGGCGCCCCTGCCGGTGCTGCAGGGCGCCGCGGCCGCGGGCATCACGGTGGTGCGGACCTACGGCATGAGCGAGACCGCGGGCGGATGCGTATACGACGGCGTTCCCCTCGACGGCGTCGAGGTCCGCCTGGACGATTCGCGCATCGAACTCGGCGGCGCCACGCTGGCCAAGGGGTACCGCAATCCGCAGGACCCGGACCCCTTCGCCGAGCCAGGCTGGTTTCGGACCGATGACGTTGGTGCGCTTGATGATTCGGGCGTGCTACGCGTGCTGGGCAGAAGCGACGACGCGATCAGCACCGGCGGACTGACAGTGCTGCCCCAACTCGTCGAGGCCGTGCTCGCGACGCACCCCGCCATCGCCGAGTGCGCGGTCTTCGGCGTGCCCGACAACCGACTGGGACAACGCGTGGTCGCGGCCATCGCCCTGGTCGACGGCGCCGACACACCGACGATCACCGAACTGGCCGCGCACGTCGGCCTGGCGCTGGACAGGACCGCCGCGCCGCGCGAGGTGCACGTCGTCGACGAACTGCCCCGCCGCGGCATCGGCAAGGTCGACCGGCGCGCACTGGTGCAGCGGTTCGGCTGACGGAGCCACCGAACACGGCCTGACCGCGGGCATGATGGCGGCATGCGTCGCGAGATTCACACCGTCGAAGAACTGCGCGCCCTCGTCGGTCATCCGAACGAGTTCGTGGCCAACAAGGTCCGCGACAGGCTGGCCCCCATCCATCGCGACTGGCTGGCGCACTCCCCACTCGGCTTCGTCGCCACGACCGACGCCGAGGGTCGCGTGGACGTGTCCCCGAAGGGCGACCCAGCCGGCTTCGTCCATGTCCTCGACGACACCACAATCGCGATTCCCGAACGTCCGGGCAACAAGCGCGTCGACGGGCATCTCAACGTGCTGCAGCGCCCGCACGTCGGAACCCTGTTCCTGATCCCTGGCCGCGGTGACACGCTGCGCATCAACGGGCGCGCGACCATCGTGGCCGACGCCGACTATTTCGACGCCATGACCGTGCAGGGCAAGCGCCCCATCCTGGCCCTTGAGATCGCCGTCGAGGAGGTGTTCTTCCACTGCGCCAAGGCATTTCTGCGTTCCGACGCCTGGCGGCCCGACACGTGGAACCCCACCGCGCTGCCCAGCGTCGCGCAGATGGCCCACGCACTGCGGATGGGTGTGAGCCTCGCCGAGTTGGAGCGCTACTACGACGAGGACAATGTGCGCACCATGCTCTATTGACCGGTGTACTAGCGTGGTCGGCCATGGCCGGTTGTACGCGGATCGTCGCTGGCGGGATCGCCGTCGCAGCGGGTCTTGCCGTCGCACCGCAGGCCGCGGCCGAACCGACCCCAGTACCGGCACCGGCACCGGCACCAGAATTACCCCAAGCACCCGAGCCCGCCCCGCCCCCGAATGCCACGTGGCATGGCCCGCTGGCCCAGAGCGACGGCCCCATGGGCCCCGCGGGCCTGCCGCTGGGGACCGCAGGAGCCGAGATGGTGCTGGGCCAGGCGCAGGCTCCGAGCGCGCCTGGTGCCGACCCCGGTGCCCCACCGCCGCTCAACGCCTGGAACAACGCGTATCTGCTGCCGCAGCACACCGAGCCCGCCGCACCTGGTGACGGCACCGTCGTCGGGGTGGCACCGGGCGCCGAGAACACCAACGCGAGCCAGTGGGACTACCTGCGGCGGCTCTACGGGATGCACCGGGACGGCGGGCTGACGGGCGCGCTGCTGGGGCAGGCGCCCGCCGGTGAACGCCCAGAACTTGCGCCAGGCTCAGAAGGCTGACATCAGCACGACGTAGACGACGGTGCCGGCCAGGATGCTGAGCAGCGCGTGCCCACGCCATATGTGCAGACCCGCGGTCACCACCACCGCGATCGCGAGCCACACGAGATGCAGCCCGCCGGAAGCCACACCGGGGCGCAGCGTGTAGACCATCAGCATCACCATGACGCCGACCGGCATGTGGACGCTCAGATACTTCACGACCGCGCTGTGCCGCATGGGCGCCAACACCGCGAACGGCAGTGCGCGCAGCGCCCAGGTGACCGCCGCGGCCACCAACACCAGGACCGCGATGTGCGCGTTGTCAGGCATCGCGCCTGCGGTCCACGACAAAGCGCATGATCAGCACCGCGGTGAACGCCGCGAACGCGCACACCAGAAGCTGTCCCGGCGCGACGATCCACGCCGCCCCCGCGCACACGGCAGCCGAGACTGCGGTGAGACGGTCGGGGCGCTGCCGGTAGGCATCGATGGCCAGCACGATGAACAGCGCGGTCAGCGCGAAGTCCAGTCCCTGCAGCCGCTCAATCGGCAGGGCCTCGCCCAGCGCGCCTCCGATCGCCGCACCCGTCACCCACAGAAGTTGCAGCAGCACCTGCATCGTCAGGATCGGCCGGGTGGTCCACGACGAGGCCTCGGGGCTGACGCCGACGGCGTAGGCCTCATCCGACAGCGTGTAGGTGCTGTAGAGCCTGGCCGCCACACCGCGCACCCGGTGCAGCGGGAACGACAGCGCATAGAACACGTGCCGGGAGTTGACGATGAAGGTCGTCAGCGCCACCGCGGCCACCGGCGCTCCCGTCGCGGCCAGACCCACCATGAGGAACTCGAGCGAACCGGCGTAGATCACAGCCGCGAACACCGGCGCCCACCACCACGCCAGGCCCGCGTGCACCACCAGGAACCCGAGTGCCATCCCCAACGGAATGAAGGCCAAACCGATGGGTGCCGTGACCTGTGCGACCCGTCGCACATTGTGCGGCGACGGGTCTTCGGACATGGCTCCACTGTGTAACACCCCGGCCGCGGCAGCCCAAACCGCGGCCTTGGCGCAGGTGATGGGGTTTCAGCGCGGCCAAATCAGGCTACCGTCAAGGTGTGGGGGCACACGTGTTGATCGCCGACGACGACCTAGTCCTGCGGGACATGGTCCGTCGGTACCTGGAACGCGACGGTATGGAGGTCGCGGTGGCCGGTGACGGCCATGAGGCGCTGCGCCTGCTGGGCAGTGAGCACATTGATGTCGCGGTGCTCGACGTCATGATGCCGGGCCCCAACGGCATCACGCTGTGCCGCGGTCTGCGGCAGGCCGGTGACTACAGCGTGCCCGTGATCCTCCTCACCGCCCTGGGCGAGGAGGACGACCGGATCGCGGGTCTGGAGGCCGGCGCCGACGACTACCTGACCAAACCTTTCAGCCCGCGCGAGTTGGCGCTGCGGGTGCGTTCGGTCCTGCGCCGAGCCAGCACGCCCCCGAGCACGCACCCCGCGCAGATCACGCTCGGCAACATGACGGTGTCGGCCGCGGCCCGCACCGTCACGGTCGACGGCAGGCCGATCGGCCTGACCAACCGCGAGTTCGATCTTCTGCTGTTCTTCCTGACCCACAGCGGCACGGTCTTCACCCGTGAGGAACTGCTCAGCCAGGTGTGGCGCTGGGACTACGGCGACCTGTCCACCGTGACGGTGCACGTCAAACGTCTGCGCTCGAAACTCGGTGAGCACCACCGCATCCAGACCGTCTGGGGCCGTGGGTATCTGTGGCAGCGCGACCTGTCAGCTCCCGAGCCCACCCGGTGACGATCCCCAGTGATCTGATCAAGATCATCGCCATCGCCCTGGCGTGCTCCATCCCCGTGGTGCTGGCCGGTGCCGTCACGATCCGGCTGGCCCGGTCCTGGTCGCTGGCGGCCAGCATGGTGGTGCTGGTGCTCATCCCGTTGGTCGCGACGTTCACCGGCGTGCTGGGCGCGAACGGTTTCATGATGACCGGCTTCGAACGCAGCGTCGAGAAGTCCACGAGCGTGGTCCTTCTGGTGGTGTCTGTGGTGACCATTCCCGCGGCCGTCATGCTGGGCCGGTATCAGGCCCGACGCACGGTGTGGGAGCAGGAGATTCGGGATGCCGAACGCGCCGCCGAGAAGTCACGGCGCCGACTGGTGGCGTTCGTGAGCCACGACCTGCGCACCCCGCTGGCCGGGATCCGCGCGGTCGCCGAGGCGATCGCCGACGGCGTCGTCACCGACGACGACATCCGCAGCCACGCCAAACACATCGAGCAGGAGTCGATCCGGCTGTCGGAGATGGTGGAGGACCTCTTCGAGATGTCGAAGATCAACGCGGGCGCGGTCACCACCCGATTCGACACCGTCGCACTCGACGAGGTCGTCGATGACGTCGTGGCCGCCCACCGCATCGCGGCCGGGCGCTCGAAGGTGGCCTTGCGCACGCAGTTGCCCGCCGAACCTGTCCGCGTGATCGGGAGCCATCGGGCCCTGACCCGGGTCCTGTCCAACCTGGTCGCCAACGCGATCGCGCACACCCCCGACGATGGAGCGGTGACGCTGTCGCTGGGCCGCGACGGCGACGTGTGGGTGCGCGTCGACGACACCGGGGTCGGCATCGACGAGGCCGACCTGGCGCGGGTCTTCGACGTCGCCTATCGCGGCTCGAATGCCCGGGTGCCGCGGGCGGATTCGTCGCTGCCCAGCGGGTCCGGACTGGGTCTGGCGATTGCGGCGGGACTGGTGGCGGCCTACGGCGGCACGCTCACCGCGCACAACACCGACGTCGGCGCGCGGTTCGAGGTCCGGCTTCCGCGCGCCGACTGAGCCGGTCAGTCGTCGAGCGAACCGGACAACCGCTCGGCGGCGGTCACGTAGTCCTCGATGAACTCCAGCACGACCTCACGGGCCGGCTTGACCTTGTTCATCAGGCCGACGCCCTGGCCCACGAAGTAAGTGGCCAGCGCCTGCGCGCCCTCGTGGCCGGTGGCGGCCAGCTTGTCGATGCGGCGCAGCTGGGGCTCGACGAGCATGTTCTGCAGCGGCAGCGGCAGGGTCGGATGCCCGCCAGGAGTGGGCGCCCAAGCCTTGGTCCAGTCCGAGACCAGCTGGCGCGCAGGCTTTCCAGTGCGCCCGGTCGACCGGATGGTGTCGCGGGAGGAGGCCGCAAGCATTTTCTTCACGGTGGCCGGCGCGGTCTCGGCCTCCTCTGTGGTCAGCCACACCGAACCGGTCCAGGCGCCCGCGGCGCCCATCGCGACGCAGGCCGCCATCTGCTTACCGGTGACGATGCCGCCCGCGGCCAGCACCGGCACGTCGCTGCCGACGCTCGCCAGGGCATCGAGCACCTCGGGCACCAGCACCAGGGTGGACACCTCACCGCAGTGTCCGCCGGCCTCGGTGCCCTGCGCGATGATGAGGTCGACACCGGCCTTGACCTGCTTGAGCGCGTGTTCCTTGGCGCCCACCAGCGCGGCCACGGGCACACCTGAGGAGCGTCCCGCCTCGATCATGTAATCCGGCGGCACGCCAAGCGCGTTGGCCATGAGCTTGATGGGATGCCGCAGCGCGACCTCCAGAAGCTGCTCACCGGTGTCACCGGACAGGCCGCTTCCACCGAGGCGCGGCTTCTTCTCCTCGACCGGGATGTCGTGGCCGGCAAGCAGTTCGGTGACGAACTCCCGGAATTCGCCCGGGATGCGGTCGGCCAGCTGCGTCGTCGACACGTTCTCGCCCTTGCCCTCGAACTTGGCGGGCACGATGATGTCGACGCCGTAGGGCTTGCCCTTGACCTCGGAGTCGATCCAGGCGAGTTCCTGCTCAAGCTGGTCAGGGCTGTACGCGGTGCCGCCGAGCACGCCGAAACCGCCCGCATTCGTGACCGCAGCGACGACGTCGCGGCAGTGGCTGAAGGCGAACAGGGGGAACTCGATGCCGTATTGATCGCAGATCGGAGTCTTCACCCGGCCAGTATGACTTGACGGGTGTCAAAAACTCAATGGGCGGTGTCAACGGCCCGATCCGCCGCCGAGAATGCCGGCACGGCTGCGGTCGATGCGTGGCAACCGCCCAGAAGGCAATTTCGCCGCCGCAGATCTCGCCGCCGCAGTGTCGCCACCGCAGATCTCGCCGCCGCTACGGCAACTCGAACGGCAGCTTCACCCCGTCATGCGCCCGACAGTGCGCGCAGGCCTCCTCGTCGTCCACCTGGTCCAGTGCCTCGTGCACGAGCTTCTTGAACGGCACCAGGTTGCGCTGGAACTCAGCGAAAACGTCGACGGCCTTGACACCCGTCCCCGCCTCCACCCCGGCATCCAGGTCGGTCACCAAAGCGATTGCCGAATAGCACATTTCGAGCTCACGAGCCAGAACGGCCTCGGGGTGGCCCGTCATGTTGATCAGCGTGAAGCCCTGCCGCGCGTACCACTGGCTCTCGGCTCGCGTGGAGAACCGCGGGCCCTCGATCACCACCATGGTGCCGCCGTCGACGACCCCGGGAAGACCCGTGGCCGCGGCGCGGAGTCCTGGACAGTACGGGTCGGCGAAACTGACGTGGATGCCGCCCGCGTCGAAGTAGGTGGCAGGCCGGCCGCTCGTACGGTCGACGAGCTGATCCGGGACGACGACGGCACCGGGCCCCAGCTCCGGCGTGAGGCTTCCGACCGCGCAGGGGCCGAAGACGCGGCGCACGCCGAGCGCCCGCAGCGCCCACATGTTGGCCCGGTAGGGCACGGTGTGCGGCGAGAACTCATGGTTCATGCCGTGGCGCGGCAGAAACGCCACCTCGTGCCCGCCGACGGTGCCGACCGTGACGGCCGCGCTGGGGGCGCCGTAGGGCGTGTCCAGGCCGATGCTTCGCGCCTCCGGGCCGAAGAACGAGTAGAAACCGCTGCCGCCGATCACTCCGAGCATCCGACCATTGTGGGGCCGCTGCGCGATCCTGCCGAATCCGGGCGGCGGTTCAGATGGGACGATCGACGCATGGCCACCGTCGCACAGTGGATTGAAGGCGCCCGACCCCGGACACTGCCGAACGCGGTGGCTCCGGTGCTGGCCGGAACCGGCGCGGCCGCCTGGCTCGGTTCGGCGGTGTGGTGGAAGGCGCTGCTGGCGCTGGTGCTGTCACTGGCGCTGATCATCGGCGTCAACTACGCCAACGACTACTCCGACGGCATCCGCGGGACCGACGACGAACGCGCGGGACCGCTGCGCCTGGTCGGCTCGCGCGTGGCCTCGCCGCGTGCCGTGCTGACCGCGGCGATCGTGAGCCTGACCATCGGCGCGGTGGCCGGCCTGGCACTGGCCCTGGCGAGCAGTCCATGGCTGATCGCCGTCGGAGTGGTCTGCATCGCCGGCGCGTGGCTCTACACGGGCGGCTCAAAGCCCTACGGCTACTCCGGTTTCGGTGAGATCGCAGTCTTCGTGTTCTTCGGCCTGGTCGCGGTGCTGGGCACGCAGTACACGCAGGCCCTGCAGATCGACTGGGTCGGCGCGGTCGCGGCCGTGGCGGTCGGCGCACTGTCGTCGGCCGTGCTTGTGGCCAACAACCTGCGCGACATTCCGACCGACACGACGTCGGGCAAGATCACGCTGGCGGTCCGACTGGGTGACCGGCGCACGCGGGGCCTGTACGTGGCCCTGGTGGCGACGGCCGGGGTGGCGACGGTGCTGTTGGCACTCGCGACGCCGTGGTGCCTGACCGGTCTGGTGGCCGCTCCCCTCGCGCTGCGCGCGGCCCGTCCGGTGGTCTCCGGCGCCCTGGGCCCCGCGCTGATTCCGGTGCTGCGCGACACCGGGCTGACGATGCTGGTGTGGGCCATCGCGGTGACGCTGGCGCTGGCGTTCGGCTGAGTGAGCCGTTCAGGCCGCCTCTAAGCCGCCTGGTCGAGCAGCGCCGCGACCGCGGCGCGCAACTGCGCGGGGTAGACGTGCTCGGCGATCAACCCGACCGTCGCGCGATCCCCGCCGCGCAGCAGGGCCAGCACCAGGTGCTCGGCGCGGATCTCCCGGCCCTTGTGGGCCAGCGCTTCCCGCAGCGCGATCTCGAGCACCTTCTTGGCGTCGCGACTGAAGGACAGATGCCCACGGCGGCGCCGGCGTCGCCCTGAGCGCTGCAGTGCGTCGTCGAAGGCATCGGGCCCGAACGACGCGTTGACGGCGTCACGCACCGCGTGCAGATCGATGCCGATGGCGCGCAGGGCCTCGGCCTCGTCGTCGAATCCGCTGTCGTCGGCCTTCAGCCGGGCCCGCACACCCTCAGCGGTCAGGCCGAAGCCGTCCAACACGGCCCCCAACGCGTCGTCGGCACTCTGCAGGACCCCGAGCAGCACGTGTTCGGGACCGATGACGCGGGCGTTCAGGTCGCGGGCCTCCTCCTGTGCCAGCATCACCGCCACCCGAGCGTCGCGCGTGAACCTCTCGAACATCCGCTCACCGCCTCCGGTTGTACTTCTGATGTACGGCCTGGCGACTGACTCCGAGCGCATCGGCGATCGCCTGCCAACTCCAGCCCTGTTCCCGGGCGTTGGCGACGTGCAGGGCTTCGAGGCGCTCCTGCAGGCGCTGCAGTGCGCGCACGGCGCGCAGGCCCGCCACCGGGTCGGTGTCACTGAGACCGCCACCTAGATCGTCGGCGGCCGCATCGTCGGGCAGTGGCTCGGCCATGCTTGTCAAGATAACTTGACGGATTCGCTGCGTCAATGAACCTTGACAAAGTGCGGGCTTCAAGGTCCTGACCAGGGCGGAAATCTGGGCCACAGCCCTTACACAGCTGGCACACATCCGCGTCGCCCATGATGCTTCCCCGCAGCAGTCAACAACGAAAGAGCAGGTTCCGTCGTCATGGGTGTGTTCGACCGGTTCGCCAGAAGGTCGCAGGAACACCCTCGGCACAGCTACGAGGATGTCCCCACCCAGCCGACGGGCTACCAACAGACCGCGAGTCGGTTGCACGCGTTCAACCGCTACGAGATCAAGTACCTGCTCGACGAGTTCAAGGTTCCGCAACTGCGCGAGGCACTCGGCGAGCACATGAGCGCCGACCCGTACTCACCGCACGGCGGGTATCCGGTGACGTCCCTGTACTACGACACGCCCGATCTGCGCTTCTACTGGGAGAAGATCGAAGGTCTGCGGTTTCGCCGCAAACTGCGGATGCGTCTCTACGGCGACCCCTCCGACTGCACCGACGAGACACCTGTGCAGATCGAGATCAAGCAGAGGGTCAACAGGGTCACACAGAAACGCCGGATGGCCCTGCCGTACGCCACGGCGAGGGCCTGGCTGGACCATCGCGAACCACCGCAGTCCAGCGGCACCGAGCGTGCGTTCGTCGACGAGGTGAGCACGCTGATCGGCAACCTCGATCTGCGGCCCATCGTCACCACGGGCTATCTGCGCGAAGCGTTCGTGGGACGCGACGCAGACCTCGGCCTACGGGTCACCATCGACCACCGCGTGCACGGCCGGGACCGCGACTTCGGATTCGCCTCCGGCGCGCAGAACCGGTTCATCATCCCGCCCCGGTTGGCGATCGTGGAGATCAAGGCCAACGAGCGGGTGCCCTACTGGGTCACCGACCTGGCCGCACGGATCGACATGTCCGTCGTGCGGATCTCGAAGTACTGCCAGTCCGTGCAGGCCTTCGAGCTGGCACCGCGGTCCCGGCACGGCGCTCCCGAACTCTCGTTCGACGAATTCCCTTCTGTATCAAGCTGAAAGAACAACATGACCATCGATCTGCAAGACCTCAGCGGCACCTTCACGGTGTTCGACGTGGCGGCCTCACTGGCGCTGTCATTCGTGCTGGCCTCCGTCATCGGATGGGTCTACCGCTACACCCACAAGAACGTCTCCTACAGCCAGTCCTACGTGCAGACCCTGGTCATGGTGTGCATGGTGATCTCGGTGATCATGCTGGTCGTCGGGTCCAACATCGCCCGCGCATTCGCCCTCGTCGGCGCACTGTCGGTGATCCGATTCCGCAACGCCATCAAGGAGACTCGCGACGTCGGGTTCATCTTCCTGGCCATGGCCGTCGGCATGACCACGGGCACCCGCTTCTACGTGCTGGCGGTCGCGGCCACCGTGGTGATCTGCCTGGTGCTCGTCATCATGTACCGGTTCAACTGGTTCAAGCTCGACGTACAGCGCCAGGTGGTCAAGGTGCAGGTGCCGCCAGAGCCTGAGTACACCGCCCGCGTCGAGGACGTGCTGATCGAGTTCTGCAGCGAATTCGAGCTCGTCTCAACGGAATCAGCCCGTTCCGGGGCACTCACCGAGCTGTATTACACCGCTGCGCTGAAGAAGGGCCGCACCTCCGGTGAGCTGATCCCCGCGCTGAGCGCGGTCAACTCCGGACAGCGCGTGACAGTCCTGACCGGGTACGACCAGACCGACATCTGATGCCCGAGGCTTGCAGGACCGCGCCGCCGCCGCGACGGCTCGTCCACCGGCTTCCGGTCCGTCTGCGGCAGCATTGGAAACTGCTCGCGGCGCTGGTGGTGGTCACCGTGACCCTGGCCGCGGCGTTCGGCCAGACCACCATCCGCCCGTACATCACGGGTGACGTCGCGGTGATGCGCTCTGAGATCACCGACAACATCGCAGGCACCGTCGACCTGTTCGACCCGGCCGTCGAGCACAGCCTCGTCGTCGACATCACCCCCGCCGAGTATCAGGCCATGGTCTCGGCGTACGAGTCCGACGGCGAGAAGAAGTGGGTCACGGCCGACGTCACGCTCGACGGGACCGTGATCAGTGACGCCGCGGTGCGTCTGAAGGGCAACTCGACCCTGATGGGCCTGCGCGGCGACTTCCCGCCGCCCGGGGAAGGCGCGGGCCCGGCTGGCCCGCCACCCGGCGGTCCACCGCACGGCGCACCTGGTGCTCCCGGGGCGGGTCCTCCGCCCGGCGACCTCAAGGGCGACCCGATGGCGATGTTCCACAACGCCGACCCCGAGGACCCCACGACGCTGCCGCTGTTGATCAGCTTCAACGAGAACGCCGACGGGCGCGGGTACCAGGGCATGACCGAACTGTCGGTGCGCCCCGGCACGCCCGTTCTCAACGAGGCCCTGGCACTGTCGCTGACCGCGGCCACCGGGCAGCCCACGCAGCGCTTCGCCTACGCGGCCTACACGATCAACGGACAGACGACGACGCGCCTGCTGCTCGAACACCCCGACGAGACCTACGCCGAGACGCTCTTCGACTCACCCGGCTACCTCTACAAGGCGGATGCGAACTCCACGCTGGCGTTCAAGAGCACCGATCAGTCGGCGTACGCCGGGCAGTTCAAGCAGATCAACTCGGCCGAGGCCGGCAACCTGGCGCCCATCATCAACTTTCTCCGGTGGCTCGAAGCCGCCGATGAGGACGAGTTCGACGCGCACCTGGCCGACTGGGTCGACGTCGACTCCTTCGCCCGCTACGTGGCCACCCAGAACCTGCTGATCAACGCCGACGATATGGCCGGGCCGGGCCAGAACTACTACCTGTGGTTCGACCTCGCCACCAAGAAGCTGTCGGTCCTGTCATGGGACCTCAACCTGGCGATGGTCGGGGACGCGGCGATCGGGCCGGACGACAAGGTGGAGCTTCCGCCCCCACCGCCCGGAGTGAACCTTCCCGAGCCACCCGGCGGCTTCGAGGCACTCTTCAAGGGCAATCCGCTCAAGGAGCGGTTCCTCGCGTCGACGGAGTTCGCACCGGCCTATCACGACGCGTATTGGGAGCTCTACGACGAGATGTACGCCGACGGGCGGGCGCAGGCCCTGCTCGACCGGATCGCCGCGACGATCCCGCTGACCGACGGGCTCAGCCGCGAGGACCTGAACCAAGCCGTGCAGTCGACGCGCGACTGGATCGACCAGCGCGTGAACAGGCTCGAGGAACTGCGGCCGCGATGAGGGGTCAGCCCAGCGCGCCCGTCATCCTGGCGATCAGCAGCACCGCGGCGGCCACGAACAGCAGGATGAACACCGCTACGGCGGCGAACGCCACGACCGAGGTGGGACTGGCGCGGTGCCGCACGGGTGGATCCGCATTGGACGTCGCCGACAGCTGATCGGAGTCCGGCGGTGTGTCGCCGGGTTCGACGCCGCCGCCGTCAGCCAGCCCCGGGGTCTGGTCCGGCTCGGGATCGGGAGACTTGGGTTGATCCGTCATCCCGGTGTGTTCCACCGGGGACCGGATCCAAACCTTCTGGGGCTACTCGGCCTTGCCCTCATCATCGCCACGAAGGCGGGCCTGCAACTGCTCCCGGTCGCGGCGGCGGCGCACGTCGACGGCCGCGATGCTGGCGGTGGCCTTGCGACGAAGCGGCGCGAACACCCACATGCCCAACGGCAGGGCCACGACGATCGCGAACAGCAGCGCCACCACCAAGGGCACCTTGACGCCGAACAGCGACGCCCCGTAGAAGATCACGGCGGCCAACGCCGCCACCAGAGCCAGCCGCGCCAGCAGGTAAGCCAGAACGTCGAGCACCATTCCGCCGGTGGAGCGATCATCATCAGCCACGACTTGAGCCTACCGACGCGCGTATATTCAGATGAAGGAGGTTTCCGTGCACTACCTGCTCCTCATACTGTTCATCAGCGCCCTCGCCTACGGCGGGTGGCGAATGGTGCGTGCCTACCAGGCCAGACCGCAGACCCGGGTCATCGGTCCCGATGACGACCCCGAGTTCCTGTGGCGCCTCTCCCGCGGCGACAACAAGCCGAAGTGACCTAGCGCGACGGGCCCGGCCGGAAGTCAGCCGGGAAGCCGTCGGCGACCACGGCAGCCAGATCGAGCAGTGCCTCCCGTGTCGAGGGCTTGAGTCGGTCCAAGCTGATCTCGGCGCCCTCTTCCAGGTGCGGATCGAATGGCACCTGTCGCACCGCTCGGCAGCGCCGGGAGAAGTGATCGACGACCTTCTGCATGTCGACCTTGCCTGAGCGTGGCCGCACCGCGTTCACGACACAGACCGAACTGCGCACCAGCGCCTCGTGGCCGTGCGCCTCAAGCCAGTCGAGCGTCGCCGACGCACTGCGCGCACCGTCCACCGAACCCGAACTCACCACGATGAGGGTGTCGGCCTGGGCCAGCACGGCCGACATCGCCGAGTGCATCAGACCCGTCCCGCAGTCGGTCAGCACCAGGCTGTAGAAGCGCTCCAGGACGTCGAGGGTCCGCGTGTAGTCCGGTGAGCTGAACGCATCCGAGACCGCCGGATCGCTGTCCGAGGCCAAGACCTCCAGACGGTTGGGCCCCTGTGAGGTGTAGCGGCGCACATCGCTGTAACGCGCCACATGGTCGGCGTCGCGCAGCAGATCGCGGACCGTGGCCGGCGTCTGCAGGGCCACCTTCTGGCTCAGCGTGCCGCGGTCGGGGTTGGCGTCCACCGCGATCACCCGGTCACCGCGGATCGAGGCGAGCGTCGCCCCGAGCGTCGCAGTGATGGTTGTCTTGCCCACACCGCCCTTCAGGCTCAGCACCGCGATCTTGTAGCAGCCGCCCAACGGCCGGTTGACGTGCGCGACGAGATTGCGGTGATGCGTCTCCTTGGCGCTCTCCCCGACGTTGATGAGCTTGCCCGACGCCAGGTAGACCGCACGCCGCCAACCGTGCATGGGAGCGGGTTTCACGGGACGCAGCAGCGCGTGGGTGGACAGGTCCGGATACGGCGACTGCGGCACGGCTGGCTGATACTGCGACAGCGGCGGGTTCTGCGCGGGGTGCGGACCCGTGGGGTGCGGACCCGTGGGGTGTGGACCCGTGTATTGCGGTCCCGGCGCGGGGCCCGTCGGCGGCGGGCCGTAGTAGGGCGCACCGTACGGCGCGGCGGCGGGGATCCCGGTCGCGGGCGTCGCGGTGTTCCAGTCAGGCTCTGCCGCGGGCGCGGGCACGGGGGCAGACGGCGTCGCGAAACGATGTTCGGCGCGGAAACCGGCGCTGGGCGTCGGTTCGGGCGCCGAATGCCGGGCCCCGTCCTCAGGGTCGCGCGGTTCGGCCTGCGTCAACCACGTTGGCGGATCGGTGTTCTCGGGGTCACGATGATGGTCTGCACTGGGCGCAGGCTGCTCGGTCACCTTCGCGCACTCCCCCCATCCGACGACATTGGGTGCACACTATCGCAGGCGCTGCCGGCAGGTCAGTCGGCGCGAGCCCCCTCGGCGGGCCTACCGCGTGATCGTCAGCACGGATGCGAGGGTGGCGCAATGCGCTGGTTAGCGGGTGTGGTCGTGCTGATCGCGATGACGGCGCTGGCCCCGGTTCCGACGGCCCGCGCCGTGCTGGCGCAGCGAGTGAGCAGCGCCGACGCCTACCTGGCCACCCGGCCGGGGACCGTGGGCTACGTCGTGCGCGACCGGCTCACCGGTCAGGCCTACCGCAACACCGCGGCCGCAACGCCGATCTGGACCGCGTCGACCATCAAGCTCGCCATGGTGGTCGATCTGCTGTCCCGCGAGCGCGCGGGTCAACTGACCCTGACTCCCGCCGACCGACAGCTGATGTCGACCATGGTGCGCACCTCCGACAACGCCGCGGCCGACACACTCTGGGACCGCTACGGCGGCGCCGACCACACCGCGTTCAATCGGAATTTCCCCGCCTACGGCCTGACCGGGGTGCGCCCGCAGCCCGGATTCGGCGACGTGTACCCGTACTGGGGTTTCCAGAAGGCGACGGCCGACGACTTCGACCGGCTGATCAACTTCACCCTGACGCGACTGCCCGCCGCCGATGCCGCGGCCATCGTGGCGGAACTGCAACGGGTGGGAACCAACCAGCATTGGGGTGTGTGGGGCGCGGGAGCCTCGATGGCACCTGGCAACAAGAACGGGTGGTCCCAGGAGGAGGGCGGCTGGGTGGTGAACTCGGTCGGCTTCGCCGGGCCGGGTCAGCGGTACACGCTGGCAGTCATGAACTCACTCGGCGGCCACGGCGGTTTCGACGACGGCGTCGAGACCACGACCACACTTGCCAAGATCCTGCTGGCGCCCTGAGCGGCTGGGCGCGATAGCCCCGAACGGCCCTGAGCGCCCGATTATGTGCGGAATTGTCGCGAATTCGGCGATTTCACCTGCAATTCCGCACATTTCGTGACGGCGCCGGGCGCGGCTGGGGCAGCCGGGCCGCGGCGCGCGCTCCGGGGCGCGGCAGCCTAGGCGGCTCAAACTCAGCCGACGCCGGCGTACGAGTGCAGGCCGACCGTCACGAGGTTGATGAAGAACAGGTTGAACACCATCGCGACGAAGCCGACCACGTTGATCCAGGCCGCCTTGCGGTCACGCCAACCCGCGGTCGAACGCGCGTGCAGGTAGGCGGCGTACACCACCCATGCGATGAACGACACGGTCTCCTTGGGATCCCAGCCCCAGTACCGGCCCCACGCCTCCTCGGCCCAGATGGCACCGAAAATGACACCGAAGCCGAACACCGGGAACGCGAAGATCGTGGTGCGGTAGGCGATGCGGTCCAGCGTCTGGGCATCGGGCAGGCGCGAGACGATCCCGGGCAGGAAGCCCTCGGCATCGGCGGCACCGAAGCGCGACATCTTGAGCAGGAACAGGATGCTGGCCACACCCGCCACCAGGAACACCCCGGAACCGAGGCTCACGATCGAGACGTGGATCGGCAGCCAGTAGGACTGCAGCGCGGGCATGACGGGCGCCGCGTGGCTGTAGAGCCAGCGGCCCGAGACAGTCAGCAGAATCAGCACCGGCACCAGTACGAACACCCACAGCGCGCGATACTGCGGCTTGCGCAGCACCACGGCGGCGGCCAGTAGACCGCACAGGCTCGTGAGGTTGATGAACTCGTACATGTTGCCCCACGGCACGCGACTGGTGGACAGCCCGCGCAGCACGATGCACGCCAGCAACAGCGCGATGCCGAGGTAGGTCAGCGCCAGCCCGGCCCGGCCCACACGTTCGTCGACCGAGCGGCCCTGCGCCTTCTGCACCACCCCGGGGGTGGCACTGTCGGCGGCGACCGTCGACCCCGCGCCGGCCGCGACGAGTTCACGCTCGCTGACCTTGCGACTGCGGCTGTAGGCCAGTTCCACGGCCAGCAGCAGCAGCGCGACGACGAGCACCACGATCGAGGACGTGAAGGCCCAGTCGGAATAGCGGGCCAAGCCGAGGTCCACGTGCTCGGAGATCATCACACCTTCTCTCTTGCGGTCGCCGGATCGACCGCGGCATCCGGGGCAGGCGCGAGCAGCCGTTCGACGAGGCGTTCGAACTCATCGCCCCAGCCGGAGTTGTCGGTACGCGCCAGACCACCCAGTTCGACGTTCACGGTACCGGCGACATCGGCATTCTCCGCATCGGCGGCCGCGACCGGGGACAGCCGCACCCAGATCCGCCGCCGGCGCACGACGAGCGACACCAGCAGGCCCGCCATCATTGTGAGCGCGAACACCAGGACCCACACCTGCGCGGGGTCGTGCGACACCTGCAGGTTCACGAACGGCGTCACGCGCTCGAACCGGACCACGGTGCCGTCGTCGAGACGGACGTCCTGGCCGAGTCGCAGGTTGACCCGGTCGACCTTGGTGAGCCGGCCCTGGTCGATCATCCGCGGGTCGAGCGTGAACAGGGACTGCGGCCTGCCGGTGTCGAGCCCGGTGTCGCCGCGGTAGATGTCGACGGCCACGGCCGGGTTGTTCAGCGCGGGGAAGCTCGACGACAGCAGTGTGCCGTGCAGCAGTTCGGTGGGCGCCAGCAGGCCCTGGATCGCGATCTGGTTCTTGCGGCGTTCGCCCTCGTCGGGATACATGCCCGCGGGCGGGTCGATGCGCATCACACCGGACGACAGCAGCGTGAGCTGGTCGTCGGGCCGCCACTGGATGGTCTGCGAGCGGGTCTGGCCGTTGGGGAACGTCACGGTGAAGGTCGGCGCGTAACCGTGTCCCTGCAGGTACACCCGGTCACCACCGACGCGCAGCGGGCGGTTCACCTCGAGCTTGTAGGGCTGCCACTGGCCGGACACCAAGTCCTCGCCCACCTGGTAGTCGATGTTCGCGCTGAACGACGTCGCCTGCCCGTTGTCCAGGTAGTTGGCCTCGAAGTCGTTGACCCGGATGCACATCGGGTACAGCGACGTGCCGTCCACGGTGTTGCCGGCCCGGAATGAGTCGAACGCGGCGGGCGACGCCGAGCAGAAGCCGGGACCGCGGTCGGCGATCACGATGACGTTGCCCTCGTAGCCGAACATCTTGCCCGCCGCGACCGCGACCAGCAGGCCGAGCAGCGAGAAGTGGAACACCAGGTTGCCGAACTCGCGCAGGTAGCCCTTCTCCGCCGACAGTTCGGTCGTGCCGTCCTGCTCGCGGATCACCGTGCGCCACCCGCGCAGGCGCGACGCCATCCGCTCGGCCACGGCGCGCGGCGCACCGGTCACCGATCCCTCGGCGTGCTTGGGGAGACGTCCCAGGTTGCGCGGGGCCGGGACGGGCGTCGCGCGCAGCGTGCGTGCGTGCTCGATCATCCGCGGGGTCAGACACCCCACCAACGACACGAACAGCAGCACGTAGATCGCGGTGAACCAGAAGCTTCCGAACACCTCGAAGAACTGGAAGCGGTCCAGCCAGGGGCCGATGGTCGGGTGTTGGGCCAGGTACTCGTCGACCTTGCTGGCGTTCAGGCTGCGCTGCGGCAGCAGCGCGCCGGGCACCGCGGCCAGAGCCACCAGGAACAGCAGCACCAGGGCCGTGCCCATCGATGTGAGACCACGCCATGTGTTGCGGACCAGGGCGAACAGTCGGGTCACAACGGAAGCCTCACGTCACTGATGAACGCGTCGCGCACCCACGAGATGAACTCGTTCCAGGCGCCCGTGACCAGAGCCAGTCCGACCAGGATCAGCAGCACCCCGCCGACGATCTGAATGATCCGGGTGTTGCGGCGCAGCCAGCCCAGGGCCCCGACGGCCCACGAGGATCCGAAGGCCAGCACCACGAACGGGATACCGAGACCCAGGCAGTAGGCGATCACAAGCGCGACGCCACGGGCGACGCTGGCGCCGTCGGTCGCCGAGGCCACGGTGATCACGCCGGTCAGCGTGGGCCCCAGGCACGGCGTCCACCCGAGGCCGAACACGGCACCCAGCAGGGGCGCACCGGCGACGGTCGACAGCGTGCGCGGCGTGAACCGCACCTGACGCTGCATGGCCGGGATCAGACCGATGAAGGCCAGACCCATGATGATGGTCAGCACGCCGCCAACCCGTTGCAGCACAATCTGATTGGTGATCAGGGTGGTGGTCGCACCGAGCACGGCGACCGTACCGAGCAGGAACACCACGGTGAACCCCGCGACGAACAGCAGCGCCGAGCCTGCCACCCGAAGCCGCGTCGAGGTGCTGACCTTGACCGTCCCGGAGTCCGGGTCGTCGACACCGACGACCGCGGCCAGATACGACAGGTAGCCGGGCACCAGAGGCACCACGCACGGCGACGCGAAGGACACCAGGCCCGCCAGCACGCACACACCCAGCGCCAGCAGCAGCGGCCCGTTGGCCGCGAGGTCGGCCGCGCCGGTCACGGCGCCGACTCCCCCGCTGGTTCGGCGGCCAGGCGCTGCACCACGGGCAGCAGGTCCTCGGCCAGCAGTTCGCGCAGGAACACCGCCGCCACCCGGTGCTCGCGGTCCAGCACGATGGTCGACGGGATCGCCGACGTCGGGTACTTGCCGCCGAACGCGATCATGGTCCGCATCGGCGGGTCGTAGATCGACGGGAACGTGACATTGCGGTCGCGGATGAAGTCCTCGGCGGCCTGCCTGTCATTGTCGCGGACGTCGATCCCCAGGAACGCGACGCCCTGCTCCCGAGTGTCGTCATAGACCTGCTGCAACTCGCTGATCTCGGAGCGGCACGGGCCGCACCACTGACCCCAGACGTTGATGACCACAACCTTGCCCGCGAAGTCGTCGAGCGAGAGCTGCCGATCGGGGTCCATCAGGTCGGGGCCCTTGATCGGTCCCGGCCGCCCGCGGTCGGCGGGCGGGTCGTAGAAGATGTCGGTCTTGCCGCCCGGCGCGACGAACTCGAAACTGCCGCCCTGGGCCACGGCGTCGTCGCCGGTGGCGCAGCCGGAGAGCACGAGGCAGGCGGTCACTGCCGCCAGCATCGCGATCACTCGACTGCACATGGTCACAGACCCGCCGCCGGTTCCCGGTAGGAGACGTCGATCAAACGGTCGCCCTCGTAGGTCAGTGTGGTCAGCGACGCCAGGTTGCACTGCCGCCGACGCGGGTCGTGCGCCAGCCGCCTGCCCTGCATGGACCGGCGCAGGGTCTCGACCGGAAGCTGGTGGCTCACGCAGACCACCTCGTGGCCCTCGCCCTTGAGCCGTGCGCGTTCGACCGCGGCAGACATCCGTGACGCGATCTCCGTGTACGGCTCACCCCAGGACGGCGTGAACGGGTTGCGCACCTGCCACCACACCTTCGGGTGGCGCCAGACGCCGTCACCGGGCGACATGCGCTTGCCCTCGAAGTAGTTGGCCGACTCGATCAGGTCGTCGTCGGTGTCGATCGCGAGTCCGTGCACGGCCGCGATCGGGGTCGCGGTCTCCTGCGCGCGCTGCAGCGGCGAGGCGAACACCGCGACGATGTCGTTGTTGGCCAGCGCCTCAGCGACGGCCTTGGCCTGGGCCCGGCCGCGTTCGGAGAGGTGGTACCCGGGCAGGCGGCCGTACAGGATGCCCTCGGGGTTGTGCACCTCACCGTGCCGCATGACGTGCACTCGGGTGGTCACGCTCACTCAGGCCTCCGGATCAGTCGCCGCGGCGGCGGCGTGGGCTGCGGCGGGCAGGGCCGCCTCGATGCGGGCGAAGGCCTCGTCGTCGAGAGCCGCCGAGACGAACCAGGCCTCGTAGGCGCTGCACGGTGGGTACACCCCGGCGTCGAGAAGCGCGTGGAAGAAGGGCGGGAACCGCCAGGTCTGGCTGGCCCGGGCCGACGCGAAGTCAGGGACTTCGTCCTCGGTGAAGAACACCGACAACATGTTTCCGGCGCGCTGAACCCGATGCACCACACCGGCTTCGGTGAGCGCCCCGGCGAGCAGGCCGGCCAGTCGGTCGGCGTTGGCATCGAGCTTGGCGTAAACGCCGGCATCGGCCGCACGCAGCGTGGCCAGTCCCGCGGCCATCGCGACGGGGTTCCCCGACAGCGTCCCGGCCTGATACACGGGCCCCAGCGGGGCGAGCTTCTCCATGACCTCACGGCGGCCGCCGAAGGCCGCGGCGGGCAGGCCACCGCTCATCACCTTGCCGAAGGTGAACAGGTCGGCGTCCACCGGATCGAGGCCGTACCAACCGCTGCGGCTGACCCGGAAGCCCGTCATCACCTCGTCGATGATGAGCAGGGCGCCGTGCTCGGCGGTGATCCGGCGCAGCGCCGCGTTGAAGCCGGGCTTGGGCGGCACGCAGCCCATGTTGCCGGGGCTGGCCTCGGTGATGACGACGGCGATCTGGTCACCGTGTACGGCGAAGGCCGCCTCGACGGCCTCGACGTCGTTGTACGGCAGCACGAGGGTGTCGGCGGCCGTGGCTCCGGTGACGCCGGGTGACGACGGCAGGCCCAGCGTCGCGACACCCGATCCGGCGTCGGCCAGCAGGGCGTCGACGTGGCCGTGGTAGCAGCCCGAGAACTTGATGACCTTGGGCCGCCCGGTGAAGCCTCGGGCCAAGCGCACCGCGCTCATGGTGGCCTCGGTGCCCGAGTTCACCAGGCGCACCCGCTCCACCGGGGCCACGCGGTCGATGATCTCGGCGGCCAACTCCGACTCGGTCGGGGTGGGCGCGCCGAAGGACAGTCCGTGCGCGGCGGCCTTGGTCACGGCCTCGACCACCGCGGGGTGGGCGTGACCGAGGATCATCGGCCCCCAGGAGCACACCAGGTCGACATAGCGGTTGCCGTCGGCGTCGGTCAGCTCCCAACCCCGACCCGAGGTGATGAAGCGCGGCGTCCCGCCGACGGCGCTGAAGGCCCGCACCGGCGAGTTGACCCCGCCCGGGATCACGGCCGAGGCGTCGGTGAACAACTTGGCGGAGCGATCGGTACAGCTCATGGCCACCAGTGTCCCAGTTGGGGCGACCGGCTTCTGCTACAGGGTGTAGTTGACCTGGCCGGACCGCTGTTTGCCGGCGGCGGGAATCGGCAACCCAACCTCGACGCACGATGAGATGGAGGTGCGACATGCGCGCCGACGAGGGTGACGAATCCATCGAGGAACTCGCGAAAGACGCTGGCAAGGCTCAACAGAAGCTTGAGGACACGGTCGATGAGAAGCCCGGGTGCGGGCACGTCAAACCACCACACCGCGAGACCTGACGACGGGGCTTGAGAGATCGGTCACACGGCCCGTGAACGGGGGTATTCAGTTGCCCAAGTGGCTGGCCCGAACCGCTTCAATGCGGGCTGGGACACCGTTGAGCACCGCCATGCCGGCGAGCCTCTCGAGTTCGTCGCTGGACGTCGACACCAGTTCGTTGACGTTGGCGCCAGCCGCCTGGTTGGCCCGCTGCCACCCCCCGGCATGACCCCAGCCGTGTGGCACCGCGATGGTGCCCGGCTGGAGATCGTCGGTGATCTCGGCGTGGGTCTCGATGGATCCGTGCGGCGAGGTGATCCGCACCCGGTCGCCCGTGGCCAGGCCCGCGTCCGCGGCGTCCGCGGGACTGATTCGGGCCCGATGCCTGCGGTCCCCCTTCATCAGCGTCGCACTGTTGTGCATCCAGGAGTTCTGCGAACGCATCTCCCGCATGCCGATCATCATCAGCGGAAACGCCGGATCGTCCGGATGCCGGTCGCCGAGCCTGGCCGCCTCGACGAGGATCTCCTCGGGCTCAAGCACAACCCTGCCGTGGTCATGGTGGATCACCTCGGAAAGGATGCCCGCGGGCGCCCGCTCGGCGAGTACCACGCCGTGCGGATTCTCGCGGAGCCGTCGGGGGTTGAGCCCCCCGCGCCGAAGTCCGAACCGGTCACCGTAGGGCCCGGTCCGCAGCAGCAGTTCCATCAGGCGCCGTGGCGTCATCCGGGCGATGCCGCGGCGGTCGAGCCAGGCCAGCACGCCGTTGAAGCGCTGCAGCGGACCGGTGGCGAACATCGCCAGGCCCATCCGCCGGGCCAGCTCGTCGAACACCTCCCATTCGTTTCTGGCCTCGCCGTACGGCTCGAGCACCGGTTCGGCGGACTGCAGAAACACCGTCGACGACGACCAGGCGAACCCGAACGGCAGATCGTGGCGTTCCAGAAAGGTCGTGCTGGGCAGGATGTAGTCGGCGTGCTTGTTGGTCTCGGTGATGTACAGGTCCAGCGAAACCATCAGGTCCAGCTGCTCGAGCGCCGACTCCAGCTTCGGCCCGTCGGGCACCGTCAGCACCGGATTGCCCGCGGTGACGAACAGCGCGCGCATCTGGCCGGGGCCGGGGGTCTGGATCTCCTCGGCCATCAGCGCGGCCGGGAACGTGCCGATGACGTCGGGCAACCCACCGATCCGCGAGGTGGCCTTGTTGTAGGTCAGCCGTCCGGTGCGCTCCCCCATCTCCTCCAAGGGGATCACGGCGCGCGGCATGAGCAGTCCGCCGGCGCGGTCGAGGTTGCCGGTGACGATGGCCAGCGCATCAAGCAGGTAGGACACCAACGTGCCGTGCCGGCCCAGGCAGGCACCCACCCGGCCGTAGGCGGCGGCTGACGGCGCGGCCGCGAAATCGCGGGCCAGTGCGCGCAGCGTCTCGGCGGGCACACCGGTGCGCTCCGCGGTGTCCTCCGGAGGGAACTGTGCGGCGAGGTCGCGCAACCGCGACGCCCCCGTGGTCTGCTCGGCGATGGCCTGCTCGTCGGCGAGGCCGTCGGCGAAGATCACGTGCAGCATCGACAGCAGCAGCCACGCGTCGGAGTCTGGACGCACCGGCAGGTGCTCGTAGGCGCGGGCGGTCTCGGTCCGGCGCGGGTCGACGACCACCACGCGACCGCCCCGACGGACGATGTCGGCGAGGTCGTCCTTGATCCGCGGGGTGCGCACGGCGCTGCCGTGCGACACCAGCGGGTTGGCGCCGAGCATGAACAGGAAGTCGGTCCGCGGCAGATCGGGGAACGGGATCTCGAAGGCCGCGCCGTAGAGCAGCTTGCTGGCGACGAATCGGGAATTAATGTCCTGCGAGCCCGACGAGTACTGGTGATGAGCACCCAGGCGCGCCATGAACAACCCCGACCACAGCCCGGTGGCGTAGCCGAAGGCGGTGGGATTGCCGAAGTACTGGCCCACCGCGCCCCCGCCGTGGGTGGCCATGATCTCGGAGAGGCGGCGTGCGATGTCGTCGAGCGCTTCGTCCCAGCCGACCCGTTCTAATGTGCCGTCCGCCGTGCGGCGCAATGGGTGCAGGACGCGGTCCGGATCGTTCTGGACGTCGGTGAAGGCGATGCCCTTGGGGCAGGCGCGGCCCCCCGACAACGCATGGTCGGGGTCCGGGCGCAGCGACAGCAGCCGTCCGTCCTCGACGGTGGCGATCAATCCGCACAGCGGTTCGCAGATCCGGCAGTAGGTGACGTGTTGATCCACAGTCATGGTCGGGCTCCTTCCAGTGGCAACCTCGGGCGCAGAGCGGGGATCGCCGCACCGAGCACTGCACGCAGAACAGACTTGGTGATGTCGAAGAAGTCGAAGTAGTCCCGCCACAGGGTGATTCGGCCGTCCTCGACCTCGAAGACGCCGCAGACCCAGAACTGGAACCGGAACGGCCCGATGATGCTGACGTCGGTGCGCTCGGTCAGCACCACGTTGCCGTCGACGGCCATCCGGTGCGTTCGGACCTCGAAATGTGTTCCCGGCCTGCCGAACAGGATGCGCAGGAATCGGACCGCGCCGTCTCGGCCGTGGATCTCCGGCATGCCCACGTTGTGGTAGATCAGGTCCGGGTCGAGGTGTTCGGGAATGGCGCCGAAGTCCTCGGCCTCACAGGCCGCCAGGAAGCTCTGCACCACCTGACGTGGGTCGGTGCTCACCGGGCCATTATGTGCACAGTGCGCCCACGGACGTGACATTTTCAGCCGAATATGTCAACCACGGCGCGGTCTCGACGGACCGGGGTCCGGGGCGTTGAATGGGGGTATGCAGCTGCCGCAGTGGCTGGCCCGGTTCAACCGGCACGTGACCAACCCGATCCAGCGGATCTGGGCGGGATACGCGCCCACGATGGGGATCCTCGAACATGTGGGCCGCAGGTCCGGCCGGTTCTTTCGCACGCCCCTGACCGTGTTCTGGACCGACGACGGCGTCGCGATCCTGCTGACCTACGGACCCGACCGGGACTGGTTGAAGAACATCACCGCGGCGGGCGGTGGCACGCTCAAACGCTACGGTCGCACATTCGCGGTGACCGATCCCCAGGTGGTCACCAAGGCCGAGGCCGCCGAGCATGTGACGGGGTTCGGCCGGGTGCTGTTTCGCGTGCTGCCGTTCGACAACGGCGCCGTTCTGCTGCGCCGGGGCTGAATCCCCCGCGCGGGTGCGGGCACGCTGATCCGTTCCGTCGCGCGGGCACCTCCAGATAAACGTGCGAGCGCGGCGCGCAGGTCGTCGAGTCTGTGTCCCGCATCGAACTCCAGCAGTGCGGCCTCGGCGGTCATGCCGACCCACAGTTGCGCGGCCCGATACGGCTGGGGCCAGCCAGTGCCGCGAAGTCGGGTTCACACAGGGGGTATTCGACAAATCAGGGTGACATACGCCCACATCTCACGCACGTCTTCAGCAGAATCGGGTGATGGTCCGGTTTTCTCAACGACGCGCCGAGTTCAACCGCAGAGTCACCAACCGCCTGGTCCGGCCCCTGTCGGGATATCTCCCGATGTGGTCGATCGTCGAGCACACCGGCCGCCGCAGCGGTGCGACGTATCGCACGCCGGTGTCGATGTTCTCCACCCCCGACGGCGTGGCCGTGCTGCTCCCCTATGGGCCGCAACGGGATTGGATCAGGAACCTGGAGAGCGCGGGCGGCGGCCGGGTGAAGTTCGCGGGCCGCACGTTTGCGGTGGATCAGCCTCGCGTGGTGCCGACGACGACGGCGCTCGCCGATCTCAAGACACCGTGGCGACAGCTGATGGCGCGTGCCGGGATCGACGACACTCTGTTGCTCAGGCGTGCCAGCTGAGGACGTCGCCGACGCCCTGCGTCATCACGGTGCCGGGCATGACGCGCAGCCGATACGGCGCCACCCGCCAGGCCGCGAATCCCTCCGCGGTCGGTCCGTCGCGCCATTCCGGAATGATCGCGGGGTCATATCCCACCGGAGCAGGCGCGGCCTTGAACTTCTCCCACACGCGCGTGCGGCCGTCGTCGTCGAGCACCCAGGTCACGGCGCACTCGGCGCTGCAGGTGGATTGGGTCGGCGACCAGTAGTTCAGCGATACGTACGGGTGGGCCGCAATATCGGCCTCCTTGATCGGGGTGCGCCACACCGCAATCCAGCCCGTGAGCGTCGCGCCGTCCCATTCCCAGATCGGGTGCAGGACCCTGCTTCGAGGCCTGCCGTCGGCGTCGACCGTGGCCGCCGAGGCCCAGACGATCGAATGGGCCATCTGGACGAAGCTTTCGGCGGTGTCCGCCAGCGTTGCCATGTCCCCCTTTATACGGACACCGCGCGCAGCGCCGCGGGAAGACTGGGCAGAAAGTGCGTGGTCGCGAAGGCTCGGATGTCCTCGGCGGTCTCCAGTGGCTGCAGACTCGGCAACAGCAGCGCCATGAGCGAGTACCGCAGGATGGCATCCGCCAGCGCGGACACCGTCTGCGGGCCGACCCTTTCGGCGAATCCGACCGGGAAGATCACGTGCAGCGCAGCGACGATCCTGGCCACCGCCGCGGCGTAGTGCTGGTGGGCCAGTTCGACCGCCAGCGCCGGATCGTCGGTGATCATCCGATTGAGCACGCGGTGGTCCCGGAACTTGACGATGGCGGCCGTGAAGGCCTCGACATAGATGTTGGCCTTGGGACCGGCGCTCTTGATGTGCTCGGCGATCTCGAGGAACAGGCCCTCGTTCTCGCGGTCGATGACGGCGGCCACCAGCTCGTCCCGGCCGGCGAAGCGCCGGTAGATCGTGGTGCGGCTGACCCTCGCCCGGCGGGCGACGTCGTCGAGCGCGACCCGGCGGAAGCCGTGCCGCTCGAACTCCGCCAACGCCGCGTCGAGGATCGCGGCGGTGGCGGGATCGGATCCGCCGGCTATGGCGTGACCCCTTCGCGCGCGTAGGCGGCCTGCGCAAACTTGCTGTAGCGCAACGACATCGGCAGCCGATCCCAGATCGCGTTGACGGGGCGTGAGCGCCAGAACGCGGCGAAGCGCTGGTAGCGCCGCTCCTGCCGCTCGGTCCAGGGCAGGCCGAGCATCTCGCGGGCCTTGGGCGGCAAGCCTCCGGTGGTCAGGAACGCCGCGACCGGATTGAACACCGGCGCAACGAGTTTCCAGACCAACGGCGAGACCGCCTTGGGCTTGGGGAAGCCCTTGGTCACGTAGCCGACGCCGTAGAGGGCGGTCTTGTGCGGGACGACGACGCTCTCCATCATGCGGTCCCAGTACTGCACGAACTCGGCGTAGTCGGCGGGCAGGATCCGGTCACTCACGCCGTAGCGGCGGTACCAGGTCTTGGACTCGGCGTAGATCTGCTCACGCTCGGCATAGGTCAGGCGCTTGACGAAGGTGTCGGCGAAATACAGCACCTGTTCGACGAACGTGGCGTGCGCCCAGAAGTAGGTCTCGGGGCTCAGCGCGTGGTAGCGCGAACCGTCGGGCATGTCGCCCTTGATGTCGGTGTGGAAGTCCCGCACCCGGGTGCCCGCGTTGTCCTGCTCGGACCCGTAGACGGTGTTGAAGATCGGCGGGATGGTGCGCCGCAGCCGCTCGGCGGTGTCGGAGAAGAACACCGAGTGGTCGAGCACCCCCTGGCCGAGTTCGGCGAGCATGTTCTGCAGCACCGCGGGCCGCGGTCCGATCAGAAACATGCGGTTGTCGCCGAACCACCGCCAGGTCAGCGAATGGGCGTCGAGGGGCGCGGCGTCCGACTTCGGCTCGGCATCGACCAGTTCCGTCATGGGTACAGTGTTACAGGAATTGAACTTTGTGCCAACACCCAGCTCCGAGGGTGTGGCGGAGCACACGCGATGGGCGAAAATAGGCCCACGGCCCTCACAGTCGGGGCGACTGCCCCACCTTCTTCTGCGCGTACAGGTTCGCGTCGGCCGACTCCATCGCGACCCTCAGCGCCTCGGCCGGTTGCGGCGCGGCGAGCGCAACCCGCGCAGCGCCGACGCTGACCGCAAAACCCGTGGCACCGCTGACCGCCGCGCGGATCACCTGCGCCAAGTCCTCGACGGCGATCACCGCCTCTGCGGGCAGGGCCGCCGCGAACTCGTCGCCTCCGAGGCGCGCGACGACGGCGTCAGGTCCCAGCACCACGTCCAGCGACCGCGCCACGCTGACGAGCGCCGCATCTCCCCCGCCGTGCCCGACGGTGTCGTTGATGAGCTTGAAGTCATCGACGTCGAGCAGTACCACGACGACCTCCACCCCGGACGCGATGAGTCGATGCGCACGCTGTTCGAAGGCCCGCCGGTTCCCGATCCCTGTCAGGGAGTCGGTGGTCGCCGAGGCGAAAGTGCGCGCGATGCTCTGCCGGACATCGGCGGTGTACAGGGCGTGCAGGGCCACGGTGCCGTTCACCGCGAGCAGAGCGGTCGCGACTCGTGCGATCGTTCCCGCGACGTCGTGGTCGCCCGACCGGATCATCACGACGCCGATCGCGACGACGACGGCACTGGTGAACACCACGTGGACCGCGCAGGCGACTGGGCGCACGAAGTGGGATGCGTACGCGCCGACCACGCCGAAAAGCAGCGTGCCGAACAATGCGTACTCGGCATCGGAATATGTCAACACCGACGCCGTGATGGCCAGGTCGGCGTAGGCGACGAAGAGCAGGGGCCCGTGCCGCCACCTGCTCCGATTGGACCACCACACCGCGCCCAGATGCACGCGGCTCATCGCCACCGACACCGGGACCACCGTCGCGCAGAGAAGTACCGCGATGATGCTCGCGGTACGCGTGGCGGGACCGTCGGCGGCGTACACCGAGACCATGCCGACGGCGCCGAACACCAGAACGAACGCCGAGATGGCATACCGGAAGACACGCTCGCGAATCAGGAGATCCGCGAGCACCTCCCGCTGCTGACTGCGTGTGCGAAAGTCGTCGCGCACGGTCAGGAGCTTAGCGTTGAATCCCCGTTCAGTGTCACCGGAACGAGCGCAGTCGCAGGCTGTTGACCACCACCAACACCGAGGACGCGGCCATCGCGGCCCCGGCGATCATCGGGTTGAGCAGTCCCAGCGCCGCGAGCGGGATCGCCGCGACGTTGTAGAAGAACGCCCAGAACAGGTTGACCCGGATGGTGCGCAGCGTCCGGGCGGACAGTCGCAGGGCGGTCGGCACGGTGCGCAGATCGCCGCGCACCAGCGTGATGTCGCCCGCCTCGATCGCGGCATCGGTCCCTGTGCCCATCGCCATGCCGATGTCGGCGGTGGCCAGCGCGACCGAGTCGTTGACACCGTCGCCGACCATCGCGACCCTGCGGCCCTGCGCCTGCAGGTCCCTGACGACGTCGGCCTTCTCGGTCGGCAGCACGCCGGCGATCACATCCTCGGGAGCGATGCCGACCTGCTCGGCGACCCGGTCCGCCACGGCCTTGGCGTCGCCCGACAGCAGCACCGGGCGCACCCCCATGGCCTTGAGTTCGGCGATCGCCTCGACACTGGTCCGCTTGACGACGTCGGCGATCCGGATGCTGCCGCGCACCGCGCCGTCCCACGCCACATCGACCCGGGTCTCGGCGACATCCGCGTCGTGCGCGGCGGCCTCGGCGCGGCTCACCCGCACCCGCACCCCCGCGACGTCCGCACTGACGCCGACGCCGGGTTCGTTGGCGAAGTCGGTGACGCCCGGCACGGACAGTCCCCGTTCCCGAGCGGCCGCGACGATCGCGGCAGCCAGTGGGTGCTCGGAGGCGGCCTCGACCGCGGCCGCGCGGGACAGCAGTTCCGCGGCGTCCTGCCCGTCGCGGGGGTCCACGCCGACGACGCTCATCTGGCCGGTGGTCACGGTGCCGGTCTTGTCCAGCAGCACGGTGTCGATCCCACCGACGGCCTCGAGCACGTGCGGGTCCTTGATCAGCACGCCGAGTTGGGCGCCGCGCCCGGTGCCGACCAGGATCGCGGTCGGGGTGGCCAGGCCCAGTGCACACGGGCAGGCGATGATCAGCACCGCGACCGCGGCCGTGAACGCGGCGACGGCCGTCCCGCCCGCGGCCAGCCAGCCGAACAGGGTCAGCGCGGCGATGATCAGGACGACGGGGACGAAGACCGCCGAGATCCGGTCGGCCAACCGCTGGATGGCGGCCTTGCCGTTCTGCGCCTCGGTGACCAGCCGCCCCATCCGCGCCAACTGTGTGTCTGCGCCGACCCGGCTCGCCCGCACCCGGATCCGGCCGTAGGTGTTGACCGCGCCGCCCAGCACGGCGTCGCCGGGCCCGACATCGGTGGGCACCGACTCCCCGGTCATCGCGGAGGTGTCCAGTGCCGTAGCGCCGTCGGCCACCACACCGTCTGTCGCGATCCGCTCACCGGGGCGCACCACGAAGACGTCCCCCACCTGGAGTTCGGCGACCGGGACGCGCACCTCGACGCCGTCGCGTTCGACGACGGCGTCCTTGGCGCCCAACGACAGCAGGGAGCGCAGCGCCTTGCCCGCCGAGCGCTTCGCCTTGGCTTCGGCGGTGCGGCCCGCCAGCAGGAACACTGTGACGGCAGCGGCCACTTCGAAGTACAGATGACCGTGTCCATGCCCGCCGGTCGCGATCACGGTGTACACCGACCACAGGTAGGCGGCCAGGGTGCCCAGTGAGACCAGGGTGTCCATGGTCGACGCCCGGTGGCGCGCGGCCCGCACCGCGGCGCGGTGGAACGGGTACCCGCCCCAGAAGACGATGGGCGTGGTCAATGCCAGCACCAGCCACTGCCAACCGGCGAACTGCCAGGCCGGGATCATCGACACCGCGACGATGGGCAGCGCGAGAGCGGCGGAGACCGCCAGGCGCGGCAGCAGCGAGTCCTCGTCGGACTCCTCCGACTCGGGCGTCGCGGTCGGTTCGATCACACTGGCGTGGTAGCCGGCCGATTCGACGGCCCGGATCAGATCCTGTTCGTCGACGTCACCCCCGTGTTCGACGTGGGCCCGTTCGACCGCGAAGTTCACCGACGCCGACACCCCGTCGAGTGCGTTGAGGCCCCGCTCGATGCGGGCGGCGCACGACACGCACGACATCCCGGCCAATCGCAGATCTGTCACCGTCAGGCTCATGACGGCCAATATACCCCTATGGGGTATATGCGCGGGGGGCTACCGAATACGCCCGGACTCGACGCAGCCGAGCTGTGCCCAGCACCGCCATCACACCGGCGACGGTGGCCGCGATCAGCGCCAGCAGCAGCAGCGGCGGAGAGAACGCGACCGACGTGGTGCTCGGCTCCCCCTCCATCACGGGAGCGACCTGCACGAACGACCGCGCCGCAAGCCAGCTGAGCACGCAGCCCACCGCGGCGACTGCGGCCACCACCAGTTCGAGGCGTCCGCGACGCTGCGGGGTCACGGTTTACCGCTGGGTTCGGCGCGCTCTTCGACCAACGGCGTCAACGCCATGCGCAGGCCCTTGTGGTTGCGGGCCCACGCCTGGGCGGTGCGCCCACCGGTCAACCGCAGGCCGATCCCGGTCCTGCCGCGCGGGACACCGGTCAGTTCACCCAGTGCACGGGAGGCCTGCCACTTCTCGACCGTCGCGCGGTCGGTGTCCGGTTCCTGCGGTTCGGGTTCGGCCTTCTCGGCCAGATCGGCGGCATCGATGCCGGCCTGCCGCAGCGCGCGGTTGGTCAGGGCGTTGTTCTTCGCCACGATCCGGCCGTCGTAATGCCTGCGCCCGGTCACCTTGGGCGCCGGGTAGACCTTGACGATCTCATCGACGTTGACGGTCTGCGTGCCCTGCCGCAGGTGCGTCCGGGTCAACTCGACCGAGGTGTGGATCCGGGCGGCCTTGACCTGCAGCGCGACGAACCCCGACACCAGCACCAGGAAGGCGATCGGGACCACCCACTGCACGCCATTGCCGCTGGACAACTGCACCATCATCATCGCGACCGCGGACGCCGGACCGGCCAGCACCCAATACCAGCTGGCGCCCGGCTCGGAGAACAGTGGCTGGTCATCCATCAACGTGCTCCCTCATCGCGTGCGCCCGCCCCGAACCACTCCGCGGCCGCGGGCCTGGTCAACGACACCGCCGAGCCCATCACGAGGACCAGCGCCAGCAACGCCACCAGATGCACCCCGGCAATCACCGCCAGCAGCCCGATCAACACCACGGCCGCGATGCTCAGCGCGATCGCCGAGCGCCGGAACCGGGCATCGCCCGAGCGCATGCGGCCCGCCACATACGCCAGGCTCACGCCCACCACGACGCAGAACACCCCGGCGGCGCGGTGCAGGGTCAGATAGTCGCGCACCGTGTCGTCGGACACCGACTCTGCGGCGACGGCGCGGACGGAGTCGAAGTTGGTGGCCAGAGCGATCATGCCGCCGAACATCAGCAGGACGGCGCCGAGCACCAGGAGCCAGAAGGCGATGTCGACAATGCGGGGCCGGGCAGAAGGCGAAACTGGATCAGTCATCGACGAGCCAGCCTAGCCGTCACCTGGTGAAGTACGCGTGCGCCTCCGGGCGGTGCAGCAGATAGATGCCACCTGCGACCAGGACCGCACCGAAGATGCCGGTCACCGCGTAGATCACCGCGCCTGCCTCCGACCGCTCACCGGCGAAAAGATTGAACAGGACATTGACGATCGAGGCGAGGCCGCCCGCGGTGAGAACGGTCCTGGCCCACCGATACCCCGAGCGCATCAGGATCAGGAACGTGACCACGACCGCGACCAGGATCACCGCGACGAACACCGAGAAGGCCACCACGACGGGCACGCTCGCCCTGCTGGTGACCGCGTCGGTCAGGTAGCCGACGATCAGAAGTGGCAGCGCCACGACCCACAGCCAGAAACCCGTGACGACGTCCTCGGGCCGCTGCTGCGGGTTCCGCGCCGGCGGCACAGGTGCGGTCACGCGAGCCAGGTGGCGGCCTGCACCGCGAAGTACGTCAACACGAAGTCCGCGCCCGCGCGGCGAATGCCGACCAGGGACTCCAGTGCGGCGGCGGGACCATCCACCCATCCGTTGGCGGCGGCGGCCGCGATCATCGAGTACTCGCCGGACACCTGGTAGGCGGCCACCGGCACCGGCGAGACCTCGGCCGCGGCGCGCACGATGTCCAGATACGACATCGCGGGTTTGACCATCACCATGTCGGCGCCCTCGGCGATGTCGAGTTCGATCTCGCGGACGGCCTCGCGCGCATTGCCGGCGTCCTGTTGGTAGGTGCGGCGGTCGCCGGTGAGGCTGGAGGCGACGGCCTCGCGGAACGGACCGTAGAACGCCGACGCAAACTTCGAGGCGTACGCCAGGATCGCCACTCCCGCGTGCCCTGCGGCGTCCAGACCCTCGCGGATGGCCGCGACCTGACCGTCCATCATGCCGCTGGGCCCCACCACGTGCGCACCCGAATTGGCCTGGGCCACAGCCAACTTCACATACTGAACGTTGGTGGCGTCATTGTCGACACGGCCCCGGTCGTCCAGAACGCCGCAGTGCCCGTGGTCGGTGAACTCGTCCAGGCACGTGTCGGCCATCAGCACGGTCGAATCGCCCAGATCCTTGGCCAGGTCCCGCAGCGCGACGTTGAGGATGCCGTCCGGGTCGACGCCCGCCGACCCCAGCGGATCCTTGTCGGCCTCGCGGGGCACGCCGAACAGCATCAGGCCACCCACGCCCGCGGCCACGGCCTCGGCGGCCGCGGCCCGCAGGGACTCCCGGGTGTGCTGCACGACGCCGGGCATCGACGCGATCTCGCGCGGTTCGTCGATGCCGTCGGCGACGAACATCGGCAGCACCAGATGTCGTGGCTCCAGCGAGGTCTCGGCGACCAGGCGACGCATGGCGGGCGTGGTGCGCAGACGCCGGGGACGAATGCTGGGATGGCTCATGGGTTCTGGACCCTAGCGCCGACGGCTCTTCTTGCGCGGCGGAGGCAGCGCACCCTCGGCGCGCAGCCGGGCCGCGTGTTCAGCCAGCGCCTCGACCAGCGGTCCGACGGCAGCCGTCTCGGGCTGGACGTCGACGCGCAGACCGAACTCGGCAGCGGTCTCGGCGGTCTTGGGCCCGATGCACGCGACGATGGTCCGGGCGTGCGGCTTGCCCGCGATCCCGACCAGGTTGCGCACCGTCGAACTCGACGTGAAGCACACGGCGTCGAAGCCGCCGGTCTTGATCATCTCGCGGGTGTGCGCTGGCGGCGGTGCCGCACGCACCGTGCGGTAGGCCGTGACGTCCTCGATCTCCCAGCCGCGTTCGCGCAGACCCTCGGCCAGTGTCTCGGTGGCGATGTCGGCCCGCGGCAGCAGCACGCGGTTGACCGGATCGAAGATCTCGTCGTACGGCGGGAACTCGTCGAGCAGGCCCAGGGAGGACTGCTCACCGGCGGGCACCAGTTCGGGGCTGATGCCGAACGCGCGGACCCGATCCGCGGTGGCCTCGCCCACGCAGGCAATCTTCACACCCGAGAACGCGCGCGCGTCCAGACCGAACTCGCCGAACTTCTCCCACACCGCACGGACGGCGTTGGTCGAGGTGAACACGACCCACTGGTAGCGGCCGTCCACCAGACCCTTGACCGCACGCTCCATCTGGGCGGGGCTGCGCGGAGGCTCGACGGCGATCGTGGGCACCTCGATCGGCAGGGCGCCGTGGGTGACCAGCTTGTCGCTCATCTCGCCGGCCTGATCCTTGGTGCGCGGCACGAGCACGGTCCAGCCGTACAGCGCGCGACTCTCCCACCAGTTCAGCTTGGCGCGGTGGGTCACGGTGCGGCCGATGGTGACGACCAGCGGACCGGTCAGCGGACCGGCGGGGTCGCTGGCGCCGATCGCGGCGCGGTCGGTCAGCTCGGCCAGCGTGGCCTCGACGCTGCGCTGTGCACACGTGGTGCCCTGCGCGGTCACGACACACTGCGTGGTCTCGACGAGCCCGTGCTCAATGAGCGTGCGGGCCGAGTCGGCGAGGTGCTGCGGCGTGGCGTGCAGGATCAGCGGGCCAGGTGCGGCCGCCAGGGCGGCCCAGTCCACGTCCCCGCGGACGTCGGCCACGGTGTGCGACGAGCCGAGCGGCAGACCGGCGTAGGTAGGCACGGCCGTCGACGCGGGCAGGCCCGGGGCGATCTCGAACACCATGCCGGCCTTGGCGACGGCCTGGACCTCGGCGAGCACCGAATCCACCGACAGCGGATCGCCGGCCACCAGACGCACCACGTCGACGCCGAGCTTGGCCTCATGCGTCAGGGTCTTGGCCACCTCAGCCGGATCACCGAGCGCGGGCCGGATGTCCGGGCCCTGCTGCACGGTCACCGCTGCGGGCTCGGCCGGGGCCGAGTCGCCGTCGCCGGTGGCCTTGGGTGCGGGAGCCGGTCCGGACGTCGGCGGCAGCTCCGATCCCGCCAGCGCCAACACGGGCTCCGGAACGTCGGGGTCGGTGAAGACCAGGGCAGCGTTGGCCAACACCACCCGCGCGCGCGTCGTCAGCAGACCCGGATCACCCGGTCCCGAACCGACGAACATGATGCGCCCCGGCTTCGGCTTACGCCCTCGAGTCATCTTCAACTCCTGCCTTCGCCTGTACTAGCCTGTCGTGCTGTCTGCACCCAACAGCTCTCGCGCGCCCAGTTCGAACAACTCCGCGGCCACGGAGAGCCCGAGTTCTCGTGCCCGCTCGGGAGTCCCGATTCCGGACGCGCGGATCACGTCGGATCCATCCAGCGCCGCCACGCATGCGCGCAGCGACAGTTCTTCGAAGACGTTGCCATCCTCATCGATCGACTCGACCACTTCCGCGATCGCGCCCACCGGTGCGGAACAGCCCGCCTCCAGTTCGGCGAGCAGGGTTCGCTCTGCGGTGACCGCCGCGCGGGTGTCGGCGTCATCCAACTCCGCCAACATCTCCACGAATGCGGTGTCACCGGCACGGCACTCGATCGCCAACGCCCCTTGAGCCGGGGCCGGCAACATCTGTACCGGCTCCAACGTCTCGGTGACCACATCGAGGCGTCCGATACGGGCCAGACCCGCTCGGGCGACCACGACGGCGTCGAGATCGCCGCTGCTTACCCTGTTCAACCTGGTATCTAGGTTGCCTCGTAGGGGGCGGATTTCCAAACCGAGACCCAGTGCTTTAAGCTGTGCCGCCCTGCGCACGGACGACGTGCCGACGACGGACCCCGTCGGCAACTCCCCGAGCACCATGCCGTCACGGGCCACCAGGGCGTCCCTGGCGTCCTCACGAGGCGGGGTCGCGGCGATCGTGAACCGCGGATCGACGGCCGTCGGCAAATCTTTGTAGGAGTGCACCGCAACGTCGACCTGATTGTCGGCGATGGCCTCGCGCAGGGCCGCAGTGAAAACGCCCACACCGATCTCGGCGATGGGGGCCGCCGAACGGTCCCCCTCCGTCGAGATGATGACGAGTTCCGCGGCATGGCCGCGTGCGATCAGTGCGTCTCTGACGGTCCCCGCCTGTGTGGTGGCCAGCAGGCTGCCTCGGGTGCCGATTCGGATCAAGTGTTCACTCAGACTGTTCGGTAAAAGCGTCGAAATCCGTTGCAACCAAAGGCAGTTCGCCTGCGGTGGCGACGGCGTCGACAGCGGTGGGATCGAGTTCGAACAGTTCGCGCAGCGCCTCGGCGTAGGTGTCGCCGCCGGGGGCGCTGGCTAACTGTTTGACCCGAACGGTGGGTGCGTGCAGGAGTTTGTCGACCACGCGGCGCACGGTCCGCGCAACCTCGTCACGGTGCGTGAGGTCCAGGCCCGGCAGGCGGTTGTCCAACCGGAGCAGTTCGGCCTCGACGACGTCCGCGGCGCGCTGGCGCAGCGCCGTCACGGTCGGCGTGACCTCGGCCATGCGCTGCCCGGCAAGATAGGTGGCCACCTCGGTGGCGACGATGGAGCGCGCGGCGGCGGCGTCAGAGGACGCGGCCTTGGCCGCGGGCTCGCGCTGGATGCGATCCATGTCGATGACCCAGACGCCCGGCAGACCCGCCACGGCGGCGTCCACGTCGCGTGGCATGCCGAGGTCGCAGATCACCAGGGGTCGGCCATCGGTGCGGCCTGCGTTGCGGCGGGCCAGCGCCAGGTGCGCGTCGGCCAGCGACAGCACCGGAGAGACCGCACCGGTGCTGCTGATCACCACGTCGGCCTCGGCCAGCGCCATCGGCAGGTCGTCCAGACCGAGGGCGGTGGCCGCCACGCCCTGCTCGCGCAGGTTGGCGGCAAGGCGCAGCGCTCGGTCCATGGAGCGGTTGACCACTCGCACGACGGAGACTCCGGCCCGGATCAGGTGTGCACCGCTGAGTGCGCCCATCGACCCGGCGCCCACCACCACGGCCGTGCGGCCACGCAGCCCGGACAGTCGCTGGTCGGCCATGCCCAGCGCCACCGACACCACAGAGGCGCCCGCGGCGTCGATCGAGGTCTCGGAGTGGACGCGCTTGCCGACCGCGAGCGCGCGCTGCGACAACTCGTGGAGTGTGCGGCCCACGGTGTGGTTCGCCTCGGCGGACGTGTAGGCGCGACGGACCTGTCCGAGCACCTGCTGCTCGCCGATCACCGCGGAGTCCAGACCCGAGGCCACGGAGAAGAGATGCTCGACGGCCGCCTCGGCGTAGCGCACGTAGGCGTACTTGGTCAGGTCGGACATCGCCATGCCGGAATGGTCGGAGAGCACCTGTCCGATCGCGGTCAGGCCGCCGTGGAAGGCCTCCACCACCGCGTACACCTCGACGCGGTTGCAGGTGGACAGCACCATGGCCTCGGTGACCAGCGGGGACTGCAGGATCCGGTCGATGATCTTGGTCTGTTCGGCCTCATCGGTCGACAGCTGCTCGAGGACGGAGACAGGCGCGCTGCGGTGCGAGACACCAAAAAGCAGGACACTCACAGCGCCATCCCAGCGACCATTCGAGCAATCACCCAGCACGCTCCCTTGCCGCTTATCAGGTGAAGAGACTTACGCTCAATCTGAGCACAACGGTAGCCGCTCACCTGCGCCGTCACCAAATTCCCCCATGATGTCATGTGCCACAGTTCCGGTCTGCGAGGTCCCGGCGCAGCCGGGGTTCGTCCACCTCCCAGTAACTGTGTTCTGCGCCGTCGAGCAGCACCACGGGCAGGCGGTCGCCGAACTCGGCCCGCAGCGACGCGTCGCCCGCGGCCGCCGCCGCGTCGACGTCGACGTCGCTCAACTCGAAGCCGAGTTCGTCGGCCAACGCCGCCAGTTGGTCGTGCACACGCACACAGATCTGGCATCCGGCTCTGGTCAGCAGGCAGACCTGCGCGGGGATCATCTGCCGAATTGTGGCATTTGGATAGGGTTACGAGGCAAGTGCTCCGCGCCCGTGCGCGGCGGGTCATCCGAAGGGGGTGTGCGTGGCAGATCAGCCGTCGGACGGCCAGTCGCCCGCCGGGGACGACACGACCTGGCAGGCGGGTGCGCCCAGCGCGGAGGCCGCGGTCGAGCATCTGGCCGACGAGCCCAAGCCACCGGCGCCGGCCGACCTGACGGCCGCGGCGTTCTTCGACGTGGACAACACGATGGTGCACGGCTCGTCGCTCGTGCACTTCGCCCGCGGACTGGCAGCGCGCAAGTACTTCACCTACCGGGACGTGCTGGGGTTCGTCTACGCCCAGGCCAAGTTCCAGCTGACGGGCCGCGAGAACAGCGAGGACGTGGCCGAGGGCAAGCGCAAGGCGCTGTCGTTCATCGAGGGCCGCCCGACCACCGAGCTGGTGGAACTCGGCGAGGAGATCTACGACGAGATCATCGCCGACAAGATCTGGCCCGGCACGCGCGATCTGGCCCAGATGCACCTCGACGCGGGTCAGCAGGTGTGGCTCGTCACGGCGACGCCCTTCGAGTTGGCCGATACGATCGCCCGCCGCCTGGGCCTGACCGGTGCGTTGGGCACCGTCGCGGAGTCGGTCGACGGCGTCTTCACGGGCCGCCTGGTCGGCGAGATCCTGCACGGCACGGGCAAGGCGCATGCCGTGCGTGCCCTGGCGATTCGCGAGGGGCTGAACCTGCGCCGCTGCGCGGCCTATTCCGACAGCTACAACGATGTGCCGATGCTGTCGCTGGTCGGGACCGCGGTGGCGATCAACCCCGACGCCGACCTGCGGGACCTGGCGCGCAAACGGGGCTGGGAGATCCGCGACTTCCGGACTGCCCGCAAAGCCGCCCGGATCGGGGTTCCGTCGGCGTTGGCGCTCGGCGCCGCGGGCGGGGCGCTGGCCGCGATCGCGTCACGGCGAAACGAGCGCTGAGACCGCCGTGTTATACCGTCGCTAAGCACGTCGTCACTGACCGAAGGACACATCGCCAGTCATGGTTGCTGAAGAGATCATCGGAACGCACTACCGCTACCCCGACAAGTTCGTGGTCGGCCGGGAGAAGGTGCGCGAGTACTCCACAGCTGTGCTCGACGACCACGGCGCCCACCACGACGAGGCCGCGGCCGCCGAACTCGGCTATCCGAGCCTGGTCGCGCCGCTGACGTTCATCGCGGTCGCGGGGCGCCGGGTACAGATGGAGATGTTCAAGCGGTTCGACGTGGGCATCAACATCGCCCGCGTGATCCACCGCGACCAGAAGAACAAGTACCACCGCCCGCTGGTCGTGGGTGACGAAATCTACTTCGACTCCTACCTCGACTCGGTGATCGAATCGCACGGCACCGTGATCGCCGAACTGCGCGCAGAGGTGACCGACGCCAACGGCGAACCCGTGATCACCAGCGTCGTGACGATGATCGGTGAGGCCGCGCACGACTCCGAGACCAACGAACAGGTCGCCGCGATCGCTGCTCGCCTGGGGATGTAGCGACCCGGGCGGCAGGCGCGGGCCTCGCGCAGGCCCGAACATCAGGTCCGGCCTCAGCCGAAGAACATGCTCCGGCGGTTGGCCAGCAGTCGGTACAGCGTGTGCTGAATGGTCTCGCGGACGTGGTCGGTGAGTTCGAACGTCACCATCGGGTCCTCGGCCGCGCTCTCCTCGTACTCGGCCGTCGAGATCGGCGCGCCGAACTCGATGTGCCACTTCGACGGCAGCGGCACCATGCCCACCGGCCCGGCCAAGGGGAACAGCGGCGTCACCGGGAAATACGGCAGGCCCAGCAGGCGTGCCAGCAGCTTGACGTCGGCCATCATCGGATAGATCTCCTCTGACCCGACGATCGAGCACGGGATGATCGGCGCCTTGGTCCGCAGCGCGGCCGCCACGAACCCGCCGCGGCCGAACCGCTGCAGCTTGTAGCGGTCCTTGAACTGCTTGCCCAGGCCCTTATAGCCCTCGGGGAACACCGCGGTGAGCTCGCCGCCCTCGAGGAGTCGGTGCGCGTCGGCCGTGCAGGCCATGGTGTGGCCGGCCTTGCGCGCGGCGTGCCCGAGCACCGGCATGTCGAACACCAGGTCAGCGGCCAGCAGGCGCAGATCCCGCTGGGTCGGATGGTGGTCGTGCACACCCACCGCCAGCATCAGGCCGTCGAACGGCAGCACCCCGGCATGGTTGGCCACCACGAGTCCGGCGCCGTCGACGGGCAGGTTCTCGACACCGCTGACCTCGACCCGGAACCACGACTTGAAGATCACCCGCAGCAAAGGCAGGAATATGGCCTCGTTGAGGTGTTTGTCGAAGCCGAATTCATCCACGACGTAGTCGCCCATGAGTCGCTGTCGGACAAATTCAGCAACCGAGGCGATCTTGACCGCGAGGTCGTTGGGCGCACCCGGTTCGCCGTCTGGACCGCCCGCGGCGGCGCGATGCTGATCGATCTCACGCACGACCGAGGCAAGCTGCTCGGCGGTCGCCCTGGTGTCGGGATCGGACAGCAGCGACGGATGTCGTCTCGCCGCGTCAGCGCGTTGGCCGGCTCTCCGGGATGACGCTGCACGGCTCGAATTGCCATGCAGCGGAATGACTTTTGCTCGCCCGTCACCCGCCACGCTCAATACCCTCTCCCCCGACGAAAGTTCTGCATGTCTAGCTCCCCCACCGCTGAGCCACGGCCACCGCACGCGTCTCCACCGAGCGTACCCACCGCGGATCGACAATCGGAGTCAAACCCCGACCGCGCACGTAGTCGTCGAACGCCTCGAGCGTGGTCCACTTCGGGTGGTACCCCAACTCGGTGCGCATCCGGGTCGTGTCCATCACCCGGCCGTAGGCCATGTAGCGAAGTTGGTCGCGGTTGATCTCGGTGCCGCCCGCGGCCCGGCGCAGCGAATCCACCACGCGCACCCCGGTGGCCGGCAGTGGCAAAGCCAGCCGCCCCGAGCGCCGGATCGCCTGCGACATCATGATCACGCCGCTGGCACCGATGTTGAAGGTGCCGGCCCGGCCCGCCCTGGTCGCGTGCTCGAGGGCGCCCAGAGCGTCCTGCTCATGCAGAAGCTGAAGGCGCGCATCGCGGCCGACCGTCGTGGGCACCACGGGACCGGCCAGGTAACGCGACAACTGCGTGTCCATCGCGGGCCCGATCATGTTGGCCAGGCGCAGGATGGTCACGCTGATGTCGGGCCGCCTGCGTCCCAGACCTCGGGCGTAGCCCTCGATGTCGATGCTGTCGCGCGCAAAGCCCTCGCCGAGTGGACGATGACTGGTGCTGTCCTCGGTGAACATCACCGGGTCGAACGCGCTGGACCCGTAGACCTCGGAGGTGGACTTGAGCACCACCCGCCGAACCGTGGGGGCCTTCTGACAGGCCGCGAACAGCTGCATCGCGCCCATCACGTTCAATTCCTTGAGCGTGGCCCGGCCACCGCTGCCAGGGGCGTATGAAGCCGCCGCCGCGTGCACCACGGTGTCCACATCGCCGTTGCGAATCACCTTGGCGATGAAGGGGTTTCGAATGTCGGCCCGAACGAATTCGGCGCGACCCATCCGACGCTGCAGATCCTTGCTCGGAGTCACCGCGTCCACCGCGATGACCTTCTCGATCGAGGAGTTGGCCGCCAGTCGCGCCGTCAGGTAACCGCCGAGGAATCGGCAGGCTCCGGTGACCAGAACGACTTTGGGCGGTGCAGGGGTGTCCTTGGGGTCGCCCGAATCCATGTGGACAGGCTACCGGTCGTGCGGCGCCCAGGCATGCCCAGCGACGCTGCCGAAGGCAGGTCGCGGGCACATTCCCAGGGCCCGCACAGACTCGGGTTACTTACCGAGTTTTCTGCGCTGCACCCGGGTCCGACGCAACAGCTTGCGATGCTTCTTCTTCGACATACGCTTGCGCCGCTTCTTGATAACTGAACCCATGAACTCCGCTGCCTACCTAAGGGATGCGCCGCACTCGAGGGGCGCGCCGACACGACTTAACCCGGCCACCTTACCGAAGGCAGGCCCCCAAACCGAAATGGGGGCATGCCGCGACGGTCGAGGCTGGCCGGGCCCAGCCAGTACCGGCGTGCGCCGATCTAGCCGGCGTCGAAGTACGAGGTCTCCAGCAGGTCGTGCACGGCCTTGGCGTGCACACGGAACGACCGGCCCACTCGCACGGCAGGCAGTTCGCCGTTGTGCACAAGCCGGTACACAGTCATCTTGCTGACCCGCATGAGGCTGGCGACCTCGGCGACAGTGAGGAACTGGGTCCTGGCGGCCGGTTGGCCATCCGCAGATCCAGAGTCCCGCTTTCCACCGGCCGATGGCCCGTTCATAGACGTCATCGCAACCCAATCAATCAGGCACGGCCGGCCCCAGCGGCTTCCCCTCCGCTGGCACGAACGCGTGCATACAACGAGGAGAATAGCGGGGCTGATGGGGTTGCTGCGACGGGTGTGGGGTAATCCGTCGAAAATTCGCGCACCCCATTTGAATTACTCTGATGTGATTCCGAGCTGCTCAGAGCGGATTTTCGCCGCGATCACGGCGTTGTCCACGGCTGCCCGCAAACCACCACGCTCCAGCTCGCGCAGGCCGGCCGCTGTGGTGCCCCCAGGGGACGTCACAGTCGCCCGGAGCTGGGCCGCTGTGGTGTCCACGCTGGTGCCCGGTTTGGACCCCGCAGCGCCACCTGAGGCCTGCTCCCCACCCTCCAGCAACATCGCGGCCGAACCCGCCATGGTCTGCACCACCAGGTCGGTGGCGACGGCACGCGAAAGGCCGGCGGCCACGCCCGCATCCACGAGGGCCTCGACCATCAGGAAGAAATACGCCGGACCCGAGCCCGACACCGCGGTCACCGCGTCCAGTTGACCCTCCGCCACGGTGAGGACGGCGCCGACGCAACTGAACACCTCGGACACGGCCTTGAGCTGTTCGGCCGTGGCGAACCGGCCGGGCGCCAGCGCGCTGACCCCCGCACCCACCAGGGCGGGCGCATTGGGCATCACGCGGATCACGGGCGCCCCGGCGGGCAGCTTGGACTCGTAGAACGACGTCGGCACCCCGGCGGCCACACTGACGAACACCTGCTCGGCACTGTCGGCCTCGGCCTTGGCGGCGGCCTCGGCGACGTCGCCGATGACCAGTTCGACGTCGGCGGGCTTGACCGCGATGAGCACGAAGTTGGCGTGCTCTGCCGCGTCGGCGACCGAGGCCACCTGCACCGAGTACTTCTCCGACAGGTACTTGGCCCGCTCCGGTGTCTTCTCGGAGACGACGAGGTCCCTCACCTGCCTGCCGGCCCGCAGAAGGCCCGCCAACAGAGCCTCACCCATACTTCCGCCGCCGATGATCGCGATTCTGGCCATGACGAAAGACCCTATCGCCCGCATTGCCGTGCAGCGCGGCTGCACGGCCCCCGAGGCGGATCGTGACGGACGAACGGATGCCCAGCCCTCACAGAGGAGGCTAGGGGGCGGGAACGAGCGCCAGCTGGCGGGTCTGCACGACGATGCGCCCCGTGCTGTCGACCACCACGTGATCCTCGTCGAACCAGTCCTGGCCGATCTGCATCGTGGAGGCGACGATGCGCAGCCACCCGTCGGCCGGCACGCCGCGCAGGTACGCGGTGAGCTGCACGGTGGGCGCCCATCCGGTCCGGCCCACCGCGAACGTCACCGGCATCGAGATGTCACCGCACATCAGCGCGAACAGCACGTCGAGATCGTCGTGGCGCGGGCGCACCCAGATGCGCGTCTTCGGGGACTGCCCGTCGGCGACCGTGCGCAGCCCCGACATGTCGGGCCGGATGTCGCAGCCCGCGGCGAGATGGTTGATCTCGGCCAGCGGGTGTCCGGGCTCGATCGGGCCGAACTCCGGCGGCGGCTCAACCGGCATGTCCGCGTGTGCGGTGCCGACCGCGAGCAGCGGAGGCGCGTCGTGCTCGGGGTGCGCCAGGGTGACCGAGGCGCGCACGGCCACCCGGTCCCCCTGCGTCAGCTCGACGTCGACCAGGCTCACCCGGCGGCCACGTTTGCGGATCGCGGTGACCAGCCGCACCGAGCCCGGGTCGGGTGCGGTGAGGAAGCTCGCGGACACCGCAACGGGCTGCTCGGGTCCGTCGCCGCCCAGCGCGAGCCGGGCGGCCTTGGCGCACAACGCCAGCATCACACCGCCGTGCACCTTGGGCCCGATGGTCCAGTGCAGGTTCAGCTCTCCCGCGAAGACGGGGTCGCCGGACTCAGATCCGTCCTCCACCCGGTGCAGCGCCATGGCCCGGGTGAAGCTCGCCGATTCGGTCATCGCAGCAGGTTGGCCCGGGCGAACTGCAGCGACTCGGTCAACAGTTCCTCACGCTCGGCCTCCGAGCGCGCCCCCGATGTCGTGACCTCGAGAACCACATGGCCGCTGAAGTCGCTGCCGGCGAGCATCTGACACACCTCCACGGTGGGCTGGGTGCCACGCCCCGGCACCAGGTGTTCGTCGGCCGAGGCGCCGTTTCCGTCGCACAGGTGCAGGTGCACGAGTCCGTCGCCCATCCGCTGCGCCATCTCGAGCGCGTCGGTGCCCGCGGTGGCGGTGTGCGACAGGTCGAGCGTGTAGTGGGCGTGGTTGCCCTCGAGCGGGTCAAAGGACGGCGCGAACGCCGAGATCCCCACACCCGGTCCCCCGCCGCGCTTGCGCATCCGCTCGATCGACGTCTGACCGACCCCGAAGAACCGGTCGGCGCGGAACGGGAACATGTTCTCCACGGCGACCAGCACGTCGCTGCCCGCCTCCAGTTCGGCGACCTGCTCACTGAAGCCCTCGGCGTACCGCCGCTGCCACCGGAACGGCGGATGGACCACCACGGTCTGCGCACCCAACTGCTCGGCGGCCCGCACGCTGCGCTCAAGCTTGGCGATCGGGTTGGCCCCCCATACGCGCTGAGAGATCAGCAGGCACGGGGCGTGCACCGACAAGACCGGCACCTGATAGCGCTGGGACAGTTCCTCGATGGCGTCGATGTCCTGGCTGACCGTCTCGGCCCACACCATGAGTTCGACGCCGTCGTAACCGAGTCTCGCGGCGTACTCGAAGGCGGCCTCGGTGCGCAGGGGGTACACGGAGGCTGTCGACAGGCCGACCTTGATGGCTGGGCGCACGAATGCCAGGGGTGCCTAGTTCGCCTGCAGCAGCGCAAGCGGGCCGAAGGTGACCAGTGCACCCACGGCGACGGCGGTGAGCGTGCTGCCGATGTCCTCGGTCTTACGCACGATCCGGACACCCACGACCAGCCCGAGGATGATCAGCACCCCGAGCGCCAGCGCGACGAGGCTGTTCCACTTCCAGAGCTGGTCGAAGGCGATGAACAGACCGGCACCGAAGGCGACCGCGATGATGGACTGCAGTGCGATCGAGGCGCCGTGCGCCACGAGTTGACGGCGTGTCATCGGCTCGTCGAGGTCGCGCTCGATGTCCTCGTCGTCCTCGTCGAAGCCGTCGAGTTCGGCCACCGCATCGTCGTCGTCGGGCGCGCTCGACCGGCGGCGGGCCAGATCGTCGGCGACGGTCTCCCCGCCGAACAGCGTGTGGTCGTCGGCGTCCGCGAACGACGGGTCGCCGATCCCGAATTCATCGGGGATCAGTCCGGCGTCGGCCGACTCGGTGTCGGCGGTCAGGTCGAGTTCGGTCTCGACGTCCTTGAGATCGATCGGATCGGGACTCATCGTCTCGGCGGACGCACCGTCCGGCCGTCGACCCCCGAGCGGCACTGCCTCACCGCTGCGCACGGGACGCGGGTAATGACTGCGTTCGGGTGTCCCCGGGCGACCCCGTCGCGGCAGCGGGTCTCCTGAGCGTTCCAGCGGGGTCCGGCGCTCACGCACGGGCTCGTCGGCGACGGGCCGCGGCGCGGGGGCGGTGCCGTTGACCCGGCCGCGGGCGGGATCGGGACGGGACGGGACGCGACGCGCGGACCGCCGCGGTGTGGGCGCCTCTTCGGTGGCCGTCTCGGCGGCGGCTTCCGGCGCGCGCTCGGCAGCCTCGTCGGCGTCGGCGGTGTCGTCCGGTTCGTCTTCGCGGACGACGGGGATCTCGCCGGTCCGGATGATCGGGATCTCGCCGGTGAGTTCGGCGACGGTCACGGCGTCACTGTTGCCACGGCGGCGCCGGCGACGGCCGCCGACGGGCGGTGCACCGATCGTGCCGTTCTTGGCCAGCAGTTCGGCCACCGAGATCGGGCGCGTGCCGTTTGCGCCGTTCTCTGGTCCAGTCATCGTCTGTTGCCTCCCGCCCGGCTCTCCCCAACCTTGTCAGCGTCCCCCACCTGCGTCTCCACGAAATCGGAACCGTCGGCTTCACTGTCGAGCTTGCGCAGGATCAAGCCCTCCCGCAACGCCCACGGGCAGATGTCCACGACTTCCAACGACAGCGCTCGCATACTCGCCTCCGCCACCAGGGCGCCCGCCACGATCTGGGGGGCCCGTTCGGCGCTGACTCCTTCCAATTCCGCACGGTCAGCCGCGGTCATCCTAGAGATGAACGCTATGAGTTGTCTGAGACCGTTGGCTGTCAGTGTCCTCTTGACTCGCGGCCCGGCGCCCGAAGGGGCCGCACCGGTGAGTCGCGCCAGGGACCGGAACGTCTTGGAGGAGGCCACCGCCAGGTCTGGGCTGCCCGCCGCCAGGACCGTCTTGCGCGCGTCGGCGAGTTCGGTGTCCAGCCAGTCGCGCAGCATGGCCACCCGGCGCCGGCCCGGCGGGTCGTCCGGCAGCCACTCCCGGGTCAGCCGTCCCGCACCCAGCGGCAGCGACAGGGCCACCTCGGGCTCCTCGTCCACGCCGTTGGACAGTTCGAGTGAGCCGCCGCCGATGTCGATGTTGATGATGCGACCCGCACTCCAGCCGTACCAGCGCCGCACCGCCAGGAAGGTCAGCCGCGACTCGTCGCGGCCCGACAGCACCTGCAACGCCACGCCCGTCTCGGCGGCCACACGGGCCAGCACCTCTTCGGAGTTCGTGGCGTCGCGGACGGCGGATGTGGCGAACGCCATGAGTTCGGCGCAGCCCGAACTGGTCGCGATCTTGGCCAACTCGTCGATCGTGGCGACCAGCCTGTCGGCGCCCTTGCGGGTGAGCTTGCCGGAGCTGTCGATGGCCTCCGCGAGTCGAAGCGCGGCCTTGGTCGAACTCATCGGCGTGGGATGGCCACCACGACGTGCGTCCACCACCAACAGGTGAACTGTGTTGCTTCCCACGTCGAGCACGCCCAATCGCACGCCTGTCAACCTAGCGCGGCGGCGTTACGGACGCGGAAGCGCCCGCGCAGAAGGCCTTCGGCGCGGCGCTGGGCGGTGAATTCGACGGATGTCGTCTACCGTTGAATCTCGTGGCAGGCGGTGTGCATCCGGGTGAAGTCGAGTTGGACTTCCCGCGCGAATGGGTCGAGTTCTACGACCCCGACAACGACGAGCATCTGATCGCCGCCGACATGACCTGGCTGCTGTCCCGTTGGACGTGCGTGTTCGGCACGCCGGCCTGTCAGGGCACCGTTGAGGGCCGACCCGACGACGGCTGTTGTTCGCACGGCGCCTTCCTGTCCGACGACGATGACCGGGCCAAACTGGACGACGCGGTCAAACACCTGACCGACGAGGACTGGCAGTACCGGGAAAAGGGCTTGGGCCGCAAGGGTTATCTCGAGATGGACACCTACGACGACGAGCCGAACCTGCGCACCCGGAAGTACAAGGGCGCGTGCATCTTCCTCAATCGTCCGGGTTTTGCCGGCGGCATCGGCTGTGCGCTGCACAGTAAGGCGCTCAAGCTCGGCGTCAATCCGTTGACAATGAAGCCCGAGGTCTGCTGGCAGCTGCCCATCCGGCGCACCCAGGAATGGGTGAAGCGGCCCGACGACACGGAGATTCTCAAAACCACGATCACCGAATACGACCGCCGCGGTTGGGGTTCGGGCGGCGCGGACCTGCACTGGTACTGCACCAGCGACCCGGCCGCACACGTAGGCGCCAAGCCGGTCTACGAGTCCTACGGACCGGAGTTGACCGAACTCCTCGGTGAGAAGGCGTACGCCGAGCTGGCGGCGATGTGCCGGCGCCGCAGCGCCCTGGGCCTGATCGCCGTGCACCCCGCGACCCGCGCCGCGGAGTGACCCTCTCCTCACAGTGACCCTCAGCGCACGGTGACCCTCAGCGCACCCGGTTGGCCTCGGCCCACACACTGCCCGCGGTGAACCCCTCGGTGCTGGTGATCTTGAGCTGGTGCTCGTCGGCCAGCATCCGCTCGACGCCTGCATCGGCGGGCCAGTACCGCGCGTGCACGGCCGCGGCCATCGTGGTGCCGCGCACCGGGTCGATCCGCCACACCGACACCACCGACATTCCTACGTCCGACAGCATCCGGATCAGCGTGTTCAGCGAGTAATAGGCGAAGTGGTTCGGCGACAATGAATCCCATCGGCCGCAGCGCACCAGGTCGGCGACCGAGTCGAACTGCAGCAGCAGCACCCCGCCGGGCGCGGTGGCCTCGGCCAGCGTGCGGAACGCCGACCGCTGGTCGGGGTCGTGTACGGCGCCGAAGTTGTCGACCACGATGTCGGCCTGGCCGCCGAAGACGGGGGTGAACCCCATCTGCGTCAGCAGCGGCAGCCAGCTGCCGCCGTGCCTGCCGCCGAACTGCCGCACGGTGTCGCCGACCAGCAGTTCGGCCGCATCAGCCGTGCGCAGCATCTGGGTGACCTCGTCCCCACTGGGCTCGGGATAGTCCAGACAGGGCAGGGCGGCGTCCGCACTGTCAGCGTCGAGTTGGGCCAACGTGCATTCGATGCACAACGCCAGCGCGACACTGCCCAGGTCGATCACCCGTTGAACGGCATGCGATCCACATGCTCGACAAGTACCCCCACCATGCACGATCAAGCTCCCCCACGTCGACACACCTCGAGGCGCCGCCCCGACATCCCCGAGGGGTTCCACCCTACAAGTCGGCGCGGGTGCGCGTCAGCCCTCCAGCTTGTAACCGAGGCCACGCACCGTCACCAGCCGCACCGGATTGGCGGGATCGGGCTCGATCTTGGAGCGCAGCCTTTTCACGTGGACGTCGAGTGTCTTGGTGTCCCCGACGTAGTCGGCGCCCCACACCCGGTCGATCAGCTGACCGCGGGTCAACACCCGACCGCTGTTGCGCATCAGGTATTCGAGCAGGTCGAACTCTTTGAGCGGCAGCGTGATCAGCTCTCCACCGACACTCACGACGTGCCGTTCAACGTCCATTCGGACCGGGCCGGCCTCCAGGACGCCGTCGTCGACGCCGCCCTCGTCGGCGTCGCCGCCCCGGCGCAGCACGGCCCGGATCCGCGCGATCAGTTCGCGCGCCGAGTACGGCTTTGTGACGTAGTCGTCAGCACCCAGTTCCAGGCCCACGACCTTGTCGATCTCGCTGTCGCGGGCGGTGACCATGATCACCGGCACGGCCGAGCGGGCCCGAAGCTGCCTGCAGACGTCGGTGCCGCTCATTCCGGGCAACATCAGGTCCAGCAGCACGATGTCGGCGCCGGAACGTTCGAACTCGGCCAATGCACTCGGACCGTCGCCGACAACAGTGGCTTCGAATCCCTCCTTGCGCAGCAGAAAGGCCAAGGGATCGGCCAGCGACTCCTCGTCCTCCACGATCAGCACACTGGTCATCGACGTAATCGTCCTCTCCTCACAGGGGTTCTACTCGGGTGACTCTGCGCCGTCGTCGGCGTCGGGGCAGGCGGGAATCGACAGCGTGAAGGTCGATCCGGTGCCCAGTTGGCTCCACAGCCGGATCGAGCCGTTGTGGTTGGCGGCGACATGCTTGACGATCGCCAGGCCCAAACCGGTCCCGCCGGTGGCGCGCGACCGGGCCTTGTCGACCCGGAAGAAGCGTTCGAAGACGCGCTCCTGATCGGCCTTGGCGATGCCGATCCCGCGGTCGGTCACGGCGATCTCCACATAGGCGCCGCGGCGACGCTTGCTGACCGACACCGTCGAACCCTGCGGCGAGTACGCGATGGCGTTGGAGATCAGATTCGCCAGCGCCGTGGCGAGCAGCGGCGGATTCCCCAGCACCTGCAGCCCCGACGGGGCGTCGGCGGTGACACTGATGTCGGCATTGTCGGCGGCCAGCTTGTTGCGCGAAATCGCCTCCGCAACAACGCTGTCCACGTCCACGGAGTCGAGGTCCGGCAGTTTCTCGGCACCCTGCAGGCGGGACAGTTCGATGAGTTCGCCGACCATGTCGGCAAGGCGTTTGGACTCCGCGAGCACCTTGACGCCGAAGCGGCGCACGGTTTCGGGGTCGTCGGCGGACTCGAGGATCGCCTCGGCCAGGACGCCGATGGCGCCGACGGGCGTCTTGAGCTCATGGCTGACGTTGGCGACGAAGTCACGTCGGGTCGCCTCGACTCGGGCGTGGTCGGACTGATCGTCGACGAACACCACTGCGAACCGGCGGTCGTCGTCGGTCAGCAGGCGGACGTGGCCGCGCACCGACAGCCCCGAACGTCCCGCGGCGGCCCGTTTGGGCGCCGGCGTCAGGTCCACTTCGGTGTTCTCACCGGTCTCGAGGGTGTGCTGTGCGGCGGCCCAGGCTCGGTCGTCGAGCAGTCGGTCGTGCACGAGAGCCAGTTCGCCGTGCCGGGCGCGGTCGTTGACGAAGACCACGTCGCGGAAGGCATCCACGACAACGATGCCCTGCGGGGAGAGTTCAACGATGCGTTTGAGCATCTGGGACACCGTGATGCCGGCCAGTTCCGCGGCGCGGCGACGCCGCCGCTCCACGATCATCGGCCACCACTGGGCACCGATCACGGCGCCCACGACCAGCGCCAGCCCAGAGGCGACCCCGGCGAGGATCAGCGCCGATACGACACTCACGCGAAAAGCGTACGCATCCGGTGAACGTCATCCCAGCAGCGTGCGGCCAAAGCGGGACATGTCACAGCGTCCTGAGCAGGAGTTCGCCCGCTGTTAACCCTCGTTCAACTCCTGTTTGCGCGCACCTCACCTCGGGCGCGTCCTGCGGCTACTTGGCCCCTTGGCTGGCCACGGCGGCGGCGCCCGCGGCGGCGGCCTCGGGGTCCAGGTAGGTGCCGCCGGCCACCTTGGGCTTGAGGTCGGCGTCGAGGTCGTAGCGCAGCGGGATGCCGGTCGGGATGTTCAGGCCCACCACGTCCTCGTCGCTCATCCCGTCCAGGTACTTCACCAGCGCGCGCAGGGAGTTGCCGTGCGCGGCGACCAGCACTGTCTTGCCCGCCCGAAGGTCCGGCACGATGACCTCTTCGAAGTACGGGACGAACCGGGCCACGACGTCGGCCAGGCACTCGGTCAGCGGACCACCGCCGATGCCGGCGTAGCGCGGATCGGCGTCCTGGCTGTACTCGCTGCCCTTCTCGATCGGCGGCGGCGGGGTGTCGTAGCTGCGCCGCCACGCCATGAACTGCTCTTCGCCGTACTTGGCCTTGGTCTCGGCCTTGTCCAAGCCCTGCAGCGCGCCGTAGTGCCGCTCGTTGAGCCGCCAGTCCCGGGTCACCGGAATCCACAGCCGGTCGGCGGCGTCCAGCGCCAGGTGCGCGGTGGTGATCGCGCGGCGCAACAGCGAGGTGTACAGCACGTCGGGCAGCAGACCCTGCTCGGCCATCAGCACCCCGCCGCGCACGGCCTCGGCGCGGCCCTTGTCGGTCAGGTCGACGTCGACCCATCCGGTGAAGAGGTTGAGCGCATTCCATTCGCTCTCGCCGTGACGGAGCAGGACCAGGGTGGAGTCAGCCATGCCTGGAATCTTCTCATGCCGCCGCCGAGGCGCGCGTGGGCGGCGACCGTGGGCCTCAGGCCTCGTCGCCGATCAGGTGCGCGAACGCCTCAAGGTTCTTCAGGGACTCCCCGCGGGACACCCGCCAGGCCCACTCCCTCTGGATGGACGTGCGAAAACCCAGCTCCAACAACGTGTTGAAGTCGCCGTCGACGGCTTCGAGCACCTGCCCGAGGATCCGGTCGATCTCGTCGGCCGTGACGGACTCCAGTGCGAGCAGTCCCACGAGGTAGATGTCGCCGACGTTGTCGAGGGTGTAGGCGACACCGTAGAGCCTGCGGTTGCGTTTGAGCAGGAAGCGGTAGACCTCTTCGAAGTTCTCGTCGGGCCGCCGGCAGACGAACGCCTCGACCCGCACCGAGTGCTCGCCGATGCTCAGGATGGTGTTGGTCTTGAGCTTGCGCTCGCCGGGCAGTTCGACCACCAGGGCAGGCAGCCCGCCGTGGGTGTCCTTGTGCAGGCTGAACGTCAGCTCGCGCTCGTTGAGCGCATCTTCGATGATCTGCTGAGTGCTCATGCGCGCACTCCCCGGCGGCGGGACCAGCGCAACCCGGCTCGCCGAGGCGCCGCGAGCGGGTCACGCGTGGCGGCACGCTCGTGCGTGTGCGCGTAGTCGGCGATCGCGCGGCGGTAGGCCTCGAGCAGGGAGTCGACGGTGTGGTCCCACGAGAACGTCGCGGCATGGCGGACCGCGGCCGCGCCCATCTCGTCTCGGCGGGCGCGGTCCTGGCCCAGCAGATCGCCCAACACCGCCGCCCAGTGGTCCGGGTCGTGGTCGGGCACCAGGGCACCGGACACACCGTCGCGCACCGCGACCGGCAGTCCGCCGACGGCGGCCGCCGCCACGGGGGTGCCGCAGGCCTGGGCTTCGACGGCCACCAGGCCGAAGGATTCGGAGTAACTGGGCACGGCCACCAGATCGGCGGCCCGGTAGACCTTCACCAGGTTGTCCCGCGACTGCGGCGGCAGGAACGTCACCCGGTCGCTGATGCCGAGATCGTCGGCCAGACGCAGCAGGCCGTCCGGCGCGGCCAGTCCGCTGCCCGACGGTCCGCCGGCGATGACGATGCGCACGCCGGGGAGCTTGGCGGCCGCACGCAGCAGCACGTCGGGCGCCTTGAGGGGCTGGATGCGACCCACGAACGCAACCGTGGGTTCGTCGGGGAGGCCGAGGGCGCGACGCGCGGCGTCGCGGTCCCCCGGGGTGAAGGTCGCAAGATCGACGCCGGGATGCACGACGTCGATGCGCGTCGGGTCGGCGTTGTGCAGCGAAACCAGTTGGCGGGCCTCGTCGTCGGTGTTGACGATCAGTCGATCGGCCTCGTCGACGACCTGCTGTTCACCGACCGCGCGCAGGGCTGGTTCGGGGGCGTCGCCCTCGGCCAGCGAGGCGTTCTTGACCGCGGCCAGGGTGTGGGCGGTGTGCACCAGCGGAACTGCCCAGCGGTCTCGGGCCAGCCAGCCGACCTGACCCGAGAGCCAGTAGTGCGAATGCACGATGTCGTAGTACCCGGGTTCGTGGGTGGCCTCGGCCCGAAGCACCCCGGCGGTGAACGCACACAACTGCGTGGGCAGATCGTATTTGTCGAGTCCCTCGAAGGGCCCGGCGACGACGTTGCGCACCAGCACTCCGGGCGCGACCTGGACCACCGGTTCGTCCGACGACGACGTGGCCCGGGTGAAGATCTCGACCTCGACGCCACGCTGCGCGAGATGCAGGGCGGTCTGCAGGACGTAGACGTTCATCCCGCCGGCGTCGCCGGTTCCCGGTTGAGCCAACGGCGAAGTATGGACCGACAAGACCGCGACACGCACACCTCATGCTTACACCAGAGGCCTGCGCGACCGGGAAGCGCCTGTACGGGACTGGTTCAGGCGGTGGCCCGCGGGCGGCTCGCGCGGCGCAGCGCACCCAGCGGATCGGCGTACAGCGGACCGAGCGAGACGACACCCGCGCCGGCTTCCTGCACGCGGTTGCCGAAGCCGGTCACCCGGATCTCGCGTGCGGGCAGCACCGATTTCGCGGCGAACGCCGACTCCACCAGCGACAGCGCCTCGGGATATTCGGTGAACGCCTGGCCGCCGACGACGAGTTCGTCGGGGTTGAGCAGATCACGCAGCAGCGCGACCGCCTCGCCCAGCACCCGGGCGCGTTCCGCCAGAAGCTGCTGTGCGATCTCGTTGCCACGGCGCGCGGCAGTGACCACCGCGGCGACCGTGGACGCCTCGGACGTCAGGACACCGTGCCTGCGGGCCGCCGAGACGATGGCCTCGTCACTGACCGTGGACTCCAAAGAGCCTGTGCCACCGAGCAGTTCGGAATTGGCGGGCAGGTTCGCGATGGTGCCCGGGCCGCTCGACGGGCTGTGCACGCGGCCGTCGATCACCAGGGCGTAGCCGACCGTCTCACGGGCGTACACGTACAGGCTGGTGGCGGACTGACGGCGTCCGCTGAGCAGAAGTTCGGCACCGGCCATCGCGTCGACGTGAGCCGCGACGGACACCGGCAGACCGAGCGCGTCGGCCAGCACGGGGCCGACGGGCGCCTGAGTCCAGCCCAGTCGGGGGTGGTCGACGATGCCCAGCGCGCTGTCGACCGTGCCACCGATGGCGACACCGACCCACAGGGTCTGGCGCCGGTGCCAGCGGCTCAGGTAGCGCTGCACGCTGCCGGCCAGGGTGGCCAGCGCCGCAGTCTGGGTGCCGCGCGGGGTGGGCGTCTCGACGGTGTCGAGGGTGCGCCCGAACAGGTCGGTCGCGACGATGCTGGTGGTCCTGGCGCCGATGTGCACGCCGACGGTCAGGAACGGCTCATGGTTGATCTCGACGGGAACCCGGGGCCTGCCGATGGCGCCGGAGACCGCGAGGTCGGCGCGCTCACGCAGCAGACCGGCGTCGAGCAGCGCTGTGACCTGGCGGTTGACGGTCGCGATCGAAAGTTTGGTGGTGCTGGCGATGGTGTCGCGGGCCACTGGGCCGCGCTGCCGGACAGCGGCGAAGACCGAGGCGGCGGCGCCGTCAGCGACCTTCAGCGCCGGGGAGACGATCTGATGGCGCGAACGCAGCGGGTGAATGTGGGAGACGGCGGTGATGGTGTTGGTGCGCACAGTGTTGTCCTTGGGTCCGATTCGGTTGGGGCACTTAGGGCCGCGTCAACCGACTCAGAGTTGGACTCGTCAGGCGCGGCAGAAACCGGGACAACAACACGACAGCACGCCACACGCAACAGCGTGCGGAGCACTCGTCATTCCCATGTACCGCTTGGACACGAGGCGAACTTAGCACAGTTATTAGAGTTGTTCCGATGACGCACGCACCGAAAAGAACAGCAGTGGTCACCGGCGCCAGCTCGGGGATCGGCGAAGCTGCCGCGAAAACCCTTGCCGCCCTTGGCTTTCACGTCGTGCTCGCGGCACGCCGCGCGGACCGGATCGAACGACTCGCCGCCGAAATCGGCGGGGAGGCCGTGGTGACGGACGTCACAGACGACGCATCCGTCGCCGCCCTGGCGCAGCGTCTGGACCGCGTCGACGTGCTGGTCAACAACGCCGGCGGGGCCAAGGGGCTCGAACCCGTCGCCGACGCCGACCTCGACCATTGGCGGTGGATGTGGGAGACCAATGTGCTGGGCACGCTGCGTGTCACGCGCGCACTGCTGGACAAGTTGGTGGCCTCCGGTGACGGCCTGATCGTCACGATCACCTCGATCGCGGCGTTCGAGACCTATGACGGCGGTGCGGGTTACACCGCGGCCAAGCACGGTCAGGGCGCACTGCACCGCACCCTGCGCGGCGAACTTCTGGGAAAGCCGGTGCGGCTGACCGAGATCGCCCCGGGCGCGGTCGAGACCGAGTTCTCACTGGTCCGATTCGACGGTGACGAGCAGCGTGCGGACTCGGTGTACTCCGGGATCACGCCGTTGGTGGCCGAGGACGTCGCCGAGGTGATCGGGTTCGTCGCGAGTCGGCCGTCGCACGTCAACCTCGACCAGATCGTGATCAGGCCCCGGGATCAGGCGCCGAACGGACGGTTCAACCGCCGGGCTCAGTAGTGCTGGTCGGCGTGCCGGACAGCGTCGGCGCACCACTGGGGGTGGCGGGCGCGGTGCTCGGCAGCGAGGCCGGGCTCTTCTCGTCGGTCAGCGCCGACATCGCCGTCCACTCGGACCAGTCGACCGCCCAGTCCCAGATGTCCCCGTCGGCGTAGGACAGATCGATCCGCGTCCCCGTCACCTCGACCGGGTCACCGTAGAGCGCGGAGTTGAAGTACTGCTCGGCGTCCTCGAGCGACAGGTTGATGCACCCGTTGGTGACGTTGCTGTTGCCCTGGGCGCCCGAACTGGCCGGGTTCGCGTGGATGAACTCGCCGTTGTTGGAGATGCGCACCGCGAACCGTTCGCGGATGTTGGCGTAGCCGGCCGCCGGGTTGGTCATGTAGAAGTCCTCGTACTTCTCCGTGACCACATGGATGCCGCTGCGGGTGACATTGCGGTCCAGGTCGCCCTCGCCGTAACTGCACGGGAAGTCCATGATCACGCCCTCGTCGGTGATCACCTGGATTCGATGGCTGGACGCCTCGGCCTTGACCACCTGCCGTCGTCCGATGGTGATGTCGAGGGTGGAATCGGCTGCGCCATAAGCCCTGTCGCCGAACGGCACGCCGTAGAGCTTGGCGTCCACGCGCACCGTGGTGCCCGCCGGGTAGTAGTCCCGGGTCCGCCAGTGCACGCGGGAACCCCCGGCCTCGTCGGGAAGCCACGCCCAGCCGCCCTCGACGGGAGGTTCGGTCGTCACGGTGAGCGCGCGCTCGACGGCTGCCCTGTCCCCCTCCGCGATGGAGGCGTCGAACTGCAGGATGATCGGCGCGGCCACGCCCACGGTCTGGCCGTCGGACAACTGGAACTGCCCGTTGACGGTCTGATCGGGTTGCAGCGTCGTGAAGCTGCCCTCGATCGGCACGGCGTTGCCGTCCAGACCGACCGCGGACCCGGTCCACGTGTACTCCACGCCGTAGCCCAACGGCTCGGTGACCTCGAACATCGTGCGGTCGCGGTCGAGGCGGCCTGCGACCGCCCGGCCGTCCGGGTTGGTCAGGCTGATCTTCTGAAGGTGACCGCCAGTGACCTTGACGCCCACGCGATCGGTGGGCAGGACGTCGATGGCGTCCTTGGCGGGCGTGAACGACAGGTCCGCCGACGCCGGCGGCCCGCTTTCGGCCTCAGGTCCGCCCGATCGGCCCGCACAGGCGGCCAGCACGCCGGGAGCCACCGCACCCAGCGCCAACGCGGCCAATGCCGTGCGCCGGGAGAGCGGCGGGCCTGAGGCCGGGTCGCGGTGGGGTCTCACGTGAACCCAGGGTACGGACCCACTCGCGGGGCCCGGGAATCCAGCGGCTCAGATCACAGCGCCGACGATCACCGGTTCGGGTTCGAGCGTGATGCCGAAGGCGTCGCGCACACCGGTGCGGATCCGCCGTGCGAGCGCCAGGATGTCGGCGCTGTTCGCGGTGCCGCGGTTGGTCAACGCCAGGGCGTGTTTGGTGGACAGCCGCGCGGGCGCATCCGCGCCGGGGAAACCCCTGCCGAAGCCGGCCGCCTCGACCAGCCACCCCGCGGCCAGTTTGACGTCGTCCCCGGCCGGGTAGTGCGGCACTCGCCGCCCGGGCACTTCGGCCTCGATGGCCGCGAACGTCTCGCGGCTGACCACCGGATTGGTGAAGAAGGAACCCACGCTCCAGGTGTCGTGGTCGGCGGCGTCGAGCACCATGCCCTTGCCGCGGCGCAGCGCCAGCACGGCCTCGCGGACGGCAGACGCCTTGACGCGGTCGCCGGCAGCAGCGCCGAGCGCCGTGGCCAACTCGCCGTAACGCAGCGGGGCGCTGCGTCCGCTGGGGTCGAGCGCGAACTCGACCTCGAGCACACAGCGCGTGCCCGCGGACTCGCCGTGCTTGAGCACGCTGGTGCGGTATCCGAATCCCAGGTCGTCGCCGGTGACCCACGTCACGTCACCGCTGCGCCGGTCCAGCAGCTTGACGCGGCGGATCACCTGGGCGACCTCGACGCCGTACGCGCCGACGTTCTGCACTGGTGTGGCTCCCGCGGATCCCGGGATGCCCGACAGGCATTCCAGGCCGCCCAGGCCCGCCTCCAACGCGGCCACCACGACGTCGTCCCAGACCGCGCCCGCCTCGGCGCGCACGGTCTCGCCATCGACCGTCACTTCTGCGTTGGCGATGCGCACGACCACCAGATCGTCGAGGTCGTCGGACAGGACGACGTTGGATCCGCCCGCGAGGACCAGTGGACTCTCGTCGCGCAGTTCGGTTAGCGCCGCAACGACCTGTTCGGTGCTGGTGCACGTGATCACGCTGCGCGCGACGGGGCCGACACGCAGCGTCGTCAGCGGCGCGAGTGGCACTCGATCAGCCACCGCTGCACCCGCGAACCGTGAACTCGCCACGGGCCGTAACGGTAGCGTCTGCAGCCATGGCCCGTTCATTCGACTTGGCGGCCGAGTACCAGGGCAGCGTCGCGGAGGTCCACTCGGCGTTGTGCGACAAGAAGTACTGGTTGGCCAGGCTCGCCGACTCCGGGGCGGACGACGCCGTCCTGGATTCCCTGACCGTCGGCGCCGACGGTGGCGTCCGGGTCGCCACCACGCAGGTGCTGCGCGCCGATCGACTGCCCGGCCTGGTGACTCAACTGCACCGGGGGGACCTGCGGATCACGCGTCAGGAGGTCTGGTCTCCGGTGACCGACGGGACCTCGAAGGCCACGATCACCGCGGCCGTCCCCGGCGCGCCCGTGGCGGTCACCGGATCCGGCCGACTGTGGGGCACCGCGACGGGTTCGAAGGCCGATTTCCGGGTTGCGGTCGAGGTCAAGATCCCGCTGGTGGGTGGAAAGGTCGAGGGGTTCATCGGCACTCAACTGGTGGATCTTCTGGTCAGTGAGCAGCGCTTCACCAGTTCCTGGATCGCGCGCGACTAGACTCCAGCAACCATGAGTCGACGGATGGACTACACGGTCACCTTCGACGTTCCCGTCGAACAGGTGTACGCCGATTTCACCAGTAGGAAGTACTGGGACAGCCTGATGGCGGCCTATGGGTGGCTCACCCCGCAGTCCGAGGTCACGCACTTCTCCAGCAACGGTTCGGGCACCGACATCGTGTTCCGGCAACTGCTGCCGCGGTCCGAACTGCCGCCGATCGCCCGGTCGGTGATGCCGGCCGACATGGTGATCACCCGCGAACAGCACTTCGACCCGTTCGACGATGCGCAGCGCCGGGTCACGGGCAGCTACCGGGCCACCGTGCCTCGCGGGCCGGGCCACTTCGGCGGCCAGTATCTGCTCACCGAGGGCGAGTCAGGCACGCAGATGCGGCTGGCCAGCGTCTGCAAGGTGACCATCCCGTTGATCGGCGGCACACTCGAGCAGCTCATCCTGTCCAACATCACGATGCTGTTCGACGCCGAACGGCAGTTCATGGCGGACTGGGTCGCGCAGCACTGACGCAGGAGGCCGACCATCTCTTCTCGACCGATCGGGCAGCCGACCCGCGGGACCACGGGCCACAATCGCCTGCGCCGCGGCGACCGCTGGCTGGTGCAGTCCCCGCGGGTCGCCGCGGCGCTGAGCACTGCCCCTGATCCGCTCGTCGTCGACCTGGGTTTCGGAGCCCTGCCGGTGACGACGCTGGAGTTGGCGTCGCGCCTGCGCGCGGTGTACCCCGGGGTCCGGGTCGTCGGGCTCGAGATCGACCCCGACCGGGTGCGCGTCGCACGCGCCGCGGCGGACGACGACAGGGTGCGATTCGCGGTCGGTGGCTTCGAATTGGCCGGCCTGCGGCCGGTCCTGGTGCGCGCGTTCAACGTGCTGCGGCAGTACCCCGAGCGCGAGGTGGCCGCTGCCTGGTCGACGATGCAGGCCCAATTGTCCCCCGGCGGACTGATTCTCGACGGGACGTGCGATGAGTTGGGCCGCCGGGCGTGCTGGGTGCTGCTTGATCAGTCGGGCCCGATCAGCCTGACGCTGGCCTGCGATCCCGCCCACATCGAGCGGCCGTCCGACCTGGCGGAGCGACTGCCGAAAATCCTGATCCACCACAATGTTCCGGGCCAACCGATCCATCGCCTGCTGACCGACGCCGACCGGGCCTGGGCCGCTGCCGCCGGACACGGGGTGTTCGGGCCCCGCGCCCGGTGGCGCGCGATGCTGACCGCGCTTCGCGACGACGGCCTGCCCGCCGAGACGCAGCGCCGGATGGGTCGTGACGCGGTGCTGACGGTGCCGTGGGGCTTAGTCGCGCCGAGCTGACGCACGCAACGCCGAGATCGACATCAGGGCTGTGCGAGAACGCGATCCACAGCCCTGATGTCGATGTCGAAGCGGGTTTACACCGGTTCCGGCTCGCGCCTGTCCGCGACCGCGGGCACCGTGTCCGCTGGGGCGCGATCGAGCACGTCGTCGAGGTCCTGCGCCGTCTGGATGTCGAGTCCGCGCAGCGCCGCCGGCGGGGTCATCAGCGCCACCGAGACATAGGTGACGATGGCCACGGCGAACGCGATGAACGTCGGCCAACCGTCAAACGACGGGCTCACCAGATCGTTGGGGATGTACAGGATGGTGTTCTCGACGCCGTACATCGTGGGCGTCAGCACGAACAGGGTCAGGCGGACCACCAGACCCGCGACGATCGCGGTGACCGCGGCACGCGTCGTGCCGCGTCGCCACACCAGACCGAGGATGAACGGCACCACCAGGCAGGCCAGCATCAGGTCGAACGCCAGGGTCAGCAGGATGCCGGTCTGCTTGACGTAGATCGCGAACGTGATCGCGAACAGCGTCATCGGCACCATCGCGATGCGGGTGGCCCGAAGAAGCGGATCACGTTGTCCCGCAACGTGAACGCGGCGAACTCCGCCGAGGTTGCGTACGCACACATTGGAGATCGCCAGGATGGCGCCGTTGGCGGTGCTCATCGAGGCGCCGACGAGGCCGCACAGCACCAGGATCGTCAGGCCGATCGGGGCGTACTGGTCCAGCAGCACGAACAGCACGGGGCCGCCGAGTTCCTCGGGCAGGATCGAATGTGCGCCCAGCACAACGAGTCCGAACGGAACGCAGATCGCGACGGTGCCGGCCGCGGCCGTGAAGCAGGCCTTGCGGGCCGCCTCGGGACTCTTGGCGGAGAACACCCTCGCCATGAAGTCGATGGCCACGATGTCACCGATGCCCAGGGCGATCAGGGTGGCCCAGTTGATCACGGCGCCCTGCGCGGGATCCGACATCTGGCCCAGCGCGAACGGTCCGGTGCCCTCGGCGATGTCGAGGCCGTGGCTTGTGGTCATCCACACCAGCAGGCCGATCGCGCCGGCAAGGATCAGTGCCATCTGGATGATCGCGGTGTAGGCGTCGGCGATCAGACCGCCGGTTCCGGTGTAGGCCACCGCAATTGCGGCGATCAGCACCACGCCGAGCCAGTAGGGCATCCCCAGGAAGTAGTTGAACAGGAATCCGCCCGCGACCAGGTTGCCCGCCACCAGCATGCAGAACGCGACGGCCAGCAGGATTGACGCCCCCACCTCGACCGCCCGGCCGAACCGGAGTCGGTAGTAGTCGGGGAACGACGTCAGCCCCATCCGGTTCATCGGTTTGGCGAAGAACAGACCGGTGATGGTCAGGCACAACGCCAGCCCCAGCGGCAGGCAGGCACCGGCCCAGAACCCGAATTCGAAAGCCAGATCGGTGTTTCCGAGTGTGGCGTTGGTGTCGACCGCGGCCCCCATGAGGGCACCGCCGACCAGCCAGTACGGCAGCATTCGGCCGCCGACAAGGAAATTGGAGCTGTCCCCCTCGATGCGCTTCGAGACGAGGAAACCTACGGCGACGACGACTGCGATGCTCAGAGCAACGCCCAACAGAATCATTTCGGCAAGAGCCTCCTGAACGAACCTGGAGTCTCCCGGGCTTTTCCCCCGCCGTGGAACGACCCGCGCCGATGCCGGTCGTCTGCGTCTCTCGGACCAGACCCGCGGATGCGACGGAACCCTAGACGCGCCTCACACGTCGGTGTGAGTCGCTGCTCAGCCAAACCGGGAATCGTTACGGTACGCGCCTCCGGGCGTTAACGGTGTGTTGCAGGATCCTCTCCGCGGACAGCGGTCGCCAGCGCGCCAGCGGCCGTCTTCCGACCCTCGCATCGAACTACTGTCATTCACATAAGATCCCATTTTATAAAACTGTCGATCGACAGACCGACTCAAATACATGCACTAAAATCCCATTTTTACCTTGGTGATTGTTATTAGCTGGTCAGCTAATAACACGTTGCAGATTGGAGTCAGTGGTCGATGGACGACATGGCGTCGCCGAACTCGGACGGCACCGCAACCACGAGTCGATGGGATCAGCTGCCCGGGCTCGACGACGATGAGCAGAACGCCTGGCAGCACTTTCTGAACTCCTCAACGCACCTGCTCGGGACGCTGGATCACAGGCTTAGGGCGATGCACAGACTGTCCCTGCTGGACGTGCGCCTCCTGAGCCTGCTGGCCAAATCCGGGAGGGGCGCGGTCCGCATGAGCGAGCTCGCCCACGAACTGATGCTCATCCCCAGTCGGGTGACCGCACACGTCGGCCGCCTGGAATCCGAGGGGCTGGTGAGCCGGCGACCCTGCCCGGATGACCGTCGGTGCGTGATCGCCCGCATCACTCAGCACGGCATGGCACGCCTGGCGCCGGCGCTGCGCACGTACGCGCACACCGTCCGGGCGTTGTACCTCAACCCACTGGACCGGCGGCAGATGACAGCGCTGGGGCACAGCTGCGGCCGCATCAGCGAAACGCTGCGGGACGAGTCCCACTAGACCGAGTCGGCCCCGCACTCAGTCGAGGGCGCTGAGTGCGGGGCCGAGTCAGTGGTCAGGCGACTTCAGTGATCAAGCCGCCGCGTCTGCGGTGTCAGCCTGGCTGCCGGCGCTGTCCCGCTTGGCCTGCCGCTCGGCCTTGGCCGCGTCACGCTGGGCCTGACGCTCCGCCTTGGCCGCGTCACGCTTGGCCTGACGGTCCGCCTTGACGGCGTCGCGGTCCGCCTTGGCGGCCTCCCGCTTGGCCTGGCGATCCGCCTTGAGGTCCTTCGCCGGAGCCTCAGCCGCGCCGTCGCCGAGCGAGCCGCTGTCCGAGCCGCCAACCGAGCCGTTGTCCGACGAGGACTCCGACGGGGCCGCCCCGCCGCTGCCCGCACCGCTGCCCGCACCGAGGTCGGCCGCGTCCACCACGGGCGCTGCCGGAGTCTCGGGCGTCTCGACGGACCCGGCAGCGGGATCGGCCGCCGGGGCGGCGCCCTCGGAATCCGTAACGGAGACGTTCAGCGCGATCGCCGACTTGCCCAGATCCGGCACCGCGGCCACCGAGTCGTCGGCGACCTCCGCCGTGGTCATGGCCGCGACCCTCTCCCCTTCGGCCGGGGCCGGGTTCCAGCCGAGCGCGATCGCCAGATACTCGCGAAGATTCTGCAGGTTCGCGGCCAGGCCGCCGTTGAGGCCCCTGCTCATGTCCAGCAGGCCCGGCGCCGGGATCGCGATGCCCATGAAGTTGATGTTGCCGTACCCGTTGACCACCGCGTTGAACAGATCAGCCGGAACGTTGAGCACGGCGTTGACGACGGCCACCGGATCCAGGTTCTTGATTCCGTCGAAGACCTCCTGCGCAGTGTGCGCCAGGGCGTTGATCGGCGAGATCAGCGCGCCGCCGAGGGCCAGCGACAGGAACAGCACCGTCTCCGGGGCGATCAGCGTGTTGATGAAGGCCGCGGCGTTGCCGACCATGCTCTGACCGACTTCGAGGAAGGGCTGCAGGACCAACAGCGCACCGAGGCCCACGCCCAGCACCGGGTTCAGCAGATCGCTGACGGCAGTTTCGATGTCGCCCGCCATCAGGCTGGCCACCGCGGCCTGCAGCGCGGCCGGGACCGAGGCGATCCCGCCGACGATCTGTTCGGCCGCCACGCCCAAGCCAGTGAAGATGTGCTGCGCGTTGCCGATCGCGTTCGCGAGGAGCTGCCCGGCGACCGGAGCCGGGGCGCTGGCCACATACGCGATGAGTTCCTCGACGTTGAGCGCGGTGGCCCCGAAGACCTCGATCCACCTGTCAATCGGGTTGGTCATCAGCGCGACGTCCGAGGCGACGGCGTGCAGCGACGGGATCTGGACCTCGGGCAGGGTCGGGGTCACCAACGGGGTGAGCGCGATCGCGCTGGCACCCACGAAGGCGACGCCGGCGGTGAGATACGAGCGGGCTGAGACGTTCAAGATGTTTCCTTTCGAAACGAACTGTGACGAACGTGGCGAAAGCTAGCTGAGAGAAAGCTGAGATCCCTGAGAAATTGACAAAAGGGTAAAGAACTCGCGGAGCCGATCGCCTGGACCGCAAACACGCGGCGTGATCCGCATCACTGCAAGACCGGGATCAACCCCGGCGAACGCCGAGATCGGCAAATACGAGGCCGGTGGCCCGAAATTTCAAAGCGCAACCAGTGCTACGCCGCGAATTGACACGTGTTACATCAGTCCCAGGGAGGCTCTATGAGCCCTGCAGCCTGCAGGAGGCCGCGATAAGCACTTACCAGAAGGTAACGAAATATAACGTGTGTCAGCGCCAGTCGGTCGCTCCTGTTGACCTGCGGGCCTAGCCTTGGCTTCATGCGCATCGCCCTCGCACAGATCTCCAGCGGCACGGACCCGACCGCCAATCTCGCCACGGTTACGGACTTCAGTCGACGCGCGGCCGACGACGGCGCCCGCCTGGTGGTGTTCCCCGAGTCGACGATGTGCCGGTTCGGGGTGCCCCTGGCGCCGATCGCCGAACCCGTCGACGGTCCGTGGGCCGACGGGGTGCGCCGGATCGCCGAGGAATGCGGGCTGACCGTCGTGGCCGGCATGTACTGCCCCGCCGCCGACGGACGGGTCACCAACACGCTGATCGCGGCCGGGCCCGGCGTCGACACGCACTACGACAAGATCCATCTCTACGACGCATTCGGCTTCCGCGAGTCCCAAACCGTCGCCCCCGGGTTCGATCCGGTGACGATCTCCGTCGACGACGTCACCGTGGGAATCACGACGTGCTACGACATCCGGTTCCCGCAGTTGTACCTGGAGTTGGCCGACCGCGGCGCCCAGGTGATCACCGTCAGCGCTTCGTGGGGCGCCGGCCCAGGAAAGCTCGACCAGTGGACGCTGCTGGCGCGGGCCCGCGCCCTGGACACCGGGAGCTTCCTCGTCGCGGTCGATCAGGCCTATCCCGGTGACGAGATCGCCGCCACCGGACCCACCGGTGTCGGCGGCAGCGTCGCCGTCGGCCCGTTCGGCCAGGTGCTCGCGTCGGCGGGTCCCGATCCCGAGCTCATCGTGTGCGATGTGGACGTCGATGCCGCAGGTCAGGCCCGGGAAACCCTGGGTGTGCTGACCAACCGGTCGGCGTTCAGTGCGCGGGATAAGGCAGAATCGCGCAGGTGACGAATCCGCCACAGGGTGAGGACCCCTCGAAGTGGTCCCGCCCCACCCAGGCCAACCCCGCACAACCCGTCGGCGCCACCGAGCGCATTGAGCGGGTTCCCGGCGCCGAGGCCCGACCGACCGAGCGCATCGAGCGCCCGGACGCCGTCGACCCCGCCACCGCGTACATCCCGCGTCAGGACGCGCCGCCGCCTGCCGCGCCTGGCGCCGTGCCGCCCCCAGAGCAGCCCAAGAAGGGCGGCGCGCTGGGCCGGCTGTTCAAGGACCCGCTGTCGATCGTGCTGGTGCTGGTGATCGTCGTGGCGCTGGTCATCGCCGGCGTGCTGGGCGGCGAACTGTATGCCCGCAATCGCGCGGACTCGATCGTCTCCAAGATCGTCTCGTGCGTGGTCCAGGACAAGGCGACGGCGTCGTTCGGGGTCGTGCCGCCGTTCCTGTGGCAGCACGCGAACAAGCACTACACCAACCTCTCGATCAAGACCGAGGGCAATCAGGTCCGCGATGCCAAGGGCATGAAGCTCGACATCAACATCAACGACATCAAGCTGTCGGACAACCCGGACGCCAGTGGCGGCACGGTCGGCTCGATGGTGGCCCGCATCGACTGGTCCTCCGACGGCATCAAGCAGTCGGTGCAGAACGCGATTCCACTGTTCGGCGGGTTCATCTCCAACGTGACGACCGATCCCGGCGCGGGCACCCTCACCCTGGATGCCGGCCTGGGCAGCGTCACGGTCAGGCCGGAGGTCGTCAACGGCGGGTTCTCGATGGAGGTCATGAACGTCAGCGGCCTGGGCTTCTCGCTGCCGCGCGAGACCGTGCAGCCCGCGCTGGACATGTTCACGGGCGAACTGACCAAGAACTACCCGATGGAGATCCACGCCGACAGCGTGGAGGTCACCGACAGCGGCATCGTGGCTCAGCTGTCGTCGCAGAACTCGACCATTCCGCCGGGCACCGAGGATCCCTGCTTCTCGGCCCTGTAGGGCTCGTCATCAGGGCGGCGAAACTGCACTCAGGGTTGTGACCCGGGCTGGTCCGCAGCCCTGTATGCAGTCTCGGCGCTCGCAGGAGTCTCAGGACAGCCCGTCGAGCACCGCACGGGTGCCCGAAAGACCCAACCGGGTTGCCCCCGCGTTGAGCAGCGCGATCGCATCGGCGGCCGTGCGGATGCCGCCGCTGGCTTTGACGCCCAGGCCCGCGGACCGCACCGCCTCGGCCATGATCTCGATCGCCGCCACGGAGGCGCCTCCGGACGGGTGAAAGCCCGTCGAGGTCTTGACGAAGTCGGCGCCTGCATCGACCGCGACCCGGCACACCGTGGACAACGCCTCGGGCCCGGCCAGGCTCAGCAGTGCCGCCGATTCGACGATCACCTTGAGCACCGCATCCGGTGTCGCCGCGCGCACCGCCGCGATGTCGGCGGCCACGTCGTCGAACTCCCGCGCGATCGCCGCGCCGATGTCGATGACCATATCGACCTCGACGGCACCGGCCTCGACGGCCAGGGCCGCTTCATGGGCCTTGATCTCGGGCGCGTGCTTACCGGAGGGGAACCCCGCGACCGTGGCGACGGCGACGGAGGCGCCGGACAGCGCCAGCGCGACCGTCGGCACCATCGGCGGCGACACGCACACCGCGAAGACACCCAGTTCGGCGGCTTCGGCGGCCAGAGCCCGGACGTCGTCGGCGGTGGCCTCGGGTTTGAGCAGGGTGTGATCGACCAGGCCGGCGACGCGGCTACGGGTCCACTCAGTCATGGGGTGACTTTCAGAAGGGTTCTTCGGTGCCGCCGGGATTGCAGCCAGTCTCGATCATGGTCGCGGCGTCCACTTCGGGCCGCCACGGCTCGAGGTTCCAGCTGGTCTTACCGGGCTGCGCGAACTCCGCGAGCTGCCAGTGGCACAGGAACTGTTCGCGCATACCGGGCAGGTCGGCGTCGGGGGCCTGGGCGAGCACCTGTTCCCAGGCCGTCTGGCCGATCGACATCGTGCCCAACTGCGCGGCCTCGGCCCGCGCGGCCTGCGTGGGATAGACCCGCAGACTGGACAGGTCACCCCATTTGACCCATTCGGTGTGGTCGACGAGCGAGGTGTCGCCGGCGTGCGCGGGGGCTGCGCTCAGGAGGGCCGTCGCCGCGACGGCGACCGCTGCAAGCAAGCGTCGCATCGTCGTCAGCGGGACTTTCCCTGGACTTCAAGCAGTTTGGGCCGCACGTCCGCCAGGTACACACCGGCGGCACATGCGCAGATGGCGGCACCGAAGATGCCACCGAGGAGGAACAGCAGCAGGAGGGCGACGCCGAGAATCGCCAGCCACACAGGCTTGGTGAGCTTGTCGACGGCGGTGTAGGCGTCGGCCCGTTGCATGGCAGCGTGGACGAATGCGTACAGCCCGACGCCCGCGGCGGCAATCACAATGACGAACGCGATGACGCCCGTTAGGTTGGCGAGGATCACCTCACCAGCCTAAGCGGGCGTCATCGGTCAGTCGATTCCAGGTGGCTCGACGAGCTACTTCTGGGTGACCTTCTTGGCCGGGGCCTTCTTGGCGGGAGCCTTCTTGGCCGGGGCCTTCTTGGCGGGAGCCTTGGCGGCGGCCTTCTTCACCGGCTCGGCGGCCTCCTCGGTCTTCTTCGGGAGTTCGACGCCCACGAGCTTGGCGGCGCGCTCACCGACGGCCCGGGTCTGGGTCGCGACCGTGCCCAGAGCGTCCTGGGTCAGCTCGACGGCCTGGTCCACGTAGCCTTCGGCACGCTCGGCGACGTCCTCGATGGCCGGCTGGGTGCGCAGGCGCTCGATCGCGGCCTCGCCGCGCTCGACCAGCTTGGTGTAGGTGCTCTGCGCCTGCTCGGCGTAGCCCTCGGCGACCTTGCGCAGTTCGTCGGCGGTGAGCTTCTCGCGCAGCTCACCGAACTCCTTGGGCAGGTCTTCCTGCAGCTTGGTGATGCGGTCGCGGGTCTCGTCGACACGCGCGTTCAGCGCGGCACGACGCTCCCCGACGGCGGAGCCGGCGTCGGTGCGGGCCTCTTCGGCACGCTCGCGCAGGGCGGCCACGATCTCGTTCACGGTGGCCAGGGCCAGGTCGGCGGCGCCGACGGCAGCCAGCAGCGGAGCCTTCAGATCTTCGATGGTCGGGTTCTCGGCCATGGTGTTTCCTTTCGATTGAAACTCAGGTCTTGCAGTCATTTCGCGGTGGTGGGACATCGATCAGTCAGTGGTCGACTCCTCACCTGCGACGAGTTCGGCCGGGGCCGCCGCCGCTTCGTTCTGTTGCAGGAACGAGTTGTAGATGTCGAGCAGCACCTGCTTTTGACGTTCGGTGATCGCGATGTCGACGACGATGGCGTCCCGCACTGCGTTGCCCTGGCCGGGCTCGAGGATCCCGGCCTGGACGTAGAGCACCTCTGCGGAGACCCGCAGCGCTTTGGCGATCTGGTTGAGCACCTCGGCAGAGGGCTTGCGCAATCCGCGTTCAATCTGGCTCAGGTACGGATTGCTGACACCGGCTTTCTCGGCGAGCTGCCGAACCGAAACCTGCGCTGCTTCGCGCTGGGCCCGAATGAAGCTGCCGATGTCGGAGGCGGCGTTGGTCACCACGGCGGCAAGCTTGTCGTCCTGCGACATGGCGCACCTCCTCGCACTTGTTTCGAATGTCAGAACCTGACACTTGCCCACAGTACACCGAGTGCTAACAATTGCAAGCACCTGCTAGCGCAGGTCAGAATATGATTTGCGCCACAGAGTAGATGACCAGGCCGGCCAGCGCGCCGACCACAGTGCCATTGATTCGGATGAACTGCAGGTCGCGACCGACGTGCAGTTCGATCCTCCGACTGGCGTCGTCGGCGTCCCAGCGCTCGATGGTTTCGGTGATGATCGAGGTGATCTCGACGCCGTACTGGCCCACCAGATGCTGCGCGCCGCGCACCAGCCAGTCCTCGACCTTGTCCCGCAGTTCGACGTCGTCGCGCAGCGACTCCCCGATCCGCACCACGGAGTCGGCGATGCGGCTGCGCAGCGTGCTCGACGGGTCGTCGACACCGTCGAGCACCAGCCGCTTGAGCGTCTTCCACGCGGTCTCGGCGGCCCGGGCGACCTCGTCGCGGGCCAACAACTGCTCCTTGACGTTCTCGGCCTTGGCTATCGTCGCCGCGTCGTTCTGCAGGTCGTCGGCGAACTCGAACAGGAACCGGGTGGCCGACTGGCGCAACTCGTGGTTGGGGTTGCGCCGGACCTTGTCGGTGAAGTCCATCAGCTCGCGGTGGATGCGGTCGCCGACGAGTTGGTCGACGAACTTCGGGGACCAACTCGGGGAATCCCGGGTCACCACGCGCTCGATGGTCTCGCCGGCGTTCAGCGACCACTGGAAGGCGCGGTCGCACAGCAGCTGGATCAACGCCTCCTGGCGGTTCTCGGCGAGCAGTTGGGCCAGCACTCGGCCCACCGGTGGGCCCCACTGCGGTTCGGCGATGCGGCGCACGAGCATCCGGTCGATGATCTGCTGGATGTCGTCGTCGTTGAGCAGTTCGACCAGCACCCGCAGCACCGTCGAGGCCTCGCTGGCCACCCGCGCGGCGTGCTCGGGTTCGGCGAGCCACTTACCGAGCCGACTGGGCACGTCGGCATCGCGCAGCTTGGTCTCGATCACCTCGGGCGACAGGAAGTTCTCCCGCACGAAGCTCCCCAGCCCCTCACCCAGCTGGTCCTTCTTGCGCCGGATGATCGCGGTGTGCGGGATCGGGACGCCGAGCGGATGCTTGAACAGCGCCGTGACCGCAAACCAGTCCGCGAGCGCGCCGACCATGCCCGCCTCTGCCGCGGCCCGCACGTAACCGACCCAGCCCGGCGCCCCGCCGCCCTTCTGCGCCCACGTGCAGACCAGGAAGATCACCGTGGCGGCCAGCAGGAAGCCCAGCGCGACGAGTTTCATTCGGCGCAGGCCGCGGCGGCGCTCCTCGTCAGCGACTGGATCTGCCCCCGCGAACGACTCCGCCAGCGAGCCCCGCTCCGACATCGCGGTGGCTCCCGCCAACAGCGACGGCAGGGCGGACCCGCCGCTTCTTGACCCCGGCAACTCCGATCGTTCAACCACCTCACCATCATCCGCCATGGTCGAGCGGGGGCACCGGGATAAGCCCAACCAGTTAATGTGACTGCGAACCCGTCGTGCGCCGGGTCGGCCCGTATTATGGAGGGCACCTACCGAACGGATCCGCACGAAAGTGGCTCAAAGAACCGAACCGGGCGCCGTCCGAATCGACGGCCGCAAACGGCGCTGGCATCAGCACAAGGTCGATAGACGCAACGAGTTGGTCGACGGCACCCTTGAGGCGATCAGGACCCGTGGCCGTGACGTCAGCATGGACGAGATAGCGGCTGAAATCGGCGTTTCGAAGACGGTTTTGTACCGCTACTTCGTGGACAAGAACGACCTGACCACAGCCGTCATGATGCGGTTCGCCCAGACCACTCTGATCCCCAACATGGCCGCCGCGCTCTCCACCGATCTGGACGGGTACGACCTCGTTCGCGAGATCATCCGGGTGTACGTCGAGACCGTTGCCGCGGAGCCCGAAATCTACCCATTTGTCTTCGCGAACAGCTCCGCCAGCAAAAGCAAGGTCATCGCCGACAGCGAACGGATCATCGCCGGAATGCTGGCCGTGATGTTCCGGCGCCGCATGCAGAAGGCCGGAATGGACACCAAGGGCGTCGAACCGTGGGCGTACATGATCGTCGGTGGAGTCCAGTTGGCTACGCACTCCTGGATGTCGCACCGGCGGATGTCCTCGGATGAGTTGATCGACTACCTGACCATGCTGGCCTGGAACGCACTGTGCGGCATCGTCGAGGCCGGCGGGTCCCTCGAATTGTTCAACAGCGTGCCGCATCCCTCGCCGGTGCTGCCGTCTCCCCAGGAGTGATTGGTCCTCTAGGCTGCCATCGTATGGCCGATCTGCCGTCACTGTGGACCCACGAGCCACACCGCGTCCTGGCGTTCAAGCCGGGCGACCGGGTGTCCGACATCGACACCCACGCGACTCCGGGCTTCGACGGCAGTAAGGCCGACGCACCGGCGCTGCAGGCCGAGCGCAACGAGCGCTTCGCGCAACTGCAGGAGATGCTGTACGCCAACGGCCGCGCCGGTGACACCCGCTCGGTGCTGCTCGTGCTGCAGGGCATGGACACCGCGGGCAAGGGCGGCATCGTCGAGCACGTGGTGGGGGCGGGCAGCCCGATGGGCATCCGATACACCAGCTTCGGCGTCCCGACCGCCGAGGAGCGCGCACACCACTACCTGTGGCGGATCCGCAACGCGCTGCCGGGCCCCGGCCTGGTCGGAGTGTTCGATCGATCGCACTACGAGGACGTCCTGGTGGTGCGCGTGCGAAACCTCGTCCCGCCCGACGTGTGGGGTGCCCGCTACGACGAGATCAACGCGTTCGAACGCGAGCTCACCGAGGCCGGGACCACGATCGTCAAGGTCGCGATGTTCGTCTCGCTCGAGGAGCAGAAGCAGCGTCTCGCCGAACGGCTGGAACGGCCCGACAAGTACTGGAAGTACAACCCCGGCGACGTGGACGAGCGGGCGCTGTGGCCCGCCTACCAGGAGGCCTATCAGGCCGTGCTGGACAAGACGTCGACCGAGTGGGCGCCGTGGCATGTGGTGCCGTGTGACCGGAAGTGGTACAGCCGGCTGGCCGTCACCGAACTGCTGATCGAGACGCTGAAGTCGCTTGACTTGTCTTGGCCGCCAGCGGATTTCGATGTTGAGGCGGAGAAGAAGCGACTGGCCGCTTCGTAGCGGGGCGACGATCCCCCCGGCGAAGCCGGGCGTGAGAAGCCACGCAATCAGACCAATCGGGGCGACGAACCCCCCGGCGAAGCCGGGCGTGAGAAGCCACGCAATCAGACCAAGCGGGGCGACGAACCCCCCGGCGAAGCCGGGCCCCGGGCCCTCGCGGCCGAAGCCTCCCCAGACGCCGCGGCCGAAACCCTGCTCCGCCGCGAGCCTGTAGTCATCGAGGCCCCCTCTCGACAAAGTCCTCGATGACTACAGGCTCGGTGCGACAGGGGGCGTGCGGTTTCGAGGCCGGGTTGGGCGACGCGAGCGCGACACAGGCTGGCGCGACGACCAGCGCTCACCCCAGTGCGCGACCTCCCCCAGAAACACTTTCGCCGGGTGTCAATGGCTGACACCCGGCGAAAGAAAGAGCTGAAACTACTTGACCAGCGTGAACTGACCCACGTTGGTGATGCCGCGACGGAAGAAGTCCGCGCACCCCGTCAGGTAGTGCATGTAGCGGTCGTAGACCTCTTCGGACTGGATCTCGATGGCCTTGTCACGGGCGTTCTCGAGGTTCTCGGCCCACATGTCCAGCGTGCGCGCGTAGTGCGGCTGCAGCAGGTGGGTGCGCTCCAGGGTGAAGCCCGAGCCCTCGGCGAGCTTCTCGATGTCCTCGACCGCCGGAAGCTGTCCACCGGGGAAGATCACCTCGCCGATGAACTTCATGAACTTCAGGTCGCTGATCGTGAGCTTGATGTTGTTCTCGCGGAAGAACGCCTGGGTGTGCGCCAGGATCGTATGCAGCAGCATCCGGCCGTCGTCGGGCAGAATGTCGTAGGCGCGCTCGAAGAACAGCGGGTAGCGCTCGGCCTTGAAGGCCTCGAATGCACCGATCGACACGATGCGGTCCACCTTGTCGGTGAACTCTTCCCAGCCCTGCATCCGAATCTCGACGCTGCGCTTGGTGTCGAGGCCGCCCAGCAGCTTGCGGCTGTACTCGCTCTGGTTCTTGCTCAGCGTGATGCCGATGACGTTGACGTCATACTTCTCGACAGCGCGACGCAGGGCGCCGCCCCAGCCACAGCCGACGTCGAGCAGCGTCATGCCCGGTTCGAGGTTCAGTTTGCCCAGCGCCAGATCGAACTTGGCGATCTGCGCCTCCTCGAGGGTCATATCGTCGCGCTCAAAGTAGGCGCAGGTGTATCCCATGGTGGGATCGAGGAACAGCGCGAAGAACTCGTCCGAGACGTCGTAGATCGACTGCGATTCCTCGTAGTAGGGCGCAAGGTCCGGTTCGACCGATGACATGCTCCGTGACACTCCTTGTTCTAGAAAATGCGCGGGTCTGAGCAATCAGCTCCGACAACAGGCGGGCGTCTGCGACACCCGCTCCCCGACCCGGACCCGAAAGTCCATCGCTCGTTAGGCTAACCAACGCGGAGGCTTCGCGCCAAAGTGCGTCGGCTTTCCGCGACGTCAGTACTTATAGAATCCCTGACCCGATTTCTTGCCCAGCAAACCCGCCTCGACCATGCGCTGCAACAGCGGCGGGGGGCCGTAGAGCGGCTCCTTGAACTCGTCGAACATCTTGTCGGCGATCAGCTTGAGGGTGTCGAGGCCGATCAGATCCGACAGCCGCAGCGGCCCCATCGGATGCGACAGTCCAGCGACCACCGCTTTGTCGATGTCCTCGACGGTGGCGACACCCGCCTCGGCCATCCGGACCGCGGACAGCAGGTAGGGCACCAACAGCGCGTTGACCACGAAGCCGGACCGGTCCGAGCACCGCACGACCTGCTTGCCCAGCACCTCGCCAGCGAACTTCTCGGTGCGCTCGAGCGCGCCTTCATCAGTGACGAGAGTCTTCACCAGTTCAACGAGCGGCAGTACCGGAACGGGGTTGAAGAAGTGCAGACCCAGGACACGCTGCGGGTTTTTCGTCGCGGCCGCAATCTTCATGATCGGAATGCTGGAGGTGTTCGATGCCAGCACTGCATCGGGATCGGTGATCACCGCGTCGAGTTCGGCAAAGATCTTGGCCTTGACCGTCTCGTCCTCGATGACGGCCTCGATCACCAGCTGCCGGTCGGCGAGGTCCTTCAGGTCCGTGGTGAAGCTCAGGCTCTGGAGCGCGCGGTCGCGCTCCTTCTCGGTGATCTTGCCGGAGCTGACGCCCCGCTCGAGGGACTTGACGATCCGGTTGCGACCGGCGGTCACCAGGGCTTCGCTGGTCTCGAAGACGCGCACGTCCACCCCGGCCCGTGCCGTCACCTCGGCGATGCCGGCACCCATCTGGCCCGCGCCGACGACTCCCACGCGTTCAATCGAATTGCTCACTGCTTCACCCTCATCTCACGAATATGCGACAGGCCCCGCTCAAGAAACCTGAGCGGGGCCTGCACTGTCAACAGTCGATCAGTGGAACTGGCCCTCTTCGGTCGAGCCCGCGAGTGCGGTGGTCGACGAGTTGGGGTCCACGGTGGTGGCGATGCGGTCGAAGTAGCCGGCGCCCACCTCGCGCTGGTGCTTGGTGGCGGTGTAGCCGCGCTCCTCGGCCGCGAACTCGCGCTCCTGCAGCTCGACGTACGCCTTCATCTGCTCACGGGCGTAGCCGTAGGCCAGGTCGAACATCGAGTAGTTCAGGGCGTGGAAGCCGGCCAGCGTGATGAACTGGAACTTGAAGCCCATCGCGCCCAGCTCCTTCTGGAACTTCGCGATGGTCGCGTCGTCCAGGTGCTGCTTCCAGTTGAACGACGGCGAGCAGTTGTAGGCCAGCATCTGGTCCGGGAACTCGCTCTTGACGCCCTCGGCGAACTTCTTGGCCAGCTCGAGATCCGGGGTGCCGGTCTCCATCCAGATCAGGTCCGAGTAGGGCGCGTAGGCCTTGGCACGGGCGATGCAGGGCTCGAGGCCGTTCTTGATCCGGTAGAAGCCCTCGGAGGTGCGGTCACCGGTGATGAACGGGCGGTCGCGCTCGTCCACGTCGGAGGTGATCAGCGTGGCGGCCTCGGCGTCGGTGCGGGCGATGACGACGGTAGGAACGTCAGCCACGTCGGCGGCCAGGCGGGCAGACGTCAACGTGCGGATGTGCTGCTGGGTCGGGATCAGCACCTTGCCACCGAGGTGGCCGCACTTCTTCTCCGAGGCCAGCTGGTCCTCCCAGTGCGAGCCGGCGACGCCCGCGGCGATCATGGCCTTCTGCAGCTCGTAGACGTTCAGCGCGCCACCGAAGCCGGCTTCACCGTCGGCGACGATGGGGGCCAGCCAGTTCTCCACCGAGCGGTCGCCCTCAACCTTGGCGATCTCGTCGGCGCGCAGCAGCGCGTTGTTGATCCGGCGCACGACCTGCGGCACCGAGTTGGCCGGGTAGAGGCTCTGGTCGGGGTAGGTGTGGCCGCTCAGGTTGGCGTCACCGGCGACCTGCCAGCCCGACAGGTAGATGGCCTTGAGGCCCGCGCGCACCTGCTGGACGGCCATGTTGCCGGTCAGCGCGCCGAGCGCGTTGACGAAGTCCATGTCGTGCAGCTGGTTCCAGAGCACCTCGGCGCCGCGGCGGGCCAGGGTGGCCTCCTCGACGACGGAGCCCTGCAGCGCGACGACGTCGGCTGGCGTGTAGGTGCGGGTGATGCCCTTCCAGCGCGGGTTGTTGTCCCAGTCGTGCTGGATCTGTTCGGGGGACTTCGGGGTGCCAACGGTGGACATGGGCTGCCTCCTCAAGAAGCGTTGAAACGTTGCGACTCTGCGTCATTCCAAGTCGCTGGGGCGTTGCCGGGATCGCCGGTTTGTTAACGCCCCAGCGGCTTCACTGGTGTGCTGTAGCCACGATGCCACTGTCCATATGTGCAGGTCCACCCGTTTCCATTGCCAACTTTGGCAACGATGCCCGCAGTATTTGCAAATCTTGCGAAGAACACCACACCTGAACCGGTTCAGTCGCTACTCGCCGGTAACTTCATCGGCGCAGGTCACCCCGCCAAAACACAGGACAAACGTACTGTTAAAGCGGGAAGAGCGCCGCGACGGCCTTGACGTCGCCCCCGACCGCATATGTGAGCGTTCTAACAGTCCGGTCTGCGAGTTCGGCGCCGAACTTGTCGGTCGACGCTGCCGGATAGGTGTGCAGCAGGATCTCCAGATCGTCGGTGAGCGCCACCGCGGAGTCGTGCTCGATGGTCACCCGCAATGGCTCCTTCAACAGTTCCGGCGCGGTCTCGAGGTAGTCCTCCACCACACTCCAGTAGACGGAGTTGTTCATGTGGTCGTAGAGATCGATGTCGGTGACCCGCACGGGGAACCTGCGCACCTGCTCGGCGTCCTCGCGCGAGCCCGCCTTGAGGTAGGCCTTCCAGCGCAACCGATCCACCTCGGTCGTGCGCCGCAGGCCGGCCAGGAAGTCCTCGGAGATGCGCGACGGCCCCTGGGTCTCCCGGCTGAAGTGGATCCAGAACGCCTCGGACTCGATGAGCCCGCCCTTGCGCCCGTCGATGCGCACCCGCATCTCGCACCACCGGTTCGACGTGCCCGAGCACCAGCGCCGCAACCTCAGGATCTCCGGGCCCTCGATGGGCTTCACCAGGTCGATCATGGTTCGCCGAACGATCCACGCCGGGTGCACATCCTCATAACCGAGTTGGCGCAGTTGGTCCTGGCCGACGTCCTGGATGTGCCGGGCGGCGCCGTCGAACCGCAACCTGGCGTCGCGGTCTACGTCGGCCATCCGCAACGGCCACTCGACGTCGAACACATCCGGATGCGGGTCCGGTACGGGCATCAGCGTCTTGCTCAGTCCCGAATTCGTCGCACTGCTGTCAGCCATCACATTCCCTTCAATCCCGCATCCTCCGCCCCTGGCGCGATCATGCCAAACCGGCCGTTGCGCGCCAATGACGCGGCCTTGCCAACCATGCGAAGCGCCGGTTAACAGCGCGTACCCTGACCTCAGTGTCCAAGACGTATGTGGGCTCGCGGGTCCGCCAACTCCGCAGCGAGCGCGGCTTCAGCCAGGCCGCGCTGGCCCAGATGCTGGAGATCTCGCCCAGCTACCTCAACCAGATCGAGCACGACGTTCGACCGCTGACCGTCGCTGTGCTGCTGCGCATCACCGAGGTGTTCGGCGTCGACGCCACCTTCTTCGCCTCGCAGGATGACACCCGTCTGGTCGCCGAGTTGCGCGAAGTCACGTTGGACCGCGACCTCGGGATCGACTTGGACCTGCCCGAAATCGCCGACGTGGTCAATGCTCACCCCGATCTGGCCAAGGCCATGGTCAACCTGCACCGCCGCTACCGCCTCACCGCCGCACAACTGGCGGTGGCCACCGAGGACCGCTTCAACGACGGCAGCGGCAGTGGGGCCATCACGATGCCCCACGAGGAAGTCCGCGACTTCTTCTATCAGCGGCAGAACTACCTGCATGAACTCGACACCGCGGCCGAGGATCTCACCGGACGGATGCGACTGCACCGCGGCGACATGGCCGGGGACATCGCGCGGCGACTGTCGCAGTTGCACGGCGTGCGGATCGTCAAGCGCATCGACCTCGGCGACACCGTGCTGCACCGGTACGACCCGGAGACCAAGACGCTGGAGATGAGCGCGCAGCTGTCCACGGGCCAGCAGGTGTTCAAGCTGGCCTCCGAACTGGCCTACCTGGAGTTCGGCACCCTCATCGACAACCTCGTGGAGGAGGGCAAGTTCACCAGCGACGAGTCCCGCACCCTGGCTCGACTCGGGCTGGCCAACTACTTCGCGGCGGCCGCGGTGCTGCCCTACCGGCAGTTCCATGAGGTGGCCGAGAACTTCCGCTACGACGTGGAACGGCTGTCGGCGTTCTACTCGACGAGCTACGAGACCATCTGTCACCGGCTTTCGACGCTGCAGCGGCCGTCCATGCGAGGGGTGCCGTTCTCCTTCGTTCGGGTGGATCGCGCAGGCAACATGTCGAAACGCCAGTCCGCCACCGGTTTCCACTTCTCCTCCACCGGCGGCACCTGCCCCCTGTGGAACGTCTACGAGACGTTCGCCAACCCGGGCAAGATCCTGGTGCAGATCGCCCAGATGCCCGACGGCCGCAGTTACATGTGGGTGGCACGCACCGTCGAACGGCGGGCCGCGCGGTACGGCCAGCCCGGCAAGACCTTCGCGATCGGCCTGGGCTGCGAACTGCGGCATGCCGGGCGACTCGTCTACTCGCAGGGACTCGACCTCTCCGACCGGAACGCCACCCCGATCGGCGCCGGTTGCCGGGTCTGCGAACGCGACAACTGCCCGCAACGCGCGTTCCCCGCGCTGGGTCGCGCCCTCGACCTCGACGAGCACCGGTCCACGGTCTCGCCGTATCTGGTCAAGCGGGGCTGACGCCCCCGTACCGTGGAGCGCGATGACACTTGAACCCACCCGGGTCCCGGTGACCCGCACGCTGCGTGACGTCGGACCGATCAACTGGGCGATCTGCGCGCTCGGTGCGCGGGGAATCCGTGCGCCGCAGTTCCATCTGTTCAACGCCATGTCGCGGCACAGCCTGCTGTTCTGGAGTTGGCTGCCCTATTCGGGAGTCCTGCTGTACTGGGGACGGCTGTCGCGGCGCGACGCCGAAGTGGTGATCCTTCGCGTCGGGCACCTGCGCGAGTGCGAGTACGAACTGCAGCAGCATCGGCGCCTGGCCCGCTCCCGCGGCGTGGACGCGGACCTGCAGCAGAAGATCTTCGAGGGTCCCGACGCCGAGGGTTTGTCCGACAAGGACCGGATCCTGGTCCGCGCGACCGACGAGTTCATCCTTCAGCGTGAGGTCTCGGCACCGACGTGGGCTGCGCTCTCAGCTCAGTTGAACCGCCGTCAGTTGATCGAATTCTGCCTGCTGGCAGCACAATACGACGGCCTGGCGGCCACCATGAACACCTTGAAACTGCCGATGGACTTTCCGGACTGACGCGCCGTCAGCCGAAGGTCTTGACGTCCTCGGCCGAGACGACGAAGCCCTGCATCGGCCCACCCGCTGCGCCGACGCATGCGACGCCGCCGTCCTCGGTCGCCATGCAGGTCGCCCCGAACGCGTCGATGCGATGTCCGGTAGGAAGTTCACGAATGTCACCGGGATACGTCGGCGCGCTGAACGGCGGACTGCCGGCCTTCCGCGTTCCCGCCGTCCCGGGAAGCTGCACGAACACTTCGTCGTCACCGCCTGCGATGCCCGGAAGCTTCCCGTCGCAAGCGATCTCGCCGCCACTGAACATCGCCATCTTGCAGGTCAGCCCACCCACCGTGAACACCGGGAAGACGTTCTTGGGGCCGATGCCCACGGTGTAGCTGTCGTCGCTGCCGATGAAATCGTTCGGATCCGGCATTCCGGCGGGAAGACCGGGGGTGCGCGGCCCGATGCCGGTGCCGTCCGGCGAGATCGTCATCCATGCCGTCACCGGTGTTCCCTTGGTGCACACGGTCTTCGACCCCTCGCCCACGGCGCACTCGAAGTCGGCGAAGCTGAGCTTGTGACCGACGGTCAGCACACGCGCGGCCGCGCCCGTCGGCTTCACGAACGCCGGATTCGGCGTCGCACGAAGGCCACGAGTGGGCTGATCGGCGGCCAGCACGATCTCGTTGACCGCCGTCGGCACGCCCGGCAGGGCGCCGTCACAGCCGGCCCGCCCCTGCGCCGGCCGGATGGCACACAGCAGGCCGTCGGGCGTCTGGAAGTACACCTCACCGCCGTTGGCGGCCGTGTCGAGGAACGGTTCCACCGGAACCGCTTTGTACTCCCGCAGATTCGGCGCCTCCGGCGATGCCGCCGCAGGCACCGCCCCAGCCAGCATGACCAGGGCGGACGCCGCGGTGAGCAGAAGTGTCTTCATCAGAAGTTGATCATGTGTCCGACCAGTCCGTGGAAGCACTCCTGCAGTGCCTCCGACAGAGTCGGGTGGGTGTGGACATTGCGGGCCAGTTCGTTGGCGGTCAGATCCCACTTCTGAGCCAGCGTCAGTTCGGGCAGCAGTTCGGAGACGTCGGGGCCGATCAGGTGGCCGCCGAGCAGTTCGCCGTACTTCTTGTCGGCGATCAGCTTCACGAAGCCCGTGGGGTCGGCGAGGCCATGTGCCTTTCCGTTGGCGGTGAACGGGAACTTCGCGACGACGACGTCGTAGCCCTCGTCCTTGGCCTGCGCCTCGGTCAGACCGAAGCTGGCGACCTGGGGCTGGCAGAACGTCGCACGCGGCATCATGCGGTAGTCGCCCAGCGCCAACGTGTCTGCGCCCCCGATGGTCTCGGCCGCGACCACACCCTGCGCCTCGGCGACGTGCGCCAACTGCAACTTGCCCGTGACGTCACCGATCGCGTAGATGTGCGGCACGTTGGTGCGCATGTAGTCGTCGATGCCGATCGCCTTGCGGTCGGTCAACTGCACGCCCGCGTTCTCCAAGCCGAAGCCCTCGACGTTGGGCGCAAAACCGATGGCCTGAAGCACTTTGTCGGCCTTGAGTTCGTCGGTCTTGCCGTCCTTGCTGACCGCGACCGTGACCGTCGATCCGTCGTCGGTGATCTTCTCCACCTTGGTCCCGGTCAGGATCTTGACGCCGAGCTTCTTGTACTGCTTTTCGATCTCCTTGGACACCTCGGCGTCCTCGTTGGGCAGCGCGCGGGGCAGGAACTCGACGATCGTGACGTCGACGCCGTAGTTCTTCAGGACGTAGGCGAACTCCATGCCGATGGCGCCGGCCCCGGCGATGATGATCGACCCCGGCAGGTCGCGGGAGAGAATCTGGCTCTCATAGGTGACGACGTTCTCGCTCAACGACGTGCCGGGCACCAGACGCGTGCTGCTGCCCGTCGCGATGATGGCATGAGCGAAGGTGACGGTCTCGGTGCCGCCGTCGTTGAGGTCGACGACGAGAGTGTTGGCGTCCTTGAACTTGCCGTACCCGTGCAGTTCGGTGATCTTGTTCTTCTTCATCAGGAAGTGCACTCCGGCGACTCGGCCGTCGGCGACCTTGCGGCTGCGATCGAACGCAGCGCCGTAGTCGAACGTCGCCTCACCGCTGATGCCGAAGGTCTTGGCCTCCTTGGTGAAGATGTGAGCCAGTTCGGCGTTGCGCAGCAGCGCCTTGGACGGGATGCACCCCACATTGAGGCACACGCCACCCCAGTACTTGGGTTCGACGACCGCGGTGTTCAAGCCCAGCTGGGCAGCGCGTATCGCCGCGACATATCCACCAGGGCCGGCTCCGAGTACGACAACGTCAAAATGAGTCACGGCGACCAGCCTAGTGGTGCGATGTCAGCCGCGCGGACGGATCCTGGTCGCAGAGGGTCAGGGCGTGAGCCAGCCGAACACGTACATCCCGTAGAGCGCCGCGGCTGCGGCCCCCGACGCGAACGGCGCCGTCAGCACCGCGATCGACGCCATGGCCAACCGAGGCTTCTGCTCGGCCATCGACAACAGCAGTGCGGCCACCACACACGCGATCACGTACACCAGCACCGAGAAGTCCGGCCAGGTCTTGTCCACCGCGTGGAACCACCAGTAGAAGAAGCCCAGGCCGACGGCCCCTGCCACGGCCCACACACCCGATGTGACCAGCAGTAACTTCCACCACTTGACGTACAGATACTGCCCCGGGACCACCACGGGCGGCACCGGCACAGGGATCGGCTCGGAGTTCTCGAGCGCGTCCTGCGGTCCGGAGTCGACGGCCTCAGGCCGGGGCCCCTCGTCGACCAGGACGTCGCCACCGCCCAGGGGCATCGGATGCGGACCGGTGTCGAAGATTGGCGCGTGATGCGGTTCGGTCAACGGCAGGGACGCAGTGTCGAACGGGGTGAACCATGGCGATCGGGACTCAGGCACCATGCACCACCTGGATCAGGACCAGCGCCGCGAACCAGCCCGGAGCGATCGCCGCGACGAAGGCGCCCAAGGCGGTCACCCACCGTCGGCCGGACGTCATGATGAGCGCCATCCCCAGGATGGTGGGGGCTCCGAGCACGACTGCGATCGCCGCGTCCGGGCGCATCGAGGCGTGCACCAGCAGCGTCACGGCGACGCCCAGCACCACGCCGGCGGCCGCGCCGATCAGCATCGCTGCGCTCAGTGGCCAAGCCCTCGGAAGGGGTATCACACGAGCACCGTACGACGCCCCGCGTCGAGGACTTCACATCCACGCGCGCCGTGGCCGGACAGTTACCGATTTGGTACCGGACAGGCGTCTGCGGCGTGGGCGACGATGTCGCCACGAGGCCCAGGCGGCCGCGCCCCCCGCTCGAACTGTGCGCCCGTAATCGCAGGCAGCTGAGCCAACTGCTCGGTCTCGGCGGCCGTGAACGCCCGTCCCCGCGACAGGAACCGCACCCCGTCGGGCGCCTCAAGGCTGAATCCGCTGCCCCGGCCAGCTACCAGGTCGATCACCAACTGAGTGTGCTTCCACACGTCGAACTGGGGTCCTGAGATCCAGACCGGCACGCCCTCGGGCTGCCGTTGGCAGGTGACGTCGAGAAGGCCCAGAAGCACGTCGCGGTCCCCGACCACGAAGTCCCCGTCGGGGTAGCACATCGGTGAAGATCCGTCGCAGCAGCCGCCGGACTGATGGAACATGAGCGGCCCCGTGCGTCGCTGCAGCTCCGTCAACTGTTCGGCCGCGGCCCGGGTGAGGCGCACGCGAGTGGGGACCTCCATGCGCATCACAGTACTGCCGCGGCCACAATGGCGGGATGCCCGAGCGAAGTGGTGTTGACCCGTACCTGTGGTTGGAGGACGTCGACGGCGAGGCCGCCCTCGACTGGGTGCGCGCGCACAACGACCCCACCCTCGCCGAACTGTGCGACGACGAGTTCGAGCGAATGCGCGCCGAGGCGCTCGAAGTCCTCGACACCGACAGCCGCATCCCCTACGTGCGGCGCCGGGGCGAGCACCTGTACAACTTCTGGCGCGACGCGGCGAATCCGCGCGGGATCTGGCGCCGCACGACGCTGGAGCAGTACCGCACCGATTCGCCGGACTGGGACGTGTTGATCGACGTCGACGCGCTGGCCGCCGCCGACGACACCAACTGGGTGTGGGCCGGGGCCGACGTGATCGAACCGGAATTGTCCCGCGCACTGATCAGCCTCTCGCGCGGCGGATCGGACGCCGCGGTGGTGCGCGAATTCGACATGGTCACACGCGAGTTCGTCGACGGCGGGTTCGAGGTCGCAGAGGCCAAGACCAACATCACCTGGGCCGACCCCGACACCGTGCTGATCGGCACCGACTTCGGTGCGGGGTCACTGACCGACTCGGGATATCCGCGCCTGGTCAAAAGGTGGCGGCGCGGGCAGGCGCTGGCCGACGCCGAGACGCTGTTCTCCGGTTCACCGCAGGACGTCATCGTCGCCGCGGCGGTGGACCGGACGCCGGGTTATGAGCGCACGTTCATCCGCCGGGCCGTCGACTTCTTCAACGACGAGGTCTACGAACTGCAGGCCGACGAGTTGGTGCGTATCGACGCACCCACCGATGCGTCGGTCTCGGTGCACCGTGACTGGCTGCTGATCGAACTGCGCAGTCCATGGTTCGTCGGCACCGTCGAGCACCCGGCCGGCGCGCTGCTGGCGGCCGACTACAACGAGTTCACCTCCGGTACAACGCAGTTGGCGACGGTGTTCGAACCGGACGCGCACACCGCGCTGTTGCACTACGCCTGGACGCGGGACCGGTTGATCTTGGTGACGCTGGCCGACGTCGTGAGTCGTGTTGAGGTGGTGACGCCGGGCGCGTGGACCCGCACGCCCGCCCCGGGAATCCCCGACAACACCAACACCGTGATCGTGGCGACGGACCCGGACGGCGACGAGGTCTTCCTGGACTCCAGCGGTTTCGATGCGCCGTCGCGCCTGCTGTGCGGGCCCGCGGACGGGCCGCTCGAGGTGGTGAAGGCCGCGCCCTCGTTCTTCGATGCGGACAACATCAGCGTCACTCAGCATTTCGCCACCTCTGCGGACGGGACGGCGATCCCGTACTTCGTCGTCGGCCCGCGGGACGCCACCGGACCCCGCCCCACCCTGCTCGGCGGGTACGGCGGCTTCGAGGTGGCCCGCACCCCGGGATATGACGGCGTGCTGGGCCGCCTCTGGCTCTCGCGCGGGGGCACATACGTGTTGGCCAACATCCGCGGCGGCGGGGAGTACGGCCCGCAGTGGCACACCCAGGCGATGCGGGAGAACCGGCACAAGGTGTACGAGGATTTCGCCGCTGTCGCAGCCGATCTCGTCGAGCGCGGGATCACCACCGTGGAGCAGTTGGGCGCCCAGGGCGGCAGCAACGGCGGCCTGCTGATGGGCGTGATGCTGACGCAGTACCCCGAGCACTTCGGCGCACTGGTGTGCCAGGTGCCGCTTCTGGACATGAAGCGCTTCCACCTGCTGCTGGCCGGCGCCTCCTGGGTCGCCGAGTACGGCAACCCCGACGAGCCCGCGGACTGGGAGTTCATCTCGAAATACTCGCCGTACCAGAACATCTCGGCCGACGCGAATTACCCGGCGCTGCTGATGACCACGTCGACGCGCGATGACCGCGTGCATCCGGGGCATGCCCGCAAGATGACGGCCGCACTCGAGGAGGCTGGTCATCGGGTGCGGTACTACGAGAACATCGAGGGCGGGCACGCCGGTGCCGCCGACAACGCGCAGACCGCGTTCAAGTCGGCGCTGAGCTACTCCTTCCTGCATCGCATGCTCACGCCGGGTGAATAGACAAACCCGCAGGCATCGTTGAGGGTTCATCTCGGTACGTTTTCGCACCGAGGGGGTTACACATGCAGGTCCACACCGGGCAGATGCGGACGGGGGCTCAGCACTCCTACACCGCGGCCGGATTCGCCGACGAGGGCGTGACGGCCCTGACCAGGTCCAGCGTGACCGGCAGGATGTTCGGCGATTTCGCCGACGCCGAGGCGTTCGGACAGTCGATGGCCGGTGCGCAGACGCAGCACAGCCGGCGTCTGCGCGGCCACGAACGACGACTCGGAGTCCTCGGCGACAAGACCCACGTGATCGCGTCGTCGTTCGACGAGATGGAACAACGCAACCGCGCAGCTCTGGAACAGGTTCGGTCGCAGCTGTGGTCGAATACCCAGCCCTGACCCACATCAGCGTCCCCGAACTCGTCGCCGCCGCCGGTGATCCCTGGGCGCTGGATGCCACGTTGCGCGCCGGTGACCCCGGCCAGATCGCCGAACTGTCGCGGGCCTTCTACGCGGCTGCGGCGTGCACCGAGGAGACCTGGGGCGAATTCTCCTCTGCCAGTGGTCGTTTCCAGCGGTCCTGGAATCGCGAGTCCGGCGAGTTCCCCATCAACGACGCGGCCGAACTGCGGCGCGTCGCGCAGAGCCTGCGCGTGCAGAAGGACGAACTGCCCGCGATCGCGACCGCGCTGCAGAACATCGCCGCAGACCTGGCGGAGGCGCAGCGGATGTCGGATCTCAAGATCGACAAGCTCAACGGTCAGCTCGGATACTTGGACATGCTGATCGGTGACGCGTTGTCGCGCGATGTCGATGCTGATGTGTCCGGGTACGAGGACCGCGCGATCGAGAACACCAGCAGCACCCGGGATTCCATCCAAGGGCACCGTGACGCCTATGGCACGCGGTTGCAGCAGGCCGAGGCGAGGCTGCGGCTTGAGCACGGGTACGACCCGGCGGCGATCGAGGATGTCGACGGCGACGCGGAGGCGGGACCCGGACAGCGTGGCCGCACTGCCGAGCAGTTCTACGAGGCCAACCAGCGCGCCAAGGATGAGGCGTTGGTCAACGCGACCGGCGAGATGACGCCGGAGAAGGCCGACGCCGCGGCCCGGTTGCGGGACTTCGGCACCGTCACCGACCCCGCGGCCGATTCCGAGGCGCGGCGGTTGGCCGGGGAGCGCCTCGACGATTTCCGGATGGCCAACTTCGTCGGGCCACTGCCCCTCGACCCACTCACCGGCGCCGATGCTCGCGCCCGAGCGCGCAACCGCCTCGACATGCAGAGCCAGCTTGAGCAGGGGCTGGTGCGGCTCGGCGAGGGGCAGACGTTCCCGATCGCGGCGATGACGCCGGATCAGGCCAGCGAGTTCATGAACGTCGCCGAACGCGATGCCCGGGTCGCAGTGGTCACCGACGCCCGCAATGGTCTGGTCGCGGCGGGCATGTCCGACGGCGGAGCCAGGGACGTGGTCCGGGGACTGCTGACACCCACGGGCCTGGTGGCCACGGGCGCCCAGACATACGGCCACAACGTGCCCACCAACGCGCACGCATGGCCGGCCGCGCTGTCACCGGCGGACGCCAAGGTGCTGGCCAAGGTCGCAGGTCCGGTCGGCCTGGTGACCAATGTCTACCAGCTGGGTATGGCGGGTCAGGACTGGATCCAGGGCGGCAGCAACGAGGACTTCGGCCGCGCCGCGGGCAGCACACTGGGCGGCGCCGCCGCCGGGACTGCGACGATGCTCACCGCCGGTTCATTCTTCGGCCCGGGAGGAACCGCAGTGGCGGCCGTGGGCGCCGTCATTCTTTTCGGCGGCATCGGTCCCTGGGAGGGCCTCGCTGGAATGGGCGGAGCGTGGGTGGGCAGCCAGTTCGACAATCCGTGACAATGCGATCAACAGACTGGAGGGGGATTCCGCAGTGACGGCCCGCATCGTGTTCGGAAACCTGGCCCTGGTGGGACTTGCCATCGCGGGTGCGCTGAGCCTGTTCCCGCTCTGGCGATCACGCACTCTGTCGCCCGACGCGATCAAACGGCGCACCTACTGGTCCGGCACGGTCATCGCCACTGTGTGCATGTTCCTGGCCGCGTGGCCGGACTGGAGAGTCGGCCTGTTCGTCTCCACCGCCGTCGGGCTGACGCTGGTGGTGCTCGCGGGCCGCTACACCCGCCACATCAAGATCCGCGGCAGGGTCTACGGAATGCCCGGCGCCAACGTCCCTGACCGTCCACCGTCACGCGCACCGGAGGACTGATCAGATGAGCGGATTCATCACTCCGAATATCCTGTGGGATCTGGCCATAGTGTGCTTGGTCATTGCGACCTTGACAGGCATCTTCCCGTTGTGGAGGTCGCGGTCGCTGTCACCCGATGTCATCATGCGCCGCACCTATTGGGTCTGCACCGTCCTCACGATGCTGTTCGCCTTCCTCGCCGTGTGGCCGGAGTGGCCCGCTGGCCTGTTCGCCTCGTCGGCCATCGGTCTCACGCTCGTGGTGTTTGCCGGCCGCTACACCCGTCACATCAAAATCCGCGGCAAGGTTTACGGAATGCCGGGCACCAACGTCCCCGACCGTCCACCGTCACGGGCCCCCAAGGACTGAGCTCAGTTGGGCGTACGCACCGTCCGACCGATACCGCCCAGCAGCGCGAACACCACGCCCAGGACCACCAGCGCTCCCCCGGCCGCCAGCGTGATGTTGAGCCACTGATGCATGCTGTCGGTGACGTGCCGCAGCAGTGCGTCCGCGATCTGGCGGATGTCGCCGCTGGTGTCGGCCAGCGCCGAATCCACGCGCCGGCGCCCCACTTCCAGGCCCGCCCAACCCGCGGCCCCGACCAGCAGCCCCGACACTCCGAGTGCGGCCAAACCCTTGCCCTTTGAGCGCGCCGACGCCAACGTGAGCAGCGCGCACACCCCGGCGAGCACCGCCGCGCCCACACTGACCCACGGCGCCCACGCCGCGACCGGCCGAAGTTGGCCTGGCCGAATCGAATCCGGCGCGTTCTGGGTCAGCGGCACCGGAAGGCTCTGCGGCACCGAGATGTTGAACCGCTGCAGGGTTTCAGTGAACTGCGAGTCCTGCAGCATGGGAGCGAGGTCGATCACCCAGCGCCCCTGCGGATCGGTGTCCGACGACACCGTGTCGGTGAACATCCAGCGGTGGGCCACCCGATTGGCCTGGGCGAACTGCCCGGGGAAAGCCGAACTCGCGGTGTAGGTCGACGCGACCAGCGAGATGGCGCGCTCGTTACCGGTGTACCCGAGGTTCACCACCTGAGTGGTCAGTTCGTTCGCGACGGCGCGTTGCAGCACCGGGTCGGCGGCAGCCTGCTCGGTGAACGCCGCATACCCGTCGAGGTCGACGAGGTTCTTCTGCGCCCACGCCGACGGCAGCGCCACAGCGAGCGCTGCCGTGGCCACCAGCCACAACAACGCCGTCAGCACAACGCGCATCGGTTCCTCCCTTGTGGGCTGGCGCTGAACGGATCGGCCTGGCCGACCACGTCGTAGTCCTTGTTGTCGTAGTCCTTGTTGTCGTAGTTGAACTTACCGGGCAGGAGATGGGCACCGGGTTTCTGTGTTGCTGTGTGCGCGCCCGGGGGTCGTGTTTCCGCGGGGTGACGACGGACGCCCCGGTGCCTGTCGGGGCTGCCGATGTGGCAGGCACCCACGTCGGCGTTCTCAGCGCTGCCGTTCCGCTGGCTCAGTTGGCTCGGAACGACTCGCGCCACGCTGACCGCAGCGCCGATTTTCGCCTACCGCGTGCTGGGTAGATACGCCAGCCGCCTCCCCGAAATCGACTTGCGTGCAGTACGATTCGCGCTCAACGGCGGCGAGCCCGTCGGTTCGGTTTCGACACACGCGCGATGTGCCCGGCCTACGGATGGCCGAGTCGACCTGCGCGGTGTCGATCACCCGTCGACACCCCGGTGTCCGAGGCCGTCGGCCGCGATGCCGGAGAAGTCGAGATCCGCGGCGCGTCGATGATGGACGGTTTACCTCGAATCCGCGCCGATCGGCCGCGACGACTGGTTCAGCACAGGCGATCTCGGCTACCTCACCGCCGAGGGGCTCGTGGTGTACGGACGAGTCAAGGAGCTCATCCACATCGCGGGCCGCAATGTGTTCCCCAGCGAGATCGAGCGGATCGTCGGTCAGGTGCCGGGCGTGCGCGCCGGTGGTGTGGTGGCAGGCTAGAGGCTCCCGCGCACGTAGGCGGCCTGCCCCAGATGCTGGGCGCAGTCGTCGACGATGCTGACGAGGCGGGCCGAGGCCGTGACAGGCGGATCCCAGTTGCGATCCACGATGCGGGCCAACTCCTCATCCGTCAGCGTCGTCACGTAGTCCAACGTCATCGCGTGCACCGCGTGGTAGTACCCCGCGAGCAGTTCGGCCGCGACCACCACCTTGGCCACGTCGTCGGCGGAGTGGCCGTATCCGGTGTCGTCGCGGGGCAGGTCGAGGCCGAAGCGGTCCACCCAGCCGTCACTGGTCCACACCTGGTCGACACCAGCGATATCGGCGACCTGCGCGTCCTGCACCCGAGCGCTGTGCCAGATCAGCCACGCAATCGTGTTGGCGTCCGGCGCGGGCCGGTACGTCGCCATGGCCTCCGTGAGGTCTTCGGTCAGTTCGTCGACGTGTTCGATCAGGCGCGTGAAGAAGTCGCGGAGAAGTTCTTGAACTGCTTCGTTGGTGGCCATGGTTCGACGCTACGCCGGGCTACTGCGCGGGACCCCCGCCATGGAAGACCGCCTCGACGTTGTTGCCGTCGGGATCGCGCACGAAGGCGCCGTAATAGTTCGGGTGGTATTCGGGCCACAGACGCGGTTCATGCAACGGTTCGGCGCCCAACGCCAGCGCGGTGCGGAAGAAGGTCTGCACACTCTCGGGGCTGTCGGCCTGGAACGCGATGTGCACCTCGCGGTTGCTCTGCTCCTTGGCGTCACCCGCCGCCAGGTCGGCGATCCAGAACGCCGGATGGCCGTCCCTGCCGTAGCCGATGGCCACGCCGTGATCGAGTTGCCTGGTGTAGCCCAACACCCCCAGCACCTTGTCGTAGAACTCCTGTGAGGCCGCCCAATCGCCACAGTTGATTCCCAGGTGATCCATCATGTCGCCACCGTACATTCGAGCTATGACATTTGATCTGGTCATCCGACACGGCACCATCGTCGACGGCCTCGGCACTCCCCCCTTCGTCGGCGACGTCGCCATCCACGACGGCGTGATCGCCGCGATCGGCACGGTCGAGCAGACTGGAACCCGGGAGATCGACGCGACCGGACTGCTGGTCACCCCCGGGTTCGTCGACCTGCACACGCATTACGACGGTCAGGCCATCTGGAGCGACCGCCTGACCCCGTCGTCGGCGCACGGCGTCACCACCGCGATCGTGGGCAACTGCGGCGTCGGCTTCGCGCCGTGCCGCCCGGCCGACCACGACGTCCTGGTGGACGTGATGGCCGGTGTCGAGGACATCCCCGGCGTGGTGATGGTCGACGGCCTGCCCTGGAACTGGGAGACCTTCCCCGAGTTCCTCGACACCCTGGACTCCGGCCGACGCGACATCGACATCGCGGCACTCCTGCCGCACTCGCCGCTGCGGGTGTACGTCATGGGACAGCGCGGCATCGACCGCGAACCCGCCACGCCTGAGGACCTTTCGCAGATGCGCAAGCTCGCCGCCGAGGCCGTCCAGGTCGGCGCGCTGGGATTCGCATCGTCGCGGTTCACGCTGCACAAAACCATCAGCGGCAAGCCCATTCCGAGCTACGACGCCGACCAGGCCGAGATCGAGGCCATCGCCCGCGGTGTCCGCGACGCGGGCGGCGGCCTGATCCAGTTCGTCCCCGACCTGGTGGCCGGCGATTACGAACCGGTCCTGCAGACGGTCTTCGACGTCGCCACCGACGTCGGCCTGCCCGTCACGTTCACGCTCGCGATCGGCAACGCCGGCGAACCGTACTACCTCGACGCCCTGACCATGGTCGAGAAGACCAACGCCAACGGCGGCGACATCACGGCGCAGATCTTCCCGCGCCCCATCGGCCTGGTGCTGGGCCTGTCACTGTCCGGCAATCCGTTCGTGCTGTACCCGTCCTATCAGGAGATCGCTCACCTGCCGCTGGCCGAGCGCGTCGCCGAGATGCGCAAACCCGAAGTACGGCAACGGATTCTGGCCGACACACCCGGCAGCGGGCACCCGTTGATGTTCGCCGCTCAGCTGTGGGACTGGATGTTCCCGCTGGGCGAGCCGCCGAACTACGAGCCCAACCCGGCCGACAGTATCGGCGCCCGGGCCCGCGCCCGCGGTGTGAGCCCGCTCGAGGAGGCCTACGACCGGGTGCTCGACGACGGCGGCGAGGCCATGCTGCTGGTGACGCTGGCCAATTTCCGCGACGGCTCCCTGGACACCGTGGCCGAACTGCTGCGCCGCGACGACGTGGTGCTGGGCCTCGGCGACGGCGGTGCGCACTACGGCATGATCTGCGACGCGTCGTTCCCGACGTATCTGCTGACGCACTGGGTGCGGGACCGCGCCCACGGCCGGATGCCGGTGGTCGATGCCATCCGCGAACTCACCTCGGTGCCGGCCCGAGTCGCCGGCCTGGCCGACCGGGGCCGGATCTCCGTCGGCTACAAGGCTGACCTCAACGTCATCGACGCCGACGCGATGCGCCTGCATCGGCCCGTCGTGGTCAACGACCTGCCCGCGGGTGGACGCCGGCTGGATCAGACCGCGGACGGCTACGTCGCGACCATCGTCTCGGGGCAGGTGATCGCCGAGAACGGCGTGCCCACCGAGGCGCGCCCGGGCCGTCTGGTGCGGGGCCGCCAGTCCGCACCGGTCGCATGACGCGTCGAGTCTGAGCGCTGTTCCAGCGACAGATCCACACACTCGCGACCACCCGGGCCGCGGACGTATCCTCGGCTCATGAGCGTCAAGGTGGATGTGGACAAGCTGGCTGACACGCTGGCCGACTTCCCCTTCGGCTACCTGATCACGGTCGGAGACGACTTCCGCGCGCACACCGTGGCCGTCTCCCCCGTCCTCGTCGATGGGGCCCTGGACGTCGGGTCCGTGGGGGACACCACGCGACGCAACGCAGGAGCGCACGCCGCCGTCACGGTGATCTGGCCGCCTGCCGACGCCGGGGGTTACTCGCTGATCGTCGACGGGCAGGCCGAGGTCACAGACGCGGGCCTGCGGGTGGTTCCCGCGCGGGCCGTGCTGCACCGCAGGGCCGCCCCCCAGTCTGCGGCCGCGGCCAAGGGCCACCTGCATGACTGCGTGCCGGTCAAGGACTGACTTCGGATCACGCTGCGCATAACTCTTGTCATGGTGGGCAGAGTTTGGCTTACTCGATCCACGTGTCTGTAAGTACCGCCGCGGTCGAACCTGATCCCTCTGCCCCCGTCTCTCCCCAGGCCCGCACGGCGCTGTGGGCCAGCCTGGTCGGTACGACGATCGAGTGGTACGACTTCTTCCTCTACGCCACAGCCGCGAGCCTGGTGTTCAACCACGCCTTCTTCCCGGATCAGTCCACGTTCGTCGGCACGATGCTGTCGTTCGCGACCTTCGCGGTGGGCTTCGTGGTGCGCCCGATCGGCGGATTCGTGTTCGGGCACATCGGTGACCGCATCGGCCGCAAGAAGACGCTGGCCATGACGATGTTGCTGATGGGCGGTGCGACGGCCCTGATGGGTGTGCTGCCGACCGCGGCGCAGATCGGCGTGCTGGCGCCCATCCTGCTGCTGCTGTTGCGCATCGTGCAGGGCTTCGCCCTCGGCGGCGAATGGGCCGGTGCGGTCCTGCTTGCCGTCGAGCACGGTCCCGCGCGGCGTCGCGGCCTGTTCGGCAGCATCCCGCAGGTGGGGCTGGCGCTCGGATTGGCTTTGGGCACCGGCGTTTTCGCGCTGCTGCAGATCGTGCTGCCCGACGACGCCTTCCTGACCTACGGGTGGCGGATCGCGTTCCTGTTCAGCATCGTGCTGGTGATCTTCGGTGTGGTGGTCCGGTTCAAGGCCACCGAGACACCGTCGTTCGAGAAGGTGCGCGACAGCGACGACCGGGCCGCCGTGCCACTGCGCGAGGTGTTCCGGCCGCCGGCGCTGCGCTCGACGGTTCTGGGCATGCTGTCGCGCTGGGGTGAGGGCGCGGCGTTCAACACCTGGGGCGTGTTCGCCATCGCGTACGCCACCAGCACGCTCAAGCTCGAGAAGGTCCCGGTCCTGATCGCCGTCACCGCTGCGGCCCTGCTGATGGCCGCGCTGCTGCCGGTGTCGGGCCTGCTGTCGGACCGGTTCGGCCCCAAGCGGGTCTATGTCGCAGGGATCGCGGCCTACGGGCTGGCGGTGTTCCCGGTGTTCGCGCTGTTCGGCACCAAGAACCTCTGGCTGTACGCGATCGGGATGCTGCTGGTCTTCGGCGTCATCCACGCGCTGTTCTACGGCGCGCAGGGCACGCTGTACGCCTCGCTGTTCCCGGCCCGCATCCGCTACACCGGACTGTCGACGGTGTATCAGCTGTCGGGTGTGTTCGCCTCCGGCATCACCCCGATGATCCTGACGGCGCTGATCGCCGCGGGCGGCGGGTCACCGTGGATCGCGTGCGGTTATCTGGTCACGACGGCCGCGATCAGCGTGGCGGCGACGTTGGCGCTGCAGCCCAGACCGCTCTCCGAGCTGTAGTCAGACCGGACAGGGGCACCTGCCGCGCCGAGAAGAGGCGCGTGAACACAAAAACCCCAGGTCGCGTGTTCACCAGACTCTTCTCGACGGCCCCCAGATAAGCGACGGGCCGGCACTCGCCCCCAGACAAAGAAAAGCCCCGGTGCGCCAAGCGCACCGGGGCTTTCCTTGAAGAGCTGGACTCAGAAGTCCATGCCGCCCATGCCACCGGTCGGGTCGCCGACGGGAGCGGCGGCCTTCTCCGGCTTGTCAGCGACGACGGCCTCGGTGGTGAGGAACAGCGCCGCGATGGACGCCGCGTTCTGCAGCGCCGAGCGGGTGACCTTGACCGGGTCGGCGACGCCGGCCTTGAGCAGGTCCTCGTACACACCGGTCGCGGCGTTGAGGCCGGTCCCCTGCGCAGAGTTGGTGACCTTCTCGGCGACAACACCGGGCTCGAGGCCCGCGTTGAAGGCGATCTGCTTCAGCGGAGCCGACAGCGCGACGCGCACGATGTTGGCACCAGTGGCCTCGTCGCCTTCGAGCTTCAGCTCGTCCAGAGCCGGAGCCGACTGCAGCAGAGCCACGCCACCACCGGCGACGATGCCCTCTTCGACGGCGGCCTTGGCGTTGCGCACGGCATCTTCGATGCGGTGCTTGCGCTCCTTGAGCTCCACCTCGGTGGCAGCTCCGGCCTTGATCACCGCAACACCGCCGGCCAGCTTGGCCAGGCGCTCCTGCAGCTTCTCGCGGTCGTAGTCGGAATCGCTGTTCTCGATCTCGGCACGGATCTGAGCCACCCGGCCCTGGATCGCGTCGGCATCGCCGGCACCCTCGATGACGGTGGTCTCGTCCTTGGTGACCACGATCTTGCGGGCCTGACCCAGCAGCGCGATGTCGGCGGTCTCCAGCGAGAGGCCGACCTCTTCGCTGACAACCTGGCCACCGGTCAGGATCGCGATGTCCTGCAGCATGGCCTTGCGGCGGTCACCGAAGCCCGGGGCCTTGACGGCGACGGACTTGAAGGTGCCACGGATCTTGTTGACCACCAGGGTCGACAGAGCTTCGCCCTCGACGTCCTCGGCGATGATCAGCAGCGGCTTGCCCGACTGGATGACCTTCTCCAGCAAGGGAAGCAGGTCCTTGACCGTCGAGACCTTCGACGAGACCAGCAGGATGTACGGATCCTCGAGGACCGCTTCCTGACGCTCGGCGTCGGTCACGAAGTAACCCGAGATGTAGCCCTTGTCGAAGCGCATACCCTCGGTGAGCTCCAGCTGCAGGCCGAAGGTGTTGGACTCCTCGACGGTGATGACACCCTCGTTGCCGACCTTGTCCATGGCCTCGGCGATCAAGTCACCGATGGTCTGGTCGCCAGCAGAGATACCAGCGGTAGCAGCGATCTGCTCCTTGGTATCGATTTCCTTGGCCGACGCGAGCAGGGTCTCGCTGATCTTCTCGACGGCCTTCTCGATGCCGCGCTTCAGGCCGAGCGGGTTGGCGCCGGCGGCGACGTTGCGCAGCCCTTCGCGAACCAGAGCCTGGGCGAGCACGGTGGCGGTGGTGGTGCCGTCGCCAGCGACGTCGTCGGTCTTCTTGGCGACCTCTTTGACCAGCTCAGCGCCGATCTTCTCGTACGGGTCCTCCAGCTCGATCTCCTTGGCGATGGACACACCATCGTTGGTGATCGTGGGGGCGCCCCACTTCTTCTCCAGGACGACGTTGCGACCCTTGGGGCCCAGCGTCACCTTTACCGCGTCGGCGAGGGCATTGAGGCCCCGCTCGAGGCCGCGACGGGCCTCTTCGTCATACGCAATTGTCTTGGCCATTGCGAAGTGTTTCCTCCGGATTGGGGATGCACGTCTTCTGGTCGGAATCAGCGCCCGCGACGGACGGCTTCGGGTGTGCTCCGCAGTGCGGACCCTTGGCCTCGCTGCCCCGACCTAGCACTCACTGGTCGCGAGTGCCAACTGCATTCTTAGCACTCGAGCCCTGCGAGTGCAAGATTCTCCGCCCGGGGCGAAAAGCGGCGAATGCGCAGCCCGCAGGGGTTTCGCGAAGCTCATCAGGAAACCTGCCGTCGCCTTATCGGCGACCGGGTGTTCGACACTCAAAAAGTCGCCGTTCCCGCAACGCGCGACGGCGAACGAGAACACGTTCCAATTCATGTCCCCACACAGGTAATTCCCAGGTTTCCGACCGTCCGACCGCACGTTCGTCCAGCATCAACCGACCCGAGTCAGTTTGCCTCAAACGTTAGCTAAAGCAAGTTTTTTGGAAATCACCGCCGATCAATGCGGTCAGCTGGGGCCACCCATGAAGGTGTGCATATTTTCTAGAACATGTTGCAATTCTGACTACGACTGATGTTAGTCTGCTCACGATTTCTTAAGGAACGTGACACAACTCACCATTGAAGGAGATGCACCACGTGTCGAGGGAGAGCAGTGCAACGGGGCGTAGTCGGCAGGGCATGACACGTCCCCTGGCGACAGCGGGGTTGGCGAGCGTGGCGTTGGCGGGTGCCGGCGTCATGCTCCTGCTTGGGCCGGATTCACCGACGATCAGGTCGGTGACCGCAGACATCGAACTGGTGAGCAGCGAATCAGACACCACGGCCTCCGACCGCGGTTCGACCGCGGGAGGCGCGGACGCCAAAGATCGCAGGTCGCAGCGCGCCGAGAGAACCAAACCTTCTCAGATCTCGAGCGAGCGCACCGACCGCATCAAGAAATCCCTCGACGAGCGCGTCCGGCGCGCAGGGCCCAAGCCCTCGCGCGACGACAGCGCCGTCGCGGATCTCCCTCGGAATCCCCTGCGGGACTGGACCCCACGTAGAGGGCCGAAGTCCGAGGCGCCCACCACATCCGCCGACGCCGACACAGACGCCGTCGAGATGCCCCAGCGTGGTCAGTGGCGCACCCATGCAGGCGTGCTGCCCCGCACCCGCGACGCTGCGGAGAGCACCGCACCAGCACGCCGTTTCGGTGACCTGGCCGGTCGGGTGGCCGACGCTCTGAACAAGCCCTCGCCGACGACCGGCGAGGAGACCGCCACGATTGGCGCGCCCGCCGCGTCCCCGCCGAAGGAGCGGATCGCCCCGATCACGGGCCTGCTGTCGGCAGTCACCCTCGGCACGCTCCTGGCCCCCAACGCGCCGTCGGACGCGAGCGACCTTCCCGCGACGTGGGCCGCGTTGGCCTTCGTGCGCCGCCAGACGGACGACACCGCCGACCGGGTGCAGCAGGCACTCGATGAGCAGATCGTCACCACCGTACTGACGACCGCCGACGGCCCCTCGACCACCGCGGTGGTCCGTCTTCCCTACAGCGTCAATGCCACCGCGATCATCAACTGGCTGGTCTACCAGCCCCTGCACGGCATCACACAGCTGATCATCACCAGCCCCATCGGTACCGCCGTCGCCGGCGTGATCAACCACGTCACCGGGGTGTACCTGATCGGCAACGGCGCCGACGGCACACTGGAGAACCCCAACGGCGGTAACGGCGGACTCCTGATCGGTGACGGCGGCAAGGGCTTCGACGGCACCGCGTACGGCGTGGCCGGAGGCAACGGCGGCAACGCAGGCTGGTTCGGCAACGGTGGCGCAGGTGGCGCGGGCTGGGCCGGCCTCGACGGCGGCAACGGCGGCAACGGCGGCTTCCTCCTCGGAATCGGCGGCAACGGCGGCACCGGCGGCGCGGCCGCGGGCGGCAACTTGGGCTTCGACGGCGGCAACGGCGGGCACGGCGGCAATGCCACCGGCTGGTTGTTCGGCATCGGCGGCAGCGGCGGCCAGGGCGGCGGCGGCGTCACCGGCGCGGCCGGTGCGGACGGCGACTGGCTGATCGACCACGGCAATGGCGCGGGCAACGGCGGCGACGGCGGCATCGGTGGCGGTAACGGCGGTAAGGGTGGAAACGGCGGCAACGCAACCGGATTCCTCTTCGCCAACGGCGGCAACGGTGGACAGGGCGGTAACGCGGGCACCGGCGGCGTTGGTGGTGCCGGCGCCGCAGGCGACGCGACCCATCTCATCGGCGGCAGTGGCGGCACCGGCGGCACGGGCGGCGGCACCGCAGGCCTCGGCGGCACGGCAGGCGTCGGAGGCGGGTTCCTCGCTCTCCTCGGCCACGCGGGTGCAGCAGGCATCGCCGGAACCCGCGGCACGGGCGGTGCCGGTGGCCGCGGTGGCGACGGCTACGCCCTGATCTCCGGATCGGGCGCCACAGGAACTGCGACCGCCGGAGCGGGCGGCGCAGGCGGCGCCGGTTCGGAGGGCACCACCGCAGGAACCGGATTTGGCGGCGGCGGTGGCGGCGGCGGCGGCGGCGCCGTCATCCAAACGAGCAACGGCGGGACAGCCTCTGGTGTCGCGACCGGCGGAGCGGGCGGCGCCGGCGGCGCGGGTACGACGACCGCCGCCGGCGGCACCGGCGGCACCGGCGGGATCGGCCAGATCATCGCCGATGGCGCGGGCAGCAGCTCCGACGGTGACGTCACCGGCGGTGACGGCGGCAATGGCGGCAGCAACGGTGGCACCGGTGGTGCCGGCGGCTTGGCGAGCATCAACGCCGGCGAAGCCGGAACCGCTGGCGGAACCGTCACCGGCGGACGAGGCGGCAACGGCACCAACGCCGGCATCGGCGGCAACGGCGGCTGGGCCGAGATCCAGGCCGGCTACCCGACCCTCAACCTGGTCGGGGGCACCGCCAGCGGCACCGCCACCGGCGGCAACGGCGGCAACGCCACCAACGCCGGCACTGGCGGCAACGGCGGCGGAGCACTCGTGATGGCCGCGGGCACCGGCGCCATCGCCACCGACAACGACGCCACCGGCGGCAACGGCGGTGCGGCCAGCGCCAGCGGCGCCACCGGCGGCGACGGCGGCTTCACCAACATCGCCGCCCTCAACGCCACCATCACCGGCAGCACCGCGACCTCCGGCCACGGCGGCGCAGGCAACGGCGGCAACGGCGGCAAGGGCGGCGACGGCTGGATCCAGGCCTACGACCCCGCAGGCCCGACAGGCACCGTCATCACCGACGGCACCTCCCACGCCGGAAACGGCGGCAACGGCGGCGCCAACGGCACCGGCGGCGCAACGGGCGGTGACGGCGGCGCCGGCGGCAACAGCACCTTCTGGAAGTTCGGCGGTCAGCAGTCCGACGGCGAGAGCACCTCCAGCGGCGCCGGCGGCCACGGCGGCAACGGCGGCGAATCCGGCGTCGGCGGCACCGGCAACGGCGGCAAGGGCGGGGCCGGCGGCCACGGCGGCAGCAGCACCTCCGGTTCCACCGGCCACGGCGGCGCCGGCGGCAACGGCGGCAACGGCGGTGCCAACGGCGCGCTCGGCGGCAACGGCGGCGCAGGCGGCAACGGTGAAGGCGAAGGCGCCACCGGCGGTGACGGCGGCCAGGGCGGCGACGCCGGCACCTACGTCATCGCAGTCCTCAATGGCAACGGCGGCAACGGCGGCAACGGCGGCGCGGCCACCGTCCGCGGCACCAACGGCGGCACCGCCACCGGAACCGCCCAAGGCGGCAACGGCGGCAACGGCAGTGACGGCGACATCGACGGGAACCGCGGTGGCAACGGCGGTGTCGGCGGAGCCGCCGAGGTCCTCGCCAACGGCACCGGCAGCAGCGCCGCCGGCGAGGCGACCGGCGGTGACGGCGGCAACGGCGGCAGCAATGGCGCTGCGAGTGGTGCGGGCGGCTTCGCCGGCATCAATGCCGGCGAAGGCGGAACCGCCAGCGGAACCGCCACCGGTGGGCGCGGTGGAACCGGCACCAGCGGGGGCACCGGCGGCAACGGCGGCTGGGCCGAGATCCAGGCCGGCTACCCCACCCTCAACCTGACCGGCGGCACCGCCAGCGGCACCGCCACCGGCGGCAACGGCGGCAACGCCACCAACGCCGGCACTGGCGGCAACGGCGGCGGAGCACTCGTGATGGCCGCGGGCACCGGCGCCATCGCCACCGACAACGACGCCACCGGCGGCAACGGCGGTGCGGCCAGCGCCAGCGGCGCCACTGGCGGCGACGGCGGCTTCACCAACATCGCCGCCCTCAACGCCACCATCACCGGCGCCACCGCGACCTCCGGCCACGGCGGCGCAGGCAACGGCGGCAACGGCGGCAAGGGCGGCGACGGCTGGATTCAGGCCTACGACCCCGCAGGCCCCGCGGGCACCGTCATCACCGACGGCACCTCCCACGCCGGCAACGGCGGCAACGGCGGCGCCAACGGCAACGGCGGTGCCATCGGCGGCAACGGCGGCGCCGGCGGCAACAGCACCTTCTGGAAGTTCAACGGCCAGGAGTCGATCGGCGAGAGCACCTCCAGCGGCGCCGGCGGCCACGGCGGAGACGGCGGCGAATCCGGAGCGGCCGGCAACGGCGGTGCCGGCGGGGCCGGCGGCCACGGCGGCAGCAGCACCTCCGGTTCCACCGGCCACGGCGGCGACGGCGGCGACGGCGGCAACGGCGGCAACGGCACCCTCGGCGGCAACGGCGGCGCAGGCGGCAACGGCGTCGGCGAAGGCGCCACCGGTGGCAACGGCGGCCAGGGCGGCAACGGCGGTGCCGGCGGCCTGGCCTTGTTGGGCAAGGGCGGCAACGGCGGCAACGGCGGCGCGGCCATCGTGCTGGGCACCAACGGCGGCACCGCCACCGGAACCGCCCAAGGCGGCAACGGCGGCAACGGCGGCGACGGCGGCGACGGCCTCTTGGGCTTCGCCGGCGGCAACGGCGGTGTCGGCGGGGCCGCCGAGGTCCTCGCCTCCGGCGCGGGCAGCAGCGCCGTCGGCGACGCGGTCGGCGGCGCGGGTGGCGACGCGGTCGGCTCGGGCACCGGCGGCAACGGTGGCAAGGGCTCCCTCAAGGCTGAGGGCGCCAACAGCTCCGTGAGCGGCACCGGCACCGGCGGCAACGGTGGCGACGGTATCGACGGCGGCAAGGGCGGCAACGGCTCCATCGGCCAGATCTACGCCATCGCGAACGGCACTGCAGACGGCGATGCCACCGGAGGCTCCGGCGGCACCGCGACCGGTGTCGGCAGCGTCGGGGGCAACGGCGGCGCGGCCTGGGTCCAGGGTGGTTGGGGCAGCACCGGTAAGGCCACCGGCACCGCACTCGGCGGCACCGGCGGCGGTGCCGTCAACGGCGGCAAGGGCGGTAACGGCGGAGAAGCCCTGGTGATGGGCTTCGGCACCGTCGGCGTGGCCAACGGCACGGCCACCGGCGGCACCGGCGGCGCCTCCTTCACCGCGGACGCCATCGGCGGCAACGGCGGCTCCGGCCACGTCACCGCCTCGTTCGGCAGCGTCGACGGCAGCGGCACGGGTGGCGACGGCGGCGCCGGACTCGGCGGCAACGGCGGCACCGGCGGCCAAGGGTGGGTCACGGTCGACTCCTCCGTAGGCGCCGTCGTCGATGGCACCTCGATCGGCGGCAACGGCGGCGACGGCGGCCTGAACGGCACGAACGGGGCACGCGGCGGCAACGGCGGCAGGGGCGGCCACGCCGGGGTCCAGGCCACCGGCGGCGTCACCCTCACCGGGTTGACGTCCACCGGCGGCGACGGCGGCAACGGTGGCGATGGCGGCACCTTCGTGACCTCGGCCGCCTCGGGAGCGGGCGGCAACGGCGGCGCCGGCGGTGAGGGTGGCGCCATCTTCAGCAACCTCGCCGGTCACGGTGGGGACGGGACCGACGGCACCAACGGCGGCGCCGACGGCACCGTCGGGACCAATGGCGCCAACGGCGCCACCAATCCCTGACCGGAAGCGACTGGAGGGCCCCGCACACCGGGTGTGCGGGGCCCTTCCCGCGTCGTGACGTGCACCGATGACGAACGTCACCCGACACGCGGTCCGGACACGCCGAGCGAACATGCATCCGGCGAACCGGTTCGCGTACATTTCCTTCCCGGCAGAGAGGAGGCCATGGGTGCGGGCTGAAGCAGCGCCCAGCACCCAGGGTTTGCGGGGCTGGCAGAGACGAGCGCTGGTCAAGTACCTGACCGCGAAACCGCGCGACTTCCTCGCCGTGGCCACCCCTGGTGCAGGCAAGACAACGTTTGCCCTGCGCATCGCGGCAGAATTGTTGGCCGAGGGCACGGTCAGCAAGATCACCGTCGTCGTCCCCACCGAACACCTCAAGGTGCAGTGGGCCGCGTCGGCCGCGCGTATGGGCATCGCCCTGGACCCGAAGTTCAGCAACTCCTCGGCACAGACCTCCTCGGAGTACCACGGTGTCGTCGTCACTTACGCCCAGGTCGCCAGCCATCCGACGCGGCACCGGGTGCGCACCGAGAACCACAAGACCCTGGTGATCTTCGACGAGATCCACCACGGCGGCGACGCCAAAAGTTGGGGCGAGGGCATGCGGGAGGCCTTCGACGACGCGACGCGGCGCCTGTCGCTGACCGGTACCCCGTTCCGCAGCGACGACAGCCCCATCCCGTTCGTCAACTACGAGACCGGATCCGACGGTCACGCCCGCTCGCAGGCCGACCACATCTACGGCTACGCCGACGCCCTGGCCGACGGCGTGGTGCGACCCGTCGTGTTCATGGCCTACTCCGGCGAGGCCCGCTGGCGCGACAGCGCGGGCGAGGAGCATGCGGCGCGCCTGGGTGAACCCCTGACCGCCGAGCAGACCGCGCGCGCGTGGCGCACCGCCCTCAACCCGACCGGTGACTGGATGCCCGCGGTGATCGCGGCGGCCGATCGCCGCCTGAACCAGTTGCGCGAGCACGTGCCCGATGCCGGCGGCATGATCATCGCCACCGATCAGACCGCCGCGAGGGCCTACGCGGACCTGCTGCTGAAGATCACCGGCCAGGCCCCGACCGTGGTGCTCTCCGACGACCCCGGCTCCTCGGACCGCATCAGCGAGTTCTCCGCGGCAAGCACCAAGTGGATGGTCGCGGTCCGCATGGTTTCCGAGGGTGTCGACGTGCCGCGACTGTCGGTCGGCGTGTACGCCACGAGCGCGTCGACGCCGCTGTTCTTCGCCCAGGCCATCGGCCGCTTCGTGCGCTCCCGCCGGCCCGGTGAGACGGCCAGCATCTTCCTGCCGTCGGTGCCCAACCTGCTTCAGTTGGCCAGCGAGCTCGAAGAGCAGCGCAACCACGTGCTGGGCAAGCCGCATCGTCCCCAGGAGGACGATCCGCTCGAGGAGGCCCTGCGCGAGCAGCGCAAGGACGAGCCGGGCGAGATGGAGAACGGCTTCGAGTCGCTGGGCGCCGATGCCGAACTCGATCAGGTGATCTTCGACGGGGCGTCGTTCGGCACCGCGACCCCGGCAGGCAGCGAGGAGGAGGCCGACTACCTCGGCATCCCCGGTCTGCTGGACGCCAGCCAGATGCGCGACCTGCTGAGCCGGCGCCAGGATGAGCAGCTCCAAAAGCGCACGGCCTCAGGCGAACTGCCGCAGCTCGCGTCGACGCACGGCCAACTGCGCGAGTTGCGCCGCGAACTCAACGCGCTGGTGTCGGCGACCCACCACAAATCGGGTAAGCCCCACGGCTGGATTCACAACGAACTTCGGCGCCGCTGCGGCGGCCCGCCGGTTGCGGCGGCCAGCCGCGAACAGCTGAAGGAACGCATCGACGCGGTCCGCATCCTGAACCGCGAACTCTAAAGACCCAGCAGCTCCGGCAGGTCGGCCACCGAGTCGATGACGTGGTTGGGCTGCATCGCGAATTCGTCTGCGGCCCAACGATCCAGCGTCGCCTGGCGGAACTTCCCGGTGCGCACCAGCACACCGGTCATGCCCACAACCTGGCCCGCGAGCACATCGTTGTTCAGATCGTCGCCGACGATGTACATCTCGTCGGGCTCGACGCCCAGGCGTGCGGCCGAAGCCAGGAAGCCCTCGGGCGCAGGCTTGCCGACGGCCGTGGCCTTGCGCCCGCTGACCTCCTCCATGCCCAACAGGTACATGCCGGTGTCGATGCGCAGGCCCTCGGTCGTCGTCCACGAGGTGCTGCGGTGCATGGCCACCACCGGAACTCCTTGCGCCATCCAGTCATAGACCCAGGACAGCGTCACATGGTCGTACTCGGGTCCGGCCCCACCGAGCAGCACGACGTCCGGGGTGTCGGGCATCGGGCCGCCACGGGTGTCGACGGACGCGACGATGTCGATGCCCGGCATGTCGTCGGAGATGTCACCGCTGTTGACCAGGAAGCAGCGCGCGTCGGGGTACCGGTCACGAACGAAGTCGGCAGTCAGCACGGCCGCCGTGACCACCTCGTCGGGTGAGACGGCCATTCCCGCCGCGGTGAGCAGGTCGGCGATCTGCACCCGGGTCCGGGTCGTGGTGTTGGTCAGATACGAGCGCGCGATCTGCTGCTCCGACAGCGTTCGCAACGTCGCCGCCGCACCCTCGATCGGCTTCCATGACGTCACGAGCACACCGTCGATGTCGAAAAGCACTCCGCCGATGGCCATGCTGCGAGGTTATGCGCCCACCATCGACGCGCAAGTCGGGGGTCCTAAGAGTGAGCCCAGACACTCTCGGCGACCCACGGCGAAGCCTGCCCCGCGATCGCCCAGGCCTGCTCGGCGGGCACGTCGATCAGGACGTACCGCTTGGTGCCCGCCGCGGTCGCGGCCACCAGGGTGGCGACACCGGCTCGGCGCTGGAACCACGTCTGGCGCACAGTCCACCCGATGATGCCCGCAGTCGAGATGCAATCCCGTCGCCGTTCGACACTCCCACTTCCGGCCACCAACCAGGCCCCGTCCACGCGATGCCCGAGGGCCCGCACGCGGTCGAAAGCCAATGCGGCACTGCCCGCGAGCACAGCCAGCCACAGCGGCCAGAGCCAGAACGGCGCTCCCCCAGTCACATCGGCGACCAGCAGCACAACGGCCGCCAGCGCGGGCACCACCATGGCCCGCACCCAACGTCGGCGCGCCGCGGCGGGGCCGTGGGACACCAGGGCACCCGTCACCACATCGGGCCGTTCCACCAGACCGGTGAGCACGCGCCGCGCCGTGTCCGCGGGGCACGGCGGCAGCAGCAGCGACGACTCCCCCGTCCCACCGACACCGGTCATCACGGCATCCAGGCGGGCACCGCCGAAGGCGCGCACCAACAGGGGTTCGCGCAGGGTGCCGCCACGCAGGCGGCTCAGGTCGTAGGTGCGCTCACGCACGCGCAGAAGACCATGGACCAGGTGCAGCGTCTCGGCCCGCCGCGTCAAGACGAGATTGCCGTACGTCACCAGTGACCGGCCCACCGCCAGCACCACCGACAGCAGCACCACCGCCGTCACCACGACAGCGACCGCGGTCGCCACGCCGACGCGCGCGGCGGCATCCAACCCGGACTGCACCGCATCGGAACTGCGCAACGCCTCACCGAACCCCGCCTGGTACACCAGGCCCACTCCCGCCGAGACCGCCACCAGACCCGAGAAACTCAGCGGGCTGTAGCGCAGCCAGGCCGGCCGCCACGCGGCGAGCACCACCCCATCAGAACCCCGCTGCGGTTCCGTCGACGCCAGCGAGTCCGCGAGCAGGACGGCCCGCAGTCCCGGCACCTGATCCGACGGCACCGCGTCGAGCTCGAAAACACCGGCGCCGGTGGCCTGCTGACCCGTGGTCACCCGCACCACCGTCAGTCCGAGCAGCCGGTGCAGAGGGCGCGCATCGGTCTGCACCGAACGAATTCTGTTCCGCGGCACGGACAGTGTGTTGCGCTGCAGCACCCCGGTGCGCAGCGCGACGTTCTCGGCGTCGATGCGGTAGGTGGTGGTGAACCAGCGCGCCAGGCCCATCGCCACGATGAGACCCACGCCGAGCAGCGACCAGAGCGGGTTCTGGGTGGCCGAACCCAGCACGATCGAACCGATCACCAGCGGCAGTTGGCGCAGCACCTCATGCACGGGGTGCACCAGCAGCATGCGTGGGGAGAGGCGGCGCCAGCCCGCGCTGTCCGTATCGGCGGCGTTCACCGTCGCGCCGGTCATGTCGCGTCGTGCACGCCGAGCGCGGCGATATCGGTCAACTGCGCCACGATCTGGTCGGCCACGGTCTGATCCAAGGCGACGATGTGCACCGCGCCGGCCGAGGATGCCGTCGTGACGGACACGTTCGCCAACCCGAACAGCCGGTCGACGGGCCCGCGGTAGGAGTCGACGGTCTGGACGCGTGAGATGGGGGCGATGCGCCTCTCCTGCACCAGCCACCCGGTGCGCGTGTAGACCGCGTGCGGGCTGATCGCCCAGCGGTGCACGCGATATCGCCACAGCGGGACCACCACGACGCCCAGCACCGCGCCGACCACCGTGGTCACGGCCGCGACCGCGTGCAGCCACAGCAGGCGATGGTCCACGACGAACCAGATGAGTTGCCCGAGCGCGAGCACCAGCCACGGAATCGCGGCGCCGGTCGCCCACGCGAGAGGCGCCCGACGGCTCGGTGGGTTGGCCGGGTCGACCAGCCGAACTTCAGACATCAGCCCAGACTGCTATGCAGGTGCCCGCCACGTCCACCGCCGCCGTATGTTGTGGACATGAGCCAGAAATGGACTGAAGCCGACGTACCCGACCAATCCGGCCGCGTCGCGGTCATCACAGGTTCCAACACCGGCCTGGGATTCCAGACCGCACGCGTTCTGGCGGCCCGCGGCGCCAAGGTCGTGCTCGCGGTCCGCAACCTCGACAAAGGCAATGCCGCCGCGGCGCAGATTCTCGGGTTGGTGCCGCGCGCCGATGTCTCGGTGCAGCCACTGGACCTGGGTTCGCTGCAGTCGGTGCGCACCGCGGCCTCAGAACTCAAGTCCGCCTACCCGCGCATCGACCTGCTGATCAACAACGGCGGCGTGATGTACCCGCCCAAGCAGACCACCAAGGACGGCTTCGAGCTGCAGTTCGGCACCAACCATCTCGGCCACTTCGCGCTCACCGGACTGCTGTTGGAGAACCTGCTGGGCGTCGAGGGCTCGCGCGTCGTGGTGGTGGCGAGCATCGCGCACAACATCCGCGCCGGGATCCACTTCGACGACCTGCAGTGGGAGCGCAGCTACAACAGAGTGTCGGCCTACGGTCAGTCGAAGCTGGCCAACCTGATGTTCGCCTACGAACTGCAGCGCAGGCTGGCGGCCGCGTCGGCGTCGACCATTGCCGTGGCAGCGCACCCGGGAATCTCCAACACCGAGTTGATGCGCCATGTCCCCGGCTCGAACCTGCCGGGATACAACGCAATCGCTGGGCTGTTCACCAACAGCCCCGCCGTCGGCGCCTTGGCATCACTGCGCGCCGCGACCGACCCGGGCGTCAAGGGCGGGCAGTACTACGGTCCGAACGGTTTCCGTGAACTGCGCGGGTACCCCGTGCTCGTCGGCTCGAGCCGGCAGTCCCACGACCAGGATGTGCAACGACGGCTCTGGACGGTGTCCGAAGAGCTCACCGGCGTGACGTTCCCGGTCTGATGCGCAGCGTCTCCGAACATCAGCAGGTCGTGGCGGGCCTGATCACCCCCCGGCCGGCGCAGACCGTCCCACTGGCCGCAGCCGAGTCCTTGGCGCTGGCGGCCGACGTGGTGGCCGGGCTGTCGCTGCCGGGCTTCGACAACTCCGCCATGGACGGTTACGCGGTGCTGGCCGCCGACGTGGTGTCGGCAAGCGCGGATGACCCCGTGAGACTGCCCGTCGTCGAAGACATCCCGGCCGGCCGCACCGATCTGCTAGCCCTGGCGCCGCACACCGCGCACCGGATCATGACGGGCGCACCCGTGCCCGCCGGTGCGACGGCCGTGGTCCCGGTCGAGGCCACCGACGGCGGCACCGAGACCGTCCGCATCCGCGCGTCCGCCCGGCCCGGTCAGCACATCCGCAGGGCAGGTGAGGACGTCACCGCGGGCACCACGGTGATGCACGCCGGGCAGGTGGTCAGCCCGGCGGCACTGGGCCTGGCGGCCGCGCTGGGCATCGGCGAACTGACGGTGCGCCCGCGCCAACGGGTGCTGGTGATGTCCACGGGCACCGAACTCATCGCGCCCGGCGCCGAGTTGAAGCCCGGGCAGATCTACGAGTCCAACGCCGTCATGCTGGCCGCCGCGGTCCGTGAGGCCGGTGGTGTCGTCACCGCGGCGCCGATGGCCGAGGACGACGTCGACGAGTTCCGCGCCGCACTGCAGGCCCACGTCGGCGAATCCGATCTGATCATCACCACCGGCGGGGTCAGTGCGGGAGCCTACGAAGTGGTCAAGGACGCCCTCGGGGGTGAGGTCGATTTCGTCAAGGTCGCGATGCAGCCGGGGATGCCGCAGGGCAGCGGGCACATCGTGGTCGACGGCCGCGAGGTGCCGATCATCACGCTTCCCGGAAACCCCGTCAGCGCGTTGGTGTCCTTCGAGGTGTTCGTCCGTCCGGCGTTGCGGGCCGCTATGGATCTGCCGCAGCCGCACCGGCGTCGACGCGAGGCGGTCCTGCGCGAATCGTGCACGTCGCCGTGGGGCAAGCGGCAGTTCCGCCGCGGGGTGCTCGACGCCGAAGCTGGCACCGTGACCAGCTACGGGCCCCCGGCCTCGCATCACCTGCGGTGGCTTGCGTCCGCCAACTGCCTTCTCGAGATCGAGGAGGACGTCACCGAGATCGAGGCCGGGTCGACAGTGGCGGTGTGGGATCTCATCGATTAGCTGACAAGCGCGCGGATCCGCCCTCGGCGGGGCTCGAACGTGAGACTCTGGTGGGGAACGATCTGTCAGCAGAAGGAGATGACGATGCCTCGCAACGATCCCCCCAAGGTGGCCAAGACCTGTAGCTGCAAGTGCGGCAGGTGCAGCAACGGCGTGCACTGCGGCGCCCACTCCAGCGGCTGCAACAAGTAGCCCGACGTCGAACGATTCGACCGCCCCGGACACCACCGGGCGGCCAGATCGTTTGTGGGGGCGCTTCGACGTAAGCGAGCACTACCTACAATGGCGCTTGTGGCCCGACGCCCTCGAACGTCCGAATCGTCCTCACTGGATCCTGCACACATCGCGCGGTTGATCCGTTCCCAGGTTCCTCCGATGCATCCCGCTGGTCTGCCGTTCGTCGGCGCCAGCCTGGCCGTGGCCGCACTGGGCCGCAGGCGCAGGTGGGTCTGGACTACGGGCCTGGCGGCCGCGGCCGCCAACGCCGCGTTCTTCCGGCATCCGTCGCGCGTTCCACCGACCCGCCCCGGTGTGGTCGTGGCGCCAGCCGATGGAACCGTATGCCTCATCGAAAACGCTTCGCCCCCACCGGAGCTCGGCCTTCCCGACGAGCCGCGGCTACGCGTCAGCATCTTCCTGTCGGTGCTCGACGCCCATGTGCAGCGCGCACCCGTCGGCGGCGAGGTGGTGTCCGCGATCCATCGGCCGGGCCTGTTCGGTACGGCGGACCTGCCTGCCGCCAGCGCGGACAACGAGCGCAACAGCGTGCTCATCCGCACCCCCGACGGCGTCGACGTCATCGTGGTGCAGATCGCGGGCCTGGTGGCCCGCCGCATCGTGTGCGACGTCAAGGCCGGCGACAAGCTCGACATCGGTACGACCTACGGCCTGATCCGGTACGGCTCGCGCCTGGACACCTATCTTCCCGAGGGCTCCACTCTCCTGGTTTCGATGGGCCAGCGCACGCTGGCGGGTGAGACCGTGATTGCCGAGCTGCCGTGAAACCACGCATTAAAACCCCGCAGGTGAGCCTGCGGATGCTGCCGAGCGCCATGACCGTGGCCGCGATCTGCTTCGGGCTTTCGTCGGTCAAGATGGCGCTCGACGGCCGCGCCACCGAGGCCATGGCGTTCCTGGCCGCGGCGGCGATCCTCGACGCGCTCGACGGCCGGACGGCCCGGATGCTCAACGCCACGTCGAAGATGGGCGAGGAGATCGATTCGCTGGCCGACGCGGTGAACTTTGGCGTGGCCCCGGCCCTGATCGTCTACGCGACGCTGCTGCCGGAGTCCCGCATCGGGTGGATCGTGGTGCTGCTCTACGCGGTGTGCATAGTGCTGCGCCTGGCCCGCTACAACGCGATGCTGGCCGGCGATCAGCCCGAGTACGAGAAGCAGTTCTTCACCGGCATGCCCGCACCTGCGGGCGCCATCGGTGCGATCGGTCCGCTGGCCGCCAAGATGCAGTTCGGCGACGGCTGGTGGACGTCGGAAGCGGCCGTGTCGTTGTGGATGGTCGGGGTCTCGCTGCTTGTGGTCAGCACCATCCCGATGCGCAAGATCCACACCTTCGCGATCCCGCCGCGGATGGTGGTCCCGCTGCTGGCCCTGCTGGCCATCGGCATCGCCGCCTCGATCCAGTACGGCTACCTGGTGATCCTGACGATCATCCTTGCCTACGTCATCCACATCCCGTTCGCGGTGCGCACCAAGGCGTGGCTGGCCAACCACCCCGAGGTGTGGGACGACAAGCCCAAGCAGCAGCGCCAGGCCCGCCGCGCCATCCGCCGGGCGGAGCACCCCAACCGCGGTCAAGCGGCGCGCCGTTCGGCCGCACGACTGGGTCTGCGCAGGCCGGGGCGCCCGTGACCCGGCTGACGCTGACGGCCAGGCTCAACACCTCGGCCCTGGACGCACGCCGAGGGGTCGTCAGGTTGCATGCCGAAGCCATTGCCGCGCTGGGCATTCGGGAGTGGGATGCGGTCTCGCTGACGGGCTCGCGCACCACCGCCGCGGTCGTCGGAGTCGCCGGCCCCGGAGTGCCTGCGGGCACGGCCCTGCTCGACGACGTCACGTTGTCGAATGCGGGCCTGCGTGAGGACGCCACCGTGGTCGTCGCACCCGCGACGGTGTACGGGGCCCGGTCGGTGACGGTCACCGGTTCCAAGCTCGCGATGGGTTCGGTGTCGTCGGCGACGCTGCGTCAGGCCCTGCTCGGCAAGGTGATGACGGTCGGCGACACGGTCTCGCTGCTGCCGCGCGACCTCGGCCCCGGCACATCGACGTCGGCGGCCACCACCGCATTGGCCACCGCGGTCGGGATCACCTGGACCTCCGAACTTCTCACGGTCGCCTCGGTGGATCCCGCGGGGCCGGTCAGCGTGCAGCCCAACTCGGTGGTGAGTTGGGGCATCGGCACCGAGAGCGCGCCGGCAACGGCGTCGTCCCCGGTCCCCCGGACCGAGCACCCGACCGTCGCGTTCGACGACCTCAAGGGAGCCCACGCGCAGGCCGGGAAGCTCACCGAGTGGCTCAAACTCGCGCTCGATGAACCCCAGCTCCTCGAAACCCTCGGCGCGCCAGCCCATCTGGGCGTACTGGTGTCCGGCCCCGCCGGCGTCGGCAAGGCAACCATGGTGCGGACCGTGTGCGCGGACCGCCGCCTGGTGGAACTCGACGGCCCCGAAGTCGGTGCGCTGGCCGCCGAGGATCGCCTCTCGACCGTCGCGCAGGCCACGGCCACGGTGCGGGACGGCGGCGGAGTGCTCCTCATCTCCGACGTCGACGCGCTGCTGCCACTCGGCCGGGACGGCCGACCCGAACCCGTCTCGAGCCTGATCCTCGCCGAACTGCGCACCGCGATCAGCGCCCCGGGCGTGGCCTTCATCGCCACCTCGGCCGTGCCCGACGCACTCGACCCGCGCGTGCGGGCCCCCGACGTCTGCGACCGCGAGCTCGGCTTGAGCCTGCCCGATGCCGCGATCCGCGCCCAACTGCTCGAAGTGCTGCTGCGCGATGTCCCGACCGATCCACCCGGCGGTCTCGCCCTGAGCGAGATCGCGGACCGAACACCGGGTTTCGTCGTCGCCGACCTGTGCGCACTGGTCCGCGAGGCCGCGCTGCGGGCCGCGGCGCGGGCCAGCACGCACGGTGCCGAACCGGCGCTGATCCAGGACGACCTGGCGGGTGCCCTGACCGTGATCCGGCCGCTGTCGCGGTCGTCGACCGAGGAGATCTCGGTCGGGTCCGTCACGCTGGACGACGTCGGCGACATGGTCGCCACCAAACAGGCGCTGACCGAGGCCGTGCTGTGGCCGCTACAGCATCCCGACACGTTCGCCCGCCTGGGCGTGGACCCGCCGCGCGGTGTGCTGCTCTACGGGCCGCCCGGGTGCGGCAAGACCTTCGTGGTCCGGGCGCTGGCCAGCACCGGTCGCCTGTCGGTGCACGCCGTCAAGGGTGCCGAGCTGATGGACAAATGGGTCGGCTCCAGCGAGCGGGCCGTGCGTGATCTGTTCAAGCGGGCCCGTGACTCCGCGCCGTCGCTGGTGTTCCTCGACGAGATCGACGCGATGGCCCCGCGGCGCGGGCAGAGCTTCGACTCCGGGGTCACCGACCGCGTCGTGTCGGCCCTTCTGACCGAACTCGACGGCATCGAACCCCTGCGCGACGTGGTGGTGCTGGGCGCGACCAACCGCCCGGATCTCATCGACCCCGCGCTGCTGCGCCCGGGGCGCCTTGAGAAGCTGGTGTTCGTCGAGCCGCCCGACGCCGATGCGCGCCGCGACATCCTGGCTTCGGCGGGCAAATCGGTGCCGCTGGCCGACGATGTGGACCTCGACGCGATCGCCGCGGAACTCGACGGCTACAGCGCGGCCGACTGCGTGGCACTGCTTCGGGAGGCGGCGCTGACGGCCATGCGGCGGTCGATCGATGCCGCCGACGTCACGATGGCGGATGTGGAACAGGCGCGGGAGACGGTGCGCCCGTCACTGGACCCGGCGCAGGTGGAATCACTGCGACAGTTTGCCGATAAACGGTAGCAGATCGGCATCAGCGCAGATCAGGCCCCCCTCAGACAAAACAAGTTCAATGTCCACCCGATAGACTCTTGAACAATTGACCTAGCCCGTTTGTGGCTGACACCCCGAGGCCGGCGCCCGCCGCGCGCCGACAGGTAGGAGTGCCATGCTCGCCATTCTGTTCGCCCATGCGGTCGCTGCTGCCGTGGCGCCGCTTCTGGTGAACAGATGGGGACGGCAGGCGTTCTACCCGCTGGCGCTCGTTCCCCTGGTGTCGCTGGTCTGGGTTGCGGCGAACTGGCCCACGGGCCAGGAGTCGGCACACCAGCTCCGGATCGACTGGGTGCCCGAGCTGTCGATGGACATCGACCTGCGCTTCGACACCCTGGCCGCGATCATGAGCGTGCTGGTGCTCGCCATCGGCGCACTCGTGCTGTTCTACTGCGCCAGCTACTTCCACCACCACGACGGGCACACCGAGAAGCGCCTGCCCAGTTTCGCGGCCGAACTCGTCGCGTTCTCCGGCACCATGTTCGGCCTGGTCGTCAGCGACAACATGCTGCTGCTCTACATCTTCTGGGAACTGACAACGGTCCTGTCGTTCCTGTTGGTGGGGCACTACGCCGAGCGCGCCACCAGTCGCCGCGCGGCCACACAGGCGCTGTTGGTGACGACCTTCGGTGGGCTGGCGATGCTCGTCGGCGTCATCATCCTGGGCCAGTCGGGCGGCAGCTACCTGCTGTCGGAACTCGTCGCCAACCCGCCCACGGGCATGGCGGTCGATGTCGCACTCGTGCTGATCCTGATCGGCGCGCTGTCGAAGTCGGCCATCGTGCCGATGCACTTCTGGCTTCCGGGCGCGATGGCGGCGCCGACCCCCGTCAGCGCCTATCTGCACGCCGCCGCGATGGTCAAGGCCGGCGTCTACCTGATCGCGCGGATGTCGCCCGGCTTCGCCGATTCACCGCCCTGGCGACCGATCGTCGTGGTGCTCGGGCTGGCCACGATGCTGCTCGCGGGATGGCGCGCGGTGCGGGAGTACGACCTCAAACTGATTCTCGCGTTCGGCACGGTCAGCCAACTCGGTCTGATCACGATCATGGTCGGCAGCGGTGGCGGCGATCTGATGCTCGCGGGCCTGACCATGCTCTGCGCGCACGCGATGTTCAAGGCCTCGCTGTTCATGGTGGTCGGTGTGATCGACCACGCCACCGGTACCCGCGACATCCGGCGACTGGCCTGGCTCGGCAACCGTGCGCCCAGCCTGTTCGTGATCGCCGCGCTGGCCACCGCCAGCATGGCGGCGCTGCCGCCGTTCCTCGGATTCGTGGCCAAGGAGGCCGATTTCGAGACGCTGCTGCACAGCTCATCGTTGGGCCCCTGGGCGCCGTGGGTGCTCGGCGGTGTCGTTCTGGGCTCGGTTTTCACCACCATCTACAGCCTGCGCTTCATCTGGGGCGCGTTCGCGCGCAAGGGATTACGCGTGCCGAGCGCGCGTGTCGCCGATCTGCACCCGCCGAGCGCGGCGTTCCTCCTCGCGCCCGGCGTGCTGGCAGTCGCGGGATTGGCCTTCGGCCTGGCTCCCGGTGTCCTGGAGCAGATGCTCGACGCCTACGCCGACGCGGTCCCGGGCGGTTCGGACTACCACCTGGCGCTGTGGCACGGATTCAACCTGCCCCTGCTGCTGTCGGTCGTCGTCCTCGGGGCGGGAATCGCGGCGTTCGCTCTGCGTTCCAAGCTTCGCCAAGCGCGCATCGGCTACCTGCCTCTGGGCAATGCCGATCGGATGTACGACACGACCCTGCGCGCGCTGGACTATGCGTCGGTCAAGCTGACCGGGTCGACGCAGCGCGGTTCACTGCCGGCCACGCAGTCGGTGATCCTGCTGACCCTGGTGCTGCTGCCGTCGCTCGTGCTCGCGTTTGGTTCGCGCGATCAGCCCCATCTCGCCTTGTGGGACAGCACGCTGATGCCGATCATCGGCCTGCTGATGGTCGGCGGGGCGCTGGGCGCGACCATCTTGCGCAACCGGTTGGCCGCGGTGCTGCTGGTGGGCCTGACCGGCTACGGGTGCGGCGCGATCTTCGCGCTCTACGGCGCTCCGGATCTGGCGCTGACCCAGTTCCTCGTCGAGACGCTGACCCTCGTGGTGTTCGTGCTCGTGCTGCGCACGCTGCCCGCCGAAGCCGAAGTGCTGCACATGCGGCGGTTCCGGTTGCCGCGTGCGGCGCTGGCGCTGGGCGTGGGCGCCACCGTCACAGGCCTGGCCGCGTTCGCGATGGCCGCCCGGAACTCACGGCCCATCTCCGACCTGCTGCCCGACGCCGCCTACTACCGCGGCCACGGCGCGAACACCGTCAACGTGATCCTGGTCGACATCCGCGCGTGGGACACCCTCGGTGAGATCTCGGTGCTCCTGGTGGCCGCGACCGGCGTGGCCTCACTGGTGTTCCGGCATCGCCGGTTCGGCGCGGCACCCCGCGTGCCGGCCGGCAGCGCACCCGCGGGACAACCCGACATCGGCATGATCACCACCTACAGTCCCGCCGTCGGCGACATCACGTGGCTTCGCGGCAGCGAATACCGCGACCCGCGCTACCGGTCCCTGGTCCTCGAGGTCGCCACGCGCATCATCTTCCCGCTGATCATGCTGCTGTCGGCGTACTTCTTCTTCACCGGCCACAACACGCCGGGCGGTGGTTTCGCAGGCGGTCTGACCGCGGGCCTGGCTCTGGTGCTGCGGTATCTGGCCGGCGGTCGATATGAACTGGGCGAGACGCTGCCGCTGGACGCGGGCAAGATCCTCGGCGTCGGTCTGGGCCTGTCGGCGGGCACCGCGGTGGCGTCCCTGCTGCTCGGGGCCCCTCCCCTGTCCTCGGCACTGATCAGCTTCGACGTGCCGCTGCTGGGGTCCGTCAAGTTCGTCACGGCGCTGTTCTTCGACCTCGGCGTCTACCTGATCGTCGTGGGCCTCGTGCTCGACGTGCTGCGCAGCCTGGGCGCGCGCCTCGACGAGGAGATGCCGCCCGCCCAGATGGCACGGCGGGTGGCGCGATGACCACCTACATCCTGCCGCTGCTGCTGATCGGCGCGCTGTCCAGTTGCGGTGTCTACATGCTGCTGGAACGCAACCTGACCCGCATGCTGTTGGGTCTGCTCCTGATCGGCAACTCCATCAACCTGCTGATCCTCACGGTCGGCGGTCCCGCGGGCAACCCGCCCGTGCGCGGACGCACCAGCGGGGATCAGACGACGACGGCCGACCCGTTGGCGCAGGCGATGATCCTCACCGCGATCGTCATCACGCTGGGTGTCGCGGCATTCGTGCTGGCATTGACCTACCGGTCCTACCGATTGACCACCGCCGAAGAAGTCGCCGACGACATCGAGGATGCGCGCGTGTCGAAGCTCAAGGAGTCCGACGCGGCCGACGAAGACGAATCCGACCTCATCGCCACCCATCCCGACACCGACGAACCGGACGAACTCGACGCCCTGCCCGGCCGGGAGGGGTCCCGATGACGCCGCATCTCGGCGCGGTGCTCACGCCGCTGCCCTTCCTCATCCCGATGATTGCGGCCGCGCTGACGCTGTTCGCGGGTCGCCGCCCCAGGCTGCAGCGGTTCCTCACGCTCGGCGCGCTGGTCTCGGTGGTCATCGTGTGCGCCGTGCTGGTGTACCTGACCGACCGCTTCGGCACCATCGCGGTGCAGGTCGGCGGCTGGGGTCCGACCGAACCGGGCATGGGACCCCTGGGCATCACCCTTGTGGTGGACCGGCTTTCGGCCCTGATGCTCGTGGTCTCGTCGATCGTGCTGCTGGCGGTGGTCTTCTACGCCATCGGCCAGGGCATCCGGGACGGCGACGAACGCCAACCCGTGTCGATCTTCCTGCCCACCTACCTGGTGCTGTCGGCGGGCGTGTGCAACGCCTTCCTGGCCGGTGACCTGTTCAACCTCTTCGTGGGCTTCGAGGTGCTGCTCACCGCGAGCTTCGTGCTCCTGACGCTCGGCGCCAGCAAGGAACGCGTGCGCGCCGGCATCTCCTACGTCATGGTGTCGATGGTCTCGTCGCTGATCTTCCTGTTCGGGCTCGCGCTGGTCTATGCGGCCACCGGAACCCTGAACATGGCCGAGGTGGCGCTGCGCCTCGACGACGTCACCGAGGGCACCCGCACTGCGATCTTCGCGGTGCTGCTCGTGGCCTTCGGCATCAAGGCCGCGGTCTTCCCGCTGTCGACCTGGCTTCCGGACTCCTACCCCACCGCGCCTGCACCCGTCACCGCGGTCTTCGCGGGCCTGCTCACCAAGGTCGGTGTCTACGCGATCATCCGTGCGCACACGCTGCTGTTCCCGGGCGGGCAGATGGACCGCATCCTGCTGGTGGCCGCACTGTTGACGATGCTCGTCGGCATCCTCGGTGCCATCGCGCAGAACGACATCAAACGTCTGCTGTCGTTCACCCTGGTCAGCCACATCGGGTACATGGTCTTCGGCATCGCGCTGTCCAGCGCGCTGGGCATGTCCGGCGCCATCTACTACGTCGCACACCACATCATCGTGCAGACCACGCTGTTCCTGGTGGTGGGACTCATCGAGCGCCAGGCAGGCGCATCGACGCTGCGCCGCCTCGGCGGTCTGGCCGCCGCGAGTCCGCTGTTGGCGTTCGTCTTCGTCGTGCCCGCGCTGAACCTCGGCGGCATACCGCCGTTCTCGGGGTTCATCGGCAAGGTCGCACTGCTGGAGGCCGGCGGGGAGAGCGGCAGCGTGCTGGCCTGGATTCTGGTCGCGGGTTCTGTCGTGACGAGCCTGCTGACGCTGTACGTCGTGGCCCGGGTGTGGACCAAGGCGTTCTGGCGGGCCCGGGCCGATGCGCCCGAGGGTGAGCTGTCGGCCGCGGCGCCGTCGGTACTGCTCGCCGACCTCGACGACGACGTGACGTTCGCCGACCGCGACGACGTCGGCCGGATGCCCATCGGCATGGTGGTGCCGACGATGGCGCTGATCGCGGTCGGGTTGGCGCTGACGGTGTTCGCCGGGCCGATCTTCGCCTACAGCGAGCGGACCGCAGCCGAGGTCATCAACCGCGACGAGTACATCGCCGCTGTGGTGGGTGAGTACCGATGAAACAACCGACCGCGCGCTGGGCCTTACTGCGCATCTGGATCCTGGTCTGGCTGGTGATGGTTTGGCTCCTGCTGTGGGGCAACATTTCGGCGGCCAACGTGATCAGCGGCCTTGCCGTCGCCCTGGTGGTCACACTGCTGCTGCCGTTGCCGCCGGTTCCCGTCGAGGGCCGCGTGCATCTGCTGTCCCTGGCCAACCTCATCATCCAGGTCGCCTTCTCCCTGGTGGTCTCCAGTACGCAGGTCGCCTGGCTGGCCATCAGACCGGCCAAGCCGCCGTTGGCCGCTGTTCTGCGTGCGCACCTCAACCTCAAGTCCGATCTGGTGCTGGCGCTGGCGGTCAGCATCCTGAACCTCGTGCCGGGTTCGATCGTGCTCGAGATCGATCAGGTGCGGCGGATGATCTATGTGCACGTCATCGACGCCGGTTCGGAAAAGGCCGTGAGCAGCTTCTACCGGCAGGTCGCCAAGGTCGAGCGCCTGTTGATCCGGGCATTCGAACGCGACAACGAGTGGCGGCCCGCGGCGCGGGATGAGGACGCCGGAATGGACGGGGTGGATCGCGCATGAATACCGTCTGGGTGATCGCCGCGGTGATGCTGTCGTTGGCAGCCGCGGTCACGATGTTCCGGCTTCTCGCCGGGCCGAGCACGCTGGACCGACTGGTCGCACTCGACACCATGATCGCGGTGACGATGTGCGCGATCGGCACTTGGGCGGCCTTCAGCCTGGACACCACGGTGCTCTACAGCCTGGCGGCCCTGGCCCTGATCAGCTTTGTGGGCTCGGTCAGCATCGCGAGGTTCCGCGTGCGCGACATCGAGGGGCCGAACAAGTGAACATCCTCGACATCGTCTGCGCGGTCATGGTTCTGGGCGGTTCGGCGCTCGCGCTGACCGCGGCGATCGGCGTGGTCCGATTCCGCGACACCCTGTCCCGCATGCACTCGGCGACCAAACCGCAGGTGCTCGGCCTTCTGCTGGTCCTCATCGGTGCGGCCATCCGACTGCGCGGGCATCCCGACGTCGGCATGATCATCCTGACCGGCCTGTTCACCGTCATCACCGCACCCGTCGTCGCACAGCGCGTGGGCCAGCTGGCCTACCGCGAACAGAATCTCAAGGATCAGTTGGCCGTCGATGAGATGCGCGACTACGACAACGACTGAGCACCGCGCAGACTGACGGTCAGGTCGCGCGGGCCAGGTGCTCCCGGATCTCGTCCTGCCCGTCCGGTGGAAGCTCCAGGATCATCGTCACGATGCGCCGCACCTGGGGGTCGTGCGCCAACTGCAGCCAGCGCAGGTCGGCGTCGAGACGGACCAGGTACTGCAGATCCTCGCGGTCGTACGCATCGTCGAAGTACACCGGGCGGACACCGAAGAACTCGGCGAGCGCGATCACGGCCTGCTCCGACGGGCGCCTGCGCACGCCGCTGCGAAGTTGGGACATGTACGGCGCTGAGACGTGCACGCCCTTCTCGGCGAGCGCCCGCAGCACCTCGGAATTGGTGTAGGCACCGTTACCGGGGGCCCGGATCGCGGCGAACAGTCGGTTGAGACGGTCGGCGAAGGAGCCACCGATGCCGGCCAATGCCCGCACACTCCCGGCGTGGCGGTCCACACCGTTCCGCCGGCCACCCTGTGGCGAACGTCCGCTCCGGTGCAGGTCTGCGGTGATGTCGCGTGCGATGCACAGGATCTGACGGACCTGACCGTCGGAGTCGATGATCGGCGACAACAGGTTCTCCCAGTACTGCAGGCTGCCGCCGCGGCGCGTCGTCATGCCGACGAACGTGGCGCGGTCACCACCGACCGCGCTGTGCAGCGCGCGCAGGCCCCGGCCGCGGATCTCCTCCGGCAGCAGTTCGAGCCACGGCATCCCGAATTCGACCTCGTCCTCGGGGAGTTTCATCGCCACACAGCCGGCCCGGTTGGCGTGCAGCAGGGTGCCGTCGACACGGATGATCATGATGCAGTCGGTGCCGGCCTGCCACTCCCGGGACGGTGCCACCTTCGCGGCCGTCAGGTCCGCGTCGGCCGACAACTTCCACAGCGCATTCCGGCCCCGACTCTCGAGCTTGACCACCTCACCTCGCTTCTCCAGGATCGCCAGGCTGCGATAAAGGGTCTCGTTCATCACCGCCACGTTGAAGTTCTCGTCGAGGTGCCGACGCAGCTGGCTCGTGGACAGGGTCGGCCCCGCATTCGTCAGTGCAGTCACGATCAGGCCCCGCACGGCCTCACCGCCCGCCACCGTCACCGTCGGGCCCCCGCGGTTGAATCGGTCGCAAACACGTCGCGCCGCCAGTGTCCGATAGCCAGGTTTGCCAGCGCCCCACCGGAGGTCGGTCCCGCAGACATACTGACGCCGGGGTAAGCCGCCGATCTCCACTCAGCCAGCGCCTCCCACCCCCGCGACGCAGCAAACTGGACTACACGAAATCGACACCCCGAGGCCCACACCCTGGCGAACATTGCCTGCGCCCCAAGGGGTCGCCACTGCCGGCCTGCGCGCGGCCCGTAGGGCCTGGGCCTTCTCGCACACAGGGCAGAAAGGTCATGAAGACGCGCCTTCTGGTCACACGTCGACACCACCGAGAGGTCTGACTTCACGCTCTCCACATCAGCCATGTGACCCTGATCATCAGCCGTGCGCAATGGTCAAACCCATGAGCCATCACCTGATGGCACCCGAACCAGCAACTCACGCTAGACTCGCTGATGGCTGCATACGGGGGCAGGATGGGTGGCACTATTGGCCGACGGAATGACGATCGACGAGTTCGCTAGAGCGACGAACACGTCGGCCCGTAACGTGCGCGCCTATCACGAACGCGGAATCCTGCCGCCACCGCGGATGGTGGGCCGCACCGGGTTCTACGAGGAGATCCATCTGGATCGGATGGCCGCCATCCAGGCACTGCAGGCCGAAGGGTTCTCGCTGGCGTCCCTGCGCGCGCTGTTCGACGCATGGGAGGCCGGCGCCAGCCTCGACGATGTCGTGGGAGCCAAACACGCGCCGGTCGCCACCCGCAGCGGCGCCATCGACGTCTCGGCGCTGTACCCGCTGACCAAGTTCCGCCGCCCCGACGCCCGGGACGAGCACGTGCCACGCACCCGTCCGCTCAGCCTGCTGCCGGGCGCGGACAGCCCGCACATCCTGCTGAGCGCGCCGGGCGGCAGCGGCAAGTCCATCCTGGCGGCCGAACTGCTCAAAACCCTTCCCGGCGTGGGCGCCTGGGTGTCACTCGACGCCGACGACGACGAACCCAGCAGGTTCTGGACCGCTGTCCTGATCGCGGCCCGGACCTCGGTCCCCGATTTCGGCGACGAACTGCTCGGTCGCCTCGTGGGCGGCGGCAGTCTCGACACCGCACTGATCGACGCCGCCGATGCACTCTCGGCGCGCACCGAACCGCTCACGGTCGTCGTCGACGATCTGCACAACATCTCCGGCACCGCGGTGATGAGCCAACTGCAGTGGTTCCTGACACACGTCAGCCCGGCGCAGTGCCGGCTGCTGCTGTGCTCCCGCACGCGCCCGCAGATGTCCACGGCGAGGCTCGCGATGGGTGGACACCTGGTCATCCTCAACACCGAGGACCTGGCCTTCGACGAGGACGAGACCGCGGCGCTGCTCATCGACCGGCTCGGGGTGCCGTTGGCGCCGGCCGAGATCCACACCGTCGTCGCCCAGACCGACGGCTGGCCCGCCGGGATCTACCTGACGGGCATGGCGCTGCGCAGTGGTGCACCCGCGACGTCTGTCCTGCAGTCGCTCTCGCGCCCCGACCGTCAGACCCACGAGTACTTCTCCGAAGAGGTGCTGGCTTTTCTGGAACCCGCGCACGTGCGCTTCCTCGAGGAGATCGCGCTGCTGGAACGCTTCAACGCCGATCTGTGCGACTTCGTGCGGCAGGCCGCGGACTCGCAGCGCCTGCTCGATGAACTGGCCGACAACATGTTCGTGATCGAACTCGACGACGTCGGGTACTGGAAGCGCCTGCACCATGTGTTCGCGGGCGTGCTGCGGGCCCGGGTCGGCGCGTCGGAGGGGTTGGCGTCCCGGCACATCCGCACCGCCGCGTGGTGCGAGGAGCACGGACACCTGCCCGCGGCGGTGCACCACCTGGTCGAGGCCGGTGAATTCCAGCGGGCCGCGCGCCTGATCTCGAAGATCTACCCGATGTTCCTCAACATCAGCAATCAGGGCGCGGTGGTGTCGCAGTGGCTGCACAAGCTGCCGCCTGACCTGTTGACCCGCTCTCCAACGTTGAGCCTGGCGATGGCCTCAGTTGCGGGTCTGCGCGGGGAGCAGGACGACATGGATGCGTGGGTGGCGACGGTCGAGGCACTGTCCGCCGCGTCGGAGGCGACGCTGACCCGTTCGCTGCTGATGTTCGTGCGCGGCGCGTTCAACTTCGGCGAGGTCGAACGCGCCCTGCAGTGGGCCTGCTCGGGCTTCGCCCTGTGTCCGCCCGACGACCCGTGGGCACCCATGCAGGGCGCCTCCCTCGCGCTGCTGCGACTGCGTGTCGGCGGGCCGACGGACGAGGTGCTGTCACTGGCCGATCAGGTCCTGTCCTCAGCCCACCTGCCAGATCACCCCATCGCGCAGGCCGGTGCATGGGCGATCAAGGCCGTGGTGCTCGCCGAGCGCGGCGACCGCGCGGCAGGACTGGCCGCGGTGCTGCGAGCCAACGAGATCCGCAGCAGGTCGCGCCTGCACCGCGTGCCGCAGTCGGCCAACACGTGGGCGTCCTCGGCGCGGGCATATCGACTACTGGGCCGGACCGACTCCGCGGCGGCCGAGGCCGAGGCCGGGCACAAGATCATCGCCGGAGTGTCCGCCGAGAAGGACGCCACGGGTGCGGTGGTTCCGCTGCTGATCGAACTCATCCACGCGCGCCGCGCACAGGGCCGGGACGCCGACGCACGTCGTCTCGCCGCGGAGGTCCGCCGTCGCCTGCAGGGCATCAACGGTCCGGGCCTGATGCCGGTCTGGCTGGCCGAGGCCTGCGACGGGCTGTGATCCCCCGGTCAGTCGCCAGACAGTTGGAACTCGACCATGGCGGCCACCGTCTCGACGGCTTCACGCAACGCGGGCAGGCGCGTCGCGGGTGACGGCGCGGCCAACACCGCGTACCGGTCGGCGGGGTTCATCGGCAGCACCGTCGCCAGCGCGTACAGCCGACTTCCCGGGTCTTCCGGCATATCACCGAAGACGGCGTCGCGCGGAGGCGTCGGCGTGTTCCGGGCCGAGGCGATGCGCTCCATCAGCCGCATGATCTGATCCTCGACCGCCCCGATGTCGTCGGCCGTGACGCCCCCGGGTTCATCGGGCCACAACTCGATCGCCGCACGCGGATAGGGATCGTCGGGCAGCCATTCGGTGACCCGGAACCGTTCCCGCACAACGCATCTGAGTTGGTACTGGCCGTTCCCGTGATCTGCGAAGGTGACGATGTGGGCGAGCGCGCCAATGTCCTCGCGTTCATCGTCGCCGCCCACTTCGCGTCCTCGGGCGATGAGCACGACACCGAACGCCGGGTCGTCGGCGGCCAGGCAATCCCGCACCAGTGCGCCGTAACGCGGTTCGAACACCCGCAATGGCAGTGCCTCGCCCGGCAGGAAGGCGGACTGCAGCGGGAACATCGGTGTCTGCATCACGAACTCGTTATGTGTCGGTGTCGAGTTCTGCGACAAGGGCGTCGACGACGGCCCGCAGGTCGCCGTCGTGTTCCTCGGCGACGCGGCGCTGTCGCTGATACGACCCGCCCACCCGGGGGATGTCGGCGACGCGGGCCAGTTCCTCAGTGCACTCCAGCGATCGTGCGACGGGCTCCAGCCGGGTCAGCAGGTCGTCGAGGTCCTCGGTGACCAGGCGTTCGTTGCTCTCGTCGTCGAGGATGATGATCGCGTCGAGACCGTACCGCGCGGCCCGCCACTTGTTCTCCTGCACATGCCAGGGCGGCATGGTCGGCAGCGCTTCACCCGCGTCGAGGCGCCGGTCGAGGTCCACGATCAGGCAGTGCGTGAGTGCGACGAGCGCCGAGAGTTCCCGAATGTTGGAGACGCCGTCGAAGATCCGCACCTCGATGGTGCCCAGATGCGGCGACGGCCGGATGTCCCACCGGACCTCGTTGATGTGGTCGATGATGCCGGTCTTCTTCTGATCGGCGACGAAACCTTCGAACTCCGACCAGGTCTGGAACTGGAAAGGCAGGCCCGCGGTGGGCAACTGCTGGAACATCATCGACCGGTTGCTGGCGTAACCGGTGTCCTCGCCCTCCCACCACGGCGAGGACGCCGACAGCGCGAGCAGGTGCGGGTAATGGTTGAGCAGCGACGAGATGATCGGCATGACCTTGTGCGCCGACGACACCCCGACATGCACGTGCACACCCCAGATCAGCATCTGCCGGCCCCACCACTGCGTGCGCTTGATCAGTTCGGCGTACCGCGGCGCGTCGGTGAGCTGCTGCGTGGACCACGTGGCGAAGGGATGCGTTCCGGCACAGAACAATTCCATGCCCTGGCCGCGCACCACCTGTTGAACGGTGCGCAGCGTCGAGTGGATGTCGTCCATCGCCTCGGCCGAATTACGGCAGATGCCGGTGACCACCTCGATGGTGTTGCGCAGCAGTTCCTTGTGAACGTGCGGGTTCTCGCCGAGTTCAGCGATCACCTGCGCAGCTTCGTTGCTCAGGTCCCGGGTGGCGGCGTCGACGAGAGCGAACTCCCATTCGACGCCGACCGTCGGCCGGTAGGAGCCGGCGAAATCGATCCGGTTCCGGTGGGGGTCGAACCGACTACTCGCCGGTGATGACACCACAGGCCACCCGCTTGCCCGCGTCACCGGTGGCCATGGTGGTTTCGTCGGGGCCGGGCGTTCCGTTGACCTGGTTGTAGCGCTCCGGCGGGATGTTGGCGAAGTTGTCGGCCTTCTCGTGGATGATGATCGCGGTCTTGCCGCCGGCCAACAGGTCCTCTTCGGTGAAGGCGTCGGTGGTGGTCACCAGCTTGGCCGAGCCGTCCTCGCGCACCTGCAGCGAGCTCAGGTCGCCGCTGGCGGGGTGTCCGCTGTGGCCGGGCACCTGGAAGTGGCCACCGGCGGAGTTGAAGTCGCCGGGCGCGCCACCGTTGGGCGCCACCGAGTTCGGCTCACACTTGCCGACCGAGTGGATGTGCAGACCGTGGAAGCCGGGAGCCAGCTTGCCGGTGCCGGTGGTCTCCACCGTCACCGTCGCGTACCCGGAGCTGAACTCGAACGTCGCGGTCGCGACCTCAGCACCCGAGGCGTCGTTGATCGGCACCAGCAGCGAACCGGCCGCCGCACCGTGGCCGCCTTCCGACCCATGCCCACCGGGAGTCGACGGCGCCGGCGAACCGGTCCAGATCGACGGGGTGGTCGCCGGGGCGTCGCTGGGAACCTGTCCCGGCGGCGAGCACGCTGCCAGGAGCGCGACAGGGGCGGCAAGGACTGCGACTGAGGCGGATTTCACGGCGGTCTTGACCATGCGCAGCAGCTTATCCTGTGACCACAACAACAACGCCCGGCGGTTGGTCCAAGACCTGGGGATCCGGAATCCGGGCTTCCACTGGGGCCTCCAGAATCCGCCCGACTTCCTCAGCGGCTTCGCGCTCGCCCTCCGCGGGGCCGTAGAACACTGTGGTGACCGGGACGTCGGGCAGCGTCAGGTTGCCGGTCTCGGTGACGTTCCAGCCCTCGTCGCGCAGTCGCGTGGCGGTGCGATCGGCCGCGCCGGCCACCTCAGAGATGTTGTAGACCCGCACATCGGCCCTGGGCGCGTCGGGCGCGGCCTCGTCCGACTCGGGGGCCGGCGCCGGCGCCGCCGAGGTCGTCACGGTGGGGGTCGACGCGGTGTCGTCGCTGGAGTCGTCTCCCGAGCCCAGCGCCTGGAATCCGACGAGCAGAAAGACGACGCCGAGGAACAACAGCACCATCACCATGGCGCGCAGGGGGAGGCCGGATGAGTCCGGGACACGCTCATTCATCGGGACCAGCCTAACGTTGCGACGGGCCTACTCCGAACCGCCACCGCGAGCGGTCAGGTGACTTCGAAACCCAGGCGGCGTGCGGCGCGAGCCTTCTGGCGGCTGGCGCGCAGCCTGCGCAGGCGCTTGACCAGCATCGGATCGGCGGCAAGCGCCTCGGGGCGGTCCACCAACGCGTTGAGCACCTGGTAGTACCGGGTGGCCGACATGGAGAACAGCTCTTTGATGGCGTCTTCCTTGGAACCGGCGTACTTCCACCACTGCCGTTCGAAGGCGAGGATGTCGTGCTCGCGGCGGGTCAGCCCATCGGTGAGCTCAGCGTCATCACCCGACCGCTGTGCCCTCGCCATGGAGCCGTCCATTCGTTTTTGGCCCTTTCGCCACTGAGAAATCACCGCTGAGTACTGCGCGAACATTCAACCACGGCAGCGGGAGTTGAGACGGCAACAAACGCCGCGAGTCGGCTGACTTAAGCTAACCGACCATGGGAGTCAGACCAATCGTGATCGTGGGCGATCCCGTCCTGCACAATCCGACCCAGCCCGTGGCCGTCGGTGAGGACGGTTCGCTCCCGGCCGATCTGCCGGAATTGATCGCGGACATGTACGACACCATGGACGCCGCGCACGGGGTTGGCTTGGCCGCCAACCAGATCGGCGTCGGCCTCCGACTGTTCGTCTATGACTGCGCCGACGATCGCGGCCAGACCGCGCGCCGGCGCGGCGTGGTGATCAACCCCGTGTTGGAGACCTCCGAGATCCCGGAGACCATGCCCGACCCCGACAACGACGACGAGGGCTGTCTGTCGGTCCCCGGCGAATCGTTCCCGACGGGCCGCGCGGACTGGGCTCGGGTGACGGGCCTGGACGCCGAGGGCAACGAGATCACGCTCGAGGGCAACGGACTGTTCGCGCGCATGCTGCAGCACGAGACGGGCCACCTCGACGGGTTCCTGTACGTCGACATGCTGGTCGGCAGGCACGCCAGGGCCGCCAAGAAGACCGTCAAACGCAACGGCTGGGGTGTGCCGGGGCTGACGTGGATGCCGGGTGAGGACCCGGACCCGTTCGGTCACTGATGGTCGAACTGCCCGCGGTGGGTTCCCGGGTCAGCCTGCGCCACCGGCTTCCGCCGGGGTCGGCCAAGCCGTTGACCGACGTCGTCGGGCATCTCGTCGCGGTGGGGACAGAAGTCCTGGTGCGCACCAAGTCCGGTGAGATCGTGACTGTGGCGGCGGCCGACGTCGTCGCCGTCCGTGAGCTCTCCCACTCCCCCGTCCGGACCTCGGAGATCCGCGCGTTGGAACACGCCGCGGCGCTGGCCTGGCCGGGTGTCGAGCAGCAGTGGCTGAACGGCTGGCTGCTGCGTTTCGGGCGTGGAGTCACCAGCCGAGCGAATTCCGCTGTCCCGCTCGATGTCTCGGCCAAGTTGTCCGACCTGCTGGAGATCGCCGACTGGTACCGGCAGCGTGATCTGCCGCCCTGGGTGGCGCTGCCGGAGCGCTTGCTGCCCGTGCGCGCCGACGGCGTCAAGCACACGCGGGTCATGGTCCGCGATGTCGACGAGCACGATTCGGGTTCGGCTAGCGCGTCGGTGGCTCCTGCTTCGGTGGTACCTGCGTCGGTGGCTCATGCGGCGCTCCCCGACGCGGACTGGCTGCGAATCTACGAACGCGACGTTCCGGTCGACGTCCTCTCGGCTGTCATCGACGGCGAGGTGACGTTCGCCCGGATCGGCGACGCCGCAGTCGGTCGCGGCGCGGTGACCGCCGCTCCAGACGGCACCCGCTGGCTCGGCATCTCCTCGGTGCGCGTCGCGCCGGAGCAGCGCCGGCGCGGGCATGCCCGGACACTGTGCGAGTCGCTGTCCGCCTGGGGTGCCGCCCACGGTGCGCAGCGCGCGTACGTGCAGGTGCTGGCCGACAACGACGCCGCCGTCGCGCTGTACACGTCGATGGGCTTCCGCCTGCATCACGGGTGTCGGTACTGGCAGCCGCAGCACTGATCCGGCGCGTCGGCGGCGCCCCCTAGGATTTACGCCATGCGCTTGGCGACCTGGAACGTGAACTCCATCCGCACTCGAGTGGATCGCGTGGTCGACTGGCTTGAGCGCGCCGATGTCGACGTGCTGGCCATGCAGGAGACGAAGTGCACCGACGCGCAGTTCCCGAGCATGCCGTTCGCCGCGCTGGGCTATGAGATCGCCCATGTCGGGCTCAACCAGTGGAATGGCGTCGCGATCGCCTCGCGTGTGGGGTTGGACAACGTCGAGGTCGGATTCGAGGGGCAACCGACCTGGTCGGCCAAGCCTGACGTGGAGGCGGCCGCAGAGGCCCGTGCACTCGGCGCCACGTGCGGCGGGGTGCGGGTGTGGAGCCTGTACGTGCCCAATGGCCGCAGCCTGGAGGATCCGCACTACGCCTACAAGCTCGAATGGCTTGCCGCACTTCAGAAATCCGCTGCCAGTTGGGTCGCCGACGACCCGAGCGCGCCGATCGCACTGGTGGGAGACTGGAACATCGCGCCGTTCGATGAGGACGTCTGGGACATGGCCGCCTTCGAGGGTAGGACGCACGTGTCCGAGCCTGAGCGGGCCGCGTTCCAGGCGATGGGCGATGCCCAGTTCACCGATGTGGTGCGGCCGTTCACGCCCGGTCCCGGCATCTACACGTATTGGGACTACACGCAGTTGGCGTTCCAGAAGCGGCGCGGGATGCGCATCGACTTCATTCTGGGCTCACCGGCGCTGGCGCAGCGCGTGACGCATGCCGAGATCGTCAAGGATGAAAGGCGCCCCGGGAAGAAGGGCAGCATCGCGCCGAGTGATCATGCGCCGGTGCTGATCGATATCTGACGTTCGGCGCCGCTGCGCCGCTGTGGCCTGACGGCCCTCACCCGAACGGCTCACGCCTCACCCACTCAGCTCACCCCTCACTCAGCTCCACCCCCCGACCCGACCTCTGGTTGGGCCACGCCACCGTCACCAGCTATCGCCAACCGTCGTCGCCACCGTCACCGCGGCCCCGGCTCCCGTCTACTTCCGCCGCCCAGATCCGGGGTTGTCCACAGTTGCGACTTGGTCCACAGTCGCTGGCTTGACGTGCGTGATCTGTCGGCGGGTGAGGGCATACTCGAACATGTGTTCGATGATGATTCGCCGGACGGGCTGCTCACCGAGATCGAGGCGTGCCACCGCTTCGAGACGATGCTCATCGGCCGCCGCATGGCCGCCATCGCCCGCCTGGTCGAACACCGCACCGCTGAGGCCGAGGCTGACGATCCAGACCCCGGCTACTGCATCATCACCGGCCTGACCCGCACCAGCGCCGAGATCGGCGCCGCCCTGAACCTGGCGCCCAAACTGGCCCAGGACACCGTCGCCCACGCCGAAGCCCTCGACACCCGCCTGCCGCTGGTGGGGGCGCTGCTGCGCGGCGGCGACGTCGACTGGCCCACCGTCAAACTCATCCTGACCCGCACCGAACACGTCACCGCCACCCTGATGCCCCAGATCGACGCCCAGATGAGCCAGAAGCTCACCACCTGGTCGTCGTGGTCGCGGCGAAGGGTCATCGACACCGTCGACGCGGCCATCCACAGCCTGGACCCCGAGGCCGCCAAGGAACGCCGCGTGCACGCCGAGGCCGGGCGCCACGTCATCATCATCGCCAAACCCGACGGCACGGCCCAGTTGCGCGGCATCCTCACCGCCCCGGCCGCTGCAGCACTCGACGCCCGCCTCTCAGCGATGGGCACCGCGGTGTGCGCCGCCGATTCCCGCACGCTGCGGCAGCGCCGCGCCGACGCCCTGACCGCCCTGAACCAAGACCAGCTGCTGAGCTGCGACTGCGGACAGGCCCAATGCGCCAGCCGCACCGCGGCCCACACGGCCGCCGCCGACGCCGCGGCGGCAGCGGTTTCCCGCGGGGCAGGTGCCCGTGCAGGCGGCGCGGCCACCGGTGCCGCGGGGGTGCCGGCGGTGCGCACCGTGATCAACGTCATCGCGTCTGCGGCCACGGTCTCCGGCGACAGTGATCAGCCCGGCTACCTGCAGGGCTTCGGGATCATCGACGCCGCCCAGGTCCGCGACCTGGTGCCGACCGCCCTGCTGCGCCCCGTGTCCTGCCCCACCCTCACCACCGCCCAGGCGCACACCTACACCCCGTCAGCGGCGCTGGCGCGGTTCATCAAGACCCGCGACCTGACCTGCCGCTTCCCCGGCTGTGACCGCCCCGCCTGGTTCGCCGACCTCGACCACACCACCCCGTTCCACCACACCAACCCCGCCGCCGGCGGACCGACCGCGCCCTGGAATCTGGGCTGCTACTGCCGCGAACACCACCGCGACAAAACCTTCCTCGACTGGACCGACCACCAACTGCGGGACGGAACCATCGTGTGGACCTCACCGACGGGCCGGACTTACGAAACCACCCCCGCCGGAGCCGAACTGTTCCCCGACCTGCTCGGCCCACCACCGGCCCCCGACCTGCTCGGCCCACCACCGGCCCCCGACCTGCTCGGCCCACCACCAGCCCCCAACCCCTTCGGCCCACCGCCACCACCACGACGCCGCCACCCCCAACGCGACAAGGCCGCTCGTCGCGCCCAGGCCCGCGCGCAACTGGCCGCCCAACGGCCCCGCAACGCCGAACAACGCCGCCTCAACGCCGCCCGCCGCCAAGAGATCGACCAACGCCAATGGCGCAACCACGTGCGCAGAATGCTGCACCTGTTCAAAGGCACCCCCTCCACCAGCCCCTGGTGCACCTGGGTCAACGACCCACCCGAACCCGAAACCCTGCCCCCCGACTGGAAACCACCACCCCCACCACCCATCGACGACACCGAAGAACCACCGTTCTAGGAGGGCCCCAGAGCATGAAAATCCTTGTCGCAACGGCACTCACGCAGGGCACCAGCCCGCGCGACTACCACTACTGTGTGGAGCGCGAGTTGGTCTGGATCCAGGAACCGTGCGATCGCGACGTCAACGACCCGCAGGGTCCCTGCGGGTGCGGTCGAGGCTTCGCGGGCGCCGCCTCACACCGGGCGACCACCACCGCGGTGGTGGTCGACTCCGCCATGACACGGGACGAGGTGGTGCTGGCTTTCGAGACCAGCCTCGGCGACGGCGGCTGGCCGGCGGACTGGGCCGAGAACGTCGCCGACGACAACCTGGAGATCGCCGCGCAGCTGCCGGTGGGCGCGATCATCACGCGTGACCGCGACCGGTTCTTCCTGCGCGGTGCGCTGTTCCGCTAGCTTTCCGAGGGTTCGGTGCCATAACGGCCAGCATTGAACATTGAGGCGATTCCACCGATCACCATCATGATCGCGGCGGCGCCGAACACCACGACGAGACCGGCATGGAAGGGTCCGGTGATCAACTCGGGGAAGAACGTCTGCCCGGTCAGCACGTCGACATTGACCCCCGGATGATGAAGCGCGCCAGAGGGTTCGAGCAGTTCGGCGACCGGGTTGTAGCCCAGGAAGGCCGCGAACAGACTGCCGACGGGTGGCAGGTCAGCGACATCCTGCGCCACGGCGGCCGAAACACCTTGAGCCTGAAGACCACTGCTCAACGCGCCCGGCAGCGTGCCGGCCAACCCAACGATCATCAGCGAGAAGAAGATCCCGATCGACAACGACGAACCGGCGTTGAAGAACGTCGCACGCACACCCGAGGCGGCCCCACGCTGCGCCGCGGGCACACTCGACATGATCGCGGCGGTGTTGGGTGCGGTGAAGATGCCGCCGCCCAACCCGTTGAAGAAGATCAGGACCGCGAACACCCAGTAGTCGAAGTTCACCGGGATCAGCAGCAGCGCCACGAACGTCACGGCCATCATGACCATGCCACCCACGGTGAAGGGACGCGCACCGAACCTGTCGGACAGCGATCCGGCGATCGGGCCGGCGATCAGGAAGCCCACCGTGATCGGCAGCATGTAGATCGCGGCCCACAGCGGCGTGGACTCGAAGGTGTACCCGTGCAGCGGCAACCAGATGCCCTGCAACCAGATGATCAGCATGAACTGCAGCCCGCCGCGGCCCACCGAGGACATCAGTCCGGCCAGGTTGCCCATGCCGAACGACGTCGACTTGAACAACCGCATGTCCACCATCGGCTGGTCGACCTTGAGCTCGATCACGCAGAACGCCACCAGCAGTGCCAGGCCCACGCCGATCGAACCGAGCACCGCGGGATTGCCCCACCCGGTGGACGCGTTGCCGTAGGGCTGGATGCCGTAGGTGATACCCAGCAGCAGCACGGTCAGTCCGACGCCGAAGGTCAGCGTGCCCGCCCAGTCGATCCGCCCAGGAGTGCGCGTGCCGATCTCACGCAGCGACCTCAGGCTCCACACCGTGCCGAGGATGCCGATCGGCACCCCGACCCAGAACACGGCCTGCCAGTGGATCTCGGAGAGCACGCCACCGATCAGAAGACCGAGGAACGAGCCGGCGACCGCGGCAACCATGTTGACGCCCAACGCCACTCCCCGCTGATTGGCCGGGAAGGCGTCGGTCAGGATCGCCGACGACGACGCCATCAGCATGGCGCCGCCGATCCCCTGGATCACGCGCCACGCGATCAGCCACACGGCTCCCGCCCCCATGTGGAACGGGTCGAACGACACCGCGATCGCGGCCAGGGTGAAGATGACGAAGCCCAGGTTGTAGATGCGGACCCGGCCCAGCATGTCGCCGAGGCGGCCGAACGGGACCACGAGCACGGCCGTGACGACCAGATAACCCATCAGCATCCACAGCAGGTAGCCGACGTTGCCCGGCGCCAGCGGGTTCAACCCGATGCCGCGGAAGATGGCTGGCAGCGAGATCAGGACGATCGAGGCGTTGATGGTCGCCAGCAGCGTGCCCAGGGTGGTGTTGGACAGCACGACCCACTTGTAGTTCGGGTGGTCGTGGTCCATCTGGATGCGCCGGCGCGCGGTCGCGACCTCGGCAGTCGTCGTCTCGGTGTCGGTCGTCATCAGCCTCGTCATCTCGTCAGAATTCACATATATTAGCTATACAAATCATCTCCAAGCAATCCCTATTCCCCGCACCCGGCGTGACCATGCGCTAGGTTGGGCCCGTAACCACGGGAGCGCGCACCGAGCGTGCTGAGAGGACGGCTGGGGCCGTCGACCGGATGAACCTGACCGGGTAATGCCGGCGTAGGGAGTGATGAAGATGGCTGTACCCATTTCCGCCGTGACCACCGGGCCCATCTCGGGCAGCACCAAGGGCAGGCGCGATCTGCCCGACGGGTCGCGCGTGCCGTTCCGCAGAGTGCACCTGACCAACGGCGAGCACCTCGACCTCTACGACACCTCGGGGCCCTACACCGACCCCACCGCGACCATCGACTTGACCAACGGCCTGCCGCCGAGACCGAACGTGGTCACCGACCGCGGCACGCAACTGCAGCGGGCCAGGGCGGGCGAGATCACCAGCGAGATGGCGTTCATCGCCGAACGTGAAGGTGTCCCAGCGGAACTCGTGCGCGACGAGGTCGCTGCGGGCCGCGCGGTCATCCCCGCCAACCACAACCATCCCGAGGCCGAACCGATGGTCATCGGGAAGGCGTTCGCGGTGAAGGTCAACGCCAACATCGGCAATTCCGCGGTGACGTCGTCGATTGCCGAGGAGGTCGACAAGATGGTGTGGGCCACCCGATGGGGTGCCGACACCATCATGGACCTGTCCACGGGTGCCGACATCCATCAGACCCGCGAGTGGATTCTGCGCAACTCCCCCGTCCCGGTCGGCACCGTGCCGATGTACCAGGCGCTGGAGAAGGTCGGCGGCGACCCGACGCGACTGACCTGGGAGGTCTACCGCGACACCGTGATCGAGCAGTGTGAACAGGGCGTCGACTACATGACGGTGCACGCCGGGGTGCTGCTGCGACACATCCCGCTGACCATCGAACGCGTCACCGGGATCGTCAGTCGCGGCGGATCGATCATGGCGGCCTGGTGCCTGGCGCACCACACCGAATCGTTCCTCTACACGCACTTCGCGGACCTCTGCGAGATCCTGGCGCGCTACGACGTGACGTTCTCCCTCGGCGACGGACTGCGTCCGGGTTCCATCGCCGACGCGAACGACGCCGCCCAGTTCGCCGAACTGCGCACCCTGGGCGAGCTCACCAAGGTCGCGAAAAGCCATGGCGTGCAGGTGATGATCGAGGGGCCCGGCCACGTGCCGATGCACAAGATCGTCGAGAACGTCCGCCTCGAGGAGGAACTCTGCGAGGAGGCCCCGTTCTACACGCTGGGCCCGTTGGCGACTGACATCGCGCCCGCCTACGACCACATCACCTCGGCGATCGGCGCGGCCATCATCGCCCAGGCCGGCACCGCGATGCTCTGTTACGTCACCCCCAAGGAGCATCTTGGCCTGCCCAACCGCAAGGACGTCAAGGACGGCGTGATCGCCTACCGGATCGCGGCCCACGCGGCCGATCTGGCCAAGGGCCACCCGCGGGCCCAGCAACGCGACGACGCGCTGTCCAAAGCCCGCTTCGAGTTCCGCTGGGAGGATCAGTTCAACCTGTCCCTGGATCCCGACACCGCCCGGGAGTTCCACGACGAGACCCTTCCCGCCGCGCCCGCCAAGACCGCGCACTTCTGTTCCATGTGCGGTCCGAAGTTCTGCTCGATGCGGATCACGCAGGACATCCGCGACGCGATGGCCGAGAAGTCGCAGGAGTTCGCCGACCACGGCAACCGCGTCTACCTCCCCTTGGCAGAATCGACACCGTGAACCTGTTACCGCTCACCCCGCCGACGCAGACGCCGCTGCGGGTCATGACCATCGCCGGGTCGGACTCCGGAGGTGGCGCAGGCATTCAGGCCGACCTGCGCACCTTCGCCATGCTCGGGATCCACGGCTGCGTCGCGATGACGGCGGTGACGGTCCAGAACTCGTTGGGCGTCAAAGCCTTTCACGAGCTCCCGACCGACATTGTGGCCGATCAGATCAGCGCGGTGACCTCGGACATCGGCATCCAGGCCGCCAAGACCGGGATGCTCGCCTCCTCGGAGATCATCGGGGCCGTCGCCGAGACCTGGCGCTCGGAGGGGTTGGCCGGACAGGTCCCGCTGGTCGTGGACCCGGTGTGCGCATCGATGCATGGTGATCCCCTGTTGCACCCGTCGGCCCTGGATTCGGTGCGCAACGAACTGTTTCCGCTGGCCACCCTGGTCACGCCGAACCTCGACGAGGTCCGCCTGCTCGTCGACATCGACGTCGTCGACGAGAAGTCGCAGCGCGAGGCCGCACGCGCCCTGCACGCCCTGGGCCCGCAGTGGGCGCTGGTCAAGGGCGGACATCTGCGGTCCTCGAAGATGAGCCCTGACCTGCTGTTCGACGGCACGGACTTCCACGAGTACGAAAAACCACGCGTGCCCACGCCCCACGACCACGGCGCCGGTGACACCCTGGCGGCGGCGACGGCCTCGGCGCTGGCGCACGGTTTTTCGGTGCCGGATGCGGTGGAGTTCGGCAAATCGTGGGTCACCGAATGCCTCCGCGCGGCCTACCCGCTTGGCGCGGGCCACGGCCCGGTGTCGGCACTGTTCCGCCTGCAGGTCTCGCCGTGATCGACCTCGAGGCCATCGCGGGTGTTGCGCACGAACCCGACGGCACGCCGCAGGGCACCGTGGTGTTGACCCACGGCGCAGGCGGCAACCGGGAGTCGCCGATGCTCATCCGCCTCTGCGACGAGTGGGCCAGTCGCGGGTGGCTCGCGGTGCGCTACAACCTGCCCTACCGGCGCCGTCGCCCCAAGGGCCCGCCGTCGGGGTCGGCCAAGGCCGATCAGGCCGGCGTCGCCGAGGCTGTTGAGGCGGCACGCGCGCTGGGCGGTCCCGTGATCGCCGGCGGGCACTCCTACGGCGGACGGATGACGTCCATGGCCGTCGCCGAGGGCGCGCACGTCGACGTCCTGACGCTGTTCTCGTACCCGCTGCACCCGCCCGGCAAGCCCGAGCGCGCCCGCACCGAACACCTGCCCGCCATCACGGTCCCGACGGTGTTCACACACGGCACGTCCGATCCGTTCGGCACCATCGACGAACTCCGGACCGCGGCCGAGCTGGTCACCGGCCCGACCGAGATCGTCGAGATCACCGGCGGGCGGCACGATCTGGGCTCCAAGACACTCGACGTCCCCGCGGTCGCGGTCGACGCGGCCCTCAAACTCTTCCATCTTACTCTCGAGTAAGATACTGTGCGCTGGTGACGACTGACCAGAAGCGAAGCGGCAGGGGAACATTGACGAAGGTTCTCGGACTCGGCCTTGCGGGCGTGGGGGTGGCCCACTTCACCAGCCCCAACCTGTTCGAGCCGATCACCAAGTCGGCCTTCCCCCGTCGCACCCGCCAGCACATCTACACCAACGGCGGCATCGAGACCGCACTCGGACTGGGTCTGATCAGCGGACGGACCCGCAACGCCGCGATCGTCGGGGCCATCGGGTACCTGGCGTATCTGGGCGGCAACGCGGTGCGCAACAACCGCTAGCGCGACTCGACGCCCAGGGTCACGTGCATCATGCGGCGCACGCACGCCTGGGCATGCGCGGAATCCTGGTAGGACACCAGCCTGCCGAGGTCGATCACGAGCGCCATCGCGGCGTGCACGACGAAGCGGGCCTGCGCGCTGGAGAACTCCGGGCGGGCCTCGACGAGCAGTCGGGCCCATGACCCGACGGTCGAGCGCTGCACATTGCGGAGCATCTCCTGATCGGCGACGCCCAGGTTCACGCGCTCGGTGTAATACACATAGGACAGCTCGGGATAGGCGAAGGCGCTGGCCACGTACGCCTCGATCAACCGCTGCAGCGCCTCACGCGGGTCGGTGACGCCAGCCAGCACCGAAGTCAGCTCACCCGACACGCGGTCGGCGGCACGCCGAAACACCGCGGCCAGGATGTCCTGCTTGCCGGAGAAGTAGCGATAGATCGCCGACGTCGGAATCCCCACCGCGGCGGCGATCTGGCCCATCCCGGTCTCGTGATACCCCTGCTTGTCGAACAGCAGCAGCGACTGTTGAAGCACGGCCTCGTACCGGCCGACGGTGGCGGTCTCGGCGATTGGCCGAGGTGACACGCTCGGCTGTTCCGCGGCCTCCGCAGCGGTGGGCAGTTCGGCCTCCAGCACGGCCCCCACGAGTTGCTGCATGAGCTCCTTGATCTGCGGCGCGGGCAGTTTGGCGCGGTGGTCGGCGATGCTGCCCATGACGCTCATCGCGGCCGACGACAGCGTCCACCGCTCCGACGACGTCAGCGCCGGCCTGCGCCGCTGCAACGGAATCTGTATCCGACGGTTGACCAGCCGGATCTGCGCCATCAGGGCGGCCTGATCGTCACCCTCGAGGTAGCGACCCTCCCAGCGGTACAGTCCCGCGGAGTCCCGACTGGCCAACGCCACGTCGACGATGGAGTCGACGATGCGGGCCTGAAGTCGGGCGGTGTCCTCATCGTCGGGGTCCGGGGAGGGCTCGTCGCAGAAGTTCGTGGCGTCCACCAGTTGCTGCCCGAGCGTGAGCACCGCCGCGCGAAACATGTCGTACTTGTTGGCGTAGTGCCGATAGAGCGCCGTGGCCGAGATGTCGAGCACCGCGGCGATGTCATCCATGCCCACCGCGTGGTAGCCGCGCGCGCTGAACGCCTCCGCCGCAACCCTGGCGATCTGGGCTTTTCGGTCCTTGGGGCGCCGACGAACACCATCGGTCGAAGCGGTTCGCGATGTCGGCACGCACTCACCCTAGCGGCGATGGGCACAGTCCACCTCTGTTCCAGTCGGCCTTCCAATACCGCCGTCGGCAACGCGAATCGTGGTTAACATAGAGGTCAGACCGCCGTGCCCGCCGATCGAGAAGGATGCGCACATGCTCGCGAAGCTGCGCCAGGTGTTGAGCTACCAGTTCACGGTCGCGGAACTGATCGGCCTGGGCCTGATTCTCGGCACGCCGTACCTGATCATCGGCGTCATCTGGTCGATGACCCACACCGATCACCTCGACCACCTGACCGGCGCGGACCTGGTGGTGTCGTTCCTGGGATCGATCGTGTCCTGGCCCGTGCTGCTGATCTCCAACGTCTGCATGACATGAGCGCGCCCGCACTGTCCACGTCCGACACCCGCATCACCATCACGCGGCGCACCGCGCGGTGGGACGACCGCGAGGTGACGGTCGCCGACGCCATGGACTTCTGGTCGTTCGCGGCGGGGGCGGCCAACGTGGTCATGCAGTTGGCGCTGCCCGGCGTCGGGCACGGCGTGGCGGAGAGCGTGGTGGAGTCCGGCAGCCTCATGCACCATCCGTGGAAACGGGCCCGGACGACGTTCAGCTATCTGGCGGTGGCGATCCTGGGCACCCAGGAGGACAAGTCCGCATACCGCGAGGCCGTCAACGGCGCGCACCGGCAGGTCAGGTCCACCCCCGGGAGCCCGGTGCAGTACAACGCGTTCGACCGGGATCTCCAGATGTGGGTTGCGGCATGCCTTTTCGTGGGCCTCGAGGACACCTATCAGCTGCTGCGCGGCCAGTTGACGCCGCAGGCCGCCGAGGATTTCTACCGATCGGCCTTCCCCCTGGGGACCACGCTTCAGGTGACCGAGGACCAGTGGCCGCCCACCCGCGCAGGCTTCGACGACTACTGGAACTCCGCGTGTGCGCGGGTGTCGATGGACGACACCGTCCGGGACTATCTCACCGACCTCATCAATCTGCGCATGATCACACCCCTGCTGCGGCCGGGATACGTCCCCCTGCTGAAGTTCCTGACGACGGGTTTTCTGGCGCCGGTGTTCCGCGACGCGCTGGGCGTGACGTGGACGGCCCGCAGGCAGAAGTGGTTCGAGCGCCTGTTCCTGTTCGTCGCGCTGGTGAATCGGTTCCTGCCCAAGTTCATTCGCCAGGGCGGCAGTCAACTGTTGCTGACGGACATCCGCATCAGGGTGCGACGCGGAAAGAGGTTGATCTGATGAACGGTGAACTGACCACCCGCCGCCTGCTGGCGATGATCGCGGCCGCCGCAGTGCTCGGCATCGGCGTGCTGTTGATGTGGCAACCCGTCTACCTGCCGGAATTCGACAGCTACGGCCTGCAGATCCGTTGCGGGTCAGGCTTTCTCACCGACATGTCACATCCTGAACTCGTCGACGGCGGCGCCGGGCCGCTGCGCGACCGGTGCGAGTCGGCACTGCTGCAGCGACGGGCCTGGGCGGTGCCGATGATGGTCGTGGGCGCGGGCGTGCTGATTGCGCTCGCACTGCGCGGCACCCGCGTGGTCAGCCCGCGATCCCAGCAATGATCCGGTCGCAGACCTCGTACATCTCCTCGAGCGCACGCTCAGGATCGGCGGCCCGCGACACGTAGAGCGCGGCCTCATCGAGCGCGCCGAGCAGCACGTGCGCGGTGGGGCGCAGGGGCGTAGCGGGAATCTCGCCCTCGGCGACGGCCGCGGCGAGCATGCCCTCGATGACACCGAGCCCGTACTTGACGCCCATCTCGCGCCACCGGTCCCACCCCAGCACGGTGGGCGCGTCCACGAGGACGATCTGCTGCACCTCGGGCGCCGAACAGCACTCGAGGAACAGCCGGGCGCCCACCCGCATCGCCGCCGACGGCCCCGCCGGTTCGCGTGCGGCGATGCCGGCGCCGACGTCGGCCACCAACTGCTCCTCGACCTGCTCGTAGACCGCCGTGAACAGGTCGGCCTTGTCCGCGAACTGGTGGTAGAGCGCACCGCGCGTCACGCCTGCGGCCTCAACGATCTGCTGCGTGGACACGTCCGCAAAACCCCTGGTGGCGAACAGTTCGCGGGCCGCGGAAAGCAGGCACGCGCGAGTGGTCGCGGTGCGCTGCGCCTGGGTACGACGAGGTGAGCTCTTGACTTCCATACTGTGTGCACGTAACTTTCATACTCAGAGTTTGTAAATATGCAAAAGGATAACCCGCCATGCCACACGTCACGTTGCAGCAGTGCCGGATCGACTACCTCGACCTGGGACCCATCGACTCTCCCCACCCGCCCGTCGTGTTCGTGCACGGCATGATCGTCGACGAACGACTGTGGTCGAAGGTCGCGAACGCCCTGGCAGAACGCGGTCACCGCTGCCTGATGCCCCGCCTGCCCCTCGGCTCGCACACCACGCCCGTCACCGACCGCTCGGCCCTGACCCCACTTGCCCTGGCCGGAATCATCGGAGACTTCATCGCGGCCCTGGACCTCCACGACGTCACGCTGGTGGGAAACGACACCGGCGGCGGCCTGTGCCAGTTCCTGATCGACGCCAACCCCGAACGCATCGGCAGGCTCGTGCTGACCAACTGCGATGCCTTCGAGGCGTTCCCGCCGTTCCCGTTCGACGCCGTCTTCGCGATGCTGCGCGGGCCGCGGACGATCTCCGCACTGTTCAACCTGATGCGACTGCGTCCGCTGCGGCACTCCCCCGCGGGTTACGGCATGCTCGCGACGCACGCCGACCGCGATCTCACGGCGTCCTGGCTGGTGCCGGCCCGCACCGACCCGCGCATCGCAGGCGATCTGGCGGCCATGGCGCGCGGCATCGCGGCCACCGACCTGACCCACGTCGCGCCGCGCCTGCACCGGTTCACCAAACCCGTACGCCTGGTGTGGGGTTCGGCCGACAGGTTCTTCACGCCCGCCCTGGGCCGCCGCCTGGCCGCGGTGTTCCCCAACTCGGCGATCACCGAGGTGCCGGGTGCGCGGACGTTCGTTCCGCTGGACAACCCAGGCGCGGTGATCGACGCCATCACCGCACTGGCGGAGTCACCCGCCGCACCCTGACACGCGCCGATTGCGCTGCGATCCGGGCCGCGGTGGTGTGTAGTCATAAACCGTGATTCCGCTGACCTGGAAACCCGTCGCCAGCAGACCCGAACCTGACTTCGTCGTCGGCCCCGACGAACGTCTGAGCTGGCCCAGAACCATCGGCATCGGTGCACAGCACGTCGTGGCGATGTTCGGCGCCACCTTCCTGGTGCCCGTCCTGACCGGATTCCCGCCGGCCACCACACTGCTGTTCTCGGGCATCGGGACACTGCTCTTCCTGATCATCACCGGCAATCGCCTGCCGAGTTATCTGGGCTCGAGCTTCTCGGTCATCGCCCCCGTCACGGCCGCGGTCGCCGCCGAGGGGTCCGGAAGCGCGCTGGGCGGCCTGATCGCCGTCGGCGTCCTGCTCATCATCATCGGCGCGGTCGTCCACCTCGTGGGCACGCGCTGGATCGACATCGTGCTCCCGCCGGTGGTCACCGGCGCGATCGTCGCGTTGATCGGCTTCAACCTCGCCCCCGCGGCGAAGACCAACTTCGAGAAGGGCCCACTGGTCGGCCTCGTCACACTGCTGTTGCTGGTGGGGGCGCTCGCATTCTTCCGCGGCCTGATCGGACGCCTCGCGATCTTCGTGGCCGTCGTGCTGGGCTACCTGCTGGCCTGGGCGCTCGGCGACGTCGACACCTCGGGCATCGCGTCGGCGAGTTGGCTGGGCCTGCCGGAGTTCCAGACGCCGACGTTCTCCCTGGCCGTGCTGCCGATGTTCCTGCCCGCGGTGATCGCCCTGGTGGCCGAGAACATCGGGCACGTGAAGTCCGTCGGGCAGATGACCGGCGTGGACACCGACCCGCTCACAGGACGCGCGCTGGCGGCCGACGGTGTGGCCACGGTGCTGGCCGGCGCCGGTGGCGGTTCGGCCACCACCACGTACGCCGAGAACATCGGCGTGATGGCAGCGACCCGCGTCTACTCGACCGCGGCCTACTGGGTCGCCGGGTTCGTCGCGATCGCACTGTCGTTGTGCCCCAAGGTCGGTGCGGTCATCTCGGCCATTCCGGCCGGCGTGCTCGGCGGTGCGACGATCGTGCTCTACGGCCTGGTCGGCGTGCTGGGCATCCGCATCTGGCTGACCAACCGCGTCGACTTCAGCCTGCCGGTCAACCAGATGACCGCGGCCATCGCGCTGATCATCGGCATCGCCGACTTCACTTGGCAGATCGGCGATCTGACCTTCACCGGTATCGCGCTGGGATCGATCGCGGCACTGCTGATCTACCACGGGATGCGCGGCCTCGGCGCGCTGCGCGGCGGTCATCCCGAGGCGGTGCGCACCGACGACGTGGTCGGATAGCGCGTCAGCCCGGCCCGATCCGTTCGGAGTCGTACACCAGCAGCCTGCCGTCCGCCGAGACCACCGAGAACCAGCGGTTCTCGGTGTCGTTCTTGCCGCCCTTGACCACGTAGCGAAGCCGAGCCACCACGCTGTCGTCGTCGCGCGGTGTCACCGACAGGACCTCGACTTTCTTCACACCCGCCCAGAAGTTCTGGAAGTCGGCGTAACCGGTCTTGTTCTGGTAGTTGGTGTCGAACATGTTCCAGGCTTCACTGGTGTTCTCGGGCAACGCCCCGTACACCGCGAGCACCAGGTCACGCATGCCCTCGAAGGTCACCTCCCCGGTCGACGTCGCCGTCGGGGACGTCGGCGACGCGGGGTACGTCCCAGTCACAGGATCGGCCTGCTGGTCGTTCGACGGACCCAGGTACAGCACGAAGCCCAGCACCAGCATGAGCGCTGCGAGCACACCACCTGCCAGCAGCCACCGGGACGGGCGAGGCCGAGACCCGGCGGGCGTCGCGGCGGGCAGCAGCCAGTCCTGTTCGGTGCGCATCGCGGGAGGCAGCTGCGCGGTCGGCGTGGGCACGCGCCGCGCCGTGGCCAGGGCCTGCGCGAACTGCGTGCAGTTGGCGAATCGGTCCGCGGGATTCTTCGCCAGCGCCCGCGCCATCACGGGGTCCAGATCCGCCAGGTCTGGGCGCGATGCACCCAGCGCACGCGGTGCGGCATTCAGGTGCTGCCCGATCACCACCGCGGGGTTGTCATCGGAGAACAGCGGTGTCCCGGTGAACAGTTCGAACGCCGTCGCCGCCAGCGAGTACTGATCGGACCGGCCGTCCAGGGGCTGCCCCATCAACTGCTCGGGTGAGGAGTACGAGACGGTCCCGAGGACCGCGTTGGTCCGGGTCAACCCGTGGGTCTGGTTGAGGCTGCGGGCGATGCCGAAGTCCGCCAACAGAATCCGTCGCACCCCCGAAGCGGGGTCGGTGAGCAGGATGTTCGCGGGCTTCACATCGCGGTGCAGCAGACCGCGCAGGTGGGCATAGTCCAGGGCGTCGGCGACCGCCGCGACGATCTCGACGACCTGTTCCCGCGGGATCCCGGTCGGGTACCGCTCACGCAGCAGTCGGCCCGCGTCGGGACCATCGATGAAGTCCATCGAGATCCACAACCGGCCGTCGTCCTCACCACGGTCGTGCACCCCGATGATGTGCGGGTGAAACAGCGTGGCCACCAGGTCTGCTTCCCGGTTGAACCGCTCGCGGAACTCGTCGTTGGCCGACATCTGCGCCGGAAGCACCTTCAGCGCATCCCGCCGTGGCAGCCTGGGATGCGCGGCCAGATAGACCTCGCCCATGCCACCGGTTCCGATCATCCGCAGAACCCGATAGCCGGCGAAGGATTCGCCGTTGGTCAACGGCACGTGTCAAGTCACCTCCCGACACACGGTAAGCCCCGACCATACAGCGGTCGATCGCGGGTTTCAGATCGCGTGATTCGGGGGAACCGGCTGTTTCAATGATGACTTCTGAGTACGCCCCGTGGCGCTGGGCCGACGTGTTCGGCGACCCGGCGCAACCCGCGGTGCTGCTGTGGCACGGGATGCAGACCGACGCCCGCGAGGCGGTCCGCCCGCTCGCCACTCTGGTGGCCGAGCGTGGGTTCGGCGTGGTGGCGCCCGACTGGAACTCCCATGCGGACGACGGCGGACGGACCGACCTGCTGCGGTCGGTGGAGTTCACCCAATCGTGGAGCGACGGCGGTGGCCGCTTCGCTCTGATCGGATGGTCGCTGGGGGCGGCCGCGGCCGCGGGACTCACCATCCATGCCGACCGGTTCGGTGCCGACATCACCCACACGGTGTGCTTGGCCGGCGCCTTCACCTCACGCGACCCGATCTCGGGTGAACCTGCGGCACAGGGGCTTTCGGCGGCGCGCATCGGCGCGCCCTTCACGCTCCTGCACGGCGTCAACGACGACGTGGTCCCCGCGACCGCAAGCCGGGAGTTCGCGAACGCGCTCGAGGCGTTCGGCTGGCCAGTGAACATCGTCGAACTCCCCGCCGACCACGGCGAGATCGCGGGTGCGCGGTGGGACGCCGCGGCCGGCCGCTACGCCCCTGCCGACGACGCGCAGACCCTGCGGATCGCCGAGACCGTCGCCGACCACATCGCGGCTGCGCTGCGTTAGGGGCCGAGTGCGCGGCGGTGGCGTTTCGCGCGCTCAGGCACGCCGTTGACGCCCTCGATCGACGTCGCGTAGGTCGCGACGGCGAACGCGACACCCGAGCCCATCACCGCCAGTGCGTCCTCGTTGATGGCCTCCAGGTCATCGCGCGCGGTGTGGTAGTTCGGATCGAACGCCACGCCGGCCTCACCGCCCCACAACCGGGCCTGGACGGTGGTCTTTCGCCCGTCGGCGCCGGTGGTCATCCCGCCGACGGGCATCCCGGCGGCCAGGAAACTCTGGTAGTCGGTGCGCTGGGACAGGGGCAGATCGGCGGGGCGCTTCCCGGCCAGGTTGAGGTAGGAGGCCAGGGTGCGCTCAATGCCCTCCGACCCGATCGGCACACCCTCGGCGTCGGCGCGCGCCGACTGGTCCCCGTCGTAGGTGAAGTACCCGGCGTTCGGCGACCCGAGCATGTCGAAGTTCAGATACAGCGCAAGCGAATTCAGCTCGTCACGGCTCAACCCGTACACATAGTCCGCGGACCCCGCCAGGTTCTTCTCCTCGGCGCCCCAGAACGCGAACCGCACGGCGTTGGTGACCGAGGGTTGCGAACCGAGTTGCAGCGCGGTCTCCAGCACCGCGGCCACCCCCGAGGCGTTGTCGTTGATGCCTGGGCCCGCCGCCACGCTGTCGAGGTGCGCGCCGACGAGCACGATGTCGGTGGTGGCGCCGGTCTTGGTCTGCGCCACCACATTCCGTGAGCGCACCTTCACGTTCTTGGCGTCCAGCACGACCCGCGCAGGCGTGCTGGTGCGACGCAGCGCGGCACCGGCCTCCTCGCCCGCCACCGCGACCGGAATGGCCATCTGCTCGTAGTAGCCGCGCGGGAACAGCCCCGGCGGGCTTCCGTTGCGGCCTCCCGCACTGATCACCACCAGGGCCGCGGCGCCGCGATCGGCCGCCGCGTCGTGCTTGTCCACCACGGAGCACTTGGTGTCATCCACGACGGCGATGCCGCCCTTCACCGCGGCGGGGTAGTCCCTGGCCGAACACCCCGCGGCGACCCGCGGTGCGAACACCCGTCCGGTGGTTCCGCCTGCAGGGGTGGGGAGCAGCAGCGAGGCCTGGTCCACCTGGAATGTCCGCGCGCCGACGATAAGAGTGGGCCGACCCGGCGACACGGTGTCCAACCGCTGCAGTTCCGGGGTGTCGACCTCAAACCCCTTGTCCCGCAACAGCTCGACCACGTAATCCACGCTGGCCTCGTAACCCGCGGTACCGTCGGCCCGGTTTCCGTCGTGGTCCTGCGCGATCTCGGAGAACCGCTGCAGATGGATGCGCATCGCGTCGATCGTGACCTTGGCCGCCAAGTCCTGCGGCGACGGCATCTCGGGCGGCTCGGGCGGCGGCGAACCGCAGCCGGCCAGCACGGCGATCACCGCACAGACGGTCGCCGCGGCCCGGCGGCCGGTCATGACGGGGCGACGACGTGCCGAGTGCGGTCCGCGCGGTCCGGCATGCCGTTGCGCCCGCCCTGGTCCTGGGCGTAGAACGCCGCGACGTAACCCACGCCCGCGCCCTGGATGCCCAGTGCGGTGCGGTCGATGTGCTCGATGGTGTCGGTGTCCTTGTGGTAGTTCGGGTCGAACGGTTCGTCGGCCTTCCCGTCCCACAGCTTGGCCTGTTCGGCGCTCATCTTCTCCTCGGCGCCCGCGAACAGCCCGCCCGAGGGGATGCCGGCCAAGGTGAACGCGTCGTAATCCGACCGCCCGTCGAACGACGTGTCCTGGGATTCCTTATCGGCCGAGGCCAGGTATTCGACCAGCAGTCGTTCGATGCCCGCCGAACCCTCGGGCACCCGCGGCGCGCTGTCGTTGCGCGTGCGCGGCGCCGACTGGTCACCGTCGTAGGTGAAGTAGCCGGGGTTGGGCGAGGCGAGCATGTCGAAATTGAGGTACAGCGCAATGTCCTTGAGCTCTTCGACATCCAGTGTCTCGATGTAGTTCGCGGACCCCACTAGGCCCAGTTCCTCGGCGCCCCAGAACCCGAACCGGACGGCGTTGCGTACGTCCGGCTCCGCACCCATCTGCAGCGCGGTCTCGAGCACCGCGGCCACCCCGGATCCGTTGTCGTTGATGCCGGGGCCCTCGGGGACGCTGTCGAGGTGTGCGCCGACCATCACCACGTTGTCGGTCGCGCCGGTCTTGGTCTGGGCGACGACGTTGCGGGACTTGAACTCCCGGGTTTCGGCCGAGATCTTGATGGTGACCTGCTCGGGCTTGGCTCGCAGTGCTGCACCGTCGGCCTTGCTGACGCTGACGACGGGCACCAAGACATCGGTGTCTTCGCCGAGCGTGCCGCCCATCTCCTTCTCGTCGACGCTGTTGGCGATGATCACGCCGACCGCACCGCGGGCCACGGCGTTGGCCATCTTCTGCGCGAACGGGCAGGTGCCGCGATCCACCAGCACGACGGCGCCCTGCACCGGCAGGCCGTCGTAGTCGGTCGCGGCGCATCCCGGGGCGTCGCCCGGGCGGGCAGGCACCAGTGGCGCGGTCAGTCCCTCGGGTTTGGTGCCGATGGTGAACTGCAGCGGCATCGCCACCAGCGACGCACCGCCGGAGGTCACGGTGCCGTTCTCACCCTTGAACACCCTTACCTCGAACTCGGGGGTCTGCACGTCGAAACCCTTGTCGCGCAGGGCACCGGCCACATAGTCCACGCTGGCGTCGTAGCCGGGTTCTCCGGCCGCGCGGTTGCCTCCGTGCGCGTCGGCGATGTCCTGCAGTTTCTGCAGATGCGACATCATGGCGTCGGTGCTGATCCGCTGCCGGATCTCGTCGGCGAACTTCGCGGCATCCGCGCCCTCCCGGACGGCCTGCGGGCCTGCCGACTCCCGCCCACAGGCGCCGACGGCGACGATCAGGGCAACAACGGCGATCAGGGCAGACACTGCCCGACATAGGCGACGCACCCGCACCACGTTAGCCGTCCCGCCAAGCCTCGATCACCAGGTCCGCCACGGCGCGCATACCGTCGGCATTTGGGTGGAACGGCGCAGGGCGGCCGAACAGAAAGGCCAGCGGGAACCCGGCCCCAACGGTCCAGGGCTGCGTCGACCAGGCGTGGTGGGCACGACTCGCGTCGGCGGCGCGCACCAGTTCGCAGCCCGCGTCCGCGGCGGCCTCAGCCGTCACGTCCACCAATCCGGTGGCCAGCCGTCGTCCCAGATCGGCCTCGGCGTCGGACAGGGGCGGCGCGGGCTGCCCGGGCGGGGGCAGCAGGGTCAGGTAGTCGACGAAGAACACCCGGGCCCGCGGCGCACGGTCCCGCACGGCGGTCCCCACCGCCCGCATCGAGGCACCGAGCGCCTGAAGCGCGCGCTCGCGGGCCGCCGGGTCCAGCAGGTCGTGCATCCGGGATCCCAGCACCGGGAGGCGGCGCAGCAGCGCGGGCGCGGCGGCCGCCGACAGCATCGGCACATAGCCGATGTCGTTGCCGCCGATGGTCATCGTGACCAGCGCGGCGTCGGGCGTCACTGCCTGGATCTGGGGCGGCGTACCCCACTGCGCGTCGGTGAGCAGGTGTGCCGTCGTCGCCCCCGAGTAGGTGACGTCGACGAGGTCGAACCCCACCTCGGCGGCGACCAGGTGGGGATAGTTGCGGGCCGACCGCGCCGCGGGCCACGGCGAACCGGGGACGCGCGGCGGGATGCCGGGCCCGGCGGCCATCGAACTGCCGAGCGCGACGTAGCGGCCCGCGGTCACAGGGCCGGACTGGAGGCCTGGGCCCAGAACCGCTTGGGGATGCGGCCCGCGTGTCGGGCGAGGTGGCCTGCGGTGACGGCCGCGGCCATCGCGGCGGCCATGGCCGGCGGATCCGCGGCCCGGGTGACCGCGCTGGCCAGCAGCACCGCGTCACAGCCCAGTTCCATGGCCAGGGCCGCGTCACTGGCCGTGCCGATGCCGGCGTCGAGGATCACCGGCACGTGCGCGGCCTCCACGATCATCTCGATGTTGTGCGGGTTGGAGATGCCCAGGCCCGTGCCGATCGGCGAGCCCAACGGCATGACCGCGACGCAGCCGACGTCCTCGAGGCGGCGGGCAAGCACCGGGTCGTCCGTCGTGTACGGCAGCACGATGAAGTCGTCGTCCACCAACTGCTCTGCGGCGCGCACCAATTCGATGGCATCGGGCAGCAGCGTGCGCTCGTCGGCGATCACTTCGAGCTTGACCCAGTTGGTCTCCAGCGCTTCGCGCGCAAGCTGGGCGGTGAGCACGGCCTCGGCGGCACCGCGGCAGCCCGCGGTGTTGGGCAGCGGAGTGATGCCAAGCCGGTTGAGCAGGTCGAGAACGCCTGTGCCGGCCTCGGCGTCCACGCGACGCATCGCCACCGTCGTCAGTTCGGTGCCCGAGGCGACCAGCGCCTCCTCGAGGACCGCGAGGTTCGCGGCGCCGCCGGTGCCCAGGATCAGGCGCGAACCGAAGGTGCGGTCCGCGATGGTCAGCTTCGACTCAGCCACCCTGCACCGCCGTCACGACCTCGACGCGGGCGCCGTCGGAAAGCTCGGTGTGCCAGTCGGTTCGGGGCAGCACCGTCCAATCGACGGCCACCGCGATGCCCTTCAGGGGGTATCCGAGACGCTCCACCAGGTCTTCGACCGTGGTCTTGTCGTCGACGTCGATCTCTTCGTTGTTGACCAGGATCCTCATACCGCAACCCTCGCTTTCAGTTCGGCTGCAATGTGTTCCGCGGTCCACGGCGCCAGCAGGAAACCGGACCTGCCGTGCCCGGCCGCCACGAGCGTGGTGTCGTCGAGTCGCCCCACGATCGGGAGGTTGTCGGGGGTCATCGGGCGCAGGCCCGCGGCGCATTCGGCCAGTTCGTACTCGCCCAGCGCCGGCATCACCTCGCACGCGTCGTCGAGCAGATCCCGCACGCCCGACACCGTGGGCGCGGTGTCACGTCCGTGCTCGTACTGCGTCGCGCCGACCACCACACCGTCGGCCCGCGGCACCAGGTAGACGTGTCTGCCGTGCACCCGCGCGCGAATCACCCTTTGGGGCACAGGCATACAGCCCCTGCGCCACCGCAGTCGCAGCACCTCACCCTTGACCGGGCGGATGTCGAGCCCGGGCCACAGGCTCGGCGCGTCCACACCGTTGGCGACCACCCGCAGGTCGGCGTGGACGTCGGACAGGTCGCTCACGGGCCCGGCCCAGGTCACGCCGAGCCGCTCGCAGTGCTCGGTCAGCGCGGCGACCACGGCGCGGTTGTCCACGGACAGTTCGGTGCTCGCGGTGAATCCATGCCGGATGCCCTGGGCCAGCAGCGGCTCGATGTCGCGCGCCGCGGTCGTCGGCTCCACGGGGTGGCCCTGTTCGGCCAGCCAGTCGACGACGGTGCGCAGGTCGGCCGCGTCGGCGCGGTCCACGGCGACCACGAGCGACTCCCGGGCGGTCACCACGCTCGGCGGCAGGCCGTCCAGATAGGAGCCGGGCCCCTGCGCGCGCCACAACTCCAGCGACTCGAGGCCGATCCGCAGCAGCTCCTCTTCACCGGGCCAGGCCTCGCTGTGCGGGGCGAGCATTCCGCCCGCGACCCACGACGCGCCGGTCTGGGGGCTGCGGTGCACGCGCACCGACCACCCCTCCTGCGCCGCTCGGCGCGCCACGGAGAGACCGATGACACCGCCGCCGACGACGGCCAGGCTGGGTGCGCCGGTCATGTTGTCCTCCCTATCGCCGGCATGATCCGGATCAGGTTCGACGGTAAGGGCCCGGATTCGCTCGGCCCACTCTCAGCCCGGTTCGCCGGACTCCCGCGTTCACCTGTCCAGGGTACTCAAACCACTCTGGGTAGCCTCTACCCGTGACCCGACTCCCCCTGGACCGACTGGCCGACGCGCGCCTGTACCTGTGCACCGACGCGCGGCGTGAGCGGGGCGATCTCGCCGAGTTCGCCGAGGCCGCGCTGGCCGGAGGCGTCGACATCATCCAGCTTCGCGACAAGGGATCGGCCGGTGAGCGGGAGTTCGGCCCGCTCGAGGCCGCCCAGGAACTCGATGCGCTGGCGGTGCTCGCCGAGGCCGCGCATCGGCATGGCGCGCTGCTCGCGGTCAACGACCGGGCCGACATTGCGCGCGCGGCCGACGCCGACGTGCTGCACCTCGGCCAGGACGACCTGCCGTTGCACGTGGCGCGGGACATCATCGGCGCGCGACCGCTGATCGGCCGGTCCACACACGACAAGGCGCAGGTCGCCGCGGCCATCGACGAGGCCGTGGACTACTTCTGCGTCGGCCCGTGCTGGCCCACGCCCACCAAACCGGGCCGGACCGCACCGGGGTTGGACCTGGTCCGGGCCGCGGCGCGGTCCGGCACCGACAAACCCTGGTTCGCGATCGGCGGCATCGATCTGCCGCGGGTCCGTGAGGTGGTCGACGCGGGCGCGACCCGCATCGTGGTGGTCCGCGCCATCACCGCGGCGCAGGATCCGGCAGCCGCGGCGGCCGAACTGAAGTCGGCCCTACAGCTGGGCTGACCCCGGCAGCGGGATGTCCGCCGCGACCTCGCGCAGCCGCTGCCAACTGGCCGCGAAGCCGGGGTGCAGCGGCAGGTGCGCGACCTCGTCCTCGGGAACCCAGCGCAGTTCGGAGCTCTCCCGGTTGGGGACGGTCTCGAGCAGCGACGGCGCATCGGCGATCACCGTCGTGTAGGTCCAGCGGGTGCTGCCGTCGTCCGCACCGACCTCCGCAGTCACGACGCTGGTCCGCACGGTGACCTGATGCGCGGCCAGACCCGCCTCCTCGTGGGCTTCCCGGACAGCGGCCTGTTCGGGCGTTTCATGGCTGTCGCGCGCACCACCGGGCAGGCCCCAGGTCCCGCCCTGATGGCTCCAGGGCGCCCGGTGCTGCAGCAGAACCGCGAACGATCCGTCGGCGCGCACGGCGCGCAACAGCAGTCCGGCCGCGCCGTGGCGACCCCAGTAGTGGGCGCCGCTCTCGGAAATCACCCAACCGTCTCCGTCACCACGCACGCGCTCCACAATATGCGGGCGTCCCCCGGATGTGCGCGGCTGTCCGCCGCGTCTCCCTGCGATCACGCCCCATCAGTCACACGAGGCTCTTAGACTCGCTCTTAGGATCGTGACTACTGACGCAGATACGAAACCGCAGAAAGTGGGTTGACGGTGACGGTGGAGCTGACGCACCCGTCGACGGAACCGCTGGCGTCCCGCGCGCCCACCGCCTCCCATCAGCCTCGGCGCCGCTGGTTTCTGTGGACCACACCCGGGCGGATTCTCGCGCTCGGCGCCATCCTGGCGATGCTCGGCGTGCTGAGCGCGTTCGCGACGTCGACCACCATCGACCACCGTCAGCAGGCCCTGACCACGGTGCTCGACCACACCGAGCCACTGTCCTTCGCCGCAGGCGAGCTGTACACGACGCTGTCGGTTGCCGACGCCGCGGCCGCCACTGCGTTCATCGCGGGTGCCGAACCGCGCCCGGTCCGGCAGCGCTACGAGCAGGCGATCACCGACGCGGCCGCGGCACTCACGCGCGCCGCCAGCGGCCTGTCCGACGAGAACATGAGCCAGCTGCTGGGTCGGATCAACGCCAATCTCGCCGTTTACACAGGCCTGATCGAGACGGCCCGGACGAACAACCGCGCGGGCAATCCGGTCGGATCGTCGTACCTGTCGGAGGCGTCGTCGCTGATGCAGGGCACGATCCTGCCCGACGCACAGCGTCTCTACGAGGAGATGTCCTCACGCGTGGACGGCGAGACCACGGCTTCGACCCGGATTCCGGCACCGGTGATCCTGGTGATCACCGCGACGATCCTGTTCGGTGCGTTCGCGCACCGGTGGCTGGGCCGGCGCACCCGGCGACGGGTCAACATCGGGCTGGTCGCCGGCGGGCTGGCGATTCTGATCATGGTGATCTGGGTGGGCACGGCGCTGGTGATCTCCACCGCTATGAGCCGTAGCGCGAAGGACACCGCGGCCGAGTCACTCAAGACCGTCACCAACCTGGCGATCACCGCGCAGCAGGCCCGCGCCGACGAGACCCTGTCGTTGATCCGCCGCGGCGACGCCGATATCCGTAAGCAGTCTTACTACCAGCGCATCGAGGACATGCAGCGTCAACTCGCGGACTACCTCGAACAGGAGGACTCGATCGACAAGACCGACCTGGCCAACGCCAACACCCTGCTGGCCCGGTGGCGCGCCGCCGACGAGCGGATCAACGCCTACATCTCGGTGGGCAACTATCAGGCCGCCACCCAGGTGGCGCTCGGTACGGGAGAGGACGATTCGACGCCGGCCTTCGACAAGCTGGAGTCCGCCCTGAGCGCGGGCATCCAGGAGAGCCGCAGCCAGTTGCGCAGTGACATCGCCAGCGCCCGCCGCGTGCTGTCCGGCGCGACGATCGGCGGGGTGGTGTTGTCTCTGGGCGCCGCAATGGCGGTGGCCCTGGGACTGTGGCCGCGGATGTCGGAGTACCGATGAACCGCTGGCGCAGCATGTGTGCGTCCGTGGCGGCGGTCGTGCTGACCGGCGCCACTGCCTGCGGGCAGGCGCCGCCGGAGGCGGTGGTCCCGACGTTGACGCTGTCGCCACCCACTCCCGCCGGACTGCAGGAACTCCCCCCGGAGATCGCGCCTCCGCCGGCGACCAACGACGACTGCGATCGCACCGCGAGCCTGCGCCCGTTCACCAACCGGGAGGACGCCAAGGACGCGGTGACCAACATCCGCAACCGTGGGCGCCTGATCGTCGGGCTGGACATCGGCTCCAACCTGTTCTCCTTCCGCGATCCCATCACCGGCGAGATCACCGGGTTTGACGTGGACATCGCCGGCGAGGTGGCGCGCGACATCTTCGGCACCCCGACGCAGGTCGAGTACCGGATCCTGTCGTCGGCCGACCGCATCAACGCACTGCGCAACAACCAGGTGGACATCGTGGTCAAGACCATGACCATCACCTGTGAACGCCGCGAGCAGGTCAACTTCTCGACGGTGTATCTGACCGCCTACCAACGCATTCTGGTGCCCAGGGACTCGGCGATCAGCCAGGCCTCCGATCTGTCCGGGCGCCGGGTGTGCGCGGTCGACGGCACCACATCGCTCAAACGGATTCAGCAGATCTCCCCGGCGCCGATCATCATCTCGGTGGTCACCTGGGCCGACTGCCTGGTGGCCATCCAACAGCGCCAGGTCGCGGCCATCAGCACCGATGACACGATCCTGGCGGGCCTGGCCGCCCAGGACCCCTTCCTGCACATCGTCGGCCCGAGCATGGCGCAGGAACCCTACGGCATCGGCATCAACCTGGAGAACACGCCGCTGGTCCGGTTCGTCAACGGGACACTGGACCGGATTCGGCGCGACGGCACGTGGAACACGTTGTACCGCAAATGGTTGAGCGTCCTCGGCCCGGTACCCGCTCCCCCGACCGCCCGGTATGTGGACTAGGGGGTGGACATGAGCGAACACGACGAGGACACGACCGACTCGACCGACGAGGGCCCGTTCACCCAGCCTGCGGAGGTCGAGTTCGACTCGACGTCGACGTTGCGCCCCATGGCCACGCAGGCGATCTTCCGGCCAAACTTCGACGATGACGACGACTTCTCGACCGCGGGCACCGAACCGCAGGACCATCCGACAGCGATCACCCGCACGATCGCCCCCACCCGGCGCCTCGGCGGCGGACTCGTCGAGATCCCGCGCGTCCCCGAGATCGACCCACTCGCGGCGCTGATGAGCAACCCGGTGGTCGCCGAGTCCAAGCGGTTCTGCTGGAACTGCGGTAAGCCGGTGGGCCGCTCCAGCGCGGACGGCGAAGCCCTGTCCGAGGGCTGGTGCCCATACTGCGGGAGCGCGTATTCGTTTCTGCCGCAACTGGTTGCGGGAGACATGGTCGCCGACCAGTACGAGATCAAGGGGTGTGTCGCACACGGCGGACTGGGCTGGGTGTACCTGGCTGTGGACCACAACGTCAACGAACGACCCGTGGTGCTCAAGGGTCTGGTGCATTCGGGTGACGCCGAGGCCCAGGCCATCGCGATGGCCGAACGTCAGTTCCTGGCCGAGGTTGCGCACCCGTCGATCGTCAAGATCTTCAACTTCGTCGAGCATCCCGACAGCCACGGCGAGCCGGTCGGCTACATCGTCATGGAATACGTCGGCGGAACCTCGCTGAAGCCGAGCAGCAGCGAACGACTGCCGGTGGCCCAGGCCATCGCCTATATGCTCGAGATCCTGCCCGCGCTGGGCTATCTGCACTCGATCGGCCTGTGCTACAACGACCTCAAGCCCGAGAACATCATGTTGACCGAGGAACAGCTCAAGCTGATCGACCTCGGCGCGGTGTCGCGGATCAACTCGTTCGGATACCTGTACGGCACACCGGGTTACCAGGCTCCCGAGATCGTGCGCACGGGCCCCACCGTCCAGACCGACATCTACACCGTGGGCCGCACCCTGGCCGCACTGACGCTGAAACTGCGCACCAAGAACGGACGCTACGTCGACGGCCTGCCCGACGACGATCCGGTGCTGACCCGATACGACAGCTTCGGCCGCCTGCTGCGCCGCGCGATCGATCCCGACCCTCGCAGGCGGTTCGCCACCACCGAGGAGATGTCCTCGCAACTCCTCGGCGTGCTGCGCGAGGTGGTGGCCAACGACACCGGGGTGGCCCGACCCGGTCTGTCGACGGTGTTCAGTCCGTCGCGCGCGACGTTCGGCGTGGACCTGCTGGTCGCGCACACCGATGTGTACCTCGACGGCAAGCCGCATTCGGAGAAGCTGACGGCGGCCGAAATCGTCACGGCCCTGCCGGTTCCGCTGGTCGACCCCACCGACGTCGGGGCCACGGTGCTCAGCGCGACCCTGCTGTCCCAGCCCGTGCAGACCCTCGATTCGCTGCGCGCGGCACGCCACGGCACGCTGGACTCCGACGGGATCGACCTCGGCAACTCGGTGGAACTCCCTCTCATGGAGGTCCGGGCCCTGCTGGACCTCGGCGATGTCGCCAAGGCCACGCGCAAACTCGACGACCTGGCCGAGCGGGTCGGCTGGCGGTGGCGGCTGGTCTGGTTCCGCGCCGTCTCAGAACTCCTGACGGCCGACTACGACTCGGCGACAAAGCATTTCACCGAAGTCCTGGACATGCTGCCCGGCGAGATCGCCCCCAAGCTGGCGTTGGCCGCGACGGCCGAACTGGCCCGCAGCACCGACGAGGCCAAGTTCTACAAAACCGTGTGGAACACCGACAACGGCGTCGTGTCGGCGGGTTTCGGCCTGGCCCGCGCACAGTCGGCCGAGGGGGAACGCGAGGCCGCGGTCAAGACACTGGATCAGGTTCCGCCGACGTCCCGGCATTTCACGACCGCGCGGCTCACCAGCGCGGTGACGCTGCTGTCGGGACGGTCGATCAGCGAGGTCACCGAACAGCAGATTCGCGATGCCGCGCGCCGCGTCGAGGTGCTGCCCGAATCCGAGCCCCGCGTACTGCAGATCCGCGCGCTCGTGTTGGGCACCGCGTTGGACTGGATCGCCGACAACGAGGCCAGCACCAATCACATCCTGGGTTTCCCGTTCACCCAGCACGGTCTGCAGTTGGGCGTCGAGGCCTCCCTGCGGGCGCTCGCGCGGCAGGCGCCGACCCGCGAGCATCGGTACGCACTGGTGGACATGGCCAATACGGTCCGCCCGATGAGCACGTTCTAAATTCCCGCGAGCGCCCTGGGGTCCCCGCTTGCGGGGCGTCTGTACGCAACACGCCGGGTCAACCCGTACAAAGACGGGCGCTCGCGAAGAACGGAGTGGTCACTCGCCGTCCGCATCCCCTGGATCCACCACCGCGGCGCACGCCCGCGCGATGGCCAACTCCTCGTCGGTGGGGATGACCAGCACCTTGGTCGGCGAGTTCTCCGCGGAGATCACCCGCGCACTGCGCGCCGGACTGTCGTTGAGATGCTCGTCGATCTCCACCCCGAGCGGCGCAAGCCCCGTCAGGGCGTCACGCCGCACGTGCGCGTCGTTCTCACCGACGCCCGCGGTGAACGTGATCGCGTGGGTGTCACCCAGTACCGCCAGATAGGCGCCGATGTACTTGCGCAGACGGTGGATGTAGACCTCGTAGGCCAGTCGCGCGTCGCTGGATCCGGCGTCGATGGCCTTGTGCAGTTCGCGAAAATCGTTGACCCCGGCCAATCCCCGCACTCCGGAGCGCCGGTTGAGCATCGACTCGATCTCTTCGACCGGAATCTTCGCGGTACGGGCCAGGTAGAAGACCAGGCCCGGGTCGATGTCGCCGCTGCGGGTGCCCATCACCAGACCCTCCATGGGCGTCATCCCCATCGAGGTGTCCACCGGCCGGCCACCCGCGATCGCCGAGGCCGAGGCCCCGTTGCCCAGATGAAGCACGATCTGGTTGAGCTGGGACAGCGGGACGTCGAGGAACTTCGCGGCCTGCTGGCTCACGTACTCGTGCGACGTGCCGTGGAAGCCGTACCGGCGGATCTGCCAACGCTGCGCGACCTCGCGGTCGATCGCGTACGTCGCCGCCATCTCGGGCAGGTCATGGAAGAACGCGGTGTCGAACACCGCGACGTGCGGGACGTCGGGCAGGATTCTGCGCGCAACCTCGATGCCCAGGACCGCGGGCGGATTGTGCAGGGGCGCAAGCGCGGACAGTGCGTCGATCTTCGCCACGAACGCGTCGTCGATCAGGGTCGGCTGGTAGAGATCCCGTCCGCCGTGGACCACCCGATGCCCGACGGCGACCAGTCCGAGGGTTCCGAGGTGCCCACCGACCTCGGCGAACAGATCGAACGTCAGGCGCAGCGCGGCCTCGTGATCGGCCACCGACCGTTCCCGCTCGACCTTGAGACCGCCGAACTCGAGGCGCGCCAGCGAGTGGTCGTCCCCGATCCGCTCGATGATCCCGTTGGCCACCGACACCCCCGACTCCGGTTGCACGAGGCTGTATTTCACCGACGAGGAGCCAGAGTTCAACACCAGAACTGTTCGCTGCACTGCTCAGCCCTTCTGCGCCTGGATCGCCGTGATCGCCACGGTATTGAAGATGTCTTCGACCAGTGCACCCCTGGACAGGTCGTTGACAGGCTTGTTCAGACCCTGCAGCACCGGACCGATCGCAATCGCCCCGGCACTGCGCTGCACGGCCTTGTAGGTGTTGTTGCCGGTGTTGAGGTCCGGGAAGATCAGCACCGTGGCACGTCCGGCCACGGGCGAGTCCGGCATCTTGGTGACGGCGACGGAGGGTTCGACGGCCGCGTCGTATTGAATGGGCCCCTCCACAAGAAGTTCAGGTGCGCGTTGTCGCACCAGTTCGGTCGCGGTGCGCACCTTGTCGACGTCCGCGCCGGTGCCCGAACTCCCCGTCGAGTAGGACAGCATCGCAACCCGGGGATCGATGCCGAACTGGGCCGCGGTGCGCGCGGAACTGATCGCGATGTCGGCCAACTGCTCGGCCGTCGGGTCGGGCACGATCGCGCAGTCCCCGTAGGCCAGCACGCGGTCGGCCAGGCACATCAGGAAGATGCTCGACACCGTGGAGACGTCGGGTTGCGTCTTGATGATCTCGAGGGCGGGGCGCACGGTGTGCGCCGTGGTGTGCGCGGCGCCGGACACCATGCCGTCGACGAGGTCGTTGTACACCAGCATGGTGCCGAAGTACGAGACATCGTGGATGATCTCGCGGGCCTGTTCGACCGTGACGCCCTTGTGCCTGCGAAGCTCGGCATACTGCTCGGCGAACTGATCGCAGTACTCGCTGGTCTTCGGATTGAGAAGGGTTGCGGCCGACAGGTCGACGCCGAGTTCTGCCGCCCGCGAGCGGATCTGGGTCTCCTCGCCGAGGATCGTCAGATCGGCGACGCCGCGCTGCAGCAGTCGGCCCGCCGCCGCCAGGATGCGGTCATCCTCACCCTCGGGCAGCACGATCCGCCTGCGTGCAGCTCGGGCCCGGCACAGAAGCTCGTGGGTGAACATCTGCGGTGTGGTGACGGTGGGGATCGAGATCGACAACACCGTCAGCAGGTCGTCGATGTCCACGTGCTGTTCCATGAGTTCGATGGCCGTGTCGATCTTGCGGTGCGACGTCTTCGTGACGCGCCCGCGCGTCCCGGCCACCGCACTCGCGGTGTCGAAGGTGCCCAGGTCGGTGGTGATGATCGGCAGGCGCAGGCCGAGGCCGTCGACCAGCGCCGCGATCGACGGGTGCAGCGGCAGGCCACCGTTGAGGATCACGGTGGACAGCGACGGAAAGCCTTCTGCCGCATGCGCACTCATGACCGCGAGCACGACGTCCGACCGATCCCCGGGGGTGATAACCGCCATCCCTTCGCTCAGCCGTTCCAACACATGCTCGGCGGTCATGCCGGCCACCAGCACACCCATCGCCTCGCGGCCCAGCAGCGCGTCGGCACCGTTGATCAGCGTTCCCGAGACGGCATCCCGCAGTTCGCCGACCGACGGTGCCACCAACAGCGGCTCCTCCGGCAGGACGTAGGACCTGGGCGCAAATCGACTCAGTGCCTCGGCCACCGCCGCCAACTGTTCCGGATCGCAGCGGTTGGCGACGATGGCCGCGGTGTGCGCGTGCTGGTTGGAGATCTCGTCGAGACAGAGCCCGACCAACTGCGCGACGTCGTCGGGCGTGCGCTTCTTGCCATGGACGGCGAGAACCAGCGGTGCACCCAGATTGGCCGCGATCCGGGCGTTGACCGACAGTTCGGACGGGCTCGCGATGTCGGTGTAGTCGCTTCCCACGATCACCACGACGTCGCACAGATCCGCGACGGCGTGATACCGGTCGACGATCGCGACCATCGCGGCGTCGGGGTCCTCATGCAGTTGCTGATAGCTCACACCGACGCATTGTTCGTAGCTCAGTCCCGCGGTGGTGTGGTCGAGGAGGAGGTCGAGGATGTAGTCACGGTCCTCGCCGAGTCGGGTGATGGGCCGGAAGACGCCCACGCGGGGCGCGGTCGCGGCCAGTCGGCGCAGGATGCCCAAGGCAATCGTCGACTTTCCGGTGTCACCTTCCGGCGACGCGATGTAGATGCCGGAGGCGCGGCCGTTGTCCACCATGTCTCCAGCCTCGCACGCGCCGCACCCACCCCAAGCGGCAGCCACTCTCCATGCCAGGCGTGTGCACGCATTAGCGCCATTTTGGCAAACTTAAAGCTGAACCGCGGATCTCGAACTTATAACATTACATGCATATTGTGGCGAAGCTCACAGGGCTGCGACTCCCGATTGTGACCGAAGTCCCTAGGTGCTTTAGCTGCGCATATGTTCTCATTGTCCGGCCTCGGCGCTGCGACAAAGGATGCGACATGACGATTTCAGCAAATATCTTGCACCCGCCACCGCAGAACTCCGCCAACAAACTCGTTACCAACAGCAACAAACTTGACCATCCCAACGGCAGCGCCGAGGCGGAAGCGCCCGCGCCCGCCACGGCAGCACAGGGTTCAGACAGCTTCTGGCCGCAGGTCGCCGCGATTGTGGCACTCACCGGCGTCGGTTACATGTTCGTCTTCGCCGGCGTGGTGGCCGACGTGCTGAACGGATCACGCAATGCGTATCTGCTGACCGTTCCGGTGCTCATCCTCCTCATCGTCAGCAGTTATCGATCCTGCAATGACGGCGTCGGGGACTCGGAGTCAGACTGGATCCTCGCCGTACTGCTCGGCGTGGGTGGTCTCGTAGGCATCCACCTGTTCACCCAGCGCGGACCAACCGTCGCCGCGCTCTGGCACCTCGACCTGGTGGGCGTCGCCTTCTGGATCGCCTGTTGCGCGGTGGTGGTGGCAGGTTCGCGACGAGTGTTTCGGGCGTGGGCGGCAGGGGCGTTCCTGCTGTGCTGCCTGACACCGCTGCCCTCCCAACTCGCGGTCGCGCACTTGGGCGGTTCCGACGCTGACGCCGCGATGGTCGCCGCGGCACTGGGGGCGACGGCAGTCTTCCTGTGCGGCCGCGGAATCGCGCTGCACTGGCGCATCGCCGCTGCCGCCGGTTGTCTCCTGCTCGCCGCCATCACCACGACGACCCTCGATGGAGTGGTCGGTCTGACGATCCTGGTCCTCATCGCCGGGGGCGCGGTGCCTGTGCTGTGCGCCGCTCTCCTCTACCCGCTGCGCCCCGCGGCCAACCCCCTGCGCATCGGGGGCAGCACACCGCCGCCACTGCACCGCTCGCCCCGAACCATCGTGCTGCTCACCCTCGGTTCGCTCGGGATGCTGGCCGCGCATCCACTGCAGAGCCCACCCGCAGCGCCGGCGTCGGCACCCGCTGACTGGGTGACGAACGCAGGGTTGCTCCAGCCGACGCCCATTCCATTCATCAGTCGGTTCCTGGGCCCCGACGCGTCCCTGACCCGGTACACCGCTCCCGTCCCCGACGGGAGCCCCCCGGCCGTGGTGGATGTCATGACCAGCTCCAATCTGGCCGGGCTGCGGGACTACACCGACGCCGTCTGGTACCCCTCGGCAGAACCGCTGAACTATCGCCCGGCGGATCCGGAACTGGGCGCCCCCAACGGATCTCGGGTCGTCTACAACAATCCCGACATCGCAACCAGCGACGCCGAACAGCATTGGTACGCCGTGACATGGCTGTGGCGCACGCCGGACGCCTACGAACGTGTCACGGTGCTGGTCAACCAGTCGCAGACGTCGCACGAGCCACCCCCCATGCCGCGCCCGCTGTCGATCTCCAACACCCTGATCGATCCGACCCTGTGGTTGTCGCGCCGTCAATCATCCGACGCCGGAGAGCTGAACCCAAGCGTGATGCACCGTGCTGCCGAGGTGGTCCGTGTGATCACGGAGACCAGTGGCCGCGATGGGTGAGGACCACCAACACCGACCCCACCTGCATTTACCGCATCTCCCTCGACCGCACCTGCCCCCGCACCTGTCGGCGCGCACTGTGCTGCAAGGCAGGTCACTGAAGCGTCTGGGCGTGGCAGCGGTCCTCATCGCCGGTCTGAGCGTGTTGGCGCCCGGGTACCTTCCGGTCCTGTTGTTGACGGCGACGGCACTGGTGTACCTGGTGTCGACCGTCGACCGAAACCTTCTGATTCTCAAGGGACTTCGCTCCCCATCCTTCGTCACCATCAGCGACGAGCAGGCCTTGTCGATTCCCGACGACGAACTGCCCGTCTACACGGTGCTGCTGCCGGTCTACCACGAGCCCAAGATTGTGGAGGACCTGATCAACGGCGTCTGCCGACTCGACTACCCCAGCGACCGACTCGAACTGCTGCTGCTGGTGGAGGAGGACGACACCGAGACGCAGAACGCGCTGTCCAGCCTGCCGTTGGAGAACATCCGCATCGTCCTCGTGCCCCACAGCATGCCCAAGACCAAGCCGAAGGCCTGTAACTACGGGATGCTCCTCCCAGACCGCAGAGGTGAGCTGGTCACCATCTACGACGCCGAGGACATCCCCGACCCGCTGCAACTTCGGCGTGCGGTGGCGGCCTTCCGGAACCTGCCCGAGGACGTCGGGTGCCTGCAGGCTCGACTCGCCTATTTCAACGAACGCCAGAATCTGCTGACGCGTTGGTTCTCATTGGAATACGACCAGTGGTTCGGCCTGGTGCTGCCCGCGGTCGAGAACGCCGGCTGCGTCGTGCCTCTCGGCGGGACCTCCAACCACATGCCAGCCCGGGTCTGGCATGCGGTCGGCGGGTGGGACGAGTTCAACGTCACCGAGGACGCTGACCTCGGCGTCCGGTTGGCGCGACACGGGTACAAGACCCTGATCCTCGACTCCACCACTCTTGAAGAGGCCAATTCCGATGTCGTGAACTGGATCAGGCAGCGTTCCCGTTGGTACAAGGGTTACCTGCAGACCACGTTCGTCCACCTTCGTCACCCGCTGCAGTTGCGCCGGGAGATCGGCACCGTGGCCCTACTGAGGCTGGTCAACATGACCGGGGCGATTCCGATCACCAGCGCCCTGAACCTGGTCTTCTGGTCGACGATGCTGATCTGGATTCTCGGTCACCCCTCGATGATCTCGACGCTGTTCCCGCCGTTCACCTACTACATCTGCCTTGCCACCTTCATCATCGGGACGCCGCTGTTCATCTTCATCGAGCTGATCGTCGCGCAGGTGCTCGGCAAGCCGTACCTGTGGTGGGCGGCCCTGCTCATTCCGCTGTACTGGTTCCTGCAGTCGGTCGCCGCATTGAAGGCGATCTACCAGTTGATCTTCCGTCCGTTCTTCTGGGAGAAGACGGTGCACGGACTGGCCATTCCCTACTCGCTACAGAAATGACAGCGCCGACATGTTCCTTCTGCTCAGACTTCTCGCCGCTCTCGCGGTGGCCGTGACGGCCGTCGCGAACGCCACCTTTGCCGTTGCCGAACCGGAGGAGAACCCCGGTATCGGCTGGCGGCAACTCGGGCTGCCCGATCGAATCGACATCGTCGGTTCCGACCAGCCCAACGACGTCGCCCTTCCGGTGCCGCCCGGCGTGGTGCCAACCGTGCTGACCGGATTCATCGGATCGGTGGTCAACGTGGTCGCGGGGCGGGTCGACGTAGTCGACGCAGCCGGTATGGTGCTCGGCGGCATCGTCGTACCCGCGGACCAGAGCACCGTGTGGTTCGCCGTCGACACCGCCAACGCCAAGATCGTCGAGGGCAAGGCCAAGCTGAGTTTCGTTCTGCGTGACGGTAATCAACACGTCGACGGTTGCACTCGCCCACCCACCGTGGCCCTCACCCAGCTCGCCACCGTGTTCTCCGGCGACGTGCCCAACCCCGCCACGATCGCCGACTTCCTGCCTGGCTATCTCGAACGCATCGTGATCCGGGTCGGGCCGGACCCCGCCACCGATGTGCAGCAGGCAGCGCTGAGCCTCGTCGCCAAACTCACGCACCTGTATCGGCCGATCCCCGTCCGCATCGACGTGGACACCTCCGCCGAGATCACCCCACCAGGGGGCCCGCTGCAACGAGTGGTGGACATCCGGCACAGCGCGGATTCCGGCATGTTCATCGAGCATCCCGGCACCCCCGAGGCGGCCCTGGTGATCTCTGGCTCCGGCACCGACCTGCTCAACCAGACCCAGCTGTTCGCCGACCGACGAGTGGCACTGGCCCAAACCGCCGCCGCGAGCGTCGATTCGGTCGTGGACGACAAGCCCAAGACCACCACCATCAAGACCTTCGACGAACTCGGGATGACCACTTCAACGTCCGTGCAGGGCAGCACGACTCAGTATGTCGGTTTCGACACCGCGGCCTTCGGAGTCGGACCCGTCCAGCACGCCAGGATCCACGTGCTGGCCAACTACACGCCGATCGTCCGTGGTGAGGGTTCGGTGGTGATCCGGTCCGGATCGACCATCGTCGCCTCCCGGGTGCTCGACGACTCAGGACAACTCGATGTCACCGGTGACATCCCCAAGGAATCCATCACGTCCAACGTCGGAATAGCCGTCGAACTGCGCTACGTACCGCAGCAGCAGTGCGCACCGCCGTCGGATCGAATCACTTTCACCCTGAATCCGGCGTCGACGGTCACCGTCACACCGGGCACCGACAACCGCGGTGGGTTCCCGGTGCTGCCGGGTGCCTTCACCCCGGACTTCGATGTGGCAGTCACCGATGCGCACGGCATTCGGTACGCCTCCCACGCGATCAACCTGATGGGCCAACAGTCCAGTGTGATTCTGCAGCCGCGGTTGACCCCGCTGGCCGAGACCGGTGGGTCGGGCGCCGGCCTGCTCGTCGTTGCCCCGGGCGACGTGCTGCGCGACGCGGGGCTGAACGCACCGCTGCTGACCGGAGCCGACCACACCATCCTTGTCAGCGGCCTTCCCGTCACCGGGATGAATCTGAATGGGCCGGTGGGCGTCATCCAGGCGTTCACCGCTGCGGACCGCAACGTGTTGGCGATCAGTGGTTCCGCGGAACTGATCGAGCGAACCTTCGACCACATCCGCGGCCTGGAGGGGCGCTGGGCGTCGCTGACCGGTGATGTGGTCGCGACCGGGGCGGCCGGCGTCCCTGTGAATCTCACCGTGCGGGAGGGCGGTGCGCTGGTCAACGAGTATCCCGGTGACGGGTGGCGGTGGTGGGCGGTGGCCTCCGGGCTGATCGGGACGCTGCTGGTGATCGGCGCCGTTGCCGCAGTGCTGACCCGCCGTCGAAACCGCAATCGCGAATAGGCCCGTGACCATCGCCGCATCGGCGCCGAGCGCTCCGACCCCAGCCCCGGTGGAGCGCCCGCCGCACCGACCCCGACGCACAGTGGGCCTGGCACTGTTCGCCGGACTGACTGCGTTGTACTTCGCCATCGGCGCAGTGCTGGTCCTGCGCTACAACCTCTTCGATCCCGACTCCCCGAGTCGGGTGGCCAACGCGGGTTACGCGGTGATGAGTCGTCATGCGCATCTCTCGGCCATCGGGTTCGTCTGGAATCCCCTTCCCAGCCTCGTTCAGATTCCGCTGATGGGCCTGAGTCACTGGTGGCCGGCGCTCAAGACACACGGTCTGGCCGGTGTCATTCAAAGCTCGATGTTCATGGCCGCGGCCGCGGTGATGATCCGCCGGATCGCGCTGGACCGAGGGCTGGGTACCGCGTGGGTGTGGTTGGCAGTGGGATGTTTCGCGCTACAGCCGGCGATCATCGTCTACGGGGCATCCGGGATGAGCGAGGCGGCGCAGATGTTCTGCGTCCTGTGGGCGGTCCGCTACCTCCTGCTGTGGGTGGATTCCCAGTGGCCTGGACACCTCGGTTGGGCCGGAATCGCTTTGGGAGTCGGATATCTCGCCCGATACGAACTCGTCCCTGCCGTATGCGGGGTCATGCTGCTGATCGCCGTCCTCGCCTGGCTGCGCCCACCGCCGGGCGAACGGCTCGCGAACCTGCTGCTGTCCGTCAGCATCGTGGCCTTCCCGATCGTTCTGAGCGCGGCGATATGGGCGATCACCGGATGGATCGTCAGTGACCAGCTTTTCGCGACGGTCTCGTCGCAGTACGGCAACGAGAGTCAGGTGTCTGCCGCGGCAAGCCACGGCGGACCACAGGGCCTGGCAGCGTCCTCGGACTGGGTCGTGATCTCGGCCCGTCTGCTCGGCATGCAGCCGTTCGTCGTCATCGCGGTCGCCGGCGCGGTGGCACTCACCGTGCTTACCCGCAGGGTCGAACATCTGGTCGCAGTCGCCGCGATCGGCCCCATGGTCCTGTTCACGATGTGGGGTCAATACTCGTCGCTCACCTTCGGCTGGTTCAGGTTCTACCTGATGGCAGTCCCGCTGGTGCTGTGCATCGCGATGACCTGCTGGCGTCCCGGTGCCGAGCGGCCGACGCGATGGCACACCGGCACTCCGGTGGCGAAACTGGGCGCTGTGCTGATCTCGCTGTCGATTGCGGTCGGCTTCCCAGTGACGCTGCTGGCCTCCGCTGACCCGCGGATCGGCAACCAGCAGTTGCAGTTCGGCCTCATGTCGCTCATCCGCGACGGCGATGAATCCAGCGAGGGCCAGTGGTATCGGCGCCTCCTGGTCACCGACCGCACACTGGCCGACTACTTCGACCGACGGAACCTGCCGGACGGCTCGGTCCTCATGGACAGCTTCGTCACCTGGGGGGTCTGGTTGGAGTCCGACCGCCCCCACCAGTTCGTCATCACCAGTGACTACGACTTCAGGGCTGCCCTGAATCGGCCGTGGGACTTCGGAGTTCGATACATAGTCGCGGTCAATCCAACCGTGACCGACGCGGACGCCGTCAACCGGCGATACCCGACTATATGGGCCGACGGTGCCGGGATCGGAATGCTGGCGCTCACCGTCTACGGCGCCACCGGCGACGAGCGGTTTCGCGTCTATGAGGTCATCGAACCCCCCTCGTCGGTGGTCGACGAGCCGTCGGCGTCGACGGGGTGATCAGCCCACCAGCACCGCCGCAAACGCCGAGCAGAACCAGTCCACGTCCGAGGACGAGAACACCAGCGGCGGCCTGATCTTCAGCACATTGCCGTCCCGCCCACACACCGAGATCAGCACGCGCTTCTCCCGCATGGCATTGACGATCGTGTGGGCCCTCGCGCGATCGGCCACGCCTGCGTCGTCGACCACTTCGACACCGATGTACAACCCCGCGCCGCGCACCTCGCCGATGGTCGGGTTGTCGGCCGCCAGCGCGGCCAGTTCGGTGCGCAACGCTTCGCCGACCCGTGCGGCGTTGTCGATCAGGCCCTCGTCCTCGATCACGTCCAACACGGCGCCGGCGGCGGCCATCGACACCGGGTTACCACCGAAGGTGTTGAAGTAGGGCACGCCGCGCGCAAACGCCGACAACACCTCCGACCGCGCGGCCATCGCCGCCACCGGCAGTCCATTGGCCATCGGCTTGCCCATAGTCACGAGATCGGGCGTCACGCCGTGGCGGGTGAATCCCCACATTCCGTCACCGGTCCGGCCGAATCCCGGCTGGACCTCGTCGGCGATGAACACCCCGCCGGCCCTGCGCACCGCGGCCACCGCGGGGGCCAGCACCGTTGGATCCGGATGGATGCCGTCCGAGGAGAAGATGGTGTCGACGATCAACGCACTGCACCCGTAACCGGCGGCCCGCAAATCGGTGATGGCGTCCTCGACAGCGGCCAGGAACCGCGACGCGGTCTCCTCCCCCCACCGGTACGCGTCCGGCGCCGGCACCGTGCGCACATGGGCGCCGACGCTGGTCGCCCCGCCGATCGACGGCGAAATCGCGGTCACCGCTTCGGTGTTGCCGTGGTAGGCGTCGCTGGTGATGATCACTCCTGTTGCGCCCGTGGCCATGTGCGCCACGCGCAGGGCGAGGTCGTTGGCCTCCGAACCGGTACACGCATACATCACCTGGTCGACCTCGTCGGGCATGGTCTGCAGCAGGCGCTGCGAGTAGCCGACGATGCCGTCGTGCAGATAGCGGGTGTGGGTGTTGAGCAGTCCAAGCTGGCGCGTCACCGCGGCGACCACGCGCGGATGACAGTGCCCGACGCTGGCGACATTGTTGTAGGCGTCCAGGTACGGCGTGTCCTGCGCGTCGAAAAGCCGCGTGCCCTGGCCGCGGACCAGGTGTACCGGCCGTTCGTAGAACAGCCGGTACGCCGGGCCCAGCACCCGATCGCGCGAGGCGATCAGTGATTCGGAGTCGGGATCGAGGCCCTGGCCACCGCTGTAGCTGTTGGAATCCATGATGTTGGAAAACCCCTGTGCGGAAACCATTTTCCCGGCTCCTCATTCCTGTCTCTCGCTGAAGTGGTGTCAATGCGCGTGCGGCGTGGGCGTCACCGTTCGTGCGCCTCCTCCAGAACGGTCCGGCCCAGATCCGAATAGCGCTGCGGATCTTTATATTTGAGGTAGATGGCCAACACGATACCGGCCACACCCACCGCGCCGACCACAAACGGGATGGCGCTGAAGACCCAGTCACCCGCGGCCGCCCCGGCCGCGAACGACGCGTTCTTGGTCAACAGGTAGATCACGTACGCCATGCCGAGACCGCCGAGAAGCGGCGCCAGGAACGTCTTGAACCAGTGCGCGGTCTCGGGATGGTTCTTGTGCACGTGGAAGTACGAGATCACCGAGAACGCAGCCAGTGCCTGCACGATCATGATGGCCGTCGTGCCGAGCAGGGCCATCAGGCCATACAGGCCCGTGTACGGGTCGCGGCCGGTGAGGTCGAAGAACAGCACCACCACCGTCGCGAATCCGGTCTGCACGAACCCGGCGATGTGGGGCGATCCGTGCACCGGGTGCGTGGCTCCGATGGTCCGGCGCATACCCGGGACGACATTCTCACGGCCCAGGGCGTACAGATAGCGCGCGGCGCAGTTGTGGAACGCCATGCCACACGCGAACGATCCGGTCATCAGCAGGATCTTGAACATGTCGACGGCCCACATGCCGAAGTGTTCGTGCACGGGCGTGAAGAAGATGTCGCCGGCGGTCGACGCGTCCTGCGCCAGGGCGACGGCGTTCTCCGGGCCGGTCCCGACGATCGCCAACCACGACACCAGCACGTAGAACACGCCGATGCCGACGACCGAACTGACCACCGCGATCGGGATGATCTTCTTCGGGTTGCGGGACTCCTCGCCGTACATGGCCGACGACTCGAATCCCACCCACGACCAGAAGGCGAAGAACAGGCCGACACCGGCGGATCCCGCGACCGTGATCATGCTGCCGTCGGTTCCCGCGACCTCACCGGACAGGCTCGTGAAACCGTTCAGCGGGTTGAGCGATCCCCACGACCAACCCTGCGGGCCACCTCCGGTGAACAGCACCGAACCCGCCATCAGCGCGAGCATGATGATCTCGGTGATCAGGAAGACTCCGAGCACCTTGGCCGCGAGGTTGATGTCGAAGTAGGTCAGCACCGTGTTGACCGCGAGCATCACGACCGCGAACACGATCCATGGCACATCAACCCCGAAGAACGACTTGAAGAGATCGTTGCCGAAGAACGAGAAGATGCCGATCAGGGACGCCTCGAACACCATGTACGCCAGTGCGGTGAGGAATCCCGCGCCCAGACCGACGATTCGGCCCAGGCCGTGCGAGATGTATCCATAGAACGCACCGGTCGCCGTGATGTGCCTGCTCATGGCGGCGTAGCCGATGGCGAACAGGGTCAGGACGATCGTCGCGACGAAATATCCCGCCGGGGCGTACGCACCGTTTCCGAAACCGACTGCGATGGGCACGTTTCCGACCATCGCGGTGATCGGTGCGGCCGTGGCCACGGCCATGAAGAGCACGCCGACCAGGCCCACGGCGTTGGGTTTGAGTCGTTGTACGGATGCGCTGGATCCGGGAGAACCGGATCCAGCGGAAGGGGTGTCGATGGTCTCGCTCATTGTGATCCCGCCTGACTGCGCCGAATACCAGCCCCCTAATTGGTCTGGTATTGCCGAAGCCCCGGCACTGCAAGCTGTTCCGGGGCGGTGTGGATGCAATCGCTGACGACTCTGTCGCACGATGACGACAGAAGCTACTGACCCGAGGAATGCTGGTCAACTCCAAAAATTAGCTGTGAGAACGCTGTCAGTGCACCACATGTTGCAGGACGTGTCCGCGATGAAACGTCCATGTTAAATCGTCTTTTTTGGTCTGCTCGACGTCGCGTTCTGGTCCAGAATCTCCCCTATGCCTGGACTGCCCGAAGACCACGAGCGCTTCGCTCGGGCGGCCCTGGGCGCCTACGGACGCGCCCCGGACACGCCCCTGCGACTGCTCAGCCTCTCGGAGAACGCGACCTACCTTGTGGGCGACGTAGGGGGTGACGAGGGGTGCGACGACGAACCGGTGGTGCTGCGGGTGCATCGCCCCGGCTACCACAGCGTGGAGGAGATCCGATCCGAGTTGGATTGGATGGCCGCCCTGCGCACGCAGACTTCCGTGCGCACACCGGAACTCGTTCCGACCGTGACGGGTGAACCGGTGACGGCCGCGCACGTGGGCGACCGGATGCTGTACGTCGACGCGGTGAGCTACATCGCGGGGTGCACGGCTGAAGAGGACCCCGACGTGGTCGGATTCGACGCACTGGGCGAGCTGACGGCGATCATGCACCAACACGTGCAGTCCTGGACCGCACCCGCACACTTCACCAGGTTCCGCTGGGACCTCGACGCCATTCTGGGCCCGCATGCCCGCTGGGGTGACTGGAGGGCGGCGCATGCGTTGACCGCCTCCGATCGCGCGGTGATCGAACGGGCCGCCACCGAGATCACCGGCAGGCTCACGGAATTCGGCATGGACCCCGACCGGTTCGGCCTGGTCCACGCCGACCTGCGCCTGGCCAACCTGATGGTCGACCCGAACGCACCCGAGAGCGGCATCACCGTGATCGACTTCGACGACTGCGGGTGGTCCTGGCACCTCGCCGATTTGGGTGCGGTGGTGTCGTGGATCGAGGACACCCCAGCCGCGGAACGGATCGTCTCCGACTGGCTCTCGGGGTACCTGACCCGCCGACCCCTTCCGCCAGAGGACCTGGCGATGATCCCGACGTTCGTGATGCTGCGCCGCATCCATCTCACGGCGTGGACCGCCTCGCATCACGACGCCGATGCGGCCATCGCCGTCGGACCCGAATTCGCCACGGGTACAGCCGCGTTGGCCCACCGTTACCTCGACGAGCCGGACTGGCTGGCAGAAGCCATCGCCCGCGCCGACCAGCACGCGACCAGATAGGAGAATCCCATGTTCGACCTTCAGGGCCGCTCGGTGTTGATCACTGGGGGCAGCAAGGGCATCGGTCGCGGAATCGCGACAGTCTTCGCCAAAGCGGGCGCCAACGTCGCGGTGTCGGCGCGCTCGCAGGACCAACTCGACACGTGTGTGGGCGACTTGGACGGACTGGGCTCCGGCAAGGTCATCGCGGTGCGTGCCGACGTCAGCGACCGGGACTCGTGCACGGCGCTGGCCGAGGCCGTCACCGACGCGTTCGGCGGCATCGACGTGCTGTGCGCGAACGCAGGCATCTTCCCCGACGCGCGGTTGTCCACCATGACCCCCGAACAGTTGGAGGAGGTGCTCGGCGTGAACGTCAAGGGCACCTTCTACGCCGTACAGGCCTGCCTCGACGCGCTGACCGCCTCGGGCTCTGGGCGTGTGATCCTGACGTCGTCGATCACCGGCCCCATCACCGGCTTTCCCGGCTGGTCGCACTACGGTGCGTCCAAGTCCGCGCAGTTGGGCTTCATGCGCACGGCCGCGATCGAACTGGCACCCCATGGCATCACGGTCAACGCGATCCTGCCCGGCAACATCTTGACCGAGGGCCTGGCGGACATGGGACCGGACTACCTCGCGGGAATGACCCGCAGCATCCCGGCCGGTGCGCTGGGCACACCGGAGGACATCGGCCACCTCGCGGCGTTCCTGGCCACCCGGGAGGCCGGATACATCACCGGACAGTCCATCGCCGTGGACGGCGGGCAGGTGCTGCCCGAGTCCCCGGACGCGGTGACCCCCTAGCGGCAGGCTGCAGGCCGTGGAGGAGTCGGCCGGGGGGCCCGTCGCCGAGGACGTCCGTCGGCGGATTCTGTCGATGCTGGCGCGTGGGGACCTGCGGCCCGGCTCGCGGTTGGGCACCGAACGTGAGATGGCCGCGTCGTTTGCGGTGTCCCGCGCAACGCTGCGCAGCGCGCTGCTGCCGCTGAGTCAGGCCGGGGTGCTGGAGCGCCGAACCGGCCGCGGCGGAGGCACGTTCGTGCGCGCCGACATCGTCGAGCGCAGGGCGGCCGAACTGGCCGGACTGCCCGCGCGGCTTCACTCCGGCGGGCACACCAGCGCCACCAGGGTGCTGGCGACGGACCGCAGGACGGCGACGCCAGCCGAGGCGGCGGCACTCGAAATCGCCAGCGACGCCGAGGTGTTCCTGATCCGTCGGATCCGGTGCGCCGACGGTGTGCCGTTGTCGGTGGACCAGGCGTGCTTTGTCGCCGAACAGGTTCGGGACCTGCTGGAGCAGCCACTCGGCGGCTCGCTCTACGAGCTGCTGCGGATCCGCTACGGCCTGGTCCCGGCCAGCATCACCGAGACCATCGAGGTGGTCAGTGCCAGCCCGCGGGAGGCGCTGTGGCTCGAGATCGCCCAACGCAGGCCGCTGCTCGCGATCACCAGGGTCGCGCGCGATGCCCGCGGCCGGCCGTTCGAGTACGCCTACGACCTGTTCCGCGCGGACCGGGTCCGGTTGACCGCCACGATGTCGACCGCGGAGATCACGCCCGCACACCGCGAGCGGCGAGGTACCGACGGCCGAGTGGAGCTCGCTGTCTAACTCTGCCCGCGAGCCCCCTTACTCACCCGCGAGGGGGCTGGGGTCCGCGGGGCGTCTGTACGGGAAATCGCGGCGTGTCGCGTACCAACGCGGCCGTTCGCAGCGGAGATGTCGGCGGAAACTCAGCCCAGCTTGCGCAGCCGCGGCTCGAGATCGCGCTGGAACAGTTCCAGGAACCGCCGCTGGTCATGGCCGGGTGCGTGGAACACCAGGTGGTTCAACCCCCAGTCCACGTACTGCTTGACCTTGGCCACGGCCTCATCCGGATCCGAGGCGACGATCCAGCGCTTGGCCACCTGCTCGATGGGCAGCGCGTCGGCGGCCTTCTCCATCTCAATCGGGTCGTCGATCGAGTGCTTCTGCTCAGCGGTCAGCGACAGCGGGGCCCAGAACCGGGTGTTCTCCAGCGCGAGATCCGGGTCGGTGTCGTAGGAGATCTTGATCTCGATCATCCGGTCGATGTCGTCGGCGTTGCGCCCGGCGGCCTCGGCGCCCTCCTTGACGGCCGGGATGAGCTTGTCCTTGTACAGCTCTTCGCCCTTGCCCGACGTGCAGATGAAGCCGTCACCGGCGCGGCCCGCATACTTGGCCACCACGGGCCCGCCGGCGGCGATGTAGACCGGCACACCGCCTTCGGGAACGTCGTAGATCGAGGCGCCCTTGAGGCGGTAGTACTCGCCGTCGAAGTCCACCCGGTCGCCGAGCCACAGTTCGCGCATCAGCTTGACCGACTCACGGAGTCGCGCGAAGCGTTCCTTGAACTCCGGCCACTCCCCGACGTAGCCGGTGGCGATCTCGTTGAGCGCCTCTCCCGTGCCGACGCCCAGGAAGATCCGGCCCGGGTACAGGCAGGCCATGGTGGCGAAGGCCTGCGCGATGACGGCAGGGTTGTACCTGAACGTCGGCGTCAGCACCGACGTGCCCAACTGTAGGTTCTTGGTCCGCTCTCCGACCGCGGTCATCCAGGCCAACGAGAACGGTGCGTGGCCCCCCTCGTGGCGCCACGGTTGGAAGTGGTCGCTGACCGTGGCACTGTCCATCCCGTGCTCTTCGGCGGCCACCGCAAGTTCGACGAGTTCGCGCGGCGCAAACTGCTCCGCCGAAGCCTTATATCCCAGTTTGAGTTCAGCCACAATGTCCTTTCTACTCCACATCCCTTTCCGGACTGCGCGCCACTAGACTTCGGCGCATGACAGCCGCGCGCGTCGAGCTGAAACAGGTCACCGACTCTGTCCACCTCGCGCAGACGCCGCTGGTGAACTGGACGCTGGTGATCGGTTCCGAGGGCGTCATCCTGATCGACACCGGGTTCCCCGGCGACCGCCCGCAGGTGCTCGCGTCGCTGCGTGAACTGGGCTGCGCCCCTGAGGACGTGGCGGCAATTCTGCTCACGCACGCCCACATCGACCATTTCGGCACCGCGATCTGGTTCGCCGCCGAGCACCGCACCCCGGTGTACTCCCACGCCGACGAAGTCGGACACGCCAAACGCGAATACCTCGAGCAGGCGTCGCCCGTGGCCGTGGCGCGCCATGCGTGGCAGCCGAGATGGTTGAAATGGTCGTATGACATCGCCCGCAAGGGCGCGTTCAACCACGCCGGAATCCCGTCCACGAAACCGTTCTCCGAGGACGTCGCGCGGACGCTGCCGGGCCGACCGGTCGCCATCCCGACGCCCGGACACACCGGCGGGCACTGCTCATTCCTGGTCGACGGTGTCCTGGTGTCCGGTGATGCGCTGGTCACGGGGCATCCGACCTCGGCGCGGCGCGGGCCTCAGCTGCTGCACCACGTGTTCAACCACGACGAGTTGGGCTGTGTGCGCAGCCTCGGGGCACTCGCTCTGCTCGAGACCGAGGTGCTGATTCCCGGGCACGGCGACCTGTGGCACGGGCCCATCCGAGAACTCGCCGAGCGGGCCACCCCTAGACGCCGATGAGTCCGAGGTGTTCACGCAGCGTCGTTCCGGCATAACCGGTGCGGAACACGCCGCGCGCCACCAGCACAGGAACCACGGAGTCGACGAACTCGGTCAGACCGTCGGCGGGCACCGTGAAACCGGCGCACGCAGCGGACTGCACGCGCGAGATCATCTCGTCGGCCACCCGCTCGGGTGTTCCGCCGAACGCCGACACGTCATGAAAGTCACTGCCTGACACCAGAACCGGATGTCCACCAGGGCCCGTGGGCAGGGTCGCCAGCCCGCGCGCGACGAAGTGGTCGCCGGCGAAGTCGACGGACCGGATCCGGCCCGGGTCACTGTAGATGCCGGAATCGGTGTCGGCCAGCACCGCGTCGTCAGCCCAGGAGTCCCAGAACTCGTGCACCAACGCGACGAATTCTCGGGCGCGGGTGGCGTTCTCAGTACCGGTGACACTCCACCCGGCTCGGCCGGCGCTGAGGTGGTCCAGCGTCGCGAGCTGCCGTGAGACCTCGAAGGGTTCGGCGGACTCGATGTCCACAGCGGCGACCAGACCGATGCGTTCGGTCGCACCGGACACGGCCGCGAGCGTCGTCAGTGGATCGGGCCCACCCTGGTGCAGCACAACGAAGTCGAACCGGCCCCGCTCCGCCGTGCGGCCCAGCGACGTGATCTCGTCAGGAGCGCCGGAGAACATGGCGGCCAGGTGGATCTGGCTGCGGCCGAGCCCTTCTGACGTCACAGTCCCCACCGCTGCGCCAACAGTTCGTGGCTGCGCAGTCGGTCGGCGTGCCCGTGGGTCACCGAGGTGATCACCAGTTCATCGGCCCCGCTGAGCCTCTGCAGCGCGCTCAAGCGCTGCGCCACCTGATCCGGGTCCCCCACGAACTGTGTCGCGGTGCGGTCTTTGACGACGGCGGCCTGTTCCTCGCTCAGCGGCGGGCAGTCCTGGGGATCCGGGTAGAGCACGGCACCGCCCTGAGCCCGAATCGAATACACCCAGTGCCCATAGCTCGCGGCCAGTCGGCGCGCGGTGGACTCGTCGTCGGCCACCACAACGTCCGCCGAGATCACCACGTAGGGTTCGGCGAGTGCGGCCGACGGCTGGAACGCGGCCCGGTAGGCCTCGACGGCCTGGAGCGCCGTGGCGGGCGTGATGTGGTAGCTGGCCACGAATGGCAGCCCGCGGGCTCCGGCGACCTGTGCGCTCTGCCCCTTGCTGCTGCCGAATACCCAAGGTGTCAAACCACTTCCCTCACCCGGGACCGCATGCACGTCGACACCGTCGACGGCGAAGCTGCCCTCGATCATGTCCAGGATGTCGGCCACCTGATCGGCGAAGTCGGGCGCGGGCACACCGGGAGTCGTCAGCACGCTCGTCGCGGCTTTCATCCGCGCATTGGACATCACGGCCCGCACATCGAACGGCGGTGGGATCACGACGCCGTCGATCTCCTGCCATTCCCGCGGCGGACGGGGCGGACGGGGCTCGCGCGGGCGTTCACGCTGCGCCTCCGTGCGTCGCTGCCCGGATCGCCCAATCCCGAAGTCGATGCGGTCGGGATGCAGCGCCGCCAGGATGCCGAAGCTCTCCAGCGCCGCGATCGCGGTGGTGAAACCCAACTGGACGGCCGCCGCCCCGACGTGAATGTGGTTGGTGGCGGCGGCGATCTGTCCGGCCAGCACCGCGGGCTGCGAGCTCGCGACCGCGACGAAGTGGTGCTCGGCCAGCCAGTAGCGCCGGTAGCCCCACCGTTCGGCGTGCTGCGCCAGGTCGACGGCATTGCGCAGCGCGGTGGCGGTGTCGCTGCCCGCGCTGATCGGCGCGAGGTCCAGAACAGACAGCGGGACAGTGTTCGAATCACTCATAGCGGAGCCACATTTCGGTCGGCAGTACGTCGAAGTCCCAGGCGGGCGCGCAGTGTCTCGGAGTTTCGGTACGCGGAGCGAAACCGCCCGGTGCGCTGCAGCAGGGGCACCACACGATCTACGATGACGGGCAGGTCCCGGTGCTGCACGGCAGGACGTAACCTCACGCCGTGCACTCCGATGTCGTGCCAGCGCACGATCAGGTCGACGATCTCCTCCACGCAGCCGTCCAGAATCGCCGCATCCGAACCGAATTCGGTGTCCCCGCCGAAGGTGACGACCACGTCGGCATAGACCAACAGGTCCCCCAGCGCTGTCACTTCAGCGAGGATCGCGCGCAACTCGTCGTCGTCACTGGGCGTGATGAACACCAGATCAGCTGCGGCGGCGGCAAACTCGTAGATCCGGGTGGTATGGGCCAGGGCCGCGATCACCGGGTGGCCCTGCGGTGGCGGTGGGTCCGCGTCGTCCCAGCAACGCCGCGCGGCGTCGACGAAGCCCATCGCGTCGTCGAACAGAGCGCCGGGCTCGGCAGCCGCGCCGCCGAACAGTGCGGCCTCGTGCGCCGACGTGCTGACCCGCACCTGCCAGCCGGCCCGGCCGGCCGACACCGCGTCCAGCGTGGCGATAGCCCCGGCCACGCGCCGCGGCGCGGTGTGCGTCACGGTGGCCACCGGGATCACCCCGATGTGCTCGGTGGCGGCGGCGATGCGCGCGGCGGTCAGCACCGCGTCACCCCGGCCCGCGAGCCGGCCCGGGCTGATCTGGGCGCGCCGCCCGGGTTGCGGCGTCAATGCGTCGTCGACGGAGACGAAGTCGAGCAGGCCCCGCTCGGCCGTCACCGCCAGCGCGGCCCAGTGGTCGCCCGACAGCACCGACGGGGCATCCGGGTCGTCCCGCAGGGTGGTCCGCCACGCCTGCCGGTGCCAGCCATAGCCGTCCAGGGCCACGGCGACGTGCAGTTCGCCGCTCACCTGAGCACCTTCTCGAAGGCCACCGGGTACACCGGTCCCGCCGCGGGCAGCGGTTCGGACAGGCGGACGTACCCCGCCGATTCGTAGAGGCGCTCGGCCTCCGGTTGCCGGTCCCCGGTCATCAGGTAGACCCTGCGGTAGCCACGCTGGACGATATCGACCTCGAGTTCGTCCAGGACGCGGCGAGCGAAGCGGCGCCGACGGTACGGCGTGTCGGTCCAGATGCGTTTGAGCTCGGCGGTGGCGGCGTCGAAGCGGCGGAATGCCCCACCCGTGACGGGCACGCCGTCGAGCAGACCGACGATCAGTGCCCCGTCCGGCGCCGCGAACTCCGCAGCCGGATAGTTGAGCAGTGCCTGCCGATGCCGGTCGACCGCACCGCCGTAGCGCTGCGAATACTCGGCGGCCAGCGCGTCCAGCAGTGGCGCGGCCAGGGGGTCGTCCTGCGCGACGCGCACGAAGACCAGAGCTTCACCGGTACCGATCACCACACCAGGGTCCAACGTGGGGCCGCGGAATGCATTCCTGCGCCCAGTTCTGCTCACCGCGAGGCCAAGTTCGCCCTTGTCGCGCAAAAGTTGACACATGTAAAGTCCGGCGCATGGACAACATCCGGGGTAAGACCATCGCGATCACGGGAGCGGCCCGCGGCATCGGTTACGCGACCGCTAAGGCCCTGCTGGCCCGCGGCGCGCGCGTCGTGATCGGCGACCGCGACGTGGCCGTCCTCGACAAGGCGGTCGGCGAGTTGATCCGCCTGGGTCAGGCCACCGGATATCCCGTGGACGTGACGGACGCCGAATCCTTCGCGGTGTTCCTCGACAAGGCGCGCACCGACGGTGCGGGCCACATCGACGTGCTGATCAACAACGCGGGCGTGATGCCCGTCGGCCCGTTCCTGGAGCAGACCGACCAGGCCATCCGCACCTCCGTCGAGGTCAACTTCAACGGCGTGCTCACCGGGTGCCGCCTGGTGCTTCCGGAGATGGTCAAGCGCCACAGCGGGCACATCGTCAACATCGCCTCGATCGCCGGCATGGTCGCCGTGCCCGGTCAGGCCGTCTACGCGGGAACCAAGTTCGCTGTCGTGGGTCTGTCCACCGCGCTGGCCGACGAGTTCGCGCCGCAGGGCGTCAACGTCAGCGTCGTCCTCCCGACGTTCACCAACACCGATCTCATCTCGGGCACCAAGGCCACGGGCGCCCAGAAGCCCGTGCAACCCGAGGACATCGCCGCGGCCGTCGTCAAGGTGCTCGACAAGCCCTCGATCACGCATCTGTCCGTGCCCGGCCCGCTGCGGGCCGTCGGCGCCCTGACGCAACTGCTCCCGGCCCGGGGCCGGCGCTGGCTGTCGCACAAGTTGGGCAACGACACGGTGTTCCTGAACTTCGACGCCTCGGCCCGGGCGGCCTATGAAAAGCGCGCCCAGAACGCCACCGGCGTGCAGGAGAAGCCCGACACCTGATCCGGTCCTAACCCGGTCCCGCCCGCATGATCCGGGCGAGTTCGGCCCGCGACGAGGCTCCCACGCGCTGACAGGCCCGAAGGATGTGGCCCTCCACGGTGCGCACCGACGTCACGAGCTTGTCGGCGATCTCCTTGTTGGCCAGTCCTGCGGCCACCAACTCCGCCACCTCCCGCTGACGGCCCGTCAACGGTGTGGGTGTCGCTGGGCTGCGCGTCGCGGGGGTGCACAGGCCGCCGCATTCCTGGGCCAACTGCGCCGCGACCGAGGCCGCGAACAGGCCCCGGCTGCGGGACTGTGCGCCCGTGAACGCCACCGCGGCCTGGGCCGCGGCGTCGGCCGCCGTCGCGCGGTCGCCCACCTGCTGGTAGGCGGCCGACGCCGCGAGCAGACCCTCGCCGTCACGGGCCAGCAGGGCCTTGGCGTGCGACGCGACGGCATCGGCCAGCGGAAGCCGCAGCTGCGCGGCCAACTCACCGGCCCGCTGTGCGACAACGTCGAGGCCGTCGCGCACGCCCCACTGCACAGCGGCCTGCAGGCACGCCAGTTCGTGGGTGGGCTGGCCACGGCCGCGGGCCACGGCCGCCTCGGCCAGCACGGTGTCGATCGCCTCCTGCAGCGATCCGGCCGCCGCCAGCGCCCATCCCGTCGCGAGTGCCAACCCGGTCTGCATGAACAACGCGTCCGGTCGCACGCTCTGGCGTGCCTCGGCCAGCATCTCCGCGGCGGCCTCGGCCTCGCCCAGCTTGGCGTGCGCCTCGGCCAGGGCGAAGACGCACGCGGGTCGCAGACCCGTCGTGACGCCGTGCTTCTCGACCCCGGCCAGCGCCTCGTGCAGCTTCTTGGCCGCCGTCCCCACGTCGCCGCTCATCAGGTCCGCGACACCCGCCATGAACACCAGGTTCGCGTAGGCCAGGCTCGGCATGTCCTGCGCCAGCGCGGAGAGCGTGTCGGCCGCGCGCCGGCACTCGTCGATCCGGCCCGTCAACCGGCACGCCCGCGCATACACGCCGGCGAACCAGAACCGCATATGCGAGCTCTCATACGAATTGGCGGCCCGCTCCTGCGCGGCCCGCGTCACCACCCCGATCTCCTCGGCATGTCCCAGCGCACCCGCCGCCATGACCAGAGCCACCGCCGCGAGCATCGCGTTCTGGTCCGACAGCGCACCCGAGTCCAGCGCAATGCGTGCCTTGCGTTCCGCCTCCGAACACCTGGCGAACACCGCGTCCACGCACGCCTCGACCGAGTACCGGACGGCTCGCTGGTCGTCGGTCTCGTCGGGGCCGGCGAGGGCGGCCAGCAGTTCCTCGGCCTCGCGCGGGCGTCCCAGCATCCAGATCAGGTTCGCGGCCCGCAGCGTGGTCCAGCGGTGGCGATCGCCGACGTCGCGTTCCGACAGGTCGCGAAGGAACCCCTCGGCACCGTCGCCGTCACCGGCCAGGAATCTGTTGACCGCCATGACCTCAGCGGCGTCGTCGGACCCCGCGTCGGCAGCGGCCTTGGCGAACCTCTCCGCGAGGTCGAGGTCCAGCAGCTTCATGGTGTGCCGCGCAGCGTCGGTGAACAGCGGAGGATCCGGCGGCAGGTCGGACTCCAGCGTCAGCAGCGCGCGCCGCACCGTGACCTGCGGATCCCCGTCCGTGTGACGGGCCAACCGCTGCGCCAGTGCGCCGCGGACCTTCGACAGGTACATCTCCCCCACCGCGGCCCGGCGCAGTTCGCCGAACAGTGGGTGGGCCAACCGCATCGACAACAGATCGTTGCTGCGTTCGACCGTGATGAGCCGCATCTGCTCGGCGGCCTCCAGGGTCTCGCGGCCGACGAGGTCCTCCAGCACGTCGACGCGCAGGGGTTCACACTGCGACAACGCATCGACCACCGTGGCCAACTCGGGTGACAGCCGATCCAGTTGGTTGCCCACCAGGTCCGTCATGTTCTGCGAGACCGCGACGTCACCGTCCCAGATCCACACCCCCGCGACCTGGCGGACCCGGCCCGCGGCCACCTGGTCCTTCAACAACTGCTGCAGGAAGAGTGCATTTCCGCCGGTGAGCCGCCAAAACCGTTGGGCACTGCGAGCATCCACGGGACCCTCAAGCACAGCTTCGACCATGGCCCGCGCCGACTCGGCCGACAGCGGTTCCAGGTCCAGGCGCGCCAGCAGGCCGTCCTTCCACAACGCGCGCACGGCGTCGGGTTCCCCGGCTCCCGTGCGGACCGTGACCACCAACCGGGCCTCGCGCGTCTGCGCCAACTGATGCACGACGTGCGCCGAGAATCCGTCGAGCAGATGGGCGTCGTCGATGCCGATGGTGATGCGGCCCTGACGTTGCTGGGAGACAAGAGAATTGATTACGCGCCGCACGCTGGGGCTCGGCTCGTTGATGGTGTCGCCGAGCGCTGCCATGAAGGCACCCAGTGGAATCGGCCGCGCCGATGCCGTGCCAACCACCCAATTTGTCCGCGTGCCGGCCGCGGCGGCCTGGGTCAGCAGTTCACGCGCAAGCCTGGTCTTGCCCACGCCCGCAGGCCCGGCGATCACCACGCCCGCGTAGTTGCCAACCCCACTCAGCGCCCGACGAAGTGTCGCCAGTTCACTGTCCCGCCCGGTCAGCGCCTCCCCGCTGATCACGGGCCGACTATAACCCCGTCGGGCCTTTCAGTTGGGGCTAACGACCATTCGCGGTCAGGACAGCGCCTGATCCAGGTCGGCCAGCAGATCCTCGGTGCCCTCCAGGCCGATCGAGATGCGCACCACGCCGTCGCCCAGACCGATCGCCGCGCGACCCTCGGGCCCCATCGCGCGGTGCGTCGTGGTGGCCGGGTGCGTGATGAGCGATTTGGCGTCGCCGAGGTTGTTCGAGATGTCGATCAACCGCAGCTTGTCGAGCACCTCGAAGGCACGCTGCTTGCCGCCGTCCTTAGGCGCGTCGAGTTCGAACGTGACGACGGTGCCGCCGCCGGACATCTGCTTCTTGGCCAGTTCGTGCTGCGGGTGCGACTCGAGGAACGGGTAGCGGACCCAGCGCACCCCGGGGTGGCCCTCCAGGAACTGTGCGATGCGCAGCGCCGAGGCGGTGCTGTGGTTGACGCGGAGGGCAAGCGTCTCAAGCCCTTTCAGCAGCGTCCAGGCATTGAACGAGCTGATCGCGGGGCCGGTGTGCCGCATCAACGTCTGCACCGGGCCGTCGATGTACTCCTTGTCGCCCAGGATCGCCCCGCCGAGGACGCGGCCCTGCCCGTCGATGTGCTTGGTGCCCGAATACACGACGACATCGGCACCCAACGGCATTCCCTGCTGCAGCAGCGGGGTGGCAAAAACGTTGTCCAGCACCACCTTCGCACCTGCAGCATGCGCGAGTTCGCTGACGGCGGCGATGTCGACCAGCGACTGCATCGGGTTGGACGGGGTCTCGAAGAACACGGCCTGCGTCGGCTTACTGAGCGCGGCCTCCCACTGCTCGAGGTCGTCGCCGTCGACGAACACGGTCTCGACACCCCATCGCGGCAGGATCTCGTTGCACACCACGAAGCAGGACCCGAACAGGCTGCGGGCCGCCACCAGGCGATCCCCGGCGGACAACAGCGCGCCCAGTGCGGTGAACACCGCGGCCATGCCCGTCGCGGTCGCGAAGGCCGCGGGCGCGTCCTCGATCAGGCGAAGCCGCTCCTCGAACATCGTGATCGTCGGGTTGCCGTAGCGCGAGTACACGTAGCGGTCGATCTCGCCGGTGAACGCCTTCTCGGCGTCGGCCGCGCTGGCGTAGACGTACCCCGAGTTCAGGTACAGCGCCTCGGCGGTCTCCTCGAAGTTCGAGCGCAGCAGGCCGCCCCGCACACCGATCGTGGCCTGGCTGACGCCGTCGGGAAGCGGCTTGGGGATGCGGACGGAGGGCACCTCGCTCATGACTGCACCCACGGTAGGCCCACGGCGCGCCATCCGGTGCCGCCGCGATGCTTCTGGTCGTCGAGGTTGCCCTCGAAGCCGTCGAGCACGTTGTAGGACGGGCCGATGCCGGCCTCGGTGGCTGCCTCGGCGGCGCCGATCGAGCGGTTGCCCGACCGGCACAGGAAGATCACCGGACGCTCGCCGGGCGTGAGGCCGGCGGCCAAGAGGTCGTCGACGAACCCGTCGTTGCGGGTTCCGTCGGTGCGATTCCACTCGATGAACACGGCGTCGCGGCCGAGGCTGGACACGTCAGGCACCCCGACGAACTTCCACTCGGCGTCGGTACGACAGTCGACGAGCACCGCATCCGGGTTGTCGCTGAGTAACCGCCACGCCTCTTCAGGGGTGATATCGCCTGCATAACTCACGTGTCCGAGTTTTCCACATCAACGCAGACGGCTTGCAGCGAGACCACCCGCATGCGACCCCCGGCACACACTCCCCGGTGGGGGTCAGCGGGGCCCCAGCGTGCACAGCCGCCACGTGCCGTCCTCGTTGACGAACTCCGAGGGCGTCTCGATCTTGTCGTCCTCGGAGTTCTCGAAGTGATACACGACGGTCGCCGTCGCGCGGTCCCCGTCGACCGAGATGCCGAGCACGTCATCGACGTAGCGCGCACCTCGGGCGGCCACCGAGGCGCGCTGGTCATCGAGCACCGTGGCCTCGCTGCCCTGCTGCGCGGCGCACGTGCTGGCCTCGAATGCGGGGTAGTCGAGTCGCTGGAGCGCGTCGTTGTGGGCGATCGCGGCCCGCACGACGGCCTCGCGCCTGCTGTCGTCGCCGCCGCGAAACAGCGTCACGACGCCGATTCCGATCACGGCGAGCACAATGATCGCGAGCGCGGCCAGGAACGGCGCGGCGCTGGTTCCGCTGGAGTCGGGCTTGCGGCCGATCATGCGTCGTCCCCGCGAAGTGCCGCCGAGGCCTGCCGGGCCCGTTCCCGAGCCTGCTGAACATCCGGCGCCGTGGCGAGGGCCACCCCGAACCGAGTGCGACTCGGGCCCGGCGTCGCCGTGGGCGCCGGGAACACCAGCACGTCGCTCTCGGGGGTGCGCAGCGCCGCGCCGATGCGCGGCGCCAGATCGGCGCCGGCGGGCGGTTGGTAGGTCACCTCGGCCGCGCCCGGCGAGATCATGATGGTGTCGACGGGCAGACCCAGCGCGGCCCGCGCCTGCAGGTCGAACACCGACAGCCGTTGCGTGCGCGCCGTGACCAGCGCGCTGTCATGAGGCAGCGCGGTGACGTCCGAGAAGTACACCTCGTCACCGCGGACCAGCAGTTCCACTCCGAACACACCCCTTCCACCGAACGCGTTGACGATACGTGCGGCGATCGAGCGGGCCGAATCCAAGGCCACGGGCGTCAACTGCTGGGGCTGCCAGCACTCCAGGACGCCGTCGACGTGCCGATGCCCGATGGGTTCGCAGAACTGTGGTGCGCCGGCGTCGCCGCTGCGCACCGCCAGCAGGGTCACCTCGTGATCGATGTCGACCACCGATTCAGCGAGCACCCGCCGGTGCGCGAACCGCCCGCCCGCCGACACCGCGGCCTCCCAGGCCGGTGCGACGTCGTCGTCGCGCAGAAGCACCGACTGCCCTGCGCCGGGCACCGCGATCAGCGGTTTGACGACCATCGGATAGCCCGCGTGCAGCGCGACGCTCTGCAGTTCCTCGACCGACCCCGCGAACCAGAACGGCGCGGTCGGCAACCCGAGTTCGTCGGCCGCCAGTCGGCGCATCCCCTCACGATCCAGGCTCAGCCGCGCTCGGCGGGCACTGGGCACCACCGTCGCGGACCCGGCCTCAGCGGCCGCGAGCGCGTCCGCGGCGACCGCATCGGTGGCCGACACCACGCAGTCGGGACGGAACCGCTCGATCGCCGCGGTCAGTGCGTCGGAATCGGTGAGCGCGACCACTGCGGACTCGCCGGCGACCTGCAGGGCCGGCGCGTCGGCATGCCCGTCGACGGCGATCACGTGGGCGCCCAGTCGGGTGAAGCCGGCCACCACCTCGCGGCCCAGTTCGGCAGCGCCGAGGAGCAGCACGCGGGGCGGCCGCGGGCCCGGCGTGCCAGTCACTGCCGCAACTCCCGCACGGCCAGCAGGGCTGAACACCGTCGGGCCAGCCTCACGGCGCGCCCCGGTCCGCGAGATGCTGAATGCTGCGGAGGGGGGTACTGCGCATGGTTTCCAGGATAGGGGCACAGCCCCGAGCGGAGGTTTGCCTCGATGTCTGCCCAACTGTTGGTGGTCCTGTTGGGAGCGGTGCTGCTATCGGCGATCTCTCGGCGCTACAACCTGTCCTCCCCGTTGGTCCTGGTGGTCGCGGGGCTGGTCATCGGGCTGATCCCGGCGGTGCCGGACGTCGAACTGGACCCCGAACTGGTGCTGTTCGTGGTGCTGCCGCCGCTGCTGTGGTCGGCCGGCCTGGAGAGCTCGTATGTCAGCCTGCGCCGAAACTTCGCCCCGATCAGCGCGCTCGCGGTCGGGCTTCCGTTGGCGACGACGTTCGCGGTGGGTTTCGTCGCGTATCAGACCGTTCCCGAACTGACGCTGGCCGCCGCGCTGGTGCTCGGGGCGATCGTGGCGCCGCCGGACGCGGTGTCGGCCACGGCGATCGGCCGCCGCCTTGGACTGTCGCGGCGCACGATGACGCTGCTCGGAGGTGAGAGCCTGCTCAACGACGCGACCGCGCTCACGGCGTACAAGGTGACGCTGGGCCTCGCGATCGGCATGGCCGAGAGCGTGCAGCACGCGCTGGGTGTCTTCGCGTGGGCCGTGGCCGGCGGAGTGCTCGTGGGGTTCGTGATCGGCAAGCTGATCGTGCAGGTCCGCAGTTGGCTCGACGATTCGGTGGCCGAGAGCGCCATCGGACTGCTCGCGCCGTTCGCCATCTACCTGATCGCCGAGGAGGTCAACGGATCCGGCGTCCTGGCCGTGGTGGTCGCGGCCCTGGTCCTGGGGCACCGCTCCACCGAGGCCGGTTACGCCACCCGCCTGCAGGATGACGCGGTGTGGCGCGCCGTGCAGTTGCTCCTGGAGTCGTTCGCGTTCCTGCTGATCGGCCTGCAGCTGCCTCAGGTGGTGCGTGAGATGGAGGGCATCCCGGCCGCGACCCTGATCCTGTCGTCGGTCGCGGTGACGATGACGGTGTTGGCGGTGCGGATTGCCTGGGTGTTCGGCTTCACCTACCTGGTTCCACATCCGCGCCACGAAAAGCCGACAGCGGCAGGAACTCTGGTGGTCGCCTGGGCCGGTATGCGCGGCGTGGTCTCGTTGGCCGCGGCCTTCGGCGTTCCGCTGACGACGTTGTCGGGCGCGCCGTTCCCGGGGCGCCCGTATGTCATCTTCCTGACGTTCGTGGTGGTCGTGGGCACGCTGCTGCTGCATGGCCTGACGCTGCCGTGGCTGATCCGGCGTCTCGGCGTCAGCGGCGCCGAGGAGGCGCATTCGGACGCACTGGCCATCGTCGCAGTGCGCACCCGCGCTGCCGAGGCCGCCGAGCGTCGCCTCGATGCGAGGCTCGCCAAGGCACGTGCCGCAGGTAAACCCATGGACTCCTACGACAAGGCCGCGAAGGTGCTGCGCGAGTGGAGCCGGCGGCGACGCAACGAGGTCTGGGAGGATCGTCTCGGCCGCGGCGACGAGGAGTTGGGCCCCGCGCCCGCCGCGGCGTTCCGCCGCCTGCGGTTGGACATGTTGGCCGCCGAACGCGAGACGTTCATCGCCGAACGCGATGCCGACCGCATCGACGACGAGGTGCTGCGCACATTGATGCGCGATCTGGACCTGCAGGAGGCCACGCTCAACCGGTGACGGGCGGTACCTGCAGTTCCTCGGAGAACGACTGCATGGCCTCGACCACCGCCTCGAAGACCCGATGCGCGGCCTCCAAGTCGGTGTCGGGCAGGTCGGCCAGCGCACGGTGGTGGTGAACGGCCAGTGGTGTGAAGAAGTTGCGCGCCACCTCGACGCCGTGGTCGGCGTAGCGCAGGATCACCTTGCGCCGGTCGTCCGGATCGACCTCCCGGGTGAGGTGGCCGGAGGCGATCATCCGCTCCACCAGATAGGTGATGGCCGCACCCGACAGTCCGAGCCGTTTCCGCAGTTCCCCCGCAGTCAGCGGGGTCCCCGCGTCGTGGGCCACCATGATGTCGACCAGCGCGCGAAAGTCATTGCTGCCGAGGTCGTTCTGCGCCGCGAAAACGCGTCCGATCCGTTCGGACTCGGCCGTCAGCGAACGCACGTCGGCACCGATCAGACGTTCAAGATCGTCCCGTGGCGACACCGGCACAGGGTAGCCAGATCGGACAATGTTTAAGCAAATGAACTATCTGGGTACCTTTGGGCCTGTGAGTTGGAGTCGTCTTGCGCATGCCGTCACATCACGTCGATCCTGGCTGATCGCACTGCTGGTCATCCTGGCCTCGGGCGCCCTGATGGGACTCGCCGGCAGTTCGGACTCGTCCTCGCAGTCGCCCATCGCGCTGCCCGACACCGCCGAGTCCGCGCGGGTCGCGGCGCTGATCAAGGAGTTCCCCGGCGGCGACAGCGCGCCGGCGATCCTCGTGGTTACGCGCACCGACGGCGCACCGCTGAGCCCCGAGGACCGCGCCGCCGCCGAGGCCGCCAGCCAACGGATCAAGGGTTCCCCGCCCGCGGTGTCCGAGGACGGCCAGGCCGCGTTGTCGGCCGTGCCTGTGGACTCCAAGCTGTCGGGCTTCGCCCTCACCGACACCGTGACCTCGATGCGCGAGGCCGCGGCCGACGGTCTGCCCTCCTCGCTGCAGACCCAACTCACGGGCGGTCCCGCGTTCGGCGCGGACATCGCCAACGCGTTCTCCGGCGCCAACTTCACCCTGCTGGCCGTGACTGCCGCTGTGGTCGCACTGCTGTTGATCCTCACCTACCGCTCGCCGATCCTGTGGCTGGTCCCGCTTCTGGTGATCGCGATCGCCGACCGCGTGGGAGCCGTGATCGGCGAACGCGTCACGACCGCGGCGGGGCTGATCGCCGACGGTTCCACTGCGGGCATCACGAGCGTGCTGGTGTTCGGTGCGGGCACCAACTATGCGCTGCTGCTGATCTCGCGCTATCGGGAGGAACTGCGCCACACCCGTGAGCACCGGGTCGCGCTGGCGACCGCGGTGCGCACCGCGGGCCCGGCGATCGTCGCCAGCAACGCGACCGTCGTGCTGGCGCTGCTGACGCTGCTTTTCGCGGCGGCGCCCAGTACGCGCAGCCTGGGCCTGCAGGCCGCGACCGGCCTGGTGGTCGCGGCGGTGTTCGCGATCTTCGTGCTGCCGCCCCTGCTGGCGGTGTGCGGCACGCGGCTGTTCTGGCCCTTCATCCCCAATCCGGACGACGAGAGTTCCCAGGACACCGTCGAGACCGGCGTGTGGCACCGCATCGCCGCAGGCGTGGCCGCCCGCCCCGCAGTCGTGCTGACGGCCTCGATCGCGGCGCTGCTCGTGCTGGCCTCGGGCCTGCTCGGGGTGAACACCGGCCTGACCCAGGTCGAGCAGTTCCGGGTCAAGGCCGAGTCGGTCACCGGTTTCGAGGTGCTCTCCGAACACTTCCCGTCCGGTATGACCGACCCGACCACCGTCGTCGGTTCCACCGAAGCGGCCGCGGCGATCCAGCGCGCCATCGACGTCACCGACGGCGTGGTGTCGGCCGCCCCGCGCGGTGAGCACGAGGGCCTCACACAGTGGTCGGTGATCATCAACGCCGACCCGGCCAGCGACGAGGCGTTCGACACCATCACCGCACTGCGCACCGCGGTGCACGACGCCGACCCCGACGCCATGGTGGGCGGCGCCGATGCGACCGCGCTGGACGTGCGCGACTCGGCGAGCCGGGACCAGCTGATCATCATCCCGGCGATCCTGGCCGTGGTGCTGGCGGTGCTGTTCGTGTTGCTGCGGTCGGTGCTGGCACCTGTGCTGCTGGTCGGCGTCACGGTGCTGTCGGCGGTGGCCGCGCTGGGCCTCGGCGGCTGGGTCAGCCTGCACGTCTTCGGTTTTCCCGCACTGGACACCAGCACGCCGCTGTACGCGTTCCTGTTCCTGGTGGCCCTCGGCGTGGACTACACGATCTTCCTGGTGACGCGGGCCCGGGAGGAGACCATGACGTACGGCACCCGCACCGGCATCGTGCGTGCGGTCTCTGCGACGGGCGCGGTCATCACCAGCGCGGGCATCGTCTTGGCCGCGGTGTTCTGCGTTCTCGGCGTGCTGCCGCTGATCGTGCTCACCCAGGTGGGCATCATCGTGGGTCTCGGCATCCTGCTGGACACCTTCCTGGTGCGCACGGTCGTGATCCCGGCACTGTTCACGCTGATCGGGCCGCGGGTGTGGTGGCCGGCCCACTTCGACGCCGACGACCGTGCCGAGGCCGACCAGGCGCCCGGCCACACGCCCCGCCAAGCGGCAGCGCCCCGTCGCGACACGTAAACGTCTGCGACGACACTCCGCGTCGGTGCGCAGAGGTTTACGTCTCGCGCGTTCCGGAGGCGACGACAGGCCTCGGGGTGGCCCGCGCTCGCCGGTTGACGACCACGGCCCGGGCCAACGCCGCCGGGGTCAGCAGCGACAGCGGCGAGCGGGTGCGACTGCCCACAGCCGCCACTCGGTCGGCGGACCGCTGGTCTCGGCCCGCGGCCCCGTACATCAGTCGTTCCAGCCCGTTGAGGCTGCGTCTGCGGCTGTAGTCGATGGTGACCACCTGATGCGGCAACAGCTTTCGGCGGTAGCCCCAGCCCGTCGCGGACTCTACGCGTCACACGGTGTCGTGACGCCTGTCCTCCCCGAAGTGCAGATCGATCACCCCGGCCCGACTCAGCGCCAGCACGCTGACCACCAGCACCCAGGCTGGGAACGCCAGCACCGTCCACATGCTCAGGTCACTGGCGAACAGGAGCGCCACTGCGGCGGTGTACGTGCCGTAAATCATCCAGCGCGGCATCAGGCCGGTCTTGAGCCAGATGGTCGCCAGCGAGATCATGAAGACCGCGCCCATCCGCAGCCCGTAGGTCTTGGAGAACGTCAGCAGCAGAACTCTTCCGAATGCCGCCACCTCGGCGTGCACGGCGGGATCGACCGACACCGCGCGCGTGGCGATCAGCGCGGCGCCGACCGCCGACGTCGCGAACATCATCGCCAGGAACAACAGGCCGCTGCCGAAGAACACCGTCGCGAAGAACCGATCCTCGTACCGGCCCAGGCCGTCGCGCACCACGCCGATGAACCATAGGAAGGCGATGCCGGCGAACGGCATCAGCAGCGACGCCCACTTCAGATGGGTGGTGGCGCCGTCGAGCCACGGGGAGTCCACGTCCGCCCCCTCCGGCACGGCCGTGCGGATCAGCACCAGGGCTGCACCGAACAGCACCGCGAACAGCACGCCGGCCAGGCCGGCCGCGCGTGGAGTGGTCAAGCGACGCAGACTGTTCTGTTTCACCGGGACATTCAAACGCATTGCGCGTCAGACACCCCGCACAACGCCGAGACGGTGAGCGCGAAACCCTGGCTTCAGGGCTGCCCGGCGAGCAGACGGATCATCAGGCCGTTGGCCTCGGCCAACAACTCGTCGTCGGAGTTGCGCAGCTCGGCGTTGACGAATGCCTTGCGCCCCTCGGCTTCTCGGATCCAGCCGCGGGCGTACAACTCGACGTCGATCGGGGTGACCCGGCGGTAGTCGACGTGCAGGAATCCGGTGCGGCTGATCGGCCGGCCCGCGGCGTGGATGACCATGCCGAACAGTGAGTCGAACAGCAGCGGCAGCACACCGCCGTGCACCGCGTAGTTGCCGCCGACGTGGAACCGGCTGAACGTCACGCGCAACCGCACCTCGTCGGCCTCGAACTTCTCGACCAACCACGGCGGTGCGAGCAGGCTGCCCGCGCCGGGCAGATCGGGCACGCGGTTGGCCGGGCCCACGCCTTCACCCGCCTCGAACGGTGCGAGCTCGGACACCAGGGCCTCGGCGCGGTCGGCCACGTCGGTCCAGGTGTCCACGGAGGGGTTGGCCGAGACCGCGAGATCCTGCAGGCGGCGCATCGCCGCCACGAACCGGCCGAACCCCGGACCGGGCTGCGCGGCCTCGAAGACCGGGAAACCGCCATGCCGGTCGTACTCCGGATCCACCCTGCGCGGATCCAGACCGAAGTCGTGACTCACTACCGAGCCGCCAGGATGTCGCGGCGAACGATGGTCTGATCCCGGCCAGGACCCACACCCACGCACGAGACGTGCGCGCCGGCGAGCTCCTCGAGCCGCAGCACGTAGTCGCGCGCCTTGGCGGGCAGGTCATCGAAGTCACGGGCCTCGGAGATGTCCTCCCACCAGCCCGGCATCTCCTCGTAGATGGGTTCGGCGCGGGCGATGTCGGCCTGGGTCATCGGCATCTCGTCGGTGCGCTTGCCGTCGACGCGGTAGCCCACGCAGATCGGCACCGTCTCCAGCGACGACAGCACGTCGAGCTTGGTCAGGAAGTAGTCGGTGATGCCGTTGACCCGTGTCGCATAGCGCGCGATGACGGCGTCGAACCATCCGCAGCGCCTGCGTCGGCCCGTCGTCACACCGATCTCGCCGCCGGTCTTGGCGAGGTACTCACCGTGCTCGTCGAACAGTTCGGTCGGGAACGGCCCGGACCCGACGCGCGTCGTGTAGGCCTTGAGGATGCCCAGGACCGTCGTGATGCGGGTGGGGCCGATGCCCGAGCCCACGGCGGCGCCGCCGGCCGTCGGGTTGGACGACGTCACGAACGGGTAGGTGCCGTGGTCGACGTCGAGCAGCGTGCCCTGCGAACCCTCGAGCAGGACGGTCTCGCCGTTCTCCAGGGCCTGGTTGAGCAGCAGCCGCGCGTCGGCGATCCGGTGCTTGAAGCCCTCGGCCTGCTCGAGCAGGTTGGTCAGCACCTCGTCGGGTTCCAGCGCCTTGCGGTTGTAGACCTTGACCAGCACCTGGTTCTTGAACTCAAGCGCCGCGCCGATCTTGTCCGCCAGCAGACCCTCGTCCAGCACGTCGGCGACACGGATGCCGATCCGGGCGATCTTGTCCTGATAGCAGGGACCGATGCCGCGACCGGTGGTGCCGATCTTCTTGCTGCCCGCATAGCGTTCGACGACCTTGTCGATAGCCACGTGATACGGCATCAGCAGATGCGCGTCCGCCGAGATGAGAAGCCTGCTGGTGTCGACACCGCGCTCCTCGAGCCCGGACAGCTCCGTCAACAGCACACCGGGGTCGACGACGACGCCGTTGCCGATCACGTTGGTGACCCCGGGCGTCAAGATCCCGGACGGGATGAGGTGCAGCGCGAAGTTCTCGCCGCTGGGCAGCACCACGGTGTGACCGGCATTGTTGCCGCCCTGGTACCGCACCACCCATTGCACACGTCCACCGAGAAGATCGGTGGCTTTACCTTTGCCCTCGTCGCCCCACTGGGCGCCGATGAGGACGATTGCCGGCATGGCATAGTCTCCTGCTCGTTTGACCTGATCATTCAGGTCCAGCCGGTGACCCACCATATCCCAGTGAACTGTCAGGAGCCGCCTTGACCGTTGTGTTGCTCTTCGGAGACCGCCGCGCGCCCCGGCCTCTGCGGAGGATGCCGACCGTCCGGGTGACGGATTCGGACGACCCCAAGACCACGATCGACACCGCCACCGAGCAGGCCGAGAGAATCGTGGTGCTGGGTTCCTCGGCCGACCTGTCGACGGTCCTGACGCGCCTGATGCGCACCGAGCGGCTCGACGTCGAGGTCGCCCACGTGACGCGCCGCTGGGGTGCGGGCCGGGCCCTGACGGCAGCCGCACAGCGCGTCCCGCTCATTCGGGACGAGACGGGAACGGTGCTCGTCGGGGCCGCGCAGTGGCTGCCCGCCGACGGCGCCGAGGGGATCGAGGGCGAGGCCATCGTCGACGACACAGTGCTGTTCGACGGGCACGCCCCGGCCCTGCGCGTGGAACCCATCAACGCCATGCCGGGATTGCGCGCCGCCGTCCTGCCCGGCGGCCTGCTGCACAGACCACAGTGGGTGACGGGCCGGGCCGCCCAACTCGGCACCCCGGCGGCCACGGTGATCCGTGACGGCGTGCCGATGTCGCGGCCGGTCAAGCGGTCGACGTTCTACCGGCACACGCAGGGCTGGCTGCGGGTTGGCAGCGCGCGCGAGTAGTTTGCGGGGGTGAACGTGCGTCCCCTGCGCCAATCGGTGCGTCCGAGCCCGATCTTCCTGGCCATCGTGGCCGTCACCGCACTCGGCGGCGTGCTGGCCTGGCTCGCGACCGACACCGTGACCCCACTGGCCTATGCCGGGGTGTTCATCTTTGTGATCGCCGGATGGGTCGTCTCGCTGTGCCTTCACGAGTTCGGGCACGCGGTCACGGCGTGGAGGTTCGGCGATCACGACATCGAGGCACGCGGCTACCTGACGCTCAACCCGCTCAAGTACTCCCACCCTGGGCTGTCGATCGCATTGCCGCTGCTGTTCATCGCACTCGGCGGCATCGGCCTGCCCGGTGGCGCGGTGTACGTCCGCACGTCCGGGATGACGCCACGGCAGCGGACGCTCGTGAGCCTGGCCGGCCCGTTCGCCAATCTCGTGCTCGCGATCCTGTTGCTGATCTCGGTCCGACTGTTCTTCGATGCCGCCCATGCGGTGTTCTGGGCCGGGGTCGCGTTCCTCGCCCTGCTGCAGGTGATGGCGCTGGTGCTGAACCTGCTGCCCGTCCCCGGCCTCGACGGGTACGGCGCCCTGGAACCGCATCTGAAGCCCGAGACCCAGCGCGCGCTCGACGGCTTCAAGCAGTGGGGCTTCCTGGTTGTGGTCATCCTGTTGATCGCCCCGCCGCTGAATCGGCTGTTCTTCGGCGCCGTGGGCGAGGTCTTCGAACTGTCCGGTGTAAACGAGCAGTTCGCCTGGATGGGCAGCCAGCTCACCCGGTTCTGGTCAGCCTGGGTGTGACCCTTGCGATATATGCGTCATTACGCATAGATTGCCGGTATGGGTGCCGGCCACGATCACAGCCACAGTGACTCGCGGGTCAGCCGCATGGTCATCGCCGCCGCGATCCTGGCGGCGTTCTTCGTGCTGGAACTGACCACCGCACTGCTGATCAACTCGATCGCACTGCTCGCCGATGCGGGCCACATGCTCACCGACCTGGTCGCGATGTTCATGGGTCTGACCGCCGTGCTGCTGGCCCGGCGCGGTTCGGCGTCGGCGGCCCGCACCTACGGGTGGCACCGCGCCGAGGTGTTCACCGCCGTGGCCAACGCCGCACTGCTGCTCGGCATGGCCGCGTTCATCCTTTTCGAGGCCTTTGAACGTCTCGGCAACGCGCCCGAGGTGCCGGGCGTGCCGATGATCATCGTCGCCCTGGCGGGCCTGCTCGCCAACGCGGTCGTCGTGGTGCTGCTGCGCTCCCACGCCGAGAGCAGCCTCGCGGTCAAGGGCGCCTACATGGAGGTCATGGCCGACACCGTCGGCAGCATCGGCGTCCTGATCGCCGGCATCGTCACGGTGACCACGACATGGCCCTACGCCGACGTCGTCGTCGCGGTCCTGGTCGCACTCTGGGTGCTGCCGCGCGCGATCGCCCTCGCACGTGCGGCCCTACGGATTCTGTCGGAGTCCTCACCCACCCACATCGACGTCGAGGAACTCCGGAGTGCTCTGCAGGCCGTTCCCGGCGTCACCGGCGTGCACGATCTGCACGTGTGGACGCTCGTTCCCGGCCGCGATATGGCCACGGCCCACCTGACCAGCAGCGGTGACTCGGCTCAGGTGCTCGTCGAGGCCCGGGCCGTGCTGGCCGCGCGCGGACTCGAGCACGCGACCGTGCAGGTCGAACCGCCCGGCGTCGGCGACGACTGCGGCACCGGCAGGGACTGCTGAGCCCAGCGGGTCAGCTCAGGCCGAGTTCGGCGCGAGCCGACGGATCGCAGTCGTCGAGCAGGTCGAGACAGCGCGCGTATTCCGGGGTCTCGCCGATGGTCTCGGCGGCCCGCGCCAGCGCGGCCACGCAGCGCAGGAAACCGCGGTTGGGCTCGTGCGCGTAGGGCACCGGGCCGAAGCCCTTCCATCCGTTGCGGCGCAACTGGTCGAGCCCACGGTGGTACCCGGTGCGGGCGTAGGCGTAGGCCGTCACGGCCTTGTCGTCGTCGAGAGCCTCCTCGGCCAGCGTCGCCCACGCGACTGAGGCCGACGGATGCGCCGCCGCCACGATCGCGGGATTCTCGCCGGCTTCCAGTTCGGCTTCGGCTTCGATGTCACCGGGCAGCAGCACCGGGTCCGGTCCCAGGAGATCACCCATCCGCGTCATGGCGACCATTCTGCCGTGCCGTCGTGCGCGCCTCCCACGCGGTGGCGCCATCGTCGCGGCGCGGTCCCATGGCGCCACTCCTCACCACCTCGCACACCACTTCCCCACGCCCACCGATGCGAGGCGCCATCGTCGCGGCGCTAGGCTTGCGCTCGGACTTACTCAGCCCGCCTCATGAAGTGGAGGACCGCAGCACCGATGTCGAATCCACCTGGGCCCGATCAGGACGACGAGCAGCCTGCGCCGTCTGATCAGGACACCGCGCAAGATCCCTCGCAGCCGGACAACGCCGAGACCGAGATCTTCTCCGCGCAGGAGGATCCCGACACCGCCGCGAACCCGCTGCCCACTGTGGATCCCGGCGAACGCCGGTTCACCGCGCCGTCGGGCATGGACGCGGGCTCGACTCAGGTCATCGACACCGCCCCGGACCCCGTAACCGAGGTCTTCACCGCGGTCGGTGACACCTCTCAGGGGCCCGGACACGCCCCCAAAGTCGCTGCACCGCAAGCCATCCCGGCGCGTCCCGGCGCCACCAAGCCGCCGCGGAATCGGCGCAGCTGGGGTTGGGTGCTCGCGCTGATCCTGGTGATCGCCGCGCTCGCGGCCGTCGCAGTGCTGGGCACCGTGCTGCTGACCCGCAACACCTCGATCGGGGTGTCGCAGGAGGATCGGGTCAAAGACACGATCATGAAGTACGACACCGCGATCGAGAAGGGTGATCTGGCCACGCTGCGCGGAATCACCTGCGGTCAGACCGCGGAGAGCTACAACAACTACGACCAGAAGCAGTGGGATGAGATCCACCGACGGGTCGCCGACGCGGGCCAGTACCCCGTGATCGCCAGCGTGGATCAGGTCGTCGTCAACGGCGAACACGCCGAGGCCAATGTCACGACCTTCATGGAGTCCGACCCCAGCACGCGCTCAACCCGCAGCCTCGACCTGCAGTTCCGCGACGATCAGTGGAAGATCTGCCAGGACGCGGGCAACTGACCCACCCCCGCCGAACGCGGCGTCACTCGATCTCGAGCTCCTGGGCCAGCAACCGCATCAACCGGACGCCACCGATGCTGTTGGCCGAACCGTCGAGCGCCGGGCCGTAGATGCCGACCCCCGACCGCCCCGGGACCACCCCGATCATCGCGCCGGAGATCCCGCACTTCGCCGGAATGCCCACTTCACACGCGTACTGACCGGACTCCTCGTACATGCCGGCGAACAGCATCAGTCGCCGCACCGACCGGACATGGGACGCCTGCAGTCGCCGGCCCATCACCTCGACGTCGGCCCCCTGGGCCAGGACCCGCCCCGCGCGGGCCAGATCGACGACGTCCACCTCGATCGCGCACATTCGGCAGTACGCCGACAGCAGCTCCTCCACGTCGGTCGTCAGCAGGCCCCGACTGCGCAGGAAATACCCGAGCGCGCGGTTGCGGTCGGCCAGCTCGAGCTCGGATCGGGCCATGCCGTCGTTCACGGCGACGCCCGGGTTCCCCGTCACCGCGCGGACGAACTCCACCACCTCCTCGACTCGCCCGTCCGGGCCGTCGCCGGGAAGCATGTCGACCACGACGAGCGCTCCGGCGTTGACGAACGGGTTGACCGGAACGCCGGACTCTCGGACGAACGTCTCCAGCGAGTTGTACGAGCCGATGCCCTGGTCCCGTCCGACACGGCCGAAGACATAGTCCTCACCCCGGTGATGCAGGGCCAGCAGCAGCGTGAAGACCTTCACCACGCTCTGGATTGTGAAGCGCGCGTGATGATTTCCCGCGGTGAACAGCCGCCCGTCGCCATGATCCACCGCCACCGCCAGCTCCTCGCCGCAGGCCCGGCGAAGCCCCGGCAGGTAGGTGGAGACGGCCCCGTCCGCAAGGTGCGGGCGCACCTCGTCCACCAACATCGACAACCAGTCGTCTGCAATCACCGTCATCAGTCACCACTTCTGTGCCGTCGGAAACCGTCTCCTGCGCCTGGCCGGGCCCACTGCATGCGCGTCAGGCCCGGCCAGGGCTCGCTCACTCACGATCTAGAAATAGGGCAGGTGCGCATTCCTGTCCGCGTCTCCGACCGGCAGGTGAGACCGCTCCCATTCCGCACGCTTGGTCGCGGCGTAATCGGTGATGAAGTCCTTGCCGAACACCTGATGGCTCAACTCGTCGGCCTCGAACGCCTCCACGGCCTCCAGAAGCGTCCTCGGCAGGCGTTGGATCTCATCGCGATCAGAGGCCAACTCCGTGATCGGCTCGCCGGGATCGATCTCGTTGGCGATGCCGTCGAGGCCGGCCGCCAGGAGGAACGCACCGGCCAGGTACACGTTCGCCGAGGCGTCGGGGTTGCGCACCTCAATGGCCGGACGGTTCTCCGGCAGGCGAATCATGCACGACCGGTTGTTGGGCCCGTAGGCGATCTTGATCGGTGCCCACGAAACCGACCCGTCGACAAGGCGGGGCGTCAGCCGCTTGTACGAGTTGACCAGTGGGTTGGTGATCGCGGTCAACGCCCGGGCATGCTGGAACAGGCCGCCGACGAAGTACTTGGACTCCTTGGACCACTCCTCCTCGCCGTGGACGGCCGGATTCCCCAGCCTCAGCACGCTTTCGCCCGAACCACCGACCTCGTACAGGCCGAGGTTGAAGTGTGCGCCCGAGCCCCACAGATTGGCAAAAGGTTTTGGCATGAAGCTGACCGCGAGGCCGTGCCGCTTCGCCACCTGATGCATCATCAGGCGGAACAGCGTGAGCCGGTCCGCCATCTGCAGCAGATCCTTGTAGTAGAAGTCGATTTCGAACTGATTCACCCCGCCTTCGGCGCCCAGTGCGAACGCGTCCAGTCCGATCTGCCCCATCGTCGTCACGGCGTCGTCGAGGAAGTCCGCGACGTCATAGGTGGTCTCGACGTCGTATGCCGGACTCGGTTCGATCGCGCCGGTGGCGGTGAGCACCCCGAATCCACCGGAGGTGAGGTCCTCGGGACGGTAGAGGTAGAACTCCGGTTCCACACCCAGCGTGCAGCGATAACCCTGCTCGGCCGCGCGGTCGATCTGCTGTTTGAGAATCGAACGCGGGCACAGCGAGAACGGCTCACCCCTGTCCGACCACATGTCGGCGGCCATCCAGGCGAACCGGGTGTCCCACGGCAGCACCGTGAGCGTGTCGAGGTCGGGAAGGGTGGTGACCTCCTCCTCCACTGGATCCATCGCGCCGATGCCGTTGATGCCGCGCGGCGTATAGCGAGCAAAGCCGGCCATCAGTTCCGGCAGGAGGTGCACTGGGTGACTCTTGGCCCGTGATCTGCCGAAGATGTCGATCCACGACGCCGTGACGTACCGGACACCAGCGTCCGCCAACTCCTTGGCCTTGTCTTTGTGTGCCGGATCGATTGGTCTGAGGGTATCCATATTTCTTGGCTCTCAATTCTTTTCGCAATAGGGACGATCAGGTTCGGTTAGGGACGGAGTCTGACGCTCACCACCTTTCGTGTGCTGCGCACCGCAGCGGCCTAGCCGATCCGCCACCGGCCCCTGCTCATGTCCATCGGCTGAATGGGCATGAAGTCGCCGTACCGCTCCTGAGGAGCACTGGCGATCCGGGCGCCCTTGGGGCCGAAGGTGTATGCCGGTTCGGGGTTGAACTTCAGGAAGGCGACGTAGACCATCGCGGCCACGCAGGTGGACACGATGAAGCCGAAGTCCGCGCCGTCGAACATCTGGGCGCCCGGACCCACGTACCACCCGGTGTTCACGAACAGCATGCCGACGGTCACCGCCGAGACCCACGCGATGACGGCGCGGTGGTTGAGACCGAATGACGACCAGTACCGACCACCCATCTGGCCGCGGTTGTAGACCTGCAGCGAGTCCGGGTCGTAGTAGCCGCGGTTGTTGAAGTAACCGATCAGGTTGATGACACTCCACGGCGCGCCCAGAACGATCAGGATCGCCAGATAGGAGCTCACGATCGCCGAGAGCTGTTGGTAGAAGGCCCCGACGAAGACCAGCGCGGTCGACACGATCGACAGGTAGATGGTGGCCCGAACGCGGCTCAGGCCCGGGACGATCGACGAGAAGTCCAGCCCCATGTTGTAGATGTTGATGACCGCCTGGGCCGTGCCCGGAACGAAGGCGAGATACAGCGCGAAGAACAGGAACCAGTAGGGCACATTGTTCGCGAACTCCGTCGCGTAGGCGTTGATCGGGTCTTTGAAGGTCACCGCCGTGTAGGCGCCGAACATGAACGCGCCACCCATTCCGAAGAATCCGCCGATCCACGCTGCCCTGACTGACTGCTGGGGTGCGAACTTCGTGGTCGAGATGTGCCGCGTCCAGTCACCCACGTACGGCCCGTACGAGTTCACTGTTCCCGCACACGCGAGCATGCCCAGAATCCAGGTCGGCCAGAAGCTCCCCAGTGCGTAATCACCACCGGCGTAACTGGGGTCGAAATCCCGAGCCGCGATGAAGACGTAGACGATCATGATCGTCCCTGCTGTGGGCACCATCCACTTGGTGAAGGTGACCATGTTCGCGTGACCCAACACGGCGATGACGGTCATCACGACCGCGACGAGCGCGTAGGCCAGGATCAACAGCACCACGGTGGTGGTCTGACTCTCGATACCGAAGATCCGGACAACGCTGCGGGCCAACACCTCTCCGGCCGCCCAGATGCACAATGCGGCGAAGACGATGTCGGCTGTGATGCCCAGTGCCGAGCCGATCATTCGGCCCAGTGCACCGAAGTGCGCACCACTGGCCACCGGATTGTTGCTGCCACTTCGAAGTCCGAGCAGTCCCATCGGCGCCATCAGCGTCGCACCGATCGCCGAGCCGACAACGATCGCACTCGCTGAGGCCCACCAGCCGAGGCCCAGCGACACCGGGACCCAGCCGATGACGATGATGCCGAACGTCATGCTCCCGCCGAACAGAATCCACAACAGATTCCGCGGCTGGGAGTGGCGATCCTCATCGGGGATGTATTCGATTCCGTAGCTTTCGACCTTGCCGACGGCGTCGATCTTCGCCGCAACGGCCTGGGTGCCCTCCTGGGCGACTCGTTCTTGCATATCGGATTCCTTCGGTTTACCGGGATTGGATCAGAGTTCAACTGGGGGCGGGTCGTCGGCTATCCCGCCCTGAGCGCCTCCCATGCGCTCAGGAAGGGCCGCATCGGAGCCCGCGCCACCCCTCCTCCGATCTGCCGGCCGGAGCGGCCTGCGATGCCGATGTCCAGATACGGTGTGACGCTGCCAGACTCGGCGATCCTGGCCACATCCAATCCCAACGGGGTGCCGCGATAATTCAGAACCGGGATCAGGAAGTCAGGACTCTCGGCGACGGTGATGTCGTACATCGCTGTGGTCCGAGCGAGCATCGGCGCAACCTGCCCGCCGCTCGACCGCTGCAGGGGAAGACCTGCGGCCTGCGCGATCCCGCCCAGGCCGACCACCTCGGTGATGATGCTCTCGCCGCCCATGAATTCGATGTCGCTCTCGTCGAACCCCGGCTCGAGGCGGTGGTCCTCGAACGTCGGCAACGGGCCGGTGAACCAGGTGTCGCCTGTTCCTGAAACCTGGATTCCGAACTCTTTGCAGGAGAAGCCCATCGCGGTGACCACGCTGGAGTCCTCGTATCCGCGCATCGCGTTGGCCATCACCTTGCTCGCCGCCATGGACAGACGCAGGAAGAAGTAGTCGTCACACAATGCTGTCAAGGCGTATTCGAGGTCCAGGCCCAAGTTCTTGGCCCCGATCAGCAGCCGGCGCAGGAACAGCAGGGTGGCGGCGGCGTTGCGACTGTGCAGTTCATCGCCCATGGTGAGCGCGCGGGCCATTATCGGCTTGAGCCGCAACGGTTCCGATTGCACACTGACCAGGCCGTCCAGCGCGGGCGCCACCTGTAACCGCAGGGTCTCCAGATTCTCTCTGGTGGCCGCGGTGTAGGTGCCGTAGTTCAACCGGTCCGCGCTGTCCCCCTCGTAGAGCGTGCAGTACGCGCGGTCACCGGTCCTCTCGTCGGCAACCACCGCCACCGGCATCGACGCGGTGGTGACACCGGCCAGCGACCCCACACAACCGAACTCCTGGCAACCCCGGACGGTGATGTCGCCGCGCTCGAATGCCGCCACCGCAGCGGCTTCGTCGTCGGCCAGACCCTCGTACAGCGCGCCTCCGATGACCGCCGCGCGCTGTCCCCCGGTGTAGGCGCGGAATGGCAGGGTCGGGCCTGAAGTCAGCACGGTCGTGCGCGGCAGGCCCATGGCTCGGTGTGCGCTGTGAATTGCGACCAGAACCGGCTCGACGGCCAGCAGTGCATCCACCGCGGCACGGTTGGCCTTCTCCCGCGTACCCGACATTCCACGCCTTCCTGATAAAACGTTTTGGCACTGTCACGAATGGTCCGGCAGTTCTTGTGCGCGAGCCCATCTGGGCCCGCGCCCCACATCCGCCAAATGGTTTTGGCTGAATGGCGTGTGACGCTACTCACGTCATCGCATGGCTGTCAAGGGGGTCACAATGCGTGCGCACCGGCACTGGAAGCCCGCGCGATGAACTCCGTGGGGATCAACCGCCCCGAGTCGGCGTCCGACCCGTTCTCCAGACGGTCGATCAGCAGTTCGGCCGCGGTTTCGCCGGTACGGAACGGAAAGAGGTTGGTCGCCGAGATCTGCGGCGAGGTCAACGTCAGCGACATGCTATCCACCGCCGAGGCGACAGCTAACTCATCGGGAACCCGAACCCCGGCGCGGGCCGCCGCGTCGAGCAGCGCCAGCGCAAGGTCGTCCGAACTCGCATACACCGCGTCCGCGCCCACACCGGACAACTCCACGATCGCGTGGTCCAGATCGGCGCGGTTCAGCGAATCCACCGCCACCACAGATTCGGTCGCCTCGTGCTCGGCGATCCAGTTTCGATACCCGGCGAGGACGTCGTTGACGTAGGAGCGCTGCGTGGTGTCGGTCAGCAGCGCGGGGCGGTGTCGTCCATGTCCCGCAAAGTGATCCATCACCTGACGCGCCGCGTCGGCATGGTCGTTGTCGACGGTCAGCACGTTGCGCGTCCGGTGCAGAGCGACGCCGATCGTCACCATGGGGACGTCACTGCGGAACACCTGTTCGTCACCCTGCGGGTCGACGATGATGGCACCGTCGATGGCAAATCCGTTGAGAATGCTGGACTTCCCCCCGGAAGGCAACACCACCAGCGCGTACCGCAGACTGTCGGCCACCGCCGCAGCCCCGTTGATGAGCTCCAGGAAGTAGGCCGAGTGCGGCAGTGCCGGCCCCTGAGCCAGGCCCAGATCCGGCATCTGGATCGCAATGATCCGGCTGCGCCTCGTCACCAACTGCTGGGCGTGCACATTGGCCTGGTAGCCCAGCTCGCGGGCCGCCTCGAGGACACGATCACGCGTCTCCTCGGCGATGCGGCCGCGATTGTTCAGCACATGGGAGACGGTCGTCGGCGACACTCCCGCGGCCGCGGCCACGTCGACAATCCTTGCCACGGGTCAACGATAGCGAAGTGTGACCCCGCCCATACCAACGAACGTGACGGATATGGGCCGACGCGAGCCGGTTTCAGTGCATATCCGTCACGTTCGACGCAACGCTTAGCCCGCCGAGACGGAGCGACCCGCGCTGTGCAGGTCGTTGCAGGCCTCGATGACACGCTCGGTCATCGACGCCTCAGCCTTCTTCAGGTAGCTGCGCGGGTCGTAGACCTTCTTGTTGCCGACCTCGCCGTCAACCTTGAGCACGCCGTCGTAGTTGGAGAACATGTGTCCGGCGATCGGGCGGGTGAAGGCGTACTGCGTGTCGGTGTCGACGTTCATCTTCACCACGCCGTAGCGCAGCGAATCCTCGATCTCGGACTTCAGCGAGCCCGAACCGCCGTGGAAGACGAAGTCGAACGGCTGGGCGTCATCGGCCAGGCCCAGCTTCGCGGCGGCGACCTTCTGGCCCTGCGCCAGGATCTCCGGCTTGAGCTTCACGTTGCCCGGCTTGTACACGCCGTGCACGTTGCCGAACGTCGCGGCCAGCAGGTACTTGCCGTTCTCACCGACACCGAGGGCGTCGATGGTCTTCTCGAAGTCCTCGGGGCTGGTGTACAGCTTCTCGTTGATCTCGGCCTCGACGCCGTCCTCTTCGCCGCCGACGACGCCGATCTCGATCTCCAGGATGATCTTGGCTGCGGTCGACAGCTTCAGCAGTTCCTGGGCGATCTGGAGGTTTTCGTCGATCGGCACGGCCGAGCCGTCCCACATGTGCGACTGGAACAGCGGGTCCTGGCCCTTGGCGACGCGCTCGGCCGAGATGGCCAGCAGCGGGCGGACGAAGCCGTCCAGCTTGTCCTTGGGGCAGTGATCAGTGTGCAGCGCGACGGTGATCGGGTACTTCGCGGCGACCACGTGCGCGAACTCGGCGAGCGCCGTGGCGCCGGTGACCATATCCTTGATCCCAAGTCCGGAGCCGAATTCCGCACCGCCCGTGGAGAACTGGATGATGCCGTCGCTGCCGGCATCAGCGAAGCCCTTGATGGCCGCGTTGATGGTCTCCGAGGACGTGCAGTTGATCGCCGGGAACGCGAACGAGTGCTCCTTGGCGCGGCCCAGCATCTCGGCATAGACCTCAGGCGTGGCGATGGGCATGGGGACTTTCTCCTTCAGCGTTAAAGCCTGCAGCGGTTGTCCCTGGCAGTATCGCAGGAACCTTTTCTGTATGGCCTACCGGAGTCGATGCCTGCTCACACCGTAAGCACCATCCGGTAGCGCGCCCGGCCCGATTCCATCTCCGCGTATGCGTCGGCGGCCTCGGCAAGTGGGCGCTCCTGCACCACGGCCCGCACCCCGGATTGCACCGCGAACGCCATGGTCTCCTCGACGTCGCGGGCCGTGCCCGACGGGTGTCCCGACACCGACAGGCCCGCGGTGATCAGGTCCAGCGGGCTGATCGGCAGCGGTTCAGGCGTGACGCCGATGGTGACCAACTCGCCCTGCGGCGCCAGTCCGCCGACGGTCTGGCCCATGGCCGACGAACTCGCCGCCGTCGCGAGCACCACGACGGCCCCGCCGAGCTTCTGCAGTTCGGCCGCCGGGTCACCGGCCGTGGAGTCGATGTAGTGGTGTGCGCCCAGCTCCCGCGCGTCGTCGGCCTTGGCCGCTCCCCGTGCGATCGCGACGGTCTCAAAGCCCATCGCCCGCGCGAACTGCACGCCCAGGTGTCCCAGGCCGCCGATACCCAGAATCGCCACCAGGTCGCCGGCCTTGGCGCGAGTGTTCCGCAGGCCGTTGAACGTCGTGACGCCCGCACAGCCCATTGGCGCGGCCTCGACGAAGGACAGCTCGTCGGGGATCCTGGCCAGCGCGGTGGCCGGGGTGATCACCGACTCGGCGTACCCGCCGGCGTAGTGCAGGCTGGGCACCTGAAGTGCCACGCACTGCATGAACTGTCCCTTACGGCACGGGATGCAGCGGGTGCAGTTGCCGCCGAACCAGCCCACCGCGACGCGGTCGCCCACCTCGAAGCCCTCGACACCGTCGCCGATCTCCACGAGCGTGCCCGCGATCTCATGCCCCGGCGTCACGGGCCAGGCCAGGCCGGGGAAGCCGCCGCTGACGATGCCGTGGTCGGTGCCGCACACGCCGCACGCCGCGACCGCGATCCGGACGTGGCCAGGTGGCGGCGATTCGGTCTCGACCTGCACCAGAGTCAGCGGTTGACCTGCGGATTCGACGTGCACTGCGGTGTGGGTGGCCATCCGTTGAACCTATCGCCGGTGCGGCGCGCGCGGAAGGTCTGCGGCGCCGCGTTTACCGGGACGTATCCCGACGCCGGTATGTTGGGGCCTCATGACCAGCACGACCCTGGCGCTCATGCCGGACTTCTTGGATCCGATCAACCTGATCAACTCGTTCGGCACCTTGGCGCTGCTGGGAATCCTGGTGGTGGTGTTCGTCGAGTCCGGGGTGCTGTTCCCGGTGCTGCCCGGCGATTCGCTGCTGTTCGTCGCGGGCATGCTGGCTGCGGGCTCGGCCGCGGCCGCCACCGAGGGCGCCGATCAGGCCAACTTCCAGCTGTGGCAGCTCCTGCTGTTCATCCCGATCGCGGCGGTGCTGGGCAGCCAGGTGGGCTACTGGATCGGGCGCAACCTCGGCACCGCGATGTTCAAGCCCGACAATCGCTTCCTCAAGCAGAAGTACCTGGACGAGGCGCACGCGTTCTTCGAACAGCGCGGCCCGTTCGCGATCGTGATCGCCCGCTTCGTGCCGATCGTGCGGACGCTGGCCCCGATCACCGCGGGCGCGGCGCGGATGAACTACGGCGTGTTCACGATCTTCAACATCGTCGGTGCCCTGGTCTGGGGCGTCGGGCTGACGCTCCTGGGCTACTGGTTGGGCCAGTTCGAGATCATCCAGAAGCTGCTCGAGCCGATCTTCATCCTGATCGTGCTCGTGTCCGTCGCCCCGATGTTCATCGAGTACTTCAAGCGCCGGCGCGCGGCGAAGAACGCCTCGAACGGCGCCGAACCGGCCGCCTGAGCCGGCCCGGCCGCCTGACCGCCTAGTTCAGCTTCAGCACCTTCGCCAACTCGCGCAGTGCGGGCCGCGGGTCATCCGTCGGGGAGTTGCCCAGCGCCTGGATGACGACGTGGTCGGCGCCGGCGTCCAAGTGTGCGGTCACCACCTCCGCGGCCTGCTCGGCCGAGCCCATGCCCACCAGGGCACGGGCCAGCCGGTCTGAGCCGCCACGCACCAGGTCGGACTCGTCGAACCCCTGCCGCAACCACGAGTTGCGGTAGTTCGGCAGGCCGCTGTAGACCTCGAGATGGAGGTGCGCACGACGCAGTTGGTCCTCGTCGTCACCGCCGATCGCGACGGCCTGCTCCGACACCACCCACTTATCGGTGCCGAGGATCTCCCGGGTGACGCCGGTCTGCGAGGGCGTCACGAGGTACGGATGCGCGCCATCGGCGTGGCTGCCGGACAGCTCGATCATCTTTGGCCCCAGCGCGGCCAGCAGGCGCGGCGGACGGCCGACGCCGGGTTCGATCTGCTCGGGCAGTGCGGCCATCCGCTCCAGGTAGGTGCGCATGGTCGCCAGCGGCTTCTCATAGGTGCCGCCGAGGGCGCGTTCCACCAGCGGGCCGTGGCTGACCCCGAGGCCGAGCACGAAGCGGCCCGGATGCAGCGCGGTCAGGGTGCGGGCGCCGGCCTCGGCCGCCGAGGGCAGCCGGACGTGGATGTTGGCGATGCCCGTGCCGATCACCAACCGCTCGGTGCCCGCGAGGAACGCCGCGGACTGCGTCAGGCACTCCTTGGCGGCGGTCTCGGGCAGGAACAGCGAGCCGAAGCCGAGTTCCTCGATGTCGCGGGCCACCTGCTGAGCCTCGGCCATGGGCCAGGTGTCCGACGCCCACCAGACGCCGATACGGGACGGGAAATCGATGCGGGTGCGTTCGGTCACGCCTACAGATGCTAGGTGTCGTCGTGGTGGATGCGTCCCGCGGTCTCGGCCAACGGGCGGCCGTCGCCGCCCCAGCGCCGCGCGATGACCTCAGCGGCGATCGACACCGCGGTCTCCTCAGGCGTCCGCCCGCCGAGGTCCAGGCCGATCGGACTGCAGAGCCGGGACAGTTCGACGTCGGAGAGACCGGCCTCGCGCAGTCGCTGCACCCGATCCTCGTGCGTGCGACGCGAACCCATCGCGCCGATGTATGCCAGGTCGGGTATGCGCAGGGCGACCTCCAGCAGGGGGACATCGAACTTGGGGTCGTGGGTCAGCACGCAGATCACGGTGCGGGAGTCGACGGCGCCCGCCTCGACTTCGGCGGCCAGATACCGGTGGGGCCAGTCGACGATCACGTCGTCGGCGGTGGGAAACCTTGCCGCCGTGGTGAACACCGCGCGGGCGTCGCACACCGAGACCCGGTAACCCAGGAAGGAGCCCTGCGCCGCGACGGCCGCGGCGAAGTCGATCGCACCGAAGACCAGCATGCGCGGCCGCGGCGCACAGCTGGACACGAACACCTCCATGCCCTCACCGCGGCGCTGCCCGTCGGGGCCGTAGGTGAGCACCTCGCTGCGCCCAGCCGCGAGCAGTCCACGCGCGTCGTCGGTCACCGCGGCATCGGCGCGCGCCGATCCCAGCGATCCGTCGACATCGTGCGCGCGGACGATGAGTCGATGCCCGACCCACTCCGGGTCGGGATGGGCGATCACCGTGGCCACCGCGACCGGCACGTGCGCTTCGATGTCCGCGGCGACCTGCTCCAGCTGCGGAAAGCTGTTCTGCGACACCGCTTCCACGAAGATGTCCAGGATGCCTCCACAGGTCAGCCCGACCGCGAACGCGTCGTCGTCACTGACGCCGTAGCGCTGCAGGACGGGCCCGTCACCCGCGGCCACCTCGGTGGCCAACTCGTACACCGCACCCTCGACGCAGCCGCCGGACACCGAACCCGTGACCGTCCCGTCCGGAGCCACCAGCATGGCCGCGCCCGCGGGTCGCGGCGCGGACCGGAATGTCCGCACCACAGTGCCGACGCCCGCGGTGCCACCCGAGCGCCAGACTGCTAAGAGGTCGCTCAGCACGTCACGCACGATGCCATCTAACCGCAGCGCGCGGCGTCACTCGCGACCAGCCTCCAGCGCACGGATCAGGCTCGCGGCGTCCCAGGGCCCCTGGTGACGACGGCCGTTGACGAAGAACGTCGGCACCGAGTTGAGGTCCATCACCTCGGCGTCCTGCGCGTCGTCCTCGACGGGATGGCGCACGCGCGGAGACCGCAGGTCCTCGTCGAACGTCCGGATGTCGCAGCCGACGCTGTCGGCGTAGCGGTAGAGGTGCTCCCATTCCAGATAGTCCTGGAATCGGAACAGCGTGCGGCTCATCTCGAAGAACTTGCCCTGCAGCGCCGCGGCCTCGCTCGCAAGCGCGGCGTCCATGGCCCGCGGATGGGGGTCGGCCAGCGGCAGATGCCGCCACACGTACAGCAGTTGGTCGCCGAAGTGCGCCCGGACCTCGTCGATGGATCCGGTCGCACGACTGCAGAACGGGCATTCGAAGTCGCCGTACTCGACCAGCACAAGCGGCGCGTCCGGGTTGCCCCGAATGTGGTCGCGGTCCGGATCGACGGGCCGAACCAGCTTGGCGCCCACCGCCTCCGGTGGACTCATCCGGTCTGTGACCCGAAGGATCGTCCAGCCCAGCAGGAAGGCCGCCGCCGAGGCCACCAGCACACCGACCCGGGCCTCATCCTGTTTGACGGGGTCGGTGATCGCCAGGTCGATGATGAACAGCGAAATGGTGAAGCCGATGCCCGACAGCGCGGCCCCGCCGGCCACGCGGCGCAGCGTCAGGCCCGGCGCGAGCTGGCCGATGCCGAGGGCACGCACCAGCGCGGTCGCACCCGTGATGCCGATGAGCTTGCCCACCACCAGGCCCGCGATGATGCCCCAGGTCAGCGACGAGCCCATGGCCGCACTGATGGTCGCCTGGTCGAGGCGCACACCGGCGTTGGCCAGCGCGAACAGCGGCAGCACGACGAACGACACGTACGGGCCGAAGCCCGTCTGAAGCCGCTCGTTGATCGAGATGGACTCGCGCAGCGTGCGCGCAGCGTTACGGGCGTACTCGGAGTTCGGTGACTGCCGGAATGAGCGGATGACGTCGACGGCCTCCTCGACGCGTTGCCGCTGCGGCCGGAACACCGGGATCAGCAGGGCCACACCCACTCCGGCCAGCGTGGGGTGCACGCCGCCGAGCAGCAGCGCCGACCACAGCAGGAACGCCAGCGCGCAGTACGCGGGACCGCGCCACGCGGGCAGCAGCCGGACCAGGGCAATCGCGACCAACACCAGGCCCGCCACGACCAGCGGCCAGATCCGCAGTTCCTCGGAGTAGAACAGCGCGATCACCAGCAGCGCACCGACGTCGTCGACCACGGCCAGAGTCAGCAGGAACGTGCGAAGCCGGGCCGGATGCTTGGGCCCGATGATGGCCAGCGCACCCACCAGAAAGGCTGTGTCGGTGGAGATCACGACACCCCAGGCCCGCGCGTCCTCGCCGGAGTTGAACAGCAGAAACACCACGGCGGGGACGATGAGTCCGGCGACGGCCGCCAGCACCGGCACGACGGCCCTGGCCCGGTCGGTGAGCTCACCGATGGTGAACTGGCTGGTCACCTCAAGGCCGACGACGAAGAAGAAGAACGCCATCAGCGCGTCGTTGACGAAATGCTTGACCGACATCTCCGCGTGCAGAGATCCGAAGCTCACACCAATCTCGGTGTTCCAGAACGTCGTGTAGGTGTCGGCCCACGGCGAGTTGGCCCAGACGATCGCCAGCACCGTGAACACCAGAAGCATTGCTGCGGCAGTGTTTTCACCACTGCGGGGAGCGGTGGGGTCGCGGCCGAGCCGGCTCGGCAACAGCCGGGCCAGTATCGGCAGACTGCTGGAGCTCGACTGATCAGCGGTCACACTGCGCACGCTACCTGGCGATCAGGCCTTGAGCTGCCCTGATAGGACATGTGCCTTTTCCAGGAGCAGCGTGCCCAACTCGCGGTGGCGCGGCTCCCGGAACCTGGTCTCCACACCCGTCAGACTCAAAGCCCATGCGGGTCTTGCATTTCGGTCGAACACGGCCGCCCCGATACCCCAGCTCCCCTCCACGATCAACGCCGGGTTCACGGCATAGCCCGTGGCCCGGGTCGACTCCAGCCGACGCCGCAGCGCCTGCTCGGAATGGCTCTCACCCCATCTGGGTGTGAGGTCCACCCGGCCCAGGTACTCGTCGACTTCGCGCTCTGGGAGGTGACTCAGGATGGCGAGCCCCGCCGAGGCCACGCCCAGCGGGAACCGGATTCCCACGTGCAGCACATGCGACCGCAGGGGAAAGCTGCCCTCCTCGCTCAACACGCACACCGTCTCGTCTCCGCGGCGGGCGGACAGGAACGCACTCTCCCCCGTCTCGCGTGCGAGTTGGGTGACCACATCGCGGGCCTGCTCGATGATGTCGTACCGATTCGCCGCTCCGGCGCCCAGGAGGTAAAGCTCCGGACCCAACGTCCATCGGCCGGTCGCCAGATCCCGGTCGATCAGGCCCTCGTCGGCCAGGGACGCGAGCAGCCGGTGGGCGGTCGGACGAGCCAGACCTGCCGCTTTGGCGAGCTCCGTGGTCGACGCGCCGGTCGGCTCGGCGGCGCCGACCACCCGTAACAGCCTTCCGACACGCGCCACCACCTGGGATGTCTGCACAGTCGCCGGCACAGCACCGATGGTAGGCGTTCACATATTGGACGCAGGCGGCGGGTTCGACCATCCCGCGAACACTTTCTGTGTCATCGCGTCCATCACTTGATCGCCGAACCGGCCAAGTTGTTCACTTGACCCCACATCGCCGGCGTTTGCAGAGTGGACATCTGCGCCGAGACACGGATCAGGAGATTGAATGACTTCGAAGGTGTACCCGTCGGCCGCCGCGGCGGTTGCCGACATCGGAGACGGCGCCACGTTGGCGGTGGGTGGTTTCGGGCTGTGCGGCATACCCGACGCACTGATCCAGGCCCTCGCGGACCGGTCGACGACCGACCTGGAGGTCTTCTCGAACAACTGCGGCGTCGACGGCGTGGGCCTGGGCGTGCTGCTGGGGCTGGGCCGCATCCGTCGCGTCACGGCCTCCTACGTCGGCGAGAACAAGGAGTTCGCCCGGCAGTACCTGGCCGGTGAACTGGAGGTCGAGCTGACTCCGCAGGGCACGCTCGCCGAGCGCCTCCGCGCCGGCGGCGCCGGAATCCCGGCGTTCTACACCCCCGCCGGCGTGGGCAGCCCGGTGTCCGACGGCGGGCTGCCGTGGCGTTACGCCGCCGACGGCTCCGTGGCCGTGGCCTCCCCACCCAAGGAGACGCGAGTCTTCAACGGCAAGCGCTACGTGCTGGAAGAGGGGATCAACGCCGACTTCGCGCTGGTGCATGCCGAAGTCGGCGACACCGACGGCAATCTGGTGTTCAACAAGACCGCCATGAACTTCAACCCGCTGGCCGCAATGGCCGGTCGGATCACCATCGCCCAGGTGGAGAGGCTCGTCGAGCCGGGCCAGATCGACCCGGGAGCCGTACATCTACCCAGTGTGTTCGTTCAGCGCATCGTGCACACCGGCCCGCAGGACAAGAAGATCGAGAAGAGGACCGTCAGTGCGGCAGAGGGAGCAGGACGATGAGTGAACAGCCGACGGTGACGGGATGGAACCGCAATGAGATGGCCGCGCGCGCGGCCGCGGAGATGCGCGATGGCGAGTACGTCAATCTCGGCATCGGCCTGCCGACGCTGATTCCCGGGTACCTCAGTTCCGATGTGCGCGTCACGCTGCATTCCGAGAACGGCATCCTGGGGACTGGCCCGTACCCCACCGATGACGCGGTGGACGCCGATCTCATCAACGCGGGCAAGGAGACCGTCACGGTCAATCCCGGTGCGGCATACTTCGATTCGGCGCTGTCCTTCGGCATGATCCGCGGCGGCCACATCGACACCGCGGTGCTCGGCGGCATGGAGGTCTCCCGAACCGGCGACCTGGCCAACTGGATGGTGCCCGGCAAGATGGTCAAGGGCATGGGCGGGGCCATGGATCTGGTCCACGGCGCCGCGCGGGTGATTGTGCTGATGGAACACACCGATCGGGCCGGCAACCCGAAGATCGTCGACGTGTGCAGCCTGCCGCTGACAGGTCAGGGCGTCGTCCACCGGATCATCACGAACCTGGCGGTCATCGACGTCGTCGGCGACGGCACACTGCTTCTGCGCGAACTCGCCCCCGGCGTGTCGGCCGACGACGTGATCGCGGCCACCGGCGCCGAACTCACCCTCGCGCTGGACTGACGGTCTGGCGCGGGCTCACTCAGGAGTCCGCGCCAGCCTCCAAGGTGTGCGCGGCCTCCATCAGCATCCAACCCGACAACTGCACCGACAGATCGCGTTCGGGCACCGACGAGGCGTTCACGGCGCCCTGCACGAACTGGGCCTCCTCGCCGGCACTGGTGGGGGCGGACGGGATCACTGCGGTGCGATCCCAGAACGGCCCGAACAGTGGCAGGCCGTCGACGGTCTGCCGGTGATCCCACGCAGAGGTCGCCGAGGCCAGCACGATTCGGCGGGCGGTATCCCGCGCGTTCTCCGAATCCTGTTCGGCGCCAGGCAGTTCGGTGGCCGCCAGGGCGAGGTAGCGTGCGGTGATCCCGAAGAAGAGCCCGCCGTCCCCACCGCCGGCACCCTTGAGCACGCCGTCGGGAGCCATGTGCTCGGCGATCGCGGCGACCAGACGCGCCGCCCGCTGACCGTGTCGCTCGTCCTTGGTCCGCACCGCGAGTTCGGTTTCCAGGCCCACGACCACGCCCTGGCAGTAGGTGTACTGCGCCCGAACCAGCGATCCGGCCTTGATCCCGTCGAAGACCAGATGCGTCTCGGGGTCGATCAGCGTCTCGTCGATCCAGTCGGCCATCTGCTGCGCACGCCGCAACCGGTCCCCGTACCGCGCCAGGAAGATTCCGGCTGGGCCGTTGGCCGGCGCGTTGAAGAACTGGTCCTGTTTGCGCCACGGGATGCCGCCGCCGTCCTCGGGCACCCATGAGGTGACGAACTGGTCGGACAGCCGATCCAGGGCGCGGTGCTTGTCCACGCCCACGTGCCTGCCCGCGCGTTCGAGGGCGAGGCCGAGCCAGGCCATGTCGTCGTAGTAGCTGTTGACCCACCGGCCGTTGTTGCGGATCTGGTGGCCCCGGACCTGGCGGCGGATCGATTCGACGCGCTCGGGCTTCGGGTCACGCACCTGCGCATCGACCAGGCAGTCCAGCAGGTGGGCTTGCCACCAGTAGTGCCAGGTCTTGAATTTTCGGTCGCTGCCCGTGGGCGGCCACGCGACCACCCCCAACTGCGTGCCCGGCAGACCCCACAGCTTCTTGAGATGACGCTTGGCGATGGCAGCCTCCGCCGAGGCCGCCCGATTGGCCCATACCCGATCCATGCAAGGCATCCTGCCCTACCAGGCGTGGCTGAGGTCACCCCATTGGGTCAACCAGGTGTGCATCGCGATCCCCGCGGCCACCGATGCGTTGATGCTGCGCGTCGAACCGAACTGCGCGATCGAGACGATCATGGCGGCGCCCGCGGCCGCCTCGGCCGAGATACCCGGCCCCTCCTGGCCGAACACCATGAGGCAGTCCCGCGGCAACTGGGTCTCCTCGAGTCGCACCGCGCCCGGGACGTTGTCGACGGCCACCACCGAAAGCCCAGTGGCGCCTGCGAACTCGAGAAGCTCCGCGGTGGTGTCGTGATGCTGCAGCCGCTGGTAGCGGTCGGTCACCATGGCGCCGCGGCGGTTCCACCGGCGGCGTCCGACGATGTGCACGGTGTCGACGGCGAATGCGTTGGCGGTGCGCACCACACCGCCGATGTTGGCGTCGCTGCCGAAGTTCTCGATCGCGATGTGCAGTCGGTGCCTGCGGGTGTCGATGTCGGCGATGATCGCCTCACGCGTCCAGTATCGGTAGGCGTCGACGACGTTACGGGCATCGCCGTCACGCAGCAGTTCCGGGTCATACCGCGGGTCGTCAGGCGATGCCGTGCCGTGCTCGTCGGCCCACGGTCCGACGCCGTTGGTCCCAGTTCCCCATTCGGTCGGGCCCGGCGCGGTCACGGGGCGCCCGTCTCGGAGCTGAGATCCTCCGCCGCAGCAGTCCACAGCGCGGCATGGGTGCCGACGACCGAGACTGTCGCGTAGAGCACCGCGGCGTTGATCTCACCCTGGGTGCACAGCGATGCGTCGACGCGCACGGAGTCCAGTGAGGAGTCCGGCAGCACCAGAACCGAGGCGCCGTAGGTCGAGCACGCCGCACTCAATCCGGGCGGAGGCAGCGTCGGTGCGACCACGACCATCATCGGACCGCCACGCTGCGCCGAGTCGTCTCGATACCGCTCGGCGATGCCGCTGATCTGCAGGCCGAGAAGCATGTAGCCCCGGCCCTCGAACGCGGTCGGATCGCCGAGGGCGGCCGGGGTCAGGGGTTCACCGTCGGCGCGCCATGCCTCGGCGCTGGTGGTACGCAGCACCAGACCGGTGTCGGCGCCGTTCGTCTCGGGCAGGCCGACCGGGAACGCCGCGGGATACGCGACCACCGTGGAGGGGATGCGGTCCCGCGGTGAGTAGACGTGGACCCCGCGCACCTGCGATCTGTCCCGGATGGGGCCCAGGCACACCGTGCCTGACACCCGGCCGCCCTCCCGCGCCGCCAGGGGCGACAGATCGGAGCCCTGGACCCGCTGACAACTGCCGATCCCCGTCGCCTCGATCGGGTGCAGCAGCGCGCCGTAGAGGCCGAAGCGGAGGTCCTCCGGCTTGGCGTGCGGGGCGCCCGGATCGGAGGGCGCGGCGTCGACGTCGACGAGCACGTAGTCGGCCGCGAATCGCAGGTTGGCCACCAGGACGTTCCACCCGAGGACGGTCTGGGATTCACCTACGCGTGCGGTCGGGGCGCCGTAGGTCTGCGCGGTGTCACCGTCGTCGGCCGAGCACCCGGACAGGACCAGGGCCACCACCGTGAGGCCCACCAAGGGCGTCCGCAGCGTGGCCGCGAGGCGACCCCGGAACCTCCGTATGGTTTGCACCCTCGACTCCAGCGACTTCGTGTTGCACCTCGATCTGCTCCGCGGCAGACTCCCGATGCACTGTAGACGCAACCGTCTCATGGGCCACGAACGCGCAGAGCCAGCAAACACCGAGACGGTATTGGCCCGGACTCTGCGACAGGCGCCCCAGGCCGGTGTCGACGCCGCGGCCGACAGCCCGGGCGCCGCACGCGTCCCGGCTGCCGGGAGTGTGATCCGAACCACCACTTCACATGTGGGACAGTCGTCCCACATGTGCGAGCGCAGGGTTCGCTGATCGAAATCTACGGGTCCTTGCAGATTTCGCAAATTTTGACGCGGCCTTGAATCGTTGCTCAAAGAGTGACCTGGGTACGCATTCCGCAGCCGTGTGCGATTGCTCGCGTCAATTTTGGGTAACGATCTGGACGCGCGCCAGCAGCGAATACCCCCCAATTACGCCCTGAACAGCGGGAATAGTCCGACTTATGCCAGGGATCGCGCGATAATTGGAGGTGCTTATTAGCACGTTGGGGGGGCGCGCAAAGAAACCGTCAGCTCGACACAACCTCAGTGTGGGGCTGACCCTACGACAGGAAACAAGTGAATCTTCGCCAAGTCGAATTCCCCGCACATGTTCTTCGCCTTGACGCCAGCACCCAATGGTGGGATGCCGACACCGAGTGCACACTGCTGCTCGCCCGGCCCCAAGACGAACCTGAATTATGGAACGAGTACCTCGCTGGCGCAGAGCGCAGCTACTGCAAGCACGGTGTCGAGTGCGCACTCGACCTGGACGAGATTCGAGACGGTTCAGACACCGTCCTATTCTTCGTCGCCATCGACGATACCGGCCGGATCGTCTCCGGCGTCCGGGCCAAGGGGCCGCTGCGCAATGCCGACGACTCCCATGCCGTCGTGGAGTGGGACGGCCAGCCCGGCCTGGAGACGGTCCGCAAGATGATCGACGACCGCGCCCCCTTCGGAATCCTCGAGATGAAGACGGCCTGGGTCGCCGACGACCCCAACCGGGCCCGCAGCCTGACGAAGGTCATCGCCCGGTCGGGATTCCATGCCATGGCGATGATGGACATCCAGTTCTGCATGGCCACCGCCGGTGAGTACATCCTTGACCGCTGGAGGTCCTCCGGCGGCGTGGTGGCCGCGCACATCCCGCCGACGCCATATCCCGACGAGCGGTACAAGACGAAGATGATGTGGTGGGACCGCCGCACCTTCACCCAGCACGCCGAGCCTGAGCAGCTTGCGAAGATCCTTCGCGAAACCGCGATGCTTCGGGAGGCCACGGGCCGCGAAGGAGCCCTGGCATGACCGCGATCCTGCCCCAGCCCGTCACCACGCGCCGCGCACCCGTCACCACGCGCCGCGCGCCCGTCGCCGCGCCCACCGTCGAGACGCTGCCCGAGGCTCCGCTGAACCCACTGCCCTATCGCCAGCGGTTGGCGGCCGTGAAGTCGTATCACACGGGCACCGAACTGCTCCGCGACGCGGGCGGGCCCGTGACCAAGATCGTGCTGGGCCCGCGCTGGCTCATGCCGCCGATCGTGCTGGCCACCTCGCCGCAGGCCATCCGTGACGTGCTCGCGGTGCGGGACGGCACGGTCGACAAGATGTCGCCGGTGTTCGCCGAACTGCGGGCTGTGCTCGGCGAGAACCTTGTCGACCTGCCACACGACCGCTGGCTGCCCCGGCGTCGCACGATCCAGCCCGTGTTCACCAAGGCGCGCATCAGTGCCCTGTGCGGACACGTGACGGCCGCGGCGTCCTCAGTCGGCCGACAGTGGGAGGACGGCTCGGAGATCGACCTCGGACAGGAGTGCCGCAAGCTGACGCTGCGCACGCTCGGCAAGTCGGTGTTCGGACTGGATCTCGACGATCAGGCCGAGCGCATCGAGGAGCCCCTGCAGGTCGCGATGACGCACGCCGTGCGGCGGGCCCTGAGGCCACTGCGCGCACCGGCCTGGCTGCCCACCCCGGCGCGGCGCCGCGCTCGCCAGGCGAGCGCGGAACTGCACCGGTTGGCCGACGACATCCTGCAGGCCTGCCGCGCAGACCCCAACCGGGACGCACCCCTGGTGCAGGCACTGCTGGCGGCGACCGACCCCGAGACGGGGCGCGGGCTCACCGACCGCGAGATCCGCGACGAGCTGATCATCTTCCTGTTCGCGGGTCACGACACCGTCGCGACGACGATCACGTACGCGCTGTGGCAGCTGGGCCGCCACCTGGCCGTCCAGGACCAGGTGGCCGCCGAGGTCGCGGCGCTGGGTGATCACGAGCTCACCTCGGCGGACCTGCCCGCGCTCGAGTACACCTCGCAGGTCGTCAAGGAGGCGCTGCGGCTGTGCCCGCCCGCGCCGACCGGAACCCGCACCGCCACCCGTGATCTCGAAGTCGGCGGGTATCGTGTTCCCGCGGGCACCACGCTGGCGTTCGGTCGCATGGCGGTGCAACGGGATCCCGCGCTCTGGGACAACCCACTGGCATTCGACCCCAGCCGATTCAGCAGCAGCCGATCGGCGGGCCGGGACAGGTGGCAGTACCTGCCGTTCGGCGGCGGAGCGCGCTCGTGCATCGGCGACCACTTCGCGATGATGGAGGCCACGCTGGCGTTGGCAACTCTGCTCCGGGAGGTCGAAATCCACTCAACCGACGAGACATTCCCGCTCGCGGTGCATTTCACCCTGGTCGCCGACGGCCCGGTGCGGGCACGCGTGCGGCGGCGCCCATGACGGAGTCCGAGGTCGTCGCGTGGCGTCCGATCGTGCTCGATGAGCATGTGGCACAGGACAGTCAAAGGCTGGCCGAACTGCGCGACGACCCACGGGTGGAATTCGTCGACCACACGGCGGCACAACGGGCAGGCTTGGCCGAACTGCGCCCGGCCGTGCCCGCCGAGGTGCTCGCCGAACCGATCCGCTGGGTGCACTACCCGTGGCGACGCAGTGTCGTTGCGGTGCTGGGACCACGTGGTTTTCGCGCGTTGCGGCTCGACCGCAACCGCAACCTGATCACGTCCGCCGAGCAGGATCTGCTCAGCACGCTCACGGTCGCGGTGGCCGGGCTGTCGGTCGGTCACGTCATCGCGCACACCCTGGCGGCCCAAGGGCTGTGCGGTGGGCTGCGATTGGCCGACTTCGACGAGATGGAACTGTCGAATCTGAACCGGGTTCCGGCCACGGTGCTGGACCTCGGCGTCAACAAGGCGGTCGTGACCGCGCGCCGCATCGCCGAACTCGACCCCTATCTGGTCATCGACGTACAACCCCGAGGCGTGACCGCCGACACCGTCGAGGACTTCCTCGACGGTGTCGATGTCGTGGTGGAGGAGTGTGATTCGCTCGACATCAAGGCCGTCGTGCGCGAGGTGGCTCGACGCCGAAGGCTTCCGGTCGTGATGGCGACCAGCGACCGCGGGTTGATCGACATCGAGCGGTTCGACCTCGATCCGGAGCGCCCGATCCTGCACGGACTGCTGGGCTCCGTCGATTCCGAACTGCTGGCTGGGATGTCGGCGCGCGACAAGATCCCGCACATGCTCGGACATCTCGACGTGCCACGCGCCTCCCCGCGTGCCGCCGCGTCGATGGTCGAGGTGGGCCGCACCCTGACCACGTGGCCCCAACTCGCCGGCGATGTCGTGCTCGGGGCCACCACGATCGCCGAGGCCGTGCGCCGGATCGGGCTCGCCGAGCCCCTGCCCTCTGGCCGCAGCAGGATCGACGTGGCGGGCGCGCTCGACAACCTCGAGGACCCCCTGTCCGCAGCGGCGCCCACGCCGGTCGACGACATCGCGACGGACCCCGGGACACAGCAACCCGATGTCGCCGTCCTGATCGCCGAGGCCGCCAACCTGGCGCCGTCAGGAGGCAACGCCCAGCCATGGCACATTGCTGCACGACCGGATTCGGTCACCGTGCGGTTGGCCCCCGAGTACGCCTCGAGCATCAACGTGGACTCGCGCGGCAGCGCCGTCGCGGTGGGCGCGGCGATGTTCAACGCACGCATCGCCGCCGCGACGCATCACGTGCTGGGTCCGGTGACCTGGCGGCAGGACGACCAGAGCCCACTGGTGGCGACCCTGCGACTGGGCACTGAATCCAACCCCGCGTTGGCGGCGCTGTACGAGACGATGCGCAGCCGAGAGACCAACCGGCACCGTGGGTCCGGGAAGGCGCTCGACGACGACACCGGCGCAGCCCTGGAGCGTGCGGCAGAGTCCGAGGGCGGCCGGCTTCGGCTCGTCACCGGCGACGACGAGACGATGGCGCTCACCCGGATCCTCGCCGCGACCGACCGCATCCGGTACCTGACACCGCTGCTGCACGAGGAGATGATCGGCGAACTGCGCTGGCCCGGTGATCCGGACCCGGACTCCGGCATCGACGTCCTCACGCTGGGTCTCGACGAGAGCGACCTCGCGGTGTTGGATGTGCTCCGCAGACCCGATGTGATGGCACACCTGGCCCAGTGGGACGCCGGATCCGCGCTGGGCGACGACGTCGCCGAACGGGTGCGGTCCAGTTCGGCCCTGGGCCTCGTCTCCGTCGAGGGGCGGACGCTGCTCGACTACGCCCGGGGCGGTGCCGCCACCGAGGCCGTCTGGATCGCGGCGGCCCAGCACGGGCTTGCCGTGCAGCCCATCTCTCCGGTGTTCCTGCATGCGCACACCGCCGACGAACTTCGGATGCTCTCGCCTGCCTTCGCCTCCGACCTCGAACAACTGTCGGCGGAGTTCCGCTCGTGCGTCGGCGTCGGGCCTGACGACGGCCTGGCGCTGCTGCTGCGGTTCTCCTATGCCCCGGCGACCACCCTGCGCAGCAGGCGGCGCAGACTGGCGAGATCACCTCAGAATCAAGACAATGGATGACAGGCATCGAACCGACTCAGGGGGCAACAAGCTGTGACGCGAAGTCTCGACCTCGTCGTCACCGCCGTCGCCACTCAGCTGATGGCAGCCAATGCCGCCAACGCGGCCGAGGTCAGCGAGCGCATCCTGGCCGATCTGGTGGCCTATTTCGATGTGGACGTGAGCTTTCTGCGCCACAACGACCATGAGATCCACGCGTCCATCCTGGTCGCCGAGTGGCCTCCTCGGCCCTTCGTCCCTGACCCGGACCCGCTGCGGGTGATCTACTTCGCGGACGCCGATCCGGTGTTCAAGATCTCCGAGCACAGCAAGAAGCCGCAGGTTTTCCGGCCCGAACCCGCCACCGACGAGTACCGCCAGACCATCGAGGGCGGCGGTGGCGTACCCGACATCTCGATGGCAGCGGCGCCGCTGGTTTCGGGCGACGTCACCACCGGCGTGCTGGGATTCGTCAAGTTCGGCGATCGCGAATGGCTGCAGGCCGAACTCAACGCCCTGGAGGCCATCGGATCGCTGTTCGCCCAGTTGCAGGGGCGCATCCTGGCTGAGGAGCAGTTGCGCTACCTCGCCGAGCACGATGACCTGACCGGCGTGTACAACCGGCGTGCCCTGGTGGCGCACCTCGAGGAGCGGTTGGGCCCCGACCACTCGGGCCCGGTGACCGTGCTGTTCCTCGACCTCGACCGACTCAAGGCCGTCAACGACTATCTCGGCCACAATGCCGGTGACCGGTTCATCCGGGTGTTCGCCGAGCGACTGCGCACCAAAACCGCCGACGACTGCCTGATCGCACGCCTCGGCGGCGACGAGTTCGTGGTGGTCCCCGACAGCTCGATGGACACCACCGAGGCCGAGGCGCTGGGCCAGAGACTGCAGTCCGCGCTGCGCGAGCGCGTGTCGATCGACGGCGAGATGCTCACCCGCACCGTCAGTGTCGGTGTGGCACTGGGACATCCGGGCGTGGACTCCGCATCGGACCTCCTGCGCAAGGCAGATCAGGCCGTGCTCGAGGCGAAAGACGCCGGCGGCAACAAGATTGCGGTGTTCTCCGAGGATCTGTCCATTCGGACGGCCTTCCGCAACGACATCGAACTCCACCTGCAGGGTGTCATCGAGAGCGGCGCCCTGGTCCTGCACTATCTGCCCGAAATCGACGTGTGCACAGGCGATGTGCTGGCCACCGAGGCGCTGGTGCGCTGGCAGCATCCAACCCGGGGACTGCTGTTCCCCGATTCGTTCATCGGCGTGGCCGAGTCGATCAACCTCGCAGGCGAACTCGGCCGCTGGGTGATGCGCACGGCCTGCGCGGAGTTCGGACGCTGGCGCTCAAAGGGCGTGGGGCTCAATGCGGTGCTGCGCGTGAACGTCTCCCCCGTGCAGTTGGTCGCCGAGGGATTCGCCGACACGGTCGGGGAGATCCTGCGGGAGTTCGACCTCTCGGGCGACTCGGTGTGCCTGGAGATCACCGAGAGCCTCGTGGTGCAGGACATCGAGACCGCACGCATCACGCTGGCCGCACTCAAGGCCGTGGGCGTGCAGATCGCCATCGACGACTTCGGTACCGGTTACAGCGTGCTGTCACACCTGAAGTCACTGCCCGTCGACACCGTCAAGATCGACAAGAGCTTTGTGCGTGAACTCGGTTCCAACGCAGGCGATCTGGCGATCGTGCGGGCCATCATCGCGCTCGCCGAGGCCTTCGGTCTGGGCGTTGTGGCCGAGGGCGTCGAGACCGTCTCCGCGGCGCGGACGCTGGCCGAGCACCGGTGCCACCGCGCGCAGGGCTACCTGCTGTCGCGTCCCCTGGAGGGGGCCGCGATGGAGGCTCTGTTCGCGAAGGGTCGCATCGACCTTCCGTTCGAGGTGGCCGCGCCCGTGTCGGGCTGATCAGTCCCCGGTGACCAGGAGTTCCAGCCGGGCGAATCGACTCGCCGCCATCGTCACGAACGCCAGGTCCACGGTTGCGCCGTCGGGTACGCCCGCGCTGGGCCAGGTCAGGTCTGCGCCATCGTTGAGGGCCAGCACGACACCGTATTTGGCGCGAACGGTGCGTAACCCGTCGGGGGTGTCGAGGACCGCGCCGGTCACCCGTCCGTCGTCGAACACCAGGCCCGCCAAGATGTCCTCTGACGTCGTGGGCGCATCCTCGTCGTCCGCCTGGTCGTCCAGCCACTGCTCGAACGGCGGCAGATCCGCGCCGGCGGTGACCTCGCAGACCGGAATCACTTCGGTCACCCGACCGAACCCGGTGTACCGGGTGGTCATCCGCGGGTCGGCGACTGACGTCGACAGCACCCCACCCGGGGCGGTCACGCACTTCGCCGCCCACGTGCGCAACGACGCCCCCATGAATGTCACTGCGCCCGAGGGGTTCTGATCGGACTGACCGGGCGGGCCGTCGACCTGCCGGACCGGGAGTTCCGGCCCCACACCCTCGGGGGACGGGTCGGCGAGGTCATCGGTGACCGAGCTCAGATAGGTCGCGGTGTCCTCGTCGACGGTGTCGGAGGATGCCGCCAGGCGCACCCGAAGACCCAGTCGGACGGCGGCCAGGGCCGCGGCGGTGGCCACCGCGGAACCCGCGCACACCACGTCGACGACGTCATCCCAGTGCTGGTCGCCCAGTTCGGCGGTCTCGACGGGATCGCGTTTCGCGGGACGCTGCGTGCGCTGCGGCCGTGGCTTGCGACCGTACCGGTCAGCCATCGGCCAGTCCGAGATCAGCCAGGCCGAGCACGCTGCGGTAGGGCAGCCCTTCGGCCTCGATGATCTCGGCGGCTCCGGTGGCACGGTCGACGACGGTTGCCACGCCAACCACTTCGCCGCCACTCTCCCGCACCGCGCGGACCGCGGTCAACGGTGATGCGCCGGTGGTGCTGGTGTCCTCGACCACCAGAACCCGCTGCCCCGCAACGTCGAAACCTTCGATGAGGCGTTGCATGCCATGGGCTTTCGCGGACTTGCGGACCACGAACGCGTTGATGGGCCGGCCGGGTGCGTGCATGATCGCGGTGGCGACTGGGTCCGCGCCCAGGGTCAGACCGCCCGCGGCCGCGTAGTCCCAGTCCGCGGTCAGTTCACGCATCAGCGAGCCGATCAGGCGTGACGCGCGGTGGTGCAGCGTCGCGCGGCGCAGGTCGACGTAGTAGTCGGATTCCTTGCCGGAGGACAGCACGACCTTCCCGCGGACCACGGAGAGCTCGCGCACCAGTGCGGCGAGTTCGGCACGCTCGGGCGCCGAGAGTTCAGGTGTCAGAGTCACAACAGTGCCGGACTATCGCTGATAGTGGGGGGCCTGCCTGCCGTTGCGCGGCGGCGGCATCCGACGGACCGGTTCTGCAGGCCTGCCCGGATCGGGCCGACCGGCGGGGGCGCCTGCACGCGCGGGCGCAGACATCTCCGAGCGTCCGGCGGGCGCCAGCGGCCGACCGGGGGCCGAGGTGCGACGCGGCGCAGCGATGGCCTTCTGCGCGGTCGGGGGCAGCACCCGCAGCAGGTCGTTGAACTGACGGACGGTGCGCAACCCCTCGTCCCACTGCGCGCGGGTGCTGGAGATCGGCATGGCGACCAGGGTCCAGTTCTCCTCGTTCCACATGATCTCCGCGCAGTCCGGCGCGGTGTGGGCGAACGTGACCATCCGGCGGTCGCAGGCGCGCCGTGCGGCGTCGAGGTTGGTGGAGTACACCATGCGCGGTCCGATCGCGCCGAGCAGCCAGATGTCGTTCTCGCGCGGCTCCTTGATGCCCTTGAGGCGCAGGTCGACGACGACGCTGGTGCCGACTTTGCGGTGCAGGGCGATCACGGTGGCGACGTCGTCGAGGTCGAAGACGAAGACGGCCTCACCGCGGATCTGACCGAGCACGACGTTGCGTGCGGTCACGTCGCCGACGGTGGACATCACCCCGCGCTTCCAGCGCTGAAGCACCTCGGTGGACTCCGGCTCGTAGTCGAAGCCGTGGGACCGAGCCCAGGACTTCCGGCGACGGCCGAGCCCTCGACGCCGATCGATGTCGACATAGAGCAGCACAGCCGCACCCACGAAACAGAGTGCGGACAGCGTGAACCAGAGCGGGACCATTGCGCCTAGCCTATCTGCTGAGTGCCCGAAGAGAGAATATCCGCGGGTCACAACCCCGTTAAGAACCCCGCGAGCAGACACAGAATCGCATACCCGAGGGCTCCTCGGCACAATTCTGTGTCTGCTCGGCGGGTGGATCAGCCCAGGATCAGGCTGTCTCCGTCCGGGCTCACGTTCACCGGGACGGTGTCTCCGTCGTGCACCTCACCTGCCAGCAACATCTTGGCGAGCTGGTCGCCGATGGCCTGCTGCACCAGGCGGCGCAGCGGGCGGGCACCGTAGACCGGGTCGAATCCGCGCTGGGCCAGCCACTGCTTGGCGGGCACCGACACCTCCAGCGTGAGCCGGCGCTGCGCCAACCGCTTCTGCAGCTGAGCCAGCTGGATGTCGACGATCTCGACCAACTCCTCGGGCTTGAGCCCCTCGAAGATGAGCACGTCGTCCAGGCGGTTGATGAACTCGGGCTTGAACGCCGAGCGCACCGCCGCCATGACCTGCTCCTCGTTGCCACCCGACCCCAGGTTCGAGGTCAGGATCAGGATCGTGTTGCGGAAGTCGACCGTGCGTCCCTGACCGTCGGTCAGCCGACCCTCGTCGAGCACCTGCAACAGCACGTCGAACACATCCGGGTGCGCCTTCTCGACCTCGTCGAACAGCACCACGGTGTACGGCCGACGCCGCACCGACTCGGTGAGCTGACCGCCCTGGTCGTAGCCGATGTATCCGGGCGGGGCGCCGACCAGTCGGGCCACCGAGTGCTTCTCGCCGTACTCGCTCATGTCGATGCGGGTCATGGCGCGCTCGTCGTCGAACAGGAAGTCCGCGAGCGCCTTGGCCAGCTCGGTCTTACCCACGCCGGTCGGGCCGAGGAACAGGAACGAGCCCGTCGGGCGGTTCGGGTCGGCCACGCCGGCCCGGCTGCGGCGCACCGCATCCGAGACCGCGGTGACGGCCTTCTTCTGCCCGACGACCCTGCGGCCCAGCTCCTCCTCCATGCGCAGGAGCTTGGCGGTCTCACCCTCCATCAGGCGTCCGGCCGGGATGCCGGTCCATGCCGCGACCACGTCGGCGACGTCGTCGGGTCCGACCTCCTCCTTGAGCATCTGATTTTCCTGGGCTCTCGCGGTCGGTTCCGCGGCGTCGAGCTTCTTCTCGACCTCCGGGATCCGGCCGTAGCGCAGCTCGGCGGCCTTGGCCAGGTCACCGTCGCGTTCGGCGCGGTCGGCCTCGCCGCGCAGCGTCTCGAGCTGTTCCTTGAGGCCGCGGACGATATCGATCGCGTTCTTCTCGTTCTGCCACCGCGTGGTCAGCTCGGACAACTGCTCCTTCTTGTCGGCCAGTTCGGAGCGCAGTTTCTCCAGGCGCTCCTTGGAGGCGTCGTCCTCCTCCTTGGCCAGTGCCATCTCCTCGATCTCCAGGCGCCGCACGACACGTTCGACCTCGTCGATCTCGACGGGCCGCGAGTCGATCTCCATCCGCAGCCGGGATGCGGCCTCATCGACCAGGTCGATGGCCTTGTCCGGCAGGAAGCGGCTGGTGATGTAGCGGTCGCTCAGGGTGGCGGCGGCCACCAGCGCGGAGTCCGTGATCCGCACACCGTGGTGCACCTCGTAGCGCTCCTTGAGGCCACGCAGGATGCCGACCGTGTCCTCGACCGAGGGCTCGCCGACCAGCACCTGCTGGAACCGGCGTTCCAACGCCGCGTCCTTCTCGATGTACTTGCGGTACTCGTCGAGCGTGGTGGCACCGACCAGACGCAGTTCACCGCGGGCCAGCATGGGCTTGATCATGTTGCCCGCGTCCATCGCGCCCTCACCGGTGGCACCGGCGCCGACGATCGTGTGCAGTTCGTCGATGAACGTGATGACCTGACCGGCCGAGTTCTTGATGTCGTCGAGGACGGCCTTGAGGCGCTCCTCGAACTCGCCGCGGTACTTCGCACCGGCCACCATGGAACCGAGGTCCAGGCTGATGACGGTCTTGTCGCGCAGGCTCTCCGGCACGTCCCCGGCCACGATGCGCTGCGCCAGGCCCTCGACGATGGCGGTCTTGCCGACGCCGGGTTCGCCGATGAGCACCGGGTTGTTCTTGGTGCGACGGCTCAGCACCTGGATCACGCGACGGATCTCGGTGTCACGCCCGATCACCGGGTCGAGCTTGCCCTCCCGCGCGCGCGCGGTCAGATCGGTCGAGTACTTCTCCAGCGCCTGATAGGTGCCCTCGGGATCGGCGCTCGTGACGCGCGCACTTCCGCGGACCTTGACGAACGCCTCGCGCAACGCCTCGGGTGAGGCGCCGTGGCCGGTCAGCAGCTTGGCCACCTCGCCACTGCCCGTGGCCAGGCCGACCAGCAGGTGCTCGGTCGAGACGTACTCGTCGTCCATCTCGGTGGCCAGATGCGTCGCGGCCGTGATCGCCGAGATCGAGTCGGGTGCCAACTGCGGTGTGGAGTTGGCGCCGGTGGCGCTGGGGAGCCTGTCGAGCAGGCGCTGCGCCTCGGTGCGGATGGTCGCGGGCTCGACTCCAACCGCCTCCAGCAGTGGAGCGGCGATGCCGTCATTCTGAGTCAGCAGTGCCATCAACAGGTGGGCCGGGGCGATCTGCGGGTTACCGGCGACCGTGGCCGCCTGCAACGCAGACGTCAACGCCGCCTGGGTCTTCGTGGTGGGGTTGAACGAGTCCACGACACCTCCATTTCTTTCATGCGAGGAGCCGGTATGCGGCTCCGTTAAATGCTTGTCCCCTTTGTCAACGCCGTCAAGGGTTGAGTCTGTTCCGCTCAACTTTAACTTCTTCGCCAGCAGTTCTACGGCACCCGTTCCGGCGCGCCGTCACCAGCGCGACCAGTGCGGCCGGGATAACGTCGGGTCATGTCCGACTCCGGCGACTTCGAGTTCGAGCGGAAGTTCTTCGTCCAGGACTTTCCGGCCGTGGCAGCGTCCGACCCCAGCCCCTCCCTGATCGCGCAGGCGTACCTGTTCGCGGCCGACGGCTACGCGGTGCGGGTCCGCCTGCAGGGACCGGCGCCGGTGGAACTGGACGCCAGCCCCGCCGAACTGGTCACAGCCCTGGGCGACGAGGCGATCGGGACCATGACCGCCAAGGGACCCGCTGCGGGCGGCACCCGTTATGAGGCCGAGCGTGACCTCGATCCGCTGGTCGCCGGCCAGATCGTGTCGCGGGCCGAGCACGTCGTCCTCAAGATCCGGACCTCGATCTGGCTGGGCGAGGACGGCTGGATCATCGACCGGTTCCTGGCGGGCAACGCTCCCCTGATGCTCGCCGAGGTGGAGCGCAACTCCCCCGTCGTCGACCTCGCGATCCCCTCGTTCTGCACCACCGAGGTCTCCGAGGACGACCGCTTCCGCAACGAGCATCTGGCCCACCATCCATTCAGCACGTGGGCGCAGGGCTACCGCGACGAGCTGGACCTCGTCGGCCCGCGGTTCGTGAACAGCCTGGGACAGAATCAGTTCGAAGGCACCTGAGCGGGGCTCCCGACCGCGACGGATCCGGCAATTGGTGGCGGGTCGATTCGAACATATGATCGAAGAATGGGTGCGTCGCCGTATCACGGGCAGCCACTGCGCGACCCGTTTCGCGTGGTGCGTCCCCCGCTGCCGGTGCTCGTCGACCTCACGGTGCTGTTTCCCCGCGAACCGCACCGAACCGGCCGCTATCACCCGCACGGTCTGCAGATGCACAAGGTGGTCGAGGGCAGGCTCAGCTGCTGGGGCCTGTGTGAGCAGGGCGACTGGTGGGGACTGGTGACCTACGAGATCGACTACGGAAGCGCGCGGCGGGCGGTCACGCACTGGGTGCCCGCATGGACGCTGCGGCGCGCCGACGCGGGTCGCGGCAGTTCGGTACAGCCGAGATAGGTTCACCCCGTGTCAAACAGCCTTGGCTCGGGACTGACGGAACTGATCCCGCTCGCAGCGGTCATCGCGCTGTCCCCGCTGTCGATCATTCCCGCGGTGCTCGTACTGCACAGTCCGCGACCGCGCCCCACCGGCTTGGCTTTCCTGGCCGGCTGGGTCGTGGGACTGGCGACGCTGACCGCGCTGTTCATCGGAATCTCCGGACTGCTGGGCGGCATGCACGACAAGCCCCCGGCGTGGGCGTCGGTGGCGCGTGTGGTGATCGGCGCGGCGCTGATCGTGTTCGGCCTGTACCGATGGTTCACCCGGCACAGCAAACCGCATCAGATGCCGGGCACCGCGCATCTCACGAGCGCGCGCCCCGGCAAAGCGCTGGTGTTGGGCGCGCTGTTGTCCGTCGCCAACCCGAAGGTGCTCTTCATCTGCGCCGCCGCGGGTTTCGCCATCGGGACCGCCGGCCTCGGCAGCGCTGTCCCGGCGGCGGCGATCATCTTCGTCGCGGTCTCCGCCTCGACGGTGGCCCTGCCGATCCTCGCCTACACATTCTCGGGTGAGCGCCTGGACCCGACGCTCGAGCGCCTCAAGGCCTGGATGGAGAAGCACAATTCAGCACTGGTGGCCGCAATCCTGATCGTGATCGGACTTCTGGTGCTGTACAAGGGGATTCACGGCCTGTAACCCTCAGGCAGACTGAGTTCGTCGATGTCTGCGGTGGGATAGCGCTGCACGCTGGGGGCGATCATCCGCCATGAACCGCCCGCGGCCGCCAAGGCCGTCGGCATCGTGGTCAACCTGACGCTCCTGCTGTCACTGATCTTCATCGCGTTCGCGCTGCCCGCTGCCCCGTCGAAACCCAACGGCGTGCCGATCGGCGTCGCCGGACCCCCGCCCGCCGCCGCACTGCCACTGGCCCTGGCCGGCCTGCTGCCCGGCATCGTGTTGGTGCTGGCGTTCCGCAACCAGACCTGGCTCCAGATCGGAACGCTGTTCGCGTCTCCGCAGTGGCGTCGGTGACCATCACAGCCCTGCTGAGGTACCTGCGGGTGGGCTGTTCCTGGCTCATCGCCGTGGCTGCGCTGAGACAACGGCGCAGCAGCGCCTAAGATCGGGCATCGTGGGCCTGGAAGACCGTGATGCACTCGCCGTCCTGCGCGACGCTGTCATCAGGCCGGACGCCGAGGAGTTGATCGGGCGGTTCTACACCTGCTGGTTCGCGATCGACCCCCCGGTGCGTGACCTGTTCCCGCCCGACATGACAGACCAGCGCAAGGTGTTCCGGCAGGTGTTGGACTGGGTGCTGGGCGAATTCATCGCCCAGCGTGCCGAGGAGCCCGTCGCGTTCCTGGCCCAACTCGGCCGCGATCACCGCAGATACGGTGTCACGCAAGAGCATTACGAGACCATGGCGCATGCGCTGTACGCCACGCTGAACAGCGACCTCGAAGAGCAGTGGACCGATGAGGTCGACGACGCGGCCCGGCAGGCGATCAACTTCATCGCCGGGGTGATGAGCGGGGCGGCCCAGGCCGAGCCGGGGCGGGGCTGGTGGGAGGGCACGGTGCTCGAACACCACCGGGTGTCCCGGGACCTGGCCGTCGTCCGCCTTCAACTCGACTCGCCCCTCGACTATCACCCCGGGCAGTACGTTCAGGTCGAGGTGCCCCAGTGCCCGCGGCGGTGGCGATACCTGTCCCCGTCGATACCCGCCCAACCCGACGGGCGCATCGAGTTCCACGTGCGCGCGGTGTCCGGGGGCATGGTCAGCAATGCGGTCGTCGCCGAGACTCGGCCGGGTGACGTCTGGCGGCTCTCGAGCCCACATGGCGCCATGCAGGTCAATCGCGACGACGGCGACATCCTGATGGTGGCGGGCAGCACCGGCCTGGCGCCGCTGCGGGCGATCCTCATGGATCTGTCGCGGTACGGCGACAATCCGCGCGTGCACCTGTTCTTCGGCGCGCGCTACCCATGCGAACTGTATGACCTGCGGACCCTGTGGGAGATCGCCGCCAACAACCCGTGGCTGTCGGTGACGCCGGTCGCCGAGTACTCCACCGATCCCCCCTGGGCGGCCGACTACCCCGACCCGCAGCCGCCGCGCGGGCTGCATGTTCGGCAGACCGGTCTGCTCCCCGACGTGGTGACGCGCTACGGCGGGTGGGGCGATCGGCAGATCCTGATCAGTGGCAGCCCGGGGATGATTACCGCCACCACGGCCGCGCTCGTCGCCAAAGGCGCTCCGCCGGAACGCATCCAGCACGATCCGACGACGGGCTGACCCGCATGCACGTCGTCACCCTGCAGGACCAGACCGCGCCGGTGACGGCCCAGTTCGTGCCCGGCGCAGGCATGATCGGCATCTCGCTGGCCGACGACGGAGTCGAACTGCTTGGACAGCGCCGCGGACTCGACGCCTACCTGTCGGCAGGCAAGACCATGGGCCTGCCGTTGCTGCATCCGTGGGCCAACCGACTCAGCGCGCGCACCTACCGGGTGGGCCACGACACCGTCGAGATCGCCGAGGGCGCTGCGGGCGTCCGCACCGACGAGCACGGACTGCCCATCCACGGCCTGCTGGCCGCCCGCCCGGACTGGCGGGTGCGCGCCGAGACCGCGGATCGGTTGGTGGCCGAATACGATTTCGCGGCAACGCCGGAACTGTTGGCCAGCTTCCCGTTTCCGCACACCCTTGAGATCACGGCGACTCTGCGCGAGCGCACTCTGAGCATTCGAACCGTCGTGACCGCCACTGCCGACCGACCTGTGCCACTGTGCTTCGGCTTCCATCCCTATCTGCGACTGCCCGGTGTGCCGCGCGCCGAGTGGACCGTCGAGACGCCACCGCTTCGCCACCTCGAGGTCGACGACCGAGGCCTGCCGACAGGCGCCACCCGACTCCAGCCCGCGGCGTCAGAACCCCTGGCCGACAGGACTTTCGACGACGGCTACGACGAGGTCGCCGAGGGTGCGGTGTTCGCGGTCTCCGGTGGCGGACGACGGATCACGGTGCGATTCGACCGCGGTTACCCGGCCGCCCAGATCTTCGCCCCGGCCAGCGAGGACGTCATCTGCTTCGAACCCATGGCAGCGCCCACCGACGCGCTGACCGGGGGTGGATACGACACTGCGCGACCGGGGACACCCGCGGTCGCGCAGTTCTCGATAGGGGTTTAGCGGCGGGACTGCCGAGGTTGCCACACCACCACGGCCGTCGACGGCGTGGACTTGGAGGCCTCGCGGCGCTGGTTGGCCCGCAAGGTGTCGATCTCCGCGGCCATCTCGGACATCCGAGACTTGAGCGCCTCGACGTGGTTGGTGAGTTCGATGATGCGCTTGATGCCCGCCAGGTTCACGCCTTCGTCCTGGGACAGGCGCTGCACCTCACGCAGCAGGTCGACGTCACGCTCCGAATAGCGGCGTCCGCCACCGGAACTGCGACTCGGTGAGACCAGCCCCAGCCGGTCGTAGGTGCGCAGCGTCTGCGCATGCATACCAGCCAACTCGGCCGCAACCGAGATCAGGAACGTCCGCGCCTCATCTCGCTCTGACTTGCTCATTGCACATCACATCCGATTCCCCGCCCAGCCCGCACGCGGATCGAACCCGCTGGCCCGTTCGGCGGCAGCATAGGCCTCGAGCGCTTCGAGCGCTTCACCTTCGAGATGCGGCGGCACCGCGACCTTGACCGTGACCAGCAGGTCACCATGGCCGCCACTGCGTTTGGGCACACCCCGTCCGCGGACTCGGAGGATTCGACCGTCGGCGGTGCCCTTTGGCACTCGCACGCCCACCTTGCCCTCCAGCGTCGGCACGGAAAGGGTTGTGCCCAACGCCAACTCGGAGAAGCTCACGGGGACGGCGACAGTCAGGTCGTCACCGTCGCGGCCGAACACCTTGTCGGGCCGGACATGGACCGTGACGTACAGGTCGCCCGACGGCGCACCGCGCAGTCCGGCTTCACCCTGCCCCGCCAACCGAATCCGCTGGCCGTCCTCGACACCGGGAGGGATGCGGACGTTGATGGTCCGCGTCCGCGTGGTGACTCCGGTGCCGTGGCACTCGTCGCAGGGGTGCTCGATGATCGACCCGCTGCCACGGCATTCCGTGCAGGGCTCGGAGAACCCGAACGCCCCCTGGTTGCGGTTGACCACGCCGGCACCGTTGCAGTTCGCGCAGACCTTCGGGCTGGTGCCCGGCCGCGCACCGCTGCCGTGGCAGTTGGTGCAGGGCGCAGGACTGGTGAGCCGCAACGGCATCGCCACGCCCTTGGTGGCCTCGAGGAAGTCGAGTTCGGTCTCGGTCTCCAGGTCGTTGCCGCGGCGCGGACGACTCGGGCGGGGTTGTGCGCCCCGGCCGAACAGTCCACCGAACAGGTCACCGATGTTGGTGCCACCGGTCTGTCCCGCGGCGTCGAACAGGTCGCCGAGATTGAACTCGACACCGTCACCGCCGAAACCGCCGCCACCGCCGGGGAAGCCGCCGCCGCGCCTGCCGAATCCGCCTCCGGCGAAGAGTCGACGGGTCTCGTCGTACTCCTTGCGCTTGGCGTCGTCGGTCAGAACCTCCTTGGCCTCGGACGCGGCCTTGTACTTCTCCTCGGCCTCGGTGTTGCCCGGGTTCCGGTCGGGGTGATTGTCGGCGAGGATCTTGCGCGCAGCGCGCTTGATCTCATCCTTGCTGGCGTCGGAGGTGACGCCCAGTTCCTTATAGAAGTCCTTCTCAACCCATTCGCGTTGGGCCACCGCACGTCACCTCCTCACCTGTGTTCAACGTGTTCTTCTCATTCCGATTCTGGGGCCTGCTGGTCCGCAACGGGGGCGTTGTCGGCCGTGTCGGCGGGTTCGGCTTCCCCCACCGAATCGACCACGCCGACCATCGCGTGCCGCAGGACCTGTTCGCCAAGCCGGTAGCCCTGGCGCATGACGGTCCCGATCACCGGGTTCGCGCCGTCGCCCTCGTGCTGCACAGCCTCGTGCAACGCGGGGTCGAACTCGTCGCCCTCGGCGCCGAAAGCGGACAGCCCCAACCCTTCCAGAGTCGCGGTCAGCTTGTCGGCCACCGCCTTGAGCGGCCCGGTCTCGAGGTCTCCGTGGCTTCGGGCCCGGTCAAGGTCGTCGAGGATCGGCAGCAGCTGGCTGACGACACTCGCCTTGGCCCGGTCACCGGCGGCCTGCTCCTGGCGCAATGAGCGCTTGCGGTAGTTGTCGTACTCCGCCTTGACGCGCTGCAGTGTGCTCTTGAGATCGGCGACCTCGCCGGTGTCGGACGGAGCGCCCGCCTCCGCCTCCGGCCCACTGGGGGCCGGGGCGGAGGCGGCGTCACGAACTTCACCGGTCTCGGGATCGAGGCGCCGCTTATCGGTTACGGTCACCGGCTCCGACGAATCCCGTTCGCTCACTTCTTCTCCTGGTCATCCTCGACAACCTCGGCGTCGACGACATTGTCGTCGGCCGGTGCGCCCGCACCGCCTGCGCCGCCCTGCTCAGCCTGAGTGGCCTCGTAGATGGCCTGGCCCAGAGCCTGGGATTCGACGCCCAGCTTCTCCATCGCGGCCTTGATAGCCGAGATGTCGGTGCCTTCGAGGGCCGACTTGGCCTCGGCGATCGCGGCGTCGACCTTGGTCAGGGTCTCCTCGGGAACCTTGGAGCCGCCCTCGGCCTCACGCTGCTCGGAGACGAACTTCTCCGTCTGGTAGACCAGCGACTCGGCCTGGTTGCGGACGTCAGCCTCTTCGCGACGCTTGCGGTCCTCCTCGGCGTGCGCCTCGGCGTCCTTGATCATCCGGTCGATCTCCTCCTTGGACAGGCCGGAGCCCTCCTGGATCTTGATCGTGTTCTCCTTGCCGGTGCCCTTGTCCTTGGCCGTGACGTGCACGATGCCGTTGGCGTCGATGTCGAAGGTGACCTCGATCTGCGGGACGCCGCGCGGAGCCGGCGGGATGCCGGTCAGCTCGAAGCTGCCGAGCAGCTTGTTGTGCGCCGCGATCTCGCGCTCACCCTGATAGACCTGGATCTGCACCGACGGCTGGTTGTCGTCGGCCGTGGTGAAGGTCTCCGACCGCTTCGTCGGGATCGTGGTGTTGCGCTCGATGAGCTTGGTCATCACGCCACCCTTGGTCTCGATGCCCAGCGACAGCGGCGTGACGTCAAGCAGCAGAACGTCTTTCACCTCACCCTTGAGCACGCCGGCCTGCAGCGCGGCACCCACGGCGACAACCTCGTCGGGGTTGACGCCCTTGTTGGGCTCGCGGCCCCCGGTGAGCTCCTTGACCAGATCGGTGACCGCGGGCATACGGGTGGAACCACCCACCAGCACGACGTGGTCGATGTCGCCGACGGCGATGCCGGCGTCCTTGATCACCTGCTGGAACGGCTTGCGCGTACGGTCCAGCAGATCCTGCGTGATCTTCTGGAACTCCGAGCGGGTCAGCTGCTCGTCGAGGAACAACGGGTTCTTGTCCGCGTCGACCGTGATGTAGGGCAGGTTGATCGAGGTGCTCTGCGAGCTGGACAGCTCGATCTTGGCCTTCTCAGCAGCCTCGCGCAGGCGCTGCATCGCCATCTTGTCCTTGGTCAGGTCGATGCCGCTGGTGCTCTTGAACTTGTCGACGAGCCATTCGACGATGCGGTCGTCCCAATCGTCACCGCCGAGGTGGTTGTCACCCGAGGTGGCGCGGACCTCGACGACACCGTCGCCGATCTCGAGCAGCGAGACGTCGAACGTGCCGCCACCGAGGTCGAAGACCAGGATGGTCTGTTCCTTGCTGCCCTTGTCCAGGCCGTAGGCCAGGGCGGCCGCGGTGGGCTCGTTGACGATGCGCAGGACGTTGAGGCCGGCGATCTGACCGGCTTCCTTGGTCGCCTGACGCTGGGCGTCGTTGAAGTACGCGGGAACGGTGATGACCGCGTCGGTGATGTCCTCACCGAGGTACGCCTCGGCGTCGCGCTTGAGCTTCATCAGCACGCGCGCGCTGATCTCCTGAGCGGTGTAGTTCTTGTCGTCGATGTTGATGGACCAGTCAGTGCCCACATGCCGCTTGACCGACCGGATGGTTCGGTCGACGTTGGTGACGGCCTGGTTCTTGGCGGGCTGACCGACCAGCACCTCGCCGTTGCGCGCGAACGCGACGACCGACGGGGTGGTCCGGGAACCCTCTGAGTTGGCGACGACGACCGGATCGCCACCTTCGAGCACTGAGACGACGGAGTTGGTGGTCCCGAGGTCGATTCCGACCGCACGAGCCATAGTTACTGCCTCCTGTATAGCTTCAATAGGATCTGAGTGAACCTCGCTCAAGACTGCTCCCTCACGGGGCCGGCTGTCAAGCCAAAGTTGAGTCTGACTCACTCAAGTTGTCGATTGGTCTAACAGGCCGATTGCCGAGTTTGTTCCCGGCGCGGACTGGAGAACATGAAACAGGCCCGAAACGGCGAAACCGCCGTATCGGGCCTGAGACCGTCCCGCGCGCCAGCGCTACCCCGGTGTCGAGTGGGCCGGACTGCGCACCTGCGCGTATGCGCGTCGGTGCAGCGCCGCGAGTCCGGCCGACGTCGCGCCGATGACCAGCCACATCACCGCCTGGTTCATCAGCGTGAAAACGCGGAAGTCCGCCAACACCTCGGCCGGGAAGCCGTCGAGTACCAGTGCTCCCCCGGGCTCGCGAACCGGCCCGGGCACCTCGTGGAAGCTCGGTAACAACGCCATCGCGCACAGCATCACCGCCAGATAGCCGCCGACCACGACCCCGCCCGCGCGCCAACCGCCCCACCGCCGCGCCCACGCCGCACCCGCGACCACCGCCACTGAAGCGGCGACCACGGAGACCGCCACGAGGGTCAGGAACGCCGAACTGCGCGCAGGCACGGTGTCGTCCAGGCCGACACTGGGCGGGTTGGCGGGGTACTTCAGCCCCGGCATCAGCGCGACCGCGACGAACATCCCCGCCGCGAGCAGCAGCGCCAGCGCGGCCGGATCGGGCCGGAATCCGCGACGCTCCAACACCGTGCGCAGAAGGCCGAACGCGACCGCGAACAGCACGCCCATCACAATCGCGAACGCGATGACACCCGTGGCCGCGCCGAAGTGCTCCTGCACCGAACGGGTGAACAGCTCATGACCGTGTTCGTGACCGCCACCGAGATGCTCCTCGGCGTGTTCACGCTCACCCTCGTAGTCCACCGCGGCCCCGATCAACGGCGCGATCAGAACCCGGCTGAACACGAACGCCGCGACGCCGGCCACCGCGCCGGGCACCAGATACCGGAGCAGCGGATGCATATCGCTGTTCAGTGGCATGGGAATCCCAGAAGGTGACGGGCGTCGTGGAGGAACTCATGGACGTGGGTGTCCGAGCCGAACACCGACACCGCCCCCTGGTCGAATCCGATGAAGTAGTAGGCGATCAGCGCGAGCATCGTGATCGCCGTCAGCCGAGCAGGGGCCGCCAACGCGGCAGCGCGCACGGTGACACGCGGAACGGCGACGGTGGGATTGAGGTTGGTCATGTGGGGCCTCCCTAGTGGTCGTGGTCGTGGTCGTGGTCGTGGTCGTGGTCGTGAGCCAGGGCGTGGTCGTTGGCGTCGGTGAGCACCGGATTGGTCAGCAGCTCATGGCGATCGACCAGCTGCTCAAGTGCGGCGACCCAGTGGTCGTAGTACTGCCACTGTCCCCGTTCACTTTCCGGCGCGCCCTCCCACTCTCCGATCGTCGCGATCAGCGCCTGCTGGAACTCGCTCCACTCGTAATGCCGGAACTCCGAGAGCGCGAGCGCCAGGCCGAATGCCCGGCGCTGCCAGTCGTGATCGAACTGCGGCGCGGCCTGGTCGGTGGTGCAGGTTTCGTGCAGCTTCATGACGCCTGCCCCGCCACTGCCACGCCAATCATCGACTCGGTGGTCACCAGATCCATCAACATCTCGTCGGTGAAACCCTCAGTGCCGGCGGGCCGTTCGGGGATCACGAACCAGCGCGAGTGTCCGCTGGAGTCCCACACCTTGATCTCGGTGTCCTCGGGCAGGTCGAGACCCACCTCGGCGAGCACCTTGCGCGGTTCACGAGCGGCGCGCGACCTGAACACCGGGTCCTTGTACCAGTAGGGCGGCAGGCCGAGCACCGGCCACGGGAAGCAGGAGCACAGCGTGCAGATGACCAGGTTGTGCACGCCCGGCGTGTTGGCGACGGCCTGCAGGTGCTCACCCTCGGCGCCGGCCATCCCGTCGGGGAAGTCCAGTTCGGCGATGGCCGCGGGAGTGTCGGTGACGACCTTCACGGCGAACTCCGGGTCGGTCCAGGCCTTCACCACGATCTTCTTGCCGTTCAGCGGCGTCATCTCGGTTTCGAAGTACGCCAGCACCTTGTCGACCGTCTGCGGGGTGATGACGCCCTTCTCGATCAGCAGAGACTCCAGTGCGGCAACCTTTTTCGCGCTGACTTCCTCGCGGTCGGGCGGGTAGGCGAATTGGCCGGTCATGACTCCTCCTCAATCGGTTCCAGATAGGCCTCGAACAGTTCGGCGTACAGAGTCAGCGGGCCGTCCTCGGCGCGCTGACCCCAGATCTCCGCCGGGTCGAACTCGACGATGTAGATGGGCATCGGGTCACCGATGCCGTCGCCGGTCTCGCAGAAGTAGCCGTAGTCACCCTCGAAGACGCGCTCCACAGTGCCGACGCGTCCGCGCAGGTAACCGGGCAGCCGGCTGTGCGCGTCGGCGGGCACGTTGGCGATCCGCACGGCCGAGCCCACGGCGAACTTGGGGTGCGCGACATCGCGGCGGGGGCTGTCGCCCAAGCGCAGGTAGGCGATCACCTGATCGTCGATCTCGGGTGCCCCGTCGGCGTCAGCGGGTGCCAACTCAGCCATCCGCTCGGTGAGCTCCTCCTCCGTCACGTAGCCCTTGTCGAGGAAGAACTGGGTGATGCCGCCGAGCCATTTCTCGTAATAGCGGAACTTGAAGTAGTCGAACGGGTTCATCGCCTCGGCGCCGGTACGCAGGTCGGCCCAGGTCCATTCGTCCTTGAACCTCGTTGGCACCTCGTCGATGGGGTAGGCGGGCAGTGCGGAGCCGAGGTGGTTGGACAGGCCCATCATCGCGACGTGGATGCCGAAGATACGCTTTTCCCAATCCTCCACGAACACACGCTTTTCCAGCGACAGGGGTTCGGGCAGGCCCTCCAGGCCGCCGAGATAGTGCTGCAGTTTCATGAGGCCGGGCTTCCTTCCGGGGTCTCTGTGGCGACGGGTTTGGCGGTCATCGCGGTGGCCACGTACTCCGAGAGAATCCCGAAGGACGCCCCAAGGACGCAGGCGACCGCGGCGACCAGACCGGGGTGGGACACGGAGGTGACGGTGATGGTGTTGCCGGTGCCGGCCACCGTCGAGACCGTGGAGGCGAAGCCGATGACCACGGCGGGGGTGGTGGACAGCAACGGCACCCACGACGCCTGCACCATGAGCGCACTGCCGATGCCGACGGCAATCGCCGTGACCAGCAGGCTGCCACCCATGAGGTGCGCGGCGTACAGGCTGGCCGAGGCGATGATGACGCCGACCAGGTTCGACGAAACCGATCGCACCCAGCCGGCGGTGCCGCCGCCAACGAAGAAGAATGACGCCCACGCCAGGAACACCACCCAGATGGGCACAGTGACGACTTCGGCCGTCAACGCGACCGCCAGCCCTCCGAGGACGCCGATGCTCAGCGTCAAGGCTGTACGAGAATCCATGACTCACCTTCTTGGGAGAAGATCCGATGATGTCCGCACCGGCTTCAACAGCGGAACCACTGCGGTGAAATCAGGTTCACGGCAGCAGGTTTCAACTGCGTAACCTCTGGATGTCGAGGACCGTCGGGGCCGGACACAAAACGCGCAGATCCGGACCACGGCCGGTTCACACTGCGGACGCAGCAGATTGGCGCTACCTTGCTGACCACGGCGTGGGTGGCGGACGCGCACGGGGGTGACGAAGGGGCAGCGACATGTCCGGTGAGAATCACAACGGCAGGGCAGGCTGGAACGTCGGCAGAGGGGGGCCGAACCGTTGAAAGAGCCCAGGACCGTCGTCTTCGCGCTGTACGACAAGGTGACCCTGCAGGACGTGGCCGCACCGCTGGAGATCTTCGCGCGGGCCAACGACTTCGGCGCGCACTACCGGGTGATCCTGGCGTCGTTGACAGGTGAAGCGGTGAACACAACGTCGTTCGTCTCGCTCAAGGTGGACATGGCGCTGACCCAGGTGCCCGATCAGATCGACACGTTGATCGTGCCGGGCGGGGTCCCGCCGGATTTCGACTTCACTCCCGGGGAGCACGACATCCCCGAGGAACAGACGCCCGACGTCGTCGCAGCGGCCCTGCAGTTGGTGAGCGAACTGGCACCGCGAGCGCGTCGGGTGGCCTCGGTCTGCACCGGTGCATTCGTGCTCGCCGCGCTCGGACTGCTCAACGGGCGGCGTGCGACCACGCATTGGGCGCACTGCCAGGAGTTGGCACAGGCGTACCCGGCGATCGACGTCGATCCTGATTCGCTGTTCGTGCAGGACGGCCCGTTCATCACCGGCGCGGGGATCAGCGCAGGCATCGACCTCGGCCTCGCGATGGTGGAAAGCGATTACGGTCCCGACGTGGCTCGTCGGGTCGCGCGCTGGATGGTGGTGTTCCTGCAGCGACCAGGCGGGCAGGCGCAGTTCAGCGTGTGGACCGAGTCGGCGGTGGCGGTGTCGAGCGGACTGCGCGAGATCCTCGACGCGGTGGTCGCCGATCCCTCCGCCGACCATTCACTCTCGTCGATGGCCGCGCGGGCGGCGGTCAGCGAACGGCACCTGGTGCGGATGTTCCGGATGCAGGTCGGGATGACGCCGGCACGCTTCGTCGAGCAGGCGCGGTTGGAGGCCGCGAAAGTGCTTCTGGCGACCGGTGATCACGGTCAGGAGTCGGTGGCGAGGCGCGCCGGCTTCGGGTCGGCGGACACCATGCGGCGCACCTTCCGACGCGCGCTCGGAGTGTCTCCGAGTGTGTACCGCAGTCGATTTCGGACGACGGGCGTCGGCCAGCCGCGCTGACGCATCGTCCTGGGGCGGCGCAGTCGTGGCACGCCGGTGGAGGCTGTGCCCTCATCGGAATCGCCGCCGGACTGCTGGTCATCAGGCTCGGTGTGGCCTACATGCTCGTCGAGTCGGACCAATGGGAAGAGATCGCCGAAAAGTCGCCGCGCCCCTGGGTTCGTCGCGCACTTCGGAGGCGGTGTCTAAGCCGCTCGTCGTCGGCGGGGTATTCACTGTCAGCCCCCGCGGTGTCGGGACTCGGCTAATCGGTCCTCGACTTCACCGGACCCGCGGGCTCCCAGGTGTTCATTGCGGCGTCGATCTCGTCGTCGTCCATGGCGACCACCGGCAGCGGATCCTGATCGGGACGCTGCCGCATGCCGTTCAGCATCAGCGCGACGTACCGGCGCCACAGGTCACTGCCGACATGGCCGGCGAACTCGCTGACGGTGCCCGACAGCAGTCCGAACACCGGCAAATCGGTGGACGACATCTCCGGACGCAGGTGACCGTCGGCCTGGGCCCGTTGCACGAGTCGACGCAGCACTGGCTTGAGGCGGTCCTGAGCCTCCCGCACCCGCGGCCCGCCGTAGGCCTTGCTGAAGGCGATCTCCCGGAGCCCGCGGTCGGTGGCCGTCATCTCACACATCTTGTGCATGAACCAGGCGAACCCTTCCCACGAGTCCTCGTGACGCAGGCCCTCCTCGGCGACGTCGGCGAGTTGATGCAGGGCGTCCTCGAACAGGGCCTCGAGGAGTTCCTCCTTGGTGGAAAAGCGCCGGTAGATGGTGCCGACGCCCACTCCGGCATGGTGGGCGATGTCGTTGAGATGCGGTTCGAGGCCCCTGGTCGCGAACAGGTCCCGCGCAGCCTCAAGGATGCGCTGCCGATTGCGTTCGGCGTCCTTGCGCAGTGGGCGCTCGGTGGCGTCCGGGGTCTCCATGCCGCCGAGTGTAATGAGCGCGACACCTAACCGGATTGAATCCATCCACTTAATTGGTTAGCTTTTCTCACTAGCAAAGTGTCGGTCCGCCCGGGGCCGTCTCGTCGGCCAAAAGGGGCACCTCATTGAGTGGCGTCATCGACTGCTGGGCTGTCCGCACCCGTGAGGTGCGCGCATGACCAGGGTGCTGCGGCGCTTCTGGCTGCCCATCCTCATCGTGTGCGCGGTCGCGGCGGGCGCCTTCACGGTGAGCAATCTACGCCTGGTGTTCGGTTCGAATCCCGTGGTCGTCACCCCAGTTGGTGCTGGCATCGCCGAGGACACCGACCCCAAGGTCGTGGTCTATGAGGTGTTCGGCACCGGCGGCACCGCCGTCATCAACTACCTGGACCTCGACGGCAAGCCGCAGCGCGCGGTCGACACCCCGCTGCCCTGGTCGATCACGCTGACCACCACGGCGGCCGCCGCGAACGTCCACCTGCTGGCGCAGAGCCACGGCGACAGCATCACCTGCCGGATCACGGTCGACGGCGAGGTCAAGGACGAAAGGACCGCAACCGGCATGAACGCCGAAACCTACTGCCTGGTGAAGGCCGCATGAGCGCGACCATCGACGACGAGGCCGAGGTCAACACCAACCCGATCCCCACCGCGCGGCACCGGGCCGAGGAACCCAAGCCGGCCATCCCGCGGTTCCTGCGGGCCTTCGCGATCCCGATCATCCTGGCCTGGGTGGCCATCATCGCGGTCCTCAACACCGTCGTGCCGCAGCTGGACGAGGTCGGGAAGATGCGCGCGGTGTCGATGAGCCCCGCCGACGCCCCCTCCAAGATCGCCACGCAACGCGTCGGCGAGGTGTTCGGTGAGTACAAGACCTCCAGCTCGGTGATGATCGTGCTGGAGGGCGACGAGCCGCTGGGCGCCGAGGCCCATGAGTTCTACGACGACATGGTCGCCCGCCTTGAGGCCGACACCAAGCACGTCGAGCACGTGCAGGACTTCTGGGGCGACTCGCTGACCACGACCGGCGCACAGAGCGTGGACAACAAGGCCGCCTACGTTCAGGTCTACATCGCCGGCGAGCAGGGCGAGGCACTGGCCAACGAATCGGTCAAAACGGTTCGTGAGATCGCCTCGGACGAGAACGCTCCCGAGGGCCTGCACGTCTTCGTGACCGGCCCCTCGGCGCTGAGCGCCGATCAGACAGTCGTGGGCGACGCGAGCATGAAGACCATCGAGTTGGCGACGTTCGCCGTCATCATCGTCATGCTGCTGATTGTCTACCGCTCCGTGGTGACGACGGGCATCGTGCTGGTGCTCGTGATGGCCGGCCTGCTGTCGTCCCGCGGCATCGTGGCCGTCCTGGGGTATCACCACGTCTTCGGCCTCACCACGTTCGCGATCAACCTGCTGGTCACCCTGGCCATCGCCGCGGCAACCGATTACGCCATCTTCCTGATCGGCCGCTACCACGAGGCGCGGCGCAAGGGCCTGGACCGCGAACGCGCGTACTACGACATGTTCCACGGCACCGCGCACGTGGTGCTCGCCTCGGGCCTGACCATCGCGGGCGCGGCCCTGTGCCTGTACTTCACCCGGCTTCCCTACTTCCAGACCATGGGCATCCCGCTGGCCGTGGGCATGGTCATGGTGATCGCGTCGGCCCTGACGCTGGGCCCGGCGCTGATCTCGGTGTGCAGTCGGTTCGGCAAGGTGCTCGAACCCAAGCGCATGGGTCAGTCGCGGCTGTGGCACAAGGTCGGCACCTCCACGGTGCGCTGGCCGGGCGCGATCCTGGTGTGCGCCGTCATCGCCTCCCTGGTCGGTCTGCTGGCGCTGCCCGGCTACCACACCACCTACAACGACCGGATCTATCTGCCCGACGACGTGCCGGCCAACGTCGGATATGCCGCCTCCGACCGGCATTTCACGCAGGCCAAGATGAATCCGGACCTTCTGCTGATCGAGACCGACCACGACCTGCGCAACCCCGCGGACTTCCTGGTGATCGACAAGATCGCCAAAGCCCTTGTGCGCGTGCACGGTATCGCCCAGGTGCAGACCATCACGCGCCCCGATGGCAAACCCATCGAGCACTCGACGATCCCGTACACGATCGGCCAGAGCGGCACCACGCAGATCATGAGCAACGACTACACCCAGACCAATCTGGAGAACATGCTCGCCCAGGCCGACGATCTGCAGGTCAGCATCGACGCGATGACCGAGATGATGAACATCCAGGGCGATCTGGCCGAGGTGTCACAGAGGATGGCCGACAAGATGGCCACCACGTCGGGCGACATGTCCGACGTGCGAGACCATCTCGCGGACTTCGACGACATGATGCGTCCCATTCGCAACTACCTGTACTGGGAACCGCACTGCTTCAACATCCCGGTCTGCTGGTCCATGCGGTCGGTCTTCGATGCGCTGGACGGCCTCAACACCATGTCCGACGACTTCCAGGACCTGGTCCCCGAAATGCAGCGCATGGCCGACCTGATGCCGAGGATGGTCGCCGTCATGCCGGCTCAGATCCAGTCGATGAAGCACCAGAAGGAGGTCCTGCTCAACCAGTACGCGTCCCAGAAGGCGCAGCAGGATCTGGCGATATCGCTGCAGGAGGACATGACAGCGATGGGTGACGCGTTCGACGCGGCGCTCAACGACGATTCGTTCTACCTGCCGCCGGAGGCCTTCACCAACGCTGACTTCATCAACGGCATGGACAACTTCATCTCCCCCGACGGGCATGCTGTGCGGTTCACCATCACCCACCAGGGCGATCCCCTGACTCCGGAAGGCATTTCGCGCATCGAACCGCTGAAGATCGCGGCGGCCGACGCCATCAAGGGCACGCCCTGGGAGGGATCGTCGATCTACCTGGGCGGCAGCGCGGCCACCTACGCGGATCTGCAGCAGGGCGCCGACTACGACCTGCTCATCGTCGCCACCGCGGCGCTCATCCTGATCTTCATCATCATGATGGTGCTCACCCGCGCCGTCGCGGCGGCCGGTGTCATCGTCGGCACCGTGGTGCTGAGCCTGGGGGCATCGTTCGGTCTGTCGGTTCTGTTGTGGCAGCACATCATCGGCATCCCGCTGCACTGGATGGTGCTGCCCATGGCCGTCATCGTGCTGCTGGCCGTGGGTGCCGACTACAACCTGCTGCTGGTCTCCCGGATGAAGGAGGAGGTCCACGGGGGCATCAACACCGGCATCCTGCGGTCGATGGTCGGCACGGGATCGGTGGTGACGGCCGCGGGTCTGGTGTTCGCGTTCACCATGATGTCGATGTCGGTGAGCAAACTGATCATCATCGGCCAGGTGGGCACCACCATCGGCCTGGGTCTGCTGTTCGACACGCTGGTGGTGCGCTCGCTGATGACGCCGTCCATCGCGGCACTTCTCGGCCGCTGGTTCTGGTGGCCGCAGAGGGTCCGTCCGCGGCCGGTGCCCAGTCCGTGGCCCAAGCGCCTGCAGCAGGCTCCCGAGGAGGCGCTCACCTGATTAGGGTGGGATGCACTGCAATCACCAGTCATCGGGAGGTAACCGTGAGGAAGTCATTGCAACGCCTGGCCATAGGTGCGGCCGCGGCGGTCACGCCGTTGATGTTCGCCACCATGGTGAGCCCGGCTGTCGCCTCGGCGTGCGCGCCCGGCCAGTGGTGGGACCCCGTCGCCAACCGCTGCCAGGGTCCACTCGTGCCGAACTGCGAGAACGGCTGGTGGGATCCCGTCGCCAACACATGCCGGCCGCCGGTCTCCACGACCCCGCTGGGCTGCGAGAACGGCTGGTGGTGGGATCCGGTGGCCAACGTCTGCCGGCCACCGCTGCTGCCGGGCTAGAGAATTCGCGCTTCTGGCGCCGCGATTGCACACAGGGTCGTGCGCCGGCCCGAGCCACAGCCCTGGGTGCAATCTCGCCGCCACAAGGGCTGATCCGCTTGGGGTGAATTGCGGGCCCCGCGACGGGCCCTTACCTTCCAGACATGGGGGACCGCGCGTACGCCGCTGGCGATGAGCTGCGAGCAGTGACCGAGGACCTGGCGGATTCTGGGCTGACTGTGACCGCACACGGTGAAGGCGTGGCTGAATCCCATGCAACCTCGGATGCTGCCGTCGAGAACGCGCTGAGCGGTTGGTGTGGGCGGTCCGCCGCGGCGATGCTGGCCCGGTCGCAGGAGTGGTCGTCGACGACCAGCATGCTGCTGGTGCGACTGGGTGCGCATGCGGGGGGGCTTCACGCCTGCTCGCAGACCTTCGCCGCCATGTCCGCCGAGCACGCTGCGGCCATCGGCAAGGTTCACTCGAAATCTTCGGCCACCGTAGATCCGCGAAGCATGTAGACCGCATGACGCTGACCGTCGCTGAGATCGAGAGATGGAGCGCCGGTGACGTTCGAGAGGTGTTTCATGCCGCGACGTCGCGCGCCCAGGCTGCACAGGATGCGGCTGACGGCATCGCCACACTGCCTGCGTTGACCACCTGGGGCGGCGAGGCCGCAGCCACCGCGAAGGAGGCGTTGACCCGCACACGTCTCGACCTCGCCACACACAGCGAGGCTGCGCTGGCCGTCGCCGCTGCTGCCCGGCGGGCCGCGGACAACATTGGAAAACTGCAGGCCGAGCTCAGGCAGCTGGAGATCGACGCCGACGATGTGGGTCTTCAGATCAACGGGCAGACCAACAGGGTCGAGCGAAAACCAGGCGCCACCCACGGTTTTCGCTGGCAACAGCAGAACATCCCTCCCCTGCAGGAACGACTTGATCGGGTGGTGGCACTGGCGAACCTCGTCGATGAGCAGTTGGCCAACGCCATCTCGATGGCTGACGGCACTGCACTTGTGCCCGCAGGACCCGCCCCGCCGACATCACCCAGTCCAGATCTCGCCGCGTTGCAGCACGCTAACGACGAGGCGATGGTGAAGGCTGCGCAGCGCGTCGAGGAGGCCCGCGAAGCTCTCGCCGAAGCGATGTCCACCATGTACGTGCATGGACCAGGCACACCAGAGTTCGACGCCGCCAGTGCACAGATTCCAGTACTCAAGTCCGAGTTGGCGCAGGCATTGGCTGAGGCCGGCAGCATCCCAGATTTCAGTGGCGCCGATCCCACTTCAGTCGGTTTTGGACGGAACGGGGTCAACTTCACTTACAAGCTTCCCGATGGGCGGACCGCAACCGTCACCTCGACCAAGCTCAAAGACGGCACCGTGGAACTGTGGGACAACGGCGCTTCCGCCGTCTACAGGTACAAAGACGGGCAGTTCGTCGGCACACGGTTCCTTGATCACGGCCGCGCAGAGGCGACGGCAGAACCACTGTTCAGCGCCGTGACCACTCCATTCGGACTCGGTCCCGCGGTGAAGGGAGGCCAAGCCGCTTATCACGGACTCCGGTCGCTCTTCGCTCGCGAAAGCGCGGAGGCGCTTGTCGAATCGAGCACCGACGATGTACTGGCGCGCGGTTCCGAGATCGTCGCCAGCCGAGGGGAATCCGCTGCTGACAATTTGGCCGCGGGCCTTGTAGACGACATCGCGGCTCCGGCGATTGATTTCACAACCGATCCCATCGTCGATCCACGAAAGTTCTCGGAGTACGCACTGTCACCTGAAGCGAGCAAGGGAAAATCTGCTATCTTCGATTCATTCGGATACCGAAACGTTCCAGAAAGCGCATCGAAACTCGTCTCCGAATACACCCAACAGGCTGGTGAAAAAATCTTGGCTCGCGATTTCACCGTCAAGTCCACGGATCAATACGGCACTCGCATCGCGGTTGACATCTCTCTCCCAGGTGTTGGCGACAGAAGTGGCGAAACGGCTGAGATCGTCACTGGATGGATCATTCGACCAGACGGCACCGTCAGCTTGACTACGCCATTCTCGGGGTTCACACCATGAGCGACCACCGATTCACCCCCTATCAAGAGGCGCGCCTCGAGACCGACCGACTGTCCGATCAAGGAATTCCACGCGGGGTCCGCGTGACCGTGATCGAACTCCTTGGCGATGGCGCCTACACGGGCGTCGTATCGGTCGGCGAACTCCTGGATTCGGGCGGCCGACCTGCAGTCCTGGAAGAGATCGATCTGCAGAATCCGGACAGCCTGCTCGGTGACATCGACTTCACTGTCTACGACAGCGAATTGACACCAATAGAGCATTGACGGATACCACCAGCCATATTGCACGCTACGGCCAACCCGCCTACGCCGACATCAGAAGGGGCCTCGCCACCTGGCAGACGGCTGCCGACCCCGTCGCCACTGCCCAATCCTGAACACGAAACTGCACACAGGGTCGTGCGCCGGCCCGAGCCACAGCCCTGGGCGCAACCACGGCAACGCAGGTGACCGCAAACCTGAATCTCACAGCTTCATAAACATCACGGGTCACGTGTTCAACTCCTGCAACACCGCGGGTACCTTTGCCGCATGGCCTCAAAGCTGGCCCTGACGGGCACGGCGCTGGTGGCGGCTCTGAGCGCGGCAGCTCTGGTCAGCTGCAGCAGCTCCACCGACGGAAGACCGGTCTGCCCGGGTTGCGGCACCAATGCCGAGCCCACCATGCCCACGGTTCGACCGCCCGTGGACACCCCGACCGCCCTGCCGTCGCCTCCCGGCCCCAGTACGCCGAGCGCGCCGGGCGGCGAGACGCTGCCCACCGACGCGCAGGGCTATGTCTTTGTCGAGACCAAGTCCGGCAAGACCCGCTGCCAGCTCAACACCGAGTCGGTGGGCTGCGAATCCGAGTTCGAGAACTCCCCCGAGGTCGACGGCGCACCGGCAAACGGGGTCCGAGTGAACTCCAGCGGGGATCTGCAGTGGATCCTGGGCAACCTGGGCGACATCCCGACGGTCACCCTCGACTACCGCACCTACAACGCCGCGGGGTGGACGATCGCCGCCGACCCCAGCGGCACCCGATTCACCAACGAGGCCACGGGCCACGGCATGTTCGTCGCGGTCGAAGGCGTGAGGGCGTTCTGATGTCTGACGATCACGAGTTCTACAACGAGCCCACCCAGCGCTTCGAACCCGTCGAACCCGAACCGGCGCAACCCTGGTACCGCAAGCCGATCGTTCCGCTGATCGTCGGTGCGGTGGCCGCGCTGGTCCTCATCGGCGCGATCTACGGAATCGTCCAAGCGATGAGCAACGAATCCCCCAGCAGCACAACGACGACGACCACCACCACGTCGCCGACCACGACCCGGCCGGCCTCGGTGGTGCCGCCGCTCGTCACGACCACCGCGACGACGGAGCCGACGACCACCGAGCCCACCACCACCACGACGACCACCACGACAGACACCACAACCACAACGACCACCACAACGGCGCCGACCACCACCACCCCGACCACGTCGCCTTCGGCCACCACGGTCACCGAGACCGAGACCGTCACCGAGACCACCGTCGTCCCCCAGGAACCGCTGCCCGCCGAGGCACCCTGACCATGTGCGCCTAAGCTGGCGGTCGTGGATTTCCGGGTATTCGTCGAACCTCAGCAGGGCGCTTCCTACGCCGACCAGCTCGCCGTCGCCAAAGCCGCCGAATCACTCGGCTACTCCGCGTTCTTCCGGTCCGACCACTACCTGGCGATGAGCGGCGACGGCCTGCCTGGGCCCACCGACTCATGGGTGACGCTGGGCGCACTGGCCCGCGAGACCAGCACGATCCGGCTGGGCACCATGGTTACCTCGGCCACCTTCCGGCACCCGGGGCCGCTGGCCATCTCGGTGGCTCAGGTCGACGAGATGAGCGGTGGCCGAGTCGATTTCGGCGTGGGTGCGGGCTGGTTCGAAGAGGAGCACCAGGCCTACGCGATCCCGTTCCCGCCGCTGGGCGAGCGCTTCGACCGCCTCACCGAACAGTTGGAGATCCTCACCGGGCTGTGGACCACGCCGGGCGGGCAGACCTTCGACTACAGCGGTGAGCACTACAGCATCGTCAACTCCCCTGGGCTGCCCAAACCCGCCCAGGATCCGCACCCGCCGATCGTCATCGGGGGCAAGGGCGCCAAGAGGACGCCTGCGCTGGCGGCACGGTTCGCCTCTGAGTTCAACGTCCCGTTCGACTCGCTCGACGTCATCAAGACGCAGTTCGGCCGCGTCGCCGACGCTGTCGCTGCCGCGGGACGCCCCGCCGACTCGATGACCTACTCGGCCTGCTTCGTGGTGGCCGCCGGCAAGGACGACGCCGAGGTGGCCCGTCGCGCGAACGCGATAGGCCGCGAACTCGACGAACTGCGGACCAATACGCCCCTGGTCGGCACACCCGCGCAGATCGTGGACCGGTTGGGGCCATTCATCGAGGCCGGAGTGCAGCGGGTGTACCTGCAGGTGCTCGATCTGGCCGACCTGGACCACCTCGAGTTGTTCGCCGACGGAGTCGTCGCTCAACTGCGCAGACAGTGATGCGCGTTACTATCGGTGCCCGTGGCGCGCAACGACAATCCTGACGACGACTTCTACAGCGAACCCACGCAGTACGCCAACTACGGCGGCAGCGGCGGTCAGGCCTACAGCGAGGCCCCAGATCCCACGGGTTACCAGCAGACCCCCGACTACCGCTACGAGACAGCGGCGGCCCCTGTTCCACCGCAGCCGCCCACTCCGTGGCACCGCAAGCCCGCCGCATTGGTGCTGATCGGCGCGCTGGCCGCCCTGGTGATCGCGCTGGCCGTCTACGCCGTCGTGCAGTTGGCCGGCGGGTCGTCGGACTCCACCGACACCACCACGACCACCACCACGCCGACGACCACAACCGAGGCGCCGACACAGGGCCAGAACACCCAGGCCCCGCCACCGCCTCCTCCGCCGCCGGCCACGGAGACGGTCACCGAGACGCCGACCACCACGACCACCACCGAGGCGCCGACCACGACCGAGGAACCCACGACGACGACGGCACCGCCGACCGAGACGGTCACCGAGACCGAGACCGTGACGCCGACCCGGACGTGGCCGACGCTGCCGACGCTGTTCCCACGCCCCGGCCAGGGCGAGTAGCCCCAGCGTTTTCCCCGCGAGCGCCCGCGTCGGTACGCCGTGGTCTGCGTACAAGGACGGCCGCTCGCGGGCCAGATCACCCTGCCCCGATAGAAGTCAGTAGCCGCGCGAGGCGAACAGCGCCACCAGCGCCTCGGCACTGCGCACCGCGGCGCGGCAGGCTCGGGTGGTGAACGGGTCGTTGAGGGGATGCTCGGCGCGCCGTCGCCACCGCTGCGCGGCAGCGAACGCGGCCCGCGGCCCATCGTAGGGCTCATCTGGGGTCAGCCCCAGCCGACTGGCGGCATCGGTGCCCGAGCCGCCGATGATCCGCCGCAGCGACGCGATCTCGTCGTCATTCAATGTCGTTGGACGAGAACGCAACTGACTCAGAAGCCGCAGCTCCTCGAACGCGTGAGTGTCGGCCAGCAGCGGGTCGATGTCGGCGATGATGTACGGCGTCGCCCGGATCGGGTGGACCTCGACGAAGCGGCGCAGCGCGAGCATTGCGGTGTGCGCCTTGAGCAGTTCGGAGCGCTGGGCGAACTGCTGATCGATGACGTCACGCAGCGCCACCAGTCCGCTGCGCTCCAGAAGTTCGTCGGCCAACGTCACCGAGTCACTGACGCCGGAGCGCAGCACCGCGATCGAGATCCGGATGCCGAACATGCCGAACCGGTCCAGCAGGGCCGCACGCGTCGCGGCATCGACCGGCAGCGCGCTGTCCTCGCGGACGAAGCGGTCCACGCTGAGCATGGCCTTGTTCAGTTCAGCGGCGTCCGTTCCCGCGAGCTTCTCCAACGCCACGAACTCGCTCTGCCGCAGCGTGCGGGCCGTCAGCGCGAGCAGTCCCGACACCGGCACCACGGCCTGGCAGATGCCGGTCTTGTCCATCTCGGAGGTGAACCGCTTCGCGACGTCGTTGGCGGACAGCATGGCGTCGATTCGACCCGCGCCGATCTCGTCGGCCCGGGACGCCACACCGATCACTCCGAGTGCGCCCGCCGAACCGCCCACCAACTCACCGATCTGTTTGAGCAGTGCGATGTCGGCGGCGTTCAGCGTGCGCAGCAGGAACACCACGGCGTCCACGCGCGGCACGCCGTCGTCGGGGACAAGCAGTCGAAGCGTGCGCTCGGAGACGTCACGGGACAGCGACGACGTGCCCGGGGTGTCGATGATGGTGGTGTCGATCAGTTCGGCGGCCGGCCACTCCACGTCCAGGTCGGCCACCTCGACCGGGTCCAGCGTCGCCATCTCGAACGTCAGTCCGTCAGCACCGCGACTGATCGGGACATTCGCCCGCCTGCCGCTGTAGTGGTTCGCCGTCACCTTCGGTGTGGGCCCATGCCGGAACCACGTCACGATGCGCGTGGCCTCGGTCGCGTCGGTGGGCGCGATGTTCTCCCCCACCAGGGCGTTCACCAGCGTCGACTTCCCCGCTTTGAGGGTCCCGGCCAGGGCGATCCGAATGGGCTGATTCAACTGCCAGCCGATGCGGTCGAGTTCGTTGAACACATCGGAGCGCTGGCGGTACGCCGGTTCGCCCTGGTAGGCGCGGATGGCGCCGCCCAGGATCGCGCGGACCTGATCGCTCGTGCTCATTGAATCCTTGAGTTTACGGGCCAAGCTTCCTGGGGCTTTCGACGCTAGGATCGGCGCCCGTGGCAGCTGATGACCGGAACGACGACGAGACACCCTGGCATCACAACCCGACTGTGGTGTTCTGGGCCGGCGGTGTCGCTGTCGTGCTTCTGGGAGTGCTGGTCTATATGGTCGTCACGATGTCCGATGAGTGGAGCAAGCCCGCCGAAACCGTGCGGACCACGACGACGGCGGTCACCAGGGAAACTACGACGCGCGAGAAGACGACCATGATCATCACGCCGTCCAGCACGTCGACGACCTTCACCACCAGCGTCCCGCTGTCCACCACCGACATCGGCATCCCGCCGCCGGGAGAAACCAGCGGTTCGGACACCACCTCCCCGACCACCACCACGTCGCCGTCGGAGGAGGAAGAGGTCACTCCGACCGAGGAGACCGAGGAGACGACGACCACCACCACGCGCAAGCGGCCCAGGCTCAACGAGACTCGGACGCTGACCCCGCGCACCAGTGACTAGCCGACGGGCGTTCGCAGCTTCTCCACGTTGTCGCTGACCTGGGTGAGGATGTTGATCTGCCGCTGGAGTTCGCGGACCCGCGTGTTGCGCTCACTCTCCTGCATCTGCGCCGAGGCGATCGTCGCCTGCAGTGATTCGTTGAGCGAACGCGTGGTCTGATTGGCGATGTCGCGGTAGTGGTCGCGCAGTTGACGCTGAATCCCCTTGAGACGATCGCGGGACTCCTTGCCGACGACGAACGAGACGTCGTCGACGAACCTGCGCAGATTGGTCTTGGCCTCGTTGCGCACCCGCATCATGCGGTTCTCCATGTCCTCCTTGTAGGACTTGCGCCCCAGCAGCAGGCCGGCGCCGAGTGAGATCGGGTTGAACATGCCCAGGCCCGCAACCGAAGTCAGCATGCCGAACATGAGCACGCCGCCGTAGGAGCCACGCATGCTCGTGATCGCCTTGTGCCCCATGCCGATCGGTTTGGCCTCAAGCCTGGCCAATGACTTGAGTCCGTCGAATCCGGCCCCCATCTCCTGGGCGCTGACGTGCGGCATCTTGACCGCGTCGAGGCCGGCCTCGACGAAGGTGCGGGCCACTTCCGCGGCCAGCGCCTCCGCACGCTGGTAGGCCCAGACGAAGTTGTCGCCGACCGCCGTCGCGACGGCGTTCTCCACGTCCGCGCCGATCTCGGCCCAGTGCTGCGTGGGGTCACAGGAGTCGATGACGCTCTCGTTGTGAGCGACGATGGCGCGGAACCGTGCCCGCAGATCATGGTCGACATCCGCGGTGAGGTCGGCGATCCCGTCGTTGAGCACCTGTTGCCACAACGCGGTGTGCTGCAACGCCTCCTGGGCCTCCTGCTTGCGACGCTCGAGGTCCTCGGTGAGCTGCCGAACATCCTCCGGGTCGTTGATCGCAGACAGTTCGGCGTTCACGGCAAGGGCGAGATGTTCTGCCGCGGCGCCGATCTCGGCGATCACCTGGTCGCGAATGCGGTCGTTCTCCCGGGACAGCACCCGCTCGGAGAGGAACTTCACGATCGCCGGGAAGTTGGACTCCTCGTTGAGTTCCTTGTCGTTCATCTGCACCGCGTGACTGCGCAGCAGAGACGACGCCGGGATCATCGGAACCGACATCCCCGCCCGCTGCAGGTGCGCGGTGTTGGTCTCGACGATCTGACGCCAGTACGGGTACAGGTCGGTCTTCGTCGCGATCACCGCACCCACGGGGCACACCTCGTGGGCCTGGCGGATGAACCGCATCTCGGGCTCGGTGAACTCCTGGCTGGTGTCGCTGACCATGAGCATCGCGTCGGCGTCGGGCAGCAGCCCCAGCGTCGCCGACAGGTGCGGTTGGCCGTGCCCGCCCACGCCCGGGGTGTCGACGAACGCCAGGCCCCCCTTGAGCAGCGGACTGGGCGCGCTGACCTCCACCCGCATGACCTCGCGGCCCTGCGCCTGCGGTGCGCGCCGCAGGTCGTGCTTGATGTCGTCGATCGGGATGTCGATGACCTCGGGTGCCACCTGCCCAGGAGGCGGCGCGATCACCAGCCGGGCCGACGGCTGCTCGCCGTAGCTGACGATGGTGACCAGCGCGGTGGTCTCGTCGTCGCCGACGCGCGCGACCGGCATGTTCAGCAGCGAGTTCAGCAGTTGACTCTTACCCTGTTTGAGCTGACCGGCGATGACCACGCGGATCTGCGGATCCTTGATCCGCGTGCGAGCCACCTCGAGGCGCTGTTTGAGATCGCCCCGGTCGTTGAGTTCGGCGATCGCGGCGGTGTGGTCGATCAGTTCGACGATCACCTTCACGCGGCGCGGGTCATCCGGCTGTGTCACAGCTGCTCCTTGGTTCGGGTCCACCGTAGGCCGAGAACGCGGCGGGAACCGGAAGGCTCCCGCCGCGTCCTGCGTCAACCGCTCAGAACAGGTCGTTGCCCGATCCCAGCGAGGCCGAGTGGCCGGTGTCGACAGCGCTCGCGACCGCCGACGTGTCGTGGCTGTTGTCGAAGAGCGACGCGCTGTGCTGCGACGAGTTGTCATACACCTCGGTCTGCGAGTGGTCCGAGTAGTCGCTGACCGTGGTGGTGGTCTGCGTCTCGGTCTGGCTGTAGGCCGAGGTCGAGTTGCCGCTGCCCACGTTCGTCGCGCTGTCTCCGCCGACCTGCGACTGGTTGCCGCCGACAGTGTTGGTGGCCGTCTCGTTGCTGACGATCACGATGCCGCCCCCGCCGCCGTTGCCGCCCTGGGTCTGGTCGCCGCCGAGGCCGATGTCGATCAGGCCGCCGCTGCTGCCGCCGGCGTGGCCCCCGCTGCCGCCGCTGGCGTCGACGTCCTGGAAGACCGGGCCGTCGTTGTCCTTGATCACCGATCCGCTGCCGGTGTTGGTGGTCCCGTTGTCTTCGATGTCGCCATGTCCGACAGTCACATTCGAGCCGGTGCCGGCCCACACGTCGCCGTTGTTGACGTCGTTGTTGTTGCCCAGGACCGCACCGTCACCGCTGACGATGTCGCCGCGGTTCTCGCCGCCGACGACGACGCCGCCGTTGGTCGCGGTGTTGGTGGTCTTGTCGCCGAGGGTGATGTCACCGAAGCCGAGGTTGAAGGCGCCCTGCTGAGCGTTGGCGCCCGCATCCTGGTTGGGGCTCATGATCGGCGTGCTGTTGTGGCTCGCCAGATCGGTGTTGTTGTGGCTGGCCAGGTCGGTGTTGGTGTTCGGCGCGAACACCGGCGACGGGGACAGCAGGTTGGTCGACGGCGAGTAGTCGTAGGCCGGAGCGAACCCGTAGTGGTTGGACACCGCGCGCTGCAGGCCGACGACGGGGTCGCCGCCGCCGAGCACCAGGCTCGGCACCGCGGTGGCGGCCACGGACGACAGCTGCGCCGCGGACACTCCGGCCAGGCCGGCGTCGCGCAGGGTCGCCTCGGGGGATGCGACGAATGCGCGGGCGGCATGCTCATCGCGGAACAGGTTCAGGAGCCAATCGATCAAGCTGATCATGGTCGTGCCTTTCGGTCATCCGCCGGGGTTCCGGCTGTCTGGAGACCAATTTATGGGCGCTCAGCACGCCCCGAAACGGGGCGACCGCCCGTCTTCCCCAGCCCCCAACTAGGGGCGATAGGTGGAATGCCGTTAGGGGATTAGGGGGTCATACAGGGGAATGCGGGCTTTGAGCCTTCAACCCCCAACGCGGGACCCGAATACGCAGGTCACGGGCATCGACGTCCCACCCCTGCCCCGACGCCCGTGCCGCCAGATCGACACCAGGGTCGTGACGCGGCCCCGTTCACAGCCCTGGTGTCGATTTCGCGGCTGAAACAAGAAACCGCCGGCAGGCGCAATGCGCTGCCGGCGGTTTCGCGGGGTGAAAATCAGAACAGGTCGAAGCTCGACGCATCTCCCCCGTCGTCGGTGAGGTGTGTGGCCTCGATGACGCCGTCGTCCCAACCGGCCGGATCCTCGTGGACCACGGTCGAGGCGTCTTCAATATCGTTGAACTGCACCGGGTCGTCGAGCACCGGCAGATCGAGGCCGAGATCCGACGACACCTCCGGCACCGATGAGGTGTCGATGACGCCACCCAGGTCGTGCAGGTCAGCGAACCCGGTCTCCGGCACATGTGGCTCGAAGGCGTCGAATGCCGCGGTGGCGGCGCCACTGGTCCACACGTTGGGCCCGGCGTCGACACCGAATGTCGGCGCCGCCATCGACAGCGAGTCGGACACCATGGGAATCAGGTTGTTGACGTCCGCACTGGTCACATTGGTCAGGTGCGCGTCGGCGATCGCACCGGACGGGTCGGCGGCATACCGTGCGGCGACCTCCGGGTCGCGCACGAGAGACATCACGAAGTCGAGCAGTTCGTTCGCCATGACACGTCTTCTCCCGTTGCGCCGATACACAGACTGTTGCAGTTCGGAGCCTATAGCGATCTGCAGCGCCCGGGATCGGTGCGAAACCCAACTGCAGCCCCGCCCGATTAGGGGATCGCCCCATAGGGGATTCGCGACATTAGGGGGATTTCGCGTCGCTACGGCGACTCAGGCCTCCCGGGCCGCTATCGTGGGGAGTCTTATGAGGTGTGGACATGAGTGACGTGCTGGGGCTGTCCATCGGCCAGACCAATCTTGGGGCAGCCAGGACCGGGCGCCCGTCGGTGCTCCGGCGGTCGGTGCTGACGCTGTTCGGGCACCGCCCAGCCGAGGTCGGACTGCCCAGCGAGAACCCCAACCTCAACGAACCCGGCGTGGTCATGTGGGGATTCGTCGAACGAGTGGGCGACCCGGTTCCCCTGGTCGCCCAGGACGGATCGTCCCACCGGGGCGACGCGCTGATGACCGAGGCCCTCGAGGCCCTGGCCCGCGCGCAGGACGCCGGCAGGCGTCCCAGCAAGATCACCATCGCGGTGCCCGCACACTGGGGACCTGCGGTCATCGGGTCGCTGCGAGCCGCACTTCGCAACAAACCCTCGCTGTTCTCCGACGGCACGCCGCCTGATCTCGTGTCTGACGCCGCGACCGCGCTGGCGGCCCTGCAGACCGGGCCCGGCCTGCCCGACGGTGGCGTGGTGGCCCTCTGCGATTTCGGCGGCACCGGCACCACTGTGGCGTTGGCCGACGCCGGTGCGGGCCTGTCCCCCGTCGGCGAGGCCGTGCGGTTCACCGAGTTCTCCGGCGAGCAGATCGATCAGGCCCTGCTCAACCATGTGCTGGCCGGCGTCCAGGAGGCCCGCGACGCCGACCCTGCGGGCACCGCGGCCGTGAGTTCCCTGGCGCAGTTGCGCGGGGAATGCCGAAAGGCCAAGGAACGCCTCTCCGCCGAGACTTCCACGGTTGTCCCGGTCCAACTGCCGGGGTCGACGGTCGACGTCCGTCTGACCCGCGCCGAACTCGAGAATCTGATCACCGAACCACTGCAGGGTTTCCTCGACACCCTCGGTGACACGTTGGAGCGCAACAGGATTCCCGCTGCGCAGCTGTCGGCGGTCGCGACCGTGGGCGGCGGCGCGGCGATCCCGCTGCTGACCCAGCGGCTCTCGGAACTGCTGCGGGTGCCCGTCATCACGCTGCCCCAACCGGCACTGGCGGCCGCCGCGGGTGCCGGCGTCATCGCCGAACAGGGGCCGTCCCCCGACGCCCCGACGGGCATGGCGCAGGCGCCCGACCCCGCGGACCTCCCGACCGGACTGGCGCCGGCAGCCTGGGCGGCCGGCACCGCCGGAGCGGCCGCCACCCAGTCGGCCTCGGACGGGTCACCGTCGGCCACATTCCGCGCGCTCGCCTGGTCCCAGGACGACGAGACCGGCGGCAGCGAGGAACCCGTACCGTACTCGGGCGAGGACTACACGTTCGAGCACGCGACCAGCGCCCGCCCACCTGTCGATTTCGAGCGTGAGACAGAGGTTTTCAGCGGTGGTGACATCGAAGCGCCACCGCTGCCGTGGTATCGGCGCCCCGCGGTGCTGTTCGGTGCCGCGGCGGCCGCACTGCTCGCGGTCAGCGGCGTCGCCGTGACGCTGACCAGCAGTTCGTCCAACAGCGAGCCCGTCACCGAGACCATCACGCTGCCCAACGGTGAAGTCCGAACCACGGTCTTCGATGAGCCGACGAGCGCCACGATGACCTACACCGGCACCAACGGTGTGGTCACCTCCTCGGTGGTGCCGCCGCCGGTCACCACGACCACCACACCACCGACCACCACCACCACAACGCCGTCCACGACCACCACGACGACCACCACCACCACAACCACCACGACGCCGTCGACCACGACGACGACCACCACGCAGCCCACGACGACCCAGCCGACGACCACACAACCGCCCACCACGACCCAGCCGCCGACGACGACGCAGGCCCCGCCGACCACCACGCAGGCCCCGCCGCCGCCGACGACGACTGCGGCGCCGCCGCCGACTGTGGATCCGATCGACGACAATCCGATCGACGAGGATCCGTTGACGGAGCCGTGACCGAGGTCCCCCCGGATGCCCGCGCACTGATCAGTGCGCTCGCCGACGCTCCGCACGCGCCGGCCAAAATCGTCGTCACCGGCGGTGTGGGCACTGGGAAGACCACCACGCTCGCAGCGGTCCGAGAGGTGTTGCGCGGCGCGGGAATCGACGTCGGAACGGCTGTCGGCACCGGCACCAGGGCCGGTGATCACGCGACCGTCGTCGACGATGCCGATCTGCTGAGCGACGCCGAACTGGCGGCGCTGACGCAACTGGCCTCCGACCCGGAAGCCACGCTGGTGATCGCGTGCCAGCCGCGCGAGCAGCGTGCGGCCCTGCGTGACCTGATCACGGTCCTCGAACGCGAGAGACCCCGCGTCACCCTGGGCCCTCTGTCGCGCGTCGAAGTTGGACGCCGCCACGACAGCCAGGACACCAACGGGCTCACGGCCATCATGGCGGCCACGGCGGGCCTCCCGTTCCTGGTCGGCGCCGTGCACGCGGGTGACTCGGCGGCGTCTGCAGCCCGGACCACGCAGCACGCACTGGTCGACCGCCTGCGCCGATGCGACGAACCACTGCTCGACGCCATGCTCATCACGTCGCTGGGTTCGGGATTGGGGCCTGCCGACATCGCGGCCGCACTGCACATCGACCTCCCGCAGAGCCGCGACCTCGTCGACCGCGCCCATGCGACAGGGCTTCTGGACCCCGCCCTGGGCAGCAGGTTCCGCGCCGCAGTGCATGCCGCCGTGGCGCAGGTGCTGGGCGCGGCTCGCCATCACGAGATCGAGACTTCGCTGCTCACAACACAACTCGAGCTGTCGACACTGTCACTCGAGTTGTCGCTGCAGCTCGCCGAGCACGGGGTGCGCGATCCCGGGCTGGCGGCCACGCTGGAGTCCGCCGCCCGGCACAACACCACGCCGCTGGATCAGGCCGTGCGAATCCATCGGGCCGCGGTCGCGGCGGGCGCCGAGTCGCTGACCGCTGCGCTCGCCGACGCGCTGGCCCGGGCCGGCCAGTGCACCGAGGCCGCGGTGACCGCCGATGCGTTGTTGGGTTCGCCGGACCCCGACGTCCGCGCGAACGCCGTGCGGGTGTCGGCCGCGGTCGCCGCGCACGACGGCAACGTCGAGCAGGCCGCCGAACTGTTCACCTGGCTGGGGGCGGACGCCCGCGTCAGCGCCGCGGCAGCGCTGACGTTTCTCGCCACGGGCGACGCGCAGGCTGCGCGGGAGTCTCTGCGCGCACCCTTCACCGGTCCGCCCACCTCCGGCGTGCGTGCGGCCCGCAACTTGGCCGAGGGCCTGCTGCTCACCGTCGACCATCCCTACTCCGAAGCCATGGCCAGGCTCGGGCAGGCACTCGGCGGGCCGCCCGCGACCGAGGCGACGGTCGACACCCCCGCCGCGGTCGTCGCACTCACCGCACTGCACGCCGGCGATCCGGTCCGCGCCCGCAGCGTGCTGGCCCGCGTGGTCCGAGACGCGGTCGCCCATCCCGACCCACTCTTCGATCACCGGCACCGACTCCTGCAGGCCTGGGTGAAGATGCAGGACGGCCAACTCGCACTGGCCGCGGCAGAGGCCGCCCAGATCGACGAAGCCGGGCTTCATCGTCGGGATGGGCTGTGGCTGACGTCGCTGCGGACCGCGATCGCACGGCGCAACGGAGACTCCGGAGCACTGCAGCAGCACTGGTACGCCGCGATGGAGGTGCTCGCCGAGCATTCGATAGACCTGTTCAGCCTGCTTCCGCTGGGTGAGCTGTGGGTGGCGGCGGCGCGGATGCGCCAGCAGGATCGCCTGGCCCATCCGCTTGAGCGGGCGTTCGACCTGCTGCACCGATTGGGCGATCCGCCCGCGTGGTCGTTGCCGCTGCATTGGGCCGGCGTGCACGCCGCGATCCTGGCGAACTCGCCGGAGGCCATGGCACCGCACGGTCAGGCTCTGACGACGGCCGCGCCCGGCAGCGCCTTCGCGCGCGCGTTGGCCACCGCGGGGCGGGCCTGGCTGCGGGTGCTGGCCAATCAGGTCACGGTCGACGAGGTCACGGTCGCCGCCCGCGGCCTGGCGCAGTTCGGGCTCACGTGGGACGCCACGCGCCTCGCGGGCCAGGCCGCTCTGCAGGCGTCGGACCCCCGGGTCTCGAGCACCATGCTGCAGGTCGCGCGCGACCTCAAGATGTCGGCGGGAATGGACGTGACCGACGACCCGGTGCCCAACGCGGCACCGGGCGCCGAACGTCCCGTCCCCGCGGCACCGTCCAGTGGCGCTCTGTCGGAACGTGAGCGCGAGGTCGCCGAACTGCTCCTGCTCGGGATGCCCTACCGCGACATCGGCGCGCAGTTGTTCATCTCCGCGAAGACTGTGGAGCACCATGTCGCGCGGATTCGCCGGCGGTTGGGCGCGGAATCGCGGTCGGAGATGTTGTCGATGTTGCGGGCGATCCTGAGCCCCGCCTGAGCCCCTCCGGAGCACCCCTGGAACGGCACGGCAACGACTTCTCCACGTGAGTTAGGTCAGCCTTGGTAGCGAGCGTGACACGCCAGGTGTAACTATGAGCAGGCAAATAGCTTAAGTTACCGACGAGTAACACAGTTCAAGTTACCGGCCAGTAGCTTTGTTCAGCGGGAGGCGCACGGTGCAGCACACGCTCGAAGTGAGCAGGTTGATCATCGGTTTGTTGATGACGGCCGTTGTCTTGGTATTCGCCGCTAAACGCGTGTTGTGGCTGACCAAACTGATTCGCTCCGGGCAACCGGTCAGCGACGAAAGCGGCCGCAAGGACAACCTCTCCGAGCGCTTCCTGAACCAGTTCAAAGAGGTCTTCGCCCAGACGAAGCTGCTGAAGTGGTCCATCCCGGGTCTCGCCCACTTCTTCACCATGTGGGGCTTCTTCGTCCTCGCCTCGGTGTACCTCGAGGCCTACGGCGTGCTGTTCGCGCCCGAGTTCCACATCCCGCTGGTCGGCCGCTGGCCGGTGCTGGGCTTCCTGCAGGACTTCTTCGCCGTCGCCGTGCTGGCGGGCATCATCGTCTTCGCGATCATCCGCATCGTCCGCGAACCCAAGAAGATCGGCCGCGAGTCCCGCTTCTACGGCTCGCACACCGGCGGCGCGTGGGAGATCCTCTTCATGATCTTCCTGGTCATCGCCACCTACGCGCTGTTCCGCGGCGCCGCGGTCAACACGCTCGGTGAGAAGTTCCCGTACCAGAACGGTGCCTTCTTCTCCGACGCCATGGCCTGGCTGCTCGCCCCGCTGGGTCACACCGCGAACATGTGGATCGAGACCGTCGCCCTGATGGGTCACATCGGCGTCATGCTGGTGTTCCTGCTGATCGTGCTGCACTCCAAGCACCTTCACATCGGTCTGGCGCCCGTCAACGTCACCTTCAAGCGTCTGCCCGACGGCCTGGGCCCGCTGCTGCCCATGGAGTACAAGGGTGAGCTGATCGACTTCGAGGATCCCGCCGAGGACGCCGTCCTGGGCAAGGGCAAGATCGAGGACTTCACCTGGAAGGGCTACCTCGACATGGCGACCTGCACGGAGTGCGGTCGTTGCCAGTCGCAGTGCCCCGCCTGGAACACCGGCAAGCCGCTGTCGCCCAAGCTCGTGATCATGAACCTGCGCGACCACCTGTTCGCCAAGGCGCCCTACATCATCGAGGGCAAGGAGCGGCCGGAAGAAGGTTCCGTCGACTTCGCCGCGCTGGGTGACAAGCTGCACGGGCACGGCGTGCCCGAGGACGGATTCGCCCGCATCGAGGGCTCGGGCCCCGAGCAGGCGCTGCGTCCGCTGGTGGGCACCGCTGAACAGGGCGGTGTCATCGATCCCGACGTGCTGTGGTCCTGCACCACGTGCGGCGCGTGCGTCGAGCAGTGCCCCGTCGACATCGAGCACATCGACCACATCGTCGACATGCGCCGCTACCAGGTGCTGATGGAGTCGGAGTTCCCGTCCGAACTCGGCGTGCTGTTCAAGAACCTGGAGAACAAGGGCAACCCCTGGGGCCAGAACGCCAAGGACCGCCTGAACTGGATCGACGAGGTCGAGTTCGACGTTCCGGTGTACGGCAAGGACGTCGACTCGTTCGACGGCTTCGAGTACCTGTTCTGGGTCGGCTGCGCCGGCGCCTACGAGGACCGCGCCAAGAAGACCACCAAGGCCGTCGCCGAACTGCTGTCGGTGGCCGGCGTGAACTTCCTGGTGCTCGGCGACGGCGAGACCTGCACCGGTGACTCGGCCCGCCGCTCAGGCAACGAGTTCCTGTTCCAGCAGTTGGCAGCGCAGAACATCGAGACCATCAACGACCTCTTCGAGGGTGTCGAGACCGTCGACCGCAAGATCGTGGTCACCTGCCCGCACTGCTTCAACACCCTGGGCCGTGAGTACAGCCAGACCGGCGCCAACTACAGCGTCCTGCACCACACGCAGCTGCTGAACCGCCTGGTCCGCGACAAGAAGCTGGTGCCGGTCAACTCGCTGAGCCAGGACGTCACCTACCACGACCCGTGCTACCTGGGCCGGCACAACAAGGTCTACGACGCACCGCGTGACCTCATCGGCGACTCGGGCGCTCAGCTGACCGAGATGCCGCGGCACGCCGACCGAGGCTTCTGCTGTGGCGCCGGTGGGGCGCGGATGTGGATGGAAGAGCACATCGGCAAGCGCGTCAACACCGAGCGCACCGAGGAGGCCATCGACACCGGTGCCTCAACCATCGCGACCGGCTGCCCGTTCTGCCGCGTGATGATGACCGACGGCGTCGACGAGGTCGCGGCTGCCCGCGACATCGACAAGGTCGAGGTGCTCGACGTGGCCCAGCTGCTGCTGGCGTCGCTGGATCTGTCCTCGGTGACGCTGCCTGAGAAGGGCACGGCCGCCGCCGCATCCGCTGAGCGGGCCGAAGCCCGTGCCGCCGCGGAGGCCGCCGCCGCACCCGAACCGGAGCCCGAGCCGGAGCCGGAGCCCGTTGCCGCCGCACCGGCCGCAGCAGAGCCCGCCAAGGCCGCCGCTGCCCCGGTCAAGGGACTGGGCATGGCTGGCGCCGCCAAGCGCCCCGGCGCCAAGAAGGCTGCACCCGCCGCCGAGGCTGCCGCTCCGGCAGCAGAGGCCGCAGCACCCGCGGCACCGGCCGCACCGGTCAAGGGCCTCGGTTTGGCTGGCGGAGCCAAGCGCCCAGGCGCCAAGAAGGCCACCGCCGCTGCTCCGGCCGCACCCGCAGCCGAGACGGCAGCGCCAGCCGCTGAGGCCGCAGCACCGGCCGCTCCGGCAGCACCGGTCAAGGGCCTCGGGATGGCCGCGGGCGCCAAGCGTCCGGGCGCCAAGAAGGCCAGCCCCGCAGCTCCGGCCGCACCGGCACCCGAAGCAGCCGCACCTGCGGCAGCCGAGCCCGCCGCACCGGCCGCTCCCGCTGCTGCGGCCGCGCCCGAACCGCCCGTCGTGGGTCTGGGCATCGCCGCGGGCGCGCGTCGACCGGGCGCCAAGAAGGCCCCCGCTGCGGCAGCTCCCGCTGCTGCGCCCAAGGCCGAGCCCGCACCCGCCGCTGAGCCGGAGCCGCAGGCCCCGGCAGCCGAGGCGGCGCCCGCCGCACCGGCGGCCACGAGCGGCGCCGGCGATCGCGTCGTCGGCGACGAGGCTCCGGTGAAGGGCCTCGGCATCGCCAAGGGTGCCCGCAGGCCAGGCAAGCGCTAAGCACCACAACGTAATTCGGCCGGTCCCAATACGGGACCGGCCGAATTGCGTTTCAGGGTGAGGTGCTCAGTGTGCCGCGAGTTCGCTCGACACTGTGCCCCGCAGCAGATCACGATGGTCCGGGTGAGCGACCTCGATCATGCGCTCGACGCGTTCACTCATCGACGTGACCCGCAGATCGGCGACACCCCACTCGGTGACGACGAAATCCACATCACTCTTCAACGAGGTCACCATTGCGCTGTCGATCCGCGGCACCACCCGGCTCGCGCCTGATGCCGTGGTGGCGGCCAGGGCGGCGATCGAGTAACCGCCGCTGCCGCGCTGGGCCGCCCGGAAGTAGTCGACCTGGCCGCCGACAGCACCGACGTATCTCGCACCGGCGAACTCGGCGTTGAGCTGACCAAAGACATCGACTTCGACCGCGGAGTTGATCGCCACGAACGGCCCGGGCAACCCGGCCGCAATCCGGGCGGTGATGTCCTTCGTCGTGGCGAACTCGACCGCGCTGTTGCGATCGAGGTAGGAGTAGAGGTCGTCACCACCCACGGCGACACCGGTGACCACCGCTGCCGGCCCCTCCGCCAACGCCTTCGCCCTGTGCAACCCGACAACCCACTCCCCCAGCAGGCCGGTGTAGACCCGCAGTCCGCGCCGAGCCTGCAGGTGGGCGGCAACCGCCTCTGCGAATGCCCCTGCGCCAAGCTGGATCACGGCGTCGTCGGGGACCAGAGTAGCTACCTTGACAGCCACTGCATACTCCGCGGGCGACGGCGTCCGCGCTGGCGATCCGAGCAGCGGGCGGCTCGCCGGAATCGCGGCGGTCACCAGTGAACGATGCAGTCGGCGAGCCGAATTCGTTCTCGGCATCCGGTCGTTGACCTCGACCAGAACCACCCTCGCACGCTTCGCCGCGACGATTCCGTAGTCCACCGACGGACCGAGGTCGTAGAACCCGTCGGCGTCCGCCGGACCGACCTGAATCAGCACCACGTCAACCGGGAAGTACCCGTGCTCTATGCCGTCCTCTATTGAACTCAGGTGTGCGGCAACAATATCCAGTCGGCCAGAATGCACCTTGCGCAAGGAGCCCAACACTCCGTAGGCCGTGATGGCGGGCCGCTGCGGGGGCGCGGTCGCCCAGGCCGTGCTGAGCGAATATCCGCAGAAAGCGGTCAGCCGATCGATTTGACCGGCTGCCGCGATGAGTTTTTCGACCAGCAGCGGCGGCTCGGCCACCCCTTGGCCCACCAGTACCCGATCACCAGGGCGCAGATATTCGGCAATGTTCAGTTCTGTCATCTTTTGCCTCTCGGCTTGACCCGCCGCCACAGCGTTGGGGCGACGAGCCAAGGCTCACAGTCCGCGGAATCGAGGCGGGCGCTTCTCCCGCCATGCCAGGTTGCCTTCGCGGAAATCCTCGGTTGCCTTCAACGGCTGCTGTTCGAACCGTTCATGGGCCAAGACGTCCTCGATACCGTCCATCAGATCTGCTCGCAGAGTGCGGCGCGCGGAGGCGACGACAAGCGGTGCGGACTTGGCGATTTCGGCGGCGAAGTCCACCGCTGTGCGGTGCAGGTCCTCCGGCTCGACAAGCCTGTCGCACAGACCCACCCGCAGTGCCTCCTCACCCGCGACACGCTTCGCGGTGTAGATCATCTCGGTGGAGAACTGCGGACCCACCAGACGCGGCAGGGTGGCCGACAGGGCGAACCCCTGGCTGATGCCCAGCCTTGCGAAGTTGGCCAGGAAATAGGCTGACGTGCTCGCGACGCGGAAGTCGGCGACAAGAGCCAGACCCAGTCCGCCACCGATCGCGGCGCCGCCAACCTCGGCCACCAGCGGCAGTGGCGCGCGCACCAACCGCGGAACGGCATCGTAGACGTGCGGTCCCGCCGTGCCGCTGCCGCGTTGACCGATGAAATCCGCTCCGACACAGAAGTACCGGCTCGTGGTGCGCAGTACCACAGCACGGGCACCGGTCGACGGCAGACCCTCCAGCGTGGTCGCCAGCCTGTCGAGCAGCTCGTAATTGAAATAGTTGTGGGTGCCGCGGCTGAACGTGACCACTGCCACGGCGCTGCCTTCGTCGAGATCGACATCGATCTCGATCTGCGGGCCGTCGTTTCCCGTTGTGCTCGTGGACATCAACGCGCCTTTCGTTCCCTGAGCTCGATCATTTCGGTGAGCGTCTTCGTCCCCTCGTCCAGCCACCGGCGGACGCCTCCCGTCCAGCCGGGGAAGCCGCCCGAGCGCACTGATGCGACGTCCAGGTCAGCGGCATCGTCAAGCGCTGCGCCGGCCGCCACAGCCCGTTCGGCCACCTCGTTCAACAGCGAACAAACTAAGTCGAAGTCGACTGGAGGACCGGTGATCGAGGTCCTGGCTTCGGAGGTCAACCCTGCCCAGCAGGCCGTCTGTCGCACGTGTTCCGGTGATCCCGAGATGTCCAGGTGCCGCCTGTAGACCGATGCAATGGCCTCCTGCACGCGGCGGCCGTAGGGGCCGGCGCCGGGGGTGAGAGGAATGGTGAGGACACCGGACTTCGCCAAGGCGACGAGCAGCGGATCTTCCTCCCCGGTGCGTCCGCATTCGATTACCCGCTGTCCATCGCCGACGGCATCGGGGTAGAACCACACCTGTGTGGGCGCAGTGCACCCATCCCATGACATGCGCGCGTCAGCGTCCAGACCATGACCGCCTCCGGATTCCAAACCCGCGACGTCAATCACGGCGGCCCACGACGGCTTCCGCAGCATGTCGTTGACAGCCGGGGACAGGGGCGTCACGACTGGGCGAACGACATCGCTCGAACCCAGTGCGGTGACCCGACGCCGCAGTGCGCCGGTGTCGAAGAAATGCGTCCTGATGCAGTTCTTGGTGGCCGGATCGACCACCAGTTCACCGAAGACCGCCGACTCGAGTCGCATTGCGTCGTCGAACTTCAACTTTACGGATTCGACGGCCACCTCGATGAGCAGCTCGGCTGCGCGGTTAGCCCCTGTCGACACAGCCACCGCACTGCTGGCCAATTCGGCAGGCGCAACATCGGGTGTGCGTGGCAACGGCGTGGGTTTCGATGCGATCCACTCCCGAGCGAGCTGCTCGCCGCGCCCAAGCGAGACGGCGGGCTCATCGATCAGCCCGGCGGCCATCGCTTCGGTCAGATTCAGCTGCCGCCCGGAGAGCAGCAGTTCCTTGAGCGCCCGGGTCAGCCCCAGACGGCGAACTGTCCGGACGGTTCCTCCGGCACCTGGGAACAGCCCCAGGCCGATTTCTGGGAGTCCCACCACCGTGCGCCCGTTGTCCACGCCGATCCGGTGATGACAGCACAACGCCAGCTCGAGGCCGCCGCCGAGAGCCGGGCCGTCGATCAAGGCCACAACCGGTTTCGGGTACAACTCCAGACGCCGGTAGAGGGCCTTGCGAAGGTCGAGATCTGCGGTGAACTCGTGAATGTCCGCAGGCTGAACGGCCAGCAGTCGATTGAGATCACCACCGGCGAGAAAGGAGCGTTTGGCCGACCGCAGGATGACACCGTCGATCCGATCCTGCTCACGTCCCAGCCGGTCGATCGCCTCGGCGAGCGCCTCCACCAGCGCCGTGTTCAACGTGTTCACCCGTTGCGTCGGATCGTCCAACACGAGTGTGACGACGCCGCGGGATTCTTCCCAGCGCACCGGGTTCGTGGACAAGTCGGCCACCACAGCGCTACCGCGGACGCGGCGGCATCCGCACCGCCCCGTCGAGCCGGATGGTTTCACCATTGAGCATCGAGTTGTCGATGATGTGCTCGGCGAGCATTGCGTACTCCGATGCCTTACCCAGCCGATTCGGGTGCGGCACCGGCTCATACAGCTTCCGGCGCACGTCGTCACCGAACCGGTCGAGGATCGGGGTGTCGAACGGTCCGGGCGCGATGGTGTTGACCCGGATCTGGCGCTGGGCCAGGTCACGAGCCGCCACCAGGGTCATCCCGACGACTCCCGCCTTCGATGTGGCGTACGGCAACTGCCCGACCTGTCCCTCGAACGCTGCCACCGACGCGGTGAAGATGATGACTCCGCGATCGTCACCGGAGTGATCGTTCTTGGCCATGGAGCTGGCCGCGTAGCGCAACAGGTTGTAGGTGCCGACGATGTTGAGACGCACGATGTCCTCGAACAACTGTCCATCGCCAGGTCCGCCGTCACGATTCAGCACCCGCACCGTTCCCCCGCGCCCCGCGCAGTGCACGGCGGCACGCACCGGGCCGCGAGCTTCGGCGGCCGCAAAGGCCGCACCGACGGACTCCGGTTCGGTGACGTCGGCTGGCTCAAAGGACGCCAAATCGCCGAGGTCAGCGGCCCTCTCGGCACCCTGGGATGTGGGCAGATCCAGCAGGATCACATGGCATCCGCGCGCGACCAGCCGCTGCGCGGTGGCCAAGCCGAGCCCCGATGCGCCGCCGGTGATGACGGCAGAAGCCCCTTCGAGCTGCATATCAGTGTTCCTTTCAGCCGGTAACGACGAATCAAAGTCGCTCTACGATCGTGGCGTTCGCCATTCCACCCGCCTCGCACATCGTCTGGAGGCCGTAGCGAGAACCGGTGGACTCCAAACTCGTCAGCATGGATGACAGCAGCCGGACTCCCGAGGCGCCCAGCGGGTGCCCCAGCGCGATGGCACCGCCCAGCGGATTGAGTTGCGCACTGTCACAGGAGAATTGACTCTGCCATGCCAGCGGAACCGCCGCGAACGCCTCGTTGACCTCAGCAAAGGCGATGTCGTCGATGGACAGCTTCGCCTGGTCCAGCACTTTGTGGGTGGCGGGGATGACGGCGGTCAACATCAAAACCGGGTCGTCGCCGGCAATGCTGGTCGCCACCACCCGCGCTCGCGGCTGCAGGCCCAGGCGCGAGGCAGTCTGCTCGCTCATCACCAGCGCCGCACCCGCACCGTCGGTGATCTGTGACGAGTTACCCGCTGTCACCTTCCATTCGAGATCCGGAAACTTCTCCCGCATGTCATCGGTGCCGAACACCGGGGCCAGTCCGGCGAGGGTCTCGACGGTGGTGGCCGGCCGAATCGTCTCGTCGACCTCCACCACCTGCCCGTCCGGAAGAGTGATCGGTACGATGTCGCGGGCCAGTAATCCGTCCTGCTGCGCTTTGTGGGCGCGGGCGTGCGACTGCGCGCTCAGATCGTCCAGCTGTAAACGCGAGGAACCATACGTCTGCGCGATCAGTTCCGCGGCGACACCCTGATTGACCAACTCCGGGAAGCGGGCGTGCACACCGGGGCCTGAGGCGTCCGCTCCCAATCGATTACTGCCCAACGGAGCGTGGCTCATCGACTCGAGTCCGCCGGCGATTGCGATGTCGTAGGCTCCGGCCATCACGCCATGCGCGGCAAACGCGAGCGCTTGCTGACCCGACCCGCAGCGCCGGTCGATGGTCGTCGCAGGAACCGATACCGGGAATCCCGCGGACAACCACGCCTGCCGTCCCGGGGTGGCGGACTGTCCGGAGATCTGGTTGACGCAGCCGATGAGCACGTCGTCTACGCGCTCCGGATCGATGCCGGTGCGCTCCACCAGAGCCTGCAGCACCTGCGCCAGCAGCTCGACCGGATGCAGGGAGGCAAGGGCACCGTTCTGCTTGCCGCGCCCCATCGGGGAGCGGACGACATCGACGATCACGGCGTCGGGCATTGAATCTCCTTGGTTTGGCGGTTCATGGTCACCGGCGTAGCAGGGCCGGATCAGTCGGCTTCCGAGGGCCTTTCGGGTGCGGCGCGCAGTGCAAATGCCCCACGCCCTGCCACCTGCCACGGCAGTCCGGTCACGTGGTAGTCCCCCAGGTCTGAGCTGTTGACATTCTGGAACAGACCGGTGCTGCGGACGAACGAGTCCACGGCGAGGTCATGTGCGGTGAGCACTGTGGACACGGCGAAGCCTGCGTCGAGCAGTCGTTCGGCCAGCACGTCGTCAACGGTGAAGTCGTCGGATCCGAATTCGATAAGTTGGCCTTTGGTCTGGATCGCCGGAAGGCTGCGCCCGATGGCGTCCTGGAATCGGTTCACCTCTTCGCCGCTGCGCAATGACACCGCGAGCATCTGCCCGGCGTCGCTCATCCGCAGGAAGAAGTCGCCGCCGACTTCCGGTGCCCGATACGCCTCCGCGGGTTCGGTCCCGATCAACTCGGCGATCTGGGCGGCGGTCAGCTCCGCCATCGAGACATCGATGCCCACACCGGCGTCTCGTTCGGGAGACAGCGACCATGCCAGCACCATCGCGGAAACGGCAACACTGGTCAGGGGGTCCGCCCATGGCGTGCCGATATCGCCCATCTCGCCACGGGGATCCAAAGTGGCGTCGACCAGTCCGGAGAAAGCGTGGATGTTGTGGCCGTAGGCGCGGTACCCGGACCATTCCCCGGTGCCACCGAATCCACTCGAGGACACCAACAGTCTGGCTGATTTCCCCGTCAACACGCTCTCGGGGTCCACCCCGACCGCCTGGGCCCGCCGCGGAGTGAGGTTGTGCAGCACGACATCGTAGGAGTCGAGGTCGATCTGCTCACCCGGCACCCCCACCGCGACATCCAGCCGTGTCTTGCAGAAGTTCAGCTGATTGAAGTACGCGCTCCGGTTGACCCCAGGTTCACCTTCCGCGAACGGTCCACGGCGCCGGTAGATGTCGAGCCGGTTGGGATCTTCGAGCTTGGTCACCTGCGCCCCCATGGCGCCGAGCCATGCCGCTCCCAGCGGGATGGCGAGCACGTGTCCGGCGTCGAGGACACGCAGATCCGACAGCCCGATGACACCGTCGGCACGGCCGCCGCCATCGCCGGCCGGCACGGTGGTGACCTGAGCGGGCAGGAATACCGCGTCCGGGCCGGTCAGATTGACGGGACGGCCCACCTTGCGAGCGCGTTCGACAAACGTCTCGACGGAGTTCACTGCCGTACACGGCACACCGGCGGCTTGCAGGGTCTGTTCACACTGCTCGGCGGTCCTCGTTGATGCCCACTGGGTCATCTGTGCGTTGACGAAATCGGCGTTCTCGCGGGCATCCTCGAGAGAAGGCACGGAGTCCACCGCGGGTACCAGCGCCTTCTGGAAGGCCTGCCATTGATGTTGTTCGAGCACAAGCACGTACACCGCACCGTCGAGGCAGGTGAAGAAGCCTGACGGCGCCCCGTAACGCGCACTGCCACCCTGGTCGGGACAGTGCGACAACGCATGCCCCATCTCCAGGGTCAGGCCGGTGGCGATGACCGCCGACTGGGCCGACACGTCGAGGTGCACCGGCGATTCCTGCTCGCGACGAAGATGCAGGCCGTGCAGTGCCGCAACCGCCATCACGTATCCGGTCAACCGCAGACCCAACGTGCCGGGCGGCACGATGGGCGGATACTGCGCCCCGATGCGCGAATGCCCCAGAATGCCGGCGGCAGCCAGGATGCTGGTATCCGAGGCAAACGCATCGGCACGACTGGTCGATAGACCATACGCGCTCGCCGTCACCCAGACGGACCTGTTCTGCGCCTCCACATCCGCGAGATATTCCGCAGCACTGTGTCTTTCAGGACTGGACAGAGAGATCGGGTGCTCGATCCGGTCGGCCAGCACGATATCCGCGGCACTGGCACCGGACTCCTCCGCGTCGGCCTCTGCGGCGCCGAGCTGTACCAGGATTCGCGCCGCAACATCGAGGGCGACCGAACTGCCGGCCCTGCTGAACGTAATCCCCGCGAGCCAACCCGGCTTCAGCGCGCGGGCAGGTCGGGAAGCTGTGAGCGAAACAGAAGCACCGGAGCTCATGTGATGAGACCTTCCCTATCGTCGGGCCAGTCGCGCACGCGCACCGGCATGGAATGCCGCAACGCCCATTGCGCATCGGAGCGGGCGAAAGTCGATTTCACCAGCACCACAGTGAGGAATTTTTTCACCATACCGTACGGCTGTTCGTTATTTCAAATGTTTTGGTGACAAAACAGCCCCCTCGCCTCTTGTGGTGAGCGATCTTCGCCAGGCATGTGAAACAGCCCCGATCGCAAGGTGCGATCGGGGCTGGCTCAGAAAATACTTCGCGTCGATGACCTGCGCCGCAGCAACCGATGGTCAGCTTGCGGAGTGCGTCTCCCAGGTTGCACGAAGAACTTGCATCCCCGCATCCAGCGCATCGCCGGCCGAGAGCTCAAGCGTCCGGTAGAACAACTTCTTGGTCTCCCGCAGCGCGGCGCGGTCCATCGCCGCCCACTGCTGGGCTACCGCTACCGCGGCTTCCAACACTGCCCTGTCGGTCGCGACGGAGTTCACCAATCCGCGGGACACTGCCTCTTCGGCACCCAAACATCTTCCAGTGGTGAGCATTTCGAATGACTGCTTGCGGGTGGTCTGATGCACCAGCCCCGCGGCCACCACACTCGGCACCACCCCGCCGCGGATCTCGGGGTACTCCAGCACCAGGTCCGGCGCGGCGACAACCACGTCCGCCGCGACGGCCAGGGCGGCCCCGGCCCCGACTGCCGCGCCCTGCACGGCAGCCACAACCGGGACCCCGAGCCGTGGAATCATCTGCTGCACATAGACCAGCAGCTGCGAACGGTTCACCACGTCGGCCTTGGGATCGGCCGATCCGGCGAACTCCTTGATGTCGCCGCCCGAACAGAAGGCCGGACCCGCCCCGGCAAGGACCACGGCCGCCACCGCCGGATCACCGTCTGCCTGCTCGAGAGCATCCCTCAGTTTGCTGAGAAGTACTGTGTTCAAAGCATTCCGGGCGCGTGGCCGGTTCAACGTAAGGATCCTGATGACGGATCCCTCGGCTGGAAGGTCCTGACTGAGCAGTTCGGAATCGACCATGCTCACGCGGGGGGCTTGTTACGCCCGATGGTGGCGAACACTTCCGGCCGGTTGCCGCGCAGCCAGGTCGCAAACAGCCATCCCACCACGAACACCGCGACGATCAGCACCTGCAGCAGGGCGGCGATCACCGCCGAGCCCCCGGTCACCATGTCGAAGTGCTTCAGGGACAGGTAAATCACGATGCCGAGGCCGATCGCACTGATGGTGGGTGCGATCCTGGCGCTCCATTGCGCCCGGGGACTGTTGATCTCCGAACTCCTGCGCTGGAAGAACGCAACCACCGCGAGGCTGGTCAGGAACATCAGGATCATGATGACCACGCCGCCGGTGCCCGACAGCAGGCCGTAGAGGATGGCCGGATCGGCCCCGGTCACGGCGAACACCACGAACATCGTGATGACCGCTGCGGCGACGATCACCGAACTGACGTACGGCGAACCGAACCGCGGGTGCACCCGACCCAGCCCCGCCGGCAGAATCCGGTCCGCCCCGAGATGGAAGCAGTAGCGCGACATGATGTTCTGCACCGCCAGCATGCAGGCGAAACAGGAACCCACCGTCAGCAACAACACGGCATCACGACCCCACACCCCGACGTAGGTCTCCATCGCGTTCGGGAACACTGCCGCGAAGTCCTCGTCGATCGCCCCCAGGATGTTCTGCGTTCCATATGCGGTGATCATCGCCCAGGCGCTGAGAATGTAGAAGCCACCGATCAGCAGCACCGACAGGTACGCCGCGCGCGGTACCGTGCGCTCGGGATCCTTGGTTTCCTCACAGAACACCGCAGTGGCCTCGAATCCCAGGAAGCACACCGACGCGAAGACCACCCCCAAAGCGAGCCCACTCATGTTCAGCGAGCCGGGGTCGAACGGAGCCAGCGACCGTCCCTCCGGCCCACCGGTTTTGGTGACGGCCAGGTTGAAGACCATCACCAGCAGGACCTCGAGGGCCAGCACCGCCGAGAGCAGCTTGACCGAGAGCCCGATCCGTAGGTATCCCAGCGTTCCCGTCACGACAAAGCACGCGATCGAGTAGATCCACCAGGGCAGTTCGGGACCACCGAGCGTCTCGACGACGAAGCTGTTGGTGATCACCCCGAAGAAGGAACCCGAGCCGAGCGCGAACAGGCTGTACCCGAAGACCGCGAGGAAACTGGCGCCGAGGCCTACCCGCTTGCCCAGCCCCGCAGTGATGTAGGCGTAGAAGGCGCCGGGGTTCGGTAGATAGTTCGTCATCTTCACGTACCCGACACAGAACAGCAGGAGCACGACTGTGGTGATGAGGAAGATCAACGGCGCGCCCACACCGCCGAAGGTGATGACCACAGCCATGAAGCTGGCGACCACCAGCATCGGCGCCGCGAATGCCAGCACCGAGAAGATCAGCTCGACGACGCCTATGTGTCCCGATAGGGACCGGGAACCGTTCTCTCCTTTAGCAGGACGAATGCCCGCCGAAGGGGTGGGACTCTCCTCGCTCATATGGTCTCCCTGGAAGGTGTTGGGATTGGGGGGTCAGTCGACCGTCATCCACACGTGCTTGGTGCGCGTGTAGTGACGGATGGCGTCGATCGATGAATCGGTTCCGTATCCGGACTGCTTGAAACCGCCGTTGGGTAGTTCGGAAACACTGGACAGGTGGTCGTTGATCCAGACCTGGCCGAAGTCGAGTCGGCGCATCACCTGCAACGCCTTCTTGATATCCCTGGTCCACACCGATGCCGAGAGACCGTAGGGCACATCGTTGGCGAAGGTGATTGCCTGCTCCACCGAGCTGATCTTCTGGACGGTGACCACCGGACCGAATATCTCGTGCTGGATCAGCTCGTCTTGCTGGTCGAGATCCGTGACAATCGTCGGCTCGAGGAAGAAGCCGGGTCGGTCGATGACACCACCGCCGAGGAGGGTCTTCCCACCCGTGCGTCCCAGCATGTCCAACACCCGCTGCCGGTGTTCGGCAGAGATCATCGGCCCCATGTCGACGCCCGGTTCCACCGCTGCGTCCCCGACCTTGATCGACTTCACTTCCGCGATGAAGATTTCCAGGAACTGGTCGTATACGTCCTCATGCACCAGAACCCGGCAGGCCGCAGTGCAGGCCTGCCCCGTGTTGACGAACGAGGCGAACCGCAGACGCGATGCGACGGCCTGCAGATCGGCGTCCTCGAGGACGACGATGGGCGCCTTGCCCCCGAGCTCCATCGACAGGCGCTTGAGGTTGCCGGATGACTTGGCCGCGATCTGGCGCCCGGTCTCGCTGCCGCCGGTGAAGGAGATCATGCTGATCTTCGGGTGCTCGGCGATCGCGGCCCCGATGGATCCGCCACCGGTGATGATGTTGATCACGCCCGGCGGGAAGATCTCGGCAGCCAGCTCGGCGATCCGCAGGCTGGTCAGCGGCGCGACCTCGCTGGGTTTGAACACCACGGTGTTGCCGGCGCCGACGGCAGCGGCGATCTTGAACGCGGCGATCACGGCCGGGTAGTTCCACGGGATGATGATGCCCACCACACCGAGCGGCTCGAGCCGCACCATCGAGGTGGCACCGGTTCGGTAGTCGCCTGCAGCCACCGAGTCGAGACACCGGGCGGCACCGGCGAAGAACCGGATGATGTCGACGGACTCCTCGGCACCGCCACGGGCCTGGCCGCGTGGCTTGCCGATATCGAACGTCTCCAGGGCGGTGAACTCGTCGAGGTTCGCCTCGATAGCGTCGGCGAGTTTGAGCAGAGCCACAGACCGTTGCTGCGGGGTGGTCTGCGACCAGTCCTCGAAGCCGTCGACTGCGGCGTCCACCGCTGCCTCGAGGTCGGTGAGGTCGCTCTGGCGCACCGACGCCAGGACCTCTCCGGTCGAGGGGTTGTACACGGAGACCTCGTCCGGCCCGGACGGTTCTCGCAGTTCACCACCGATCAGAACGCGGGTGGGAAGCTGCTCGGGAACCGTGATCTTCTCAAAGTCCGTCATGTGTCTTGTAATCCAATCCTTTTGTTTCGCAGCATGATTGCGTGTCGCATACGGCCCCAGTCCGGGAGTTCGGGTGGCGGCTCAGTCCGCAATGCTGATGGCCTGGACGGGGCAGCTGCCCATCGCCTCTTCGGTTTGGTCTCGCTCGGAATCGTCGGGATTCTGGTCGTATACCAGCTCCCCGTCGTCGTTGATCTCGAACACCGACGGCGCCGCCATGGCACACAAACCGTGCTCGTCGCAGATCGAACGGTCGACTGTGACCCGCATGCTCAGCACTCCCGCCTATACGTTCTCGCCGGAATCCGGCTGATAGGTGTAGTTCTCGTCCTTGGTGAAGGCCACCGGCAGCTTCCGGAACCCGGTGTTGCCCGAATCCGGCATCATCACCGCACCGGGCAGCTCGCGAATGTCACGCAACCGCCCGGAAAGCGCCGCAAAAGCCTGCGCCATGTCGCTACGTGCAATGAAGTGGCCGAGGCAGTGGTGCACGCCAGCCCCGAAGCCGAAGTGCGGCGGACGGTCCTGGGTGATGTCGAACCGCTTCGGGTCATCCCCGATGGTGCGCGCGTCGGTTCCCGCGGATTCGTTGAACACATGGATGGTGACGCCCTCTTCGATCGTCACGCCCCCGAACTCGAAGGTCTCCAGCGCCTCTCGGGTGACCCAGCGTGTGGTCGGATTGACGCGCATGGCCTCCTCGACCGCCTTGGGTGCCAGTTCCGGACGTTGCGCAAGCAGTTCCCACTGATCCGCGTTGTCGAGGAATGTCTTCATCGCCAACGACAGCTGATTCTTCGTGGTGTCGAACGCACCGACGATCAGCAGCACAAGCAGATCCCGAAGCTCCGTCTCGGACAACGCTCCGTCGGTGGACGCCGCGCCCACCAGCCCGGCCACCAGATCGTCAGTGGGATTCTTGCGACGCAGTTCGATCAACCTGTCGGCGTACTCGTACAGCGCAGCCAGGGCCGCCTCGATCCGATCGACGTTGTCTTTAATGGCCAATCCGAAGGACAGACCCACGACGTCGATATGTCGTGCCAGCTGAGGGCCTTCCTCATCGGGAAGCCCGAGCAACCGGGTCAGTGCGCCCGTCGTGTACGGGTCGGCGAAGTCCTCCACGAACTCGAACTCGCCGCGATCGACGAATCGGTCCACCAGATCCTCGGCCAGCGCACGGAATTTCGGTCCGAGCGGGGCAACCGCCTTCTGAGTGAAGAGGGGGTTGGCTGCCTTGCGGAGACGCTGATGAGCTTCGCCCTCCTTGTGCAGGATCCAGCTGTCCCACCAGTCGTAGAGCGGCCCTTCGGTGATCCCGTTGAGCCGGGTCCAGGCGACATCACCCTGCCGCACCTTCGGGTGGCGCAGGATCTTGCGGACCTCCGCGTAGCGCAGGACGGCGATGCCATAGTTCGTCCGGGCGTACCAGGACTTCTCGCGTGCATCGTGCACCTGGTCCGAGGTGATGCTGAAGTTGGCGTCGGTGATGTCGAGGTAGGGCACCTCGAGGGTTTCGGTGGTCATGTGCGGGATTTCCTGTCTCAGAGGTTCAGACGGTGAGGCTGTGGACGGGCTGTGCGGCTCCCGAACCGGAGTGGAACTCCGCAGACATCGGTTCCAGGACCTCACCCAGCGCCGACACCATGTGGTCGATATCGGCCTCGCTGGTCACCAGGGTCGGCGCGAACTGGATGATCGGTGACCCGCGGTGCATCGCCCGGCAGATCACGCCCCGTTCCAGTAGCGCCGGGGTGATCTCACGGGACCAGCGCTGGAGTACCTCCGTCGGCAGCGGAGCTTTTGTGCCCTGATCGGCGACGAGCTCGACCGCGCGGAAGTAACCGCCGCCTCGGACGTCACCGACGATCGGCAGGCGCAGCAGCTCCGACAGCCCGCGCTGCATGTACTCGCCGAGTTCCACCGCCCGCTGGCTGAGGTTCTCCTCTTCCAGCACCGCGATGTTGGCCAGGCCGGCGGCTGCTGCGGCGGGATGACCACCGAACGTCAAACCGTGTTCGAAGACCACACCCGGGGCGAGGAAAGGCTCGACAACGTGATCCCCGACGATGACGGCGCCCATGGGAACATATCCGGAGGTGAGAGCCTTTGCCGTGGTGATGATATCGGGCTGGTAGCCCAGCACCGACGAACCGAAGAAGCCACCGGTGCGGCCCCATGAGCAGATGGTCTCATCCGAGATCAACATCACGTCGTTGGCGTCGCAGATCTCCCGCAGGCGTCGGTAGTACACCGGTTCGACGGGACGGCAACCCGCGGCGTTCTGCAGGGGTTCGACGATCACGGCGGCGACCGTCTCAGGCCCCTCCACCGCGATCACGTCGGCAACCCCTTGCGCGCAGTCCAGGGCATGCTGCTCGGGCGTCGTGTCGGCGTGGTAGCTGTCCACCATCGGAGCGTGTCGCACCGTCGGCATCAGCGGCTGGAACGGCTCCTGCATCCCAGGCAGGCCGCAGATCGCCAACGCTCCCAACGTCATTCCGTGATAGGCGCCGGTCCGTGAGATGATCTTCTTCTTGTCCGGGTTACCACGGAGCTTCTGGTATTGCCTGACCAGCTTGTATGCCGACTCCACCGATTCCGATCCACCCGAGGTGAAGAACACCCGGTTCAGGTTTCCCGGAGCCAACTCGGCGATCTTCTCCGCGAGCTGGGCGGCTGCCGGGGTCACGAAGTTCCACAGTGGGAAGTACTCAAGGGAATTGAGCTGGCGGTGCACTGCATCGGCGATCGCCCGACGCCCGTGTCCGACGTTCACCGTGTACAAGCCCGCCAAGCCGTCTACGTATCGCCGCCCTGCGCTGTCCCACACATAGGCACCCTCACCGCGAACCATCATCGGGAACGGTCGGTCCGGATAGGCGGACATCTCGCTGAAATGCAACAGAAGATGTCTGCCCGCCGCCTCGTTGAGCTGGGCTTCGTTCATCAGATTCTCTGTCATCTAGACCTTCTCACGTTTTGGTGGGCGCCCCGACCGACCCCGACACACAGCCGGAGCACTCGTTCTCCGACTGTCAGGGGACGTAGTTCAAGTAGGTATCGAAGTCCCAGTTGGTGATGGCACCGCAGAAACGCATCCACTCGTCGCGCTTGCAGCGCAGGAAGTTCTCGCGCAACTGGGGCGGCAGTGCGCCGGAGATCACCTCGTCCTGTTCGAACGCGTTCAATGCCTCGTCGAGGGTGATGGGAAGCGGCGCGAACTCCTTGGTGCCCTCGGTGGTCTCCCCTGCCTGCGCAGGCCCCGGATCGAGGTTGTTCTTCAACCCGTCGCGGACGGCAGCGACGATGGCCAGGTGTGACAGGTAGGGGTTGACGCTGGCATCGGGCTGGCGAACCTCCACCCGGCCGGGCAACGCCCGGAACGCGCAGACTCGGTTGTCGTATCCCCAGGACGTCACGCTGGGCGACCAGTTGACGTCGAGGTAACGCTTGTAGGAGTTGACCGTGGGCGACATCAGAGCGGACATGCCGCGCGCGTGGCTCAGCAGGCCGCCGACGGCGTGCAGACCCTCGTCACTCATCTGGTACTGATGCCCCGACGGATGCAGCATGATGTTCTCTTCGCCGCGCCAGAAGCTGACGTGATGGTGACAGCCGTTGGCCATGATTCCGTGCACCGGCTTGGGCATGAAGGTCGCCAGAATGCCGAGTTCCTTGGCGACCTGCATGCAGATCTGCCGGTAGGTGACCAACCTGTCGGCGGTCTTGAGGAAATCGTCGTACAGGAAGTTGATCTCCAGCTGACCCGGATCTTCGTAATCCGCCTGGATCATGGTGAACCCGAGCGCTGTGGCGTACTCACTGACCTTGGCCAGCACTTCGCGGACATCATCGAGATGGCGGTAGGAGTACGACGTTCCGATGTAGTCCGGGTAGTGACTGCGGGAGGTGTCGATCGCGTTCCGGCCGGTGAACCAGCTCATCTCCGGTTCGCAGCCACTGCGCGCGGTGATCCCGAAATCATTCCGGAGATCCTCGAGGGCAGCCTTCAAGACCGCGCGGGCGTCGTCCTCGGCGTAGGCGCCCGGGGCTTCAGCATCGTCGAGACGCCGGTAGTGAGTGCAGAACACCGTTGCGAACCGGGTGTCCCAGGGCAGGACGGCGTAGGTGTCCAGGTCGGGCATCATCAAGCCCTCCTGCGCGGTGACCGGATCCCGTCCGACGGCCTCCCCGCTCTTGGTGATGTGCTGTCCGGCGGCAATCAGGTAGGCCAGGTTCATCCCCTTGGTGGCAGCCTGAACCCAGTACTCAGTTGGGACGACCTTGCACAGCACGCGGCCCTGCACCGTCACGTACTGCAGCAGTACGTGTTTCACGCCAGCGGCGGTCATCTCGCGTTCCATCTCGATGATCCGCGCCTTGCGCTCCGCGTCTGCGTACAGCTCTTCCAGATTGGGGATCGACACTCGTCCTCCTGTGTGATTGGGCTTTGGGGCTGCTCGTCTTGTGGATGGTCCCACTCCAGGAACACGAGCGTGATTCACGTCTCAACGATAAGTTACAAGTTTAGATCTTAGTCGTCAATGGAGAGCTCGCAATTCGAAGCTCCAAGTCGCAGCTGGGACGCGTTGGACCTCTCGTCAACCACGCGCAGAAAGGCGCCACAAATGGTGTCCGACAACAACAATTGCTGCCGGTGGTACACCTCCGCCTCGGCAAGCACGAGTTCGGCTGCGTCCGAAGTTATCTCGTCGACACTGTTGAGAGAGTCGATCCAGGAACGAATCTCGACCGGGCCGGCCTCCGGGTGGAACTGGGTTCCCCAGGCGGGCTTCCCGTCGATCCTGAAGCCGTGCAGCGCGGTCGCACTACGGGCCATCTGAGTGGCGTTCGGCGGACATTCGATCTCGTAGTGCTGCCAGACCACCGTTCGGAACACCGTGGGGAGCCCACCGAAGACGGGGTCCCCGTCCGCGCCGCCACACCGGACCACGTCACCCCAGCCGTGGCGAGGAACCGTGGCCGGTCGCACCACGCCGCCGGCGACATCGGCGAGCAGCTGAGCTCCGAAACACACCCCGAGGTAGGGCGTTCCGTTGTCGACGGCCTCGCGGATCGCCGCCTTCTCTGTCACCAGCCAGGGATGCTTGTCCTCTTCGTCGACCTGCGGCGACCCACCCATGACCACCATCGCGGCATACTCGCCGATCGGGCGTGCCGGACGTTGATCGAGCGAGTAGTCCACCTCTTCGATGGCATAGCCCCGGTTCTCCACGATCGGCCTGAACAGACCCGGGTCCGAGATCAGCGGATGGTTTACCACCAGGATCGTGGGCTCACCCATGGACGGCATCAAGACCTCACCTCTCTGCTGTGCTTCTGCGGTCACGCCGGACACTCGGCTACACCTACGACGGGGAGCCGACGTACTTGTCCACCTGGGCCACATACTCGTCCAGGACCCGCAACGTCTCATCCCTGGACAGGGTCGGTAGACGCAGAGCGAGTTGACCGAATCCCAAGTCCTGCGCGACTTTCCAGTACTCGAGGTCTATCGGCACCCCCGACATCACCAGCGGAACTTCGTGCCGGGCACCCTCCCGTAGCTGCCTGACCCGCTTGGCCAACTCCTCGACCGTCATCGGATTGGACACCCAACCCGCCTCATGACGGATGATGCGTTTGATCGTCGCATCGGTCCCCCCGCCGATGAACAGTGGCGGATGCGGCCGCTGAACCGGTTTCGGCCTCATGTACGACGGTTCGAAATCGACGAATCTGCCGTGGTATTCCGCGGGCTCGGAGGTCCACAACGCCTTGACGGCCTCGATCCGCTCGTCCAGTAGCGCACCGCGCGTCTTCGGATCCGTACCGTGTTGCGACAGTTCGTCGATGTTCCAACCCGCGCCCACCCCGAAAACGAACCGGCCGCCCGACAGCAGGTCGACGCTGGCGACCTCCTTCGCGGTGATGATGGGGTCGCGTTGCACCAGGAGTGACACACCGGTGAACAGCTCGATCTTCTGCGTGACCACCGCTGCTGCAGCCAACGTCACGAAGGGATCGAGGGTGCGGTAGTAGACGTCGGGCAGATCTCCGCCCGCAGGGAAGGGCGACCTACGGCTTACCGGGATATGCGTGTGCTCAGCCACCATCATCGAACAGAACCCGCGCTCCTCTATCGCGCGCGCCAGGGTCACCGTGTCGATGGTGTCGTCGTTGACGAACACCGAGATGCCGAACTTCATCCGCCGCCCCTCAGGCCGTTCCTATAACTTAGGTTTTTATAGCTTAACAAAGAATGACTGCCATCACATCCGCACGACGGAGAGACTGCCGACACACGTTCAGTTACCGGTGAGCCGCCGGACGTGCTCCACAAAACCCTCGATGACCTGTGATTCCGGATCACGTTCCGGGTGCCACAACACACCGAGCGCAAACGGATGGTCGCGATACTCGATCGCTTCGATGATCCCGTCCTCGACACTGCGACCGGTCACGACCAGGCCTTCACCCACCTCGCGGACGCCCTGGTGGTGCTCTGACATCACAGTCGTCTGCGGCGCCCCGACGCAGCGGGCCGCAAGACTACCGGGCGTGACCCGGACGTCGTGTTTGACGAACGGCTGGCCCTTGGGCCCGACGTGGTCTTCGGCGTTGTCCAGGTGCTGGTCAAGGCTGCCGCCACAGACCACGTTCAGCAGTTGCATTCCCCGGCAGATGCCCAGCATGGGCTTGCCCGTCGCCAGGGCCCGTGTGGCGAGGGCGAACTCTGAATCGTCGCGTCGTACCGAGATTCCCCCGGTCTCCGCATGAGGTTGCTGCCCGTACCGCGCGGGGTCGACGTCGGAGCCTCCCGCCAGCAACAGAGCGTCCACCGTGTCGAGGACGAGATCGGGATCGTCGACGATTCTCTCACCGGGCGCGAAGATCACCGGCAACGCACCGGCCCGGTCGATCGCGTCGATATAGGGCTGGGGCAGAAGGCTGGCCTCAGCCGTGTAGTGCCCTAATTGGATGGTGTCGTAGACGGCGCACACTCCGATGCGGATCACCCGGCGGCCCATGTCATGCCTTTCGTCGTGGTCATACTTCTGCCTCGAGGCTCGTTCACGCGAACGGGAAGGCCTTCTCGGTGAAGTGCGCCTGCCAGAGTGTGCGCATCCGACCGTCGTCGAACATGCGCGTCAGTGCCTCATCCAGTGCGGCGACCAGATCTCCCGATTCCTTACGCAGCGCGAGGGCGCACGGATTCTTGGTGGGGCACACGAAGGCGACGCGGAGCTCGCCACTCGCGGTGACTGCGGGAAGCAGCAGCTCATCGTCGATCATGGCGTCCACCTCGCCGGATACCACGGCGTCGCACATCGCACCGAGTGCGTCGTCACCACTTCCGAACTCCACGGCCGTGGCACCGGAGAATGAACGGGCGAGCGCGATGTTCGTGGTTCCGGCCACCGCACCGACCTTTCGCCCCGCGAGGTCCTCCGCACTGGTGATGGCACTGTCCACCCGCACCACGATGCCCTCGTCGAAGGAGGCATACGGCCGGGTGAACGCCACTTCCTTCTCGCGGTCCGGGGTGATGGCCTGGCAGCACAGGATCGCATCGCATCGACCCGTGTCGAGCTCGACACGCAGCTGCCCCCACTCCTCGACCGACACCCACTCGAGCGTCAGGCCCAGCTCATCCGCCAGCGCCCGGCCGAGGTCGGCCTCGAAGCCCACACGATGGCCGTCGACAGTCGACATCAGCGGTGGCGCATCGTTGCTCATCGCGCTGATCTTCAGCGTCCCCGCGGTGATGGTGCTGAGTTTCGCGGCCATGTTGTCCTCTTCCTTCAGATTTCGGGTGTCGGTTGTTTCAGAGATCGAGCACGAGCAGCGGGCATCGGGAGCGCGACACGCACGGCATCATCAACTTGTTGGATTCGCGCTCGTCGGCATCCAGAACGCTGTCGCGATGATCCGGCACGCCGTCGAGCACAGATACCTCACACGCCCCGCAGATGCCCTCCTCGCAGGACGAGGGCAGATCAGGCGTCTCGTCCCGCAGCACGTCGAGAAGCGACCGGCCGGCGGGCACCGTCAACCGTTTCCCGGTCACCGCCAGTTCGACCTCGAAGGAATCGCCACCGGCATCGGGCGCCGTAGCGGCCCGGAACCGTTCCATGTGCACCGACGCCAGGCAATCCCGGCCTTCGATCGCGTTCAACATCGCTTCGGGTCCGCAGGTGTAGACCGCCTCTCCGGCGCTACAACCCGCGAAGACCGCATCGAGGTCGATGACTCCCCGTTCGTCCTGTGGCCACAGGTCCACCCGCGCCCCGAACCGGCGCAGTTCCTCCAGATACGGCATTCGCGTGAGAGTCCGGCCGCCGTACGTCAGGCGCCACCTACTCCCGGACGCTTCGGCATGACGGATCATCGGTAACAGCGGAGTGATCCCGATACCGCCGGCGACGAACACGTAACCGTCCGCCGGCTTGAGCGGAAAGTTGTTCCGCGGCTGCGAGACCACCAGCTGCGCACCAACGGCGAGTTCCTCGTGGATGTACCGCGATCCGCCGCGACCCTCGCGATCGAGCAGCACCGCCACGCGCCACCGGTTCCGCTCATCGACATCGGCGCACAGCGAGTACTGGCGAACGCACCCGTTGGGGAGATGCAGGTCGATATGCGCACCCGGCGACCACGGCGGCAGCTCGCACCCGTCGACGGCCTCGAAACCGACCTCCACCACGTCGTCGGCGATGTCGGTCTTGTTGATGACCCGGACTCGAATGGTCGACATTGACGCCGTCATGGCGCTTCCTTTCGTGTGAGAACCGCGCCCGGCTGATCACGACCGGACCGCTCGGATCCGACCGTTCTTTTGGCGGCCAAGATGTTTCGTCTCCAATGACGAGCCGCTCAAGCCAGGTTAATATATCTAAAACTAGATATCAAAGGTTCGCCACATTAGGGTCTTGGTACCCACGACGAAGGGACGGGTGACGATCACCATGGCGAGCATGATGCGTGCACAGCGGTTCTATGCTGACACTGGAACCGTTGCGGTAGAGGACATTCCGATCCCCGAACCCGGTCCCGGCGAGGTCCTCGTCCGTGTCGCGTACTGCGGGATCTGCCACACCGACCTCAGCGTGATCGACGGGAACTTCCCGTCGCAACAGCCTGTGGTCACCCAGGGCCACGAGACATCCGGGACGGTGGCGAAACTCGGCCCCGGCGTCGCCGGCTGGCAGGTGGGTGACCGCGTCATTGTCGAGGCCGGTAAGCCCTGCCATCGCTGCGATCGTTGTGTACGCGGCGATCTCGCGAACTGCAACCAGATGCTGATCATGGGCTGCGACTATGACGGCGGCTGGGCCGAATACACGGTCGCGCACTCGCTGGGCCTGACACGCGTCCCGGACGAGGTGTCCATGCAGCACGCGGCGATCCTCGCCGACGCCGTGGCTACGCCGTTCGGTGCCGTCGTCCGCACCGGCAGGGTGTCGGTCGGTGAGTCGGTGGGCATCTGGGGCGTCGGCGGGCTCGGCAGCCACATGGTGCAGATGGCCCGACTCTCCGGTGCCGCGCCGATCGTCGCGGTGGACACCAATCCGGCGGTGCTCGAACGCGCGGTGTCCCTGGGGGCCGACTACGCCTTCGACGCTCGCGACGAGAACCTGGCGTCCAGGATCACCGAAGCCACGCAAGGAAAGGGACTCGACGTCACCTTCGACGCCGTCGGGCGCAACGCGTCTTTCCAACAGGCACTGGAGAACACGGCCCGCAGCGGGCGTCTCGTACTGGTCGGGCTGAGTGCCGACTCCCCCAGCCTGGGAACGACGTCGGAGTTCGGTGTCTCGCGGAAGCAGATACTGGCGCACCTTGGCTACCAGAACTCCGATGTCGCAATACTCGCCGGACTGGTTGCACGCGGACGGCTGGATCTCTCGCAGTCGATCAGTGAGATTGTCCCCCTGGATCAGGTCGCCGCCGGCATCGACCGCCTTGTCCGCCAGGAGGGCAACCCGATCCGGATCCTGGTGCAGCCCTGACCGCACCAGGACCGGCATCCCTCAGCTCACTTCGTCCGGCACCGTCCACTCGGTGATGTTCTCAGCCGACCAGTAGGCCTTCATCGACGCGATCTTGCCGTCCTCGCCGAAGACCATGACCTCGAGGACCTCGATCCGCATTCTCCTGGCGCCGTAGTGCAGTGTCAGGTTGAAGACGAAGGCGGCCTCCCGATCCGTGGCTCGCAGAGTGACCAGTTCGGTTTCAGCTCGGTCGTTTTCGACGATTCCGTAGAAGTTCCAGATCGTCTGGTGTCCGACGATCGGCTCGTCGCCCACGGGATCCTCGATGACCGCATCCTCGGCATAGAGATCGACGATGTCGTCGACCCGTCCGCCCTCGGCAACAAGGTCGAGGTACCGCCTAACGGTTGAGGCCACGTGTTCCCGGCTCGGCATGGTTGGTGTCAGCCTTTCTACCGCGTGGTCACCGGCTGCGCGTAGAGCAGGTCGGTACGGTCCCGCCGCGAGCTCGGCATCTCGGGGTCGATCGGGATGTACTGGTCCGAGTCCTCCCGCCGCATCCACTCGAGGACGACAGTGCGGTCGAAGATCCGCCAACCGATATCAGCACGGTTCTCGAAGGTGTCCACATACCGGCAGGCCACCGTCCGACGGTACAGACCGTTGTCTTCGGCGCCGTTGAGCCACGGGTCGTGCGCCGCCGAGGTGATCGTCTTGTAACTGATGCAGTAGGACTCGACCCGCGCGAATTGGTTGTCGTCGGTGATATCAATCGACACATTGGAGAGCCGATGCATGCACGCCATCACGTGCCGGTGATTCTCATCGAGCCACGCCACCAACTCCTGCGGCGTGCCGTCGAACGGTCCGTGGTGATCCAGCGCGTCGCCGTGATAACACTCCAGCACCTGCTGCCAGTCCCGCCGGTCGACCGCCTGGCAATAGGCGAGAAGAACGTCGGTGATCTCAGCACGCGCGATCAACTGCGCCACCTTGTCGGCGGTGACAGTCGGCTGGCTCATTTCGTATTCCCTTCTGTAGTCGCGGGTTTCCCTGCAATCGCGTGCCCCCCATGCGGAAGGCCCGGGCGGTGGACTCCCCTCGCCAATCGCGAAGTCCACCGTCCAGGCACCCGACGGTTCGTGCTACCCCTGGCGACCGATTCGCTCGAACGTCTCGGGCCGTTTCCGGCGCAGGACGGCTGCCACGACGATTCCGATCACCAGGGACGACCACAGCGCGGTCTGCAGTCCGACCGCCACGGCAGTCGATCCGCCCGTCATCATCGTGAAGTTCGTGATCGCCAGATACAGCACAACACCGAAACAGATGCTGCCGAGAATGGGGGCGATCGTAGCGTTCCAGAGCGTGGTCCCGGGCGCCCCGCGCTTGTCGCGGAAGAAGTTGAACACGGCCAGCCCGGTGAGGAACATCAGCAGCAGGATGGCGAAGCCGCCGGTGCCCGACAACAGGCCGTAGTTCACGATCGGGTCGGACTGGCTCAGCAGAATGATCGTGGTCATCGCCACCGCCGTCACCGTCAGTGAACTGGCAGCCGGCGACCTGTGCTTCGGATGAACCCGTCCCAGTCGCTTCGGCAGAGCACCGTCGACCGCCAGGGAGAACAGATACCGAGAAAGGATGTTCTGCACGGCGAGCAGGCACGCGAACGTCGAGGTGATGATCAGGACAGTGACCGAATCTCTGGCCCAAGTCCCGACATAACTCTCCATCGCGTTGGGGAACATGCCGGCCGGGTCCTCGTTCGCCACGTCCTGGGCAGCGCTGGAACCGTACGCAGTGATCAGCAGGAAGGTGCTGACGACGTAGACGAATCCGATGAACAGAACGGCCAGATAGGTCGCACGCGGCACGGTCCTGGCCGGATCCTTGGTCTCCTCGCGATACACCGCGGTGGCCTCGAATCCGAGGAAGCAGATGGCACAGTAGAGCACTGCCAGTCCCACCTCGCCGGAGGTCAAGGCGCCCAATGTGAACGGTTCCAGCGAGCGGCCCTCCGGACCCCCGTCGCGCAGCACCGCAAAGTCGAACACCGCGATGATCCCGATCTCCAGCGCCATCGCCACGCACAACACCTTGGCCGACAGGTCAATCCGCAGATAGCCGAGAATGCCCGTGGTCACTAGACACGCAAGCGAGTACAGGTACCACGGCACCGACGGGCCACCCAGCATGTTGACGATGAAATCGTTGAGGATGTAGCCGAAGAACGACGCCATCGCCATGTTCATCATGAAGTAGCCGAAGATGGCGGTGAAGCTGGACCCCAACCCGAGATGTTTACCCAAACCCGCACTGATGTAGGCGTAGAACGCCCCCGGGTTGGGTAGGTATCGTCCCATCGCGGTGTAACCGGCCGAGAACAACACCAGAAAGACAACGGTGATTGCAAACGCCAACGGAGCACCGGCGCCGGCGAAGATGATCACAAATGAGGAGAAGCTGCCGACGACCACCACGGGGGCGGCGAACGCCAGCACGGTGAACATCAATTCGAAGACACCGATGTTTCCGCGGAGCTCCGGTGTATTCGCGGTGGCTCCATCCTGGGATAATTCAAGAGGCGACACGTCTGGCATGGGCATTCCTTTACAGGTGAGCGAGTTGCTCGAATGGCATCGACAGGTTGTCCAGAGCTCCCACTGCGGTTTACGCCAAGCACAGGCGGCTTTCGTGCTTGGCATCGCCCTGACTCACCGAGTATGGCCTATAACACACGTTTTCGCATGTTTTATGCGAAAATTCTTCTGCCCCACTCTCCCAGCCTGAATGCGTTGCGGCCGAAGTCAACTCGCCGACGACCTCAACCCAGACTGAGCGCTAGTGGTTCACCCGAATGGCCGCAGGTTCGCGCAACAGCGCCCGCAGCGTGTCCAGATCGTGCTCGACCTCCGCTTGCGGGCGGTCATAGGGGATTCCGGGGAACGACTGTTGCCACAGCGCTTCCAGCACCCCGGATCGCTCCATCGCCGAGATCGCGTCGTCCAACGGCGTACGCAGCGCAGATCCCCGAACCACCGCGATCCCGTAGACGTTTCCCGTTCGGATCGTGAATGCGATCTGGAATCCCTCTGCCGTATAGGGACCAAGCCAGATTTCGTTGTCCACCAACGCGTCGATGCGGCCGCGGCGAAGGTCCTCCAGCATCTGGTCGAACCCTTCGGCATTCGCCGGGTAGGACACCACACCGTCGCCCGCTATCGCCTGCGCCAGAACGTGATTGTTGGTCCGCTCGATGGCACCCAACCTGCGACCGGCAAGATCATCGAGTTCACGGATGTTCGATCCTGCCACCGTCAGCACCGCTTCATGGAACACGCCGTATGGCCTCGTGAAGTCGGCCAGCTCTCGGCGCGCGGCCGTGATGGTCTGGTTGTACAGGATGCCGTCGATCCGGCCGCCGGCGAGAGCGCCGTACAGGTCCGCCCACTCGAGCGTCATCCACTGCACCGACAATCCCAGGACGGCGGCGAGCTGATCGGCCAGACCCGGCTCGAATCCAGTGCGCCCACCGTCGGCATGCAGGACGTTCGTCGGCCCACTGCCCGAACACGCGCCCAGGGTCAGTACACCCGGTTGCACAAGTCCCCGGTCGGTCAACGCAGCGCCTCGGCGAACTCGCGCGGCAGGCCGTAGGCCTTCAGTTCGGTATAGCTGCCCAGGCCTTCCCGGCCCCCTTCACGTCCGATGCCGCTGCGCTTCCAGCCGCCCATCGGGGCTTGGAAGCCCGCCGAGAACCCGTTGATCTCAACGGTTCCCGTCTTGATCCGGCCAGCGACCGCCAGAGCATGCTCGATGTCCGCGGAGAACACCGCCCCGCTGAGCCCGTAGTCCGAGTCGTTCGCCAACGCGATCGCGTGGCTCTCATCGGCGTAGTTCAGCACGGCCAGTACCGGTCCGAAGATCTCCTCCTGGGCGATCCGCATGTCCGGCATGACGTCGGCGAACACCGTGGGCTCGACGTACCAGCCACGATCCAGCGAGGAGGGCCGGCCACCGCCGGTCACCAGGGTCGCGCCCTGATGCCGTCCCGAGGCGATGTAATCCTCCACCCTGGCCCGCTGCCGCTCACTCACCAGCGGGCCGATCTGAGTGTCGGTGTCAAACGGATCACCGACGGGCATCGACCGCACCAACCCAGTGAGTCGGTCGAGAAGCTCATCTCTGCGTCGTTCGGAGACGATCAATCGTGTCTTCAGGGTGCAGATCTGGCCGCTGTTGCGCAGAGAGCCCAGCCGGAGGGCTTCCACGCAGGCATCGAGGTCCGCGTCGTCGAGGATGATCGCCGCCGATTTGCCGCCGAGTTCGAGTGTCACTCGGCGGATATCCTCACCACACAAAGCGGCGATCCGGCGGCCGGCGACCGTCGAACCCGTGAACGTCACCTTGTCGACGCCGGGGTGGGAGACCAGGTACTCGCTCACCTCACGATCGGCGACGAGCATGTTGACCACACCGTCGGGAAGCCCCGCCTCCTGCAGCAGTTCGGCGATAATGTAGCTGCTCAGAGGTGTTTCCGGCGCCGGCTTGAAGACGACGGTGCACCCGGTCAACAGCGCCGGGACCATCTTGTTGATGGCCGCCATCACCGGTACGTTCCACGGCACGACCGCGGCCACCACGCCCACCGGCTCCCGGGCTACCAGCGCATTGCCCGTCGGCGCCAGCCGCAGCGAACGGAACGGGTACTGTTCGGCCGCCTCGACGTACGCATCCAGCAGTGCCAGCGGAGCTCCGAGCTGGATGGCCCGCGACTGGCTGATCGGAGCACCCATCTCTGACGTGACCAACTGCGCCACCAGCTCGAGATTCTCCTCGAGCAGGCCCCGGAAGCGCCGCAGCACCGAAATCCGTTCCGCCAGTTCCATTCGGGGCCACAGTCCGTCGTCGAAGGCGTTGCGCGCAGCGCCCACCGCGGCGTCGATGTCCTCTACCGATGCGGTCGGGACCGACGCGATCGTCTCCTCGGTAGACGGGCAGACGACGTCGATCGTCGTCCTGCCGCTGGGCGCGATCCACTTTCCGCCGATCAAAAACCGGCCGCGCTGGTCATCCGACGTCATCTGATTGAAGCTCTCCTCCGTGCGGAGCTGCGCGATACGCGGCTCGAACCTGGATGGGAATTACGGCCGACGGTCACCACATCAGGCAGACCAAGTTACCCACTAACATCTGATTCCATAGGAATGATGCCATTCGTGCGGCCCGCTGTCTACAGCGAGATCGCCCCCATCCGCTGCGGCGGTGTTTACCGCAAAACACCGGCGCCTGAGGAGATTGCCGTCGGGCCGGCTGGCAAGGTCAGCTGATACGAGCTGCCGTGACGACGAAGAGATCACGCATTCCCAGCACGTGCTCCGTCATGGCGGCCCTACTGCCCTCGGCGTCCCTTCGGGTGAGCGCCTGGACGATGTCCCTGTGACCGTCGTCGGAAGTGTGGAAGATCGTCGAGGTCTCGATATCCGGGGCGAGGCGGAGGATCGCCGCCGCCATCTCACCGATCTCGACCTGCAGTCTGACCTCTGCCGCCGCCAGCCGGGTCGAGCCGGAGGCGCCCGAGATGGCGATGTGGAACCGCGGGTCGATCTGACGGTAGTCGTCGTACGATTCGGCCGTGCACATCTGGGCGGCAAGTTCAGAGATCCGCGACAGAGCCGAGTCCGGGGCCCGCTGCGCCGCCAGCGCGGCGGCTTCGCCGCTGATGGCGACGCGCAGATCCATCAGGTCCGAGACGTACTCCGGAGTGAACTTCGCCATCGCCTGCCGAGCCTCCGCCAGCGTCGGCGGCTCCGGGCCACGCCGGACCACGGTGCCTCCTCCGTGCCCGCGCTCGGTCTCGACATATCCGGTTTCCCGCAGGATGGCCAGGGCTTCGCGCACCACCGCCACCGAAACACCCAGCCACGACGCGAATTGGGACTCAGGTGGAAGCCGGTCACCGGGGCGAAGGATTCCGACGCTGATCGCCTCGGCGATACGCCGGACCACCTGCTGCGACAGCGCCCCGCCCCGGATGGGCGCGTACACGATGTCCTGAACCACGGACGCGCGGGCCTCGACGATCAGATCGCGGACGTCGTCGCTCATCGGCGGTGTGTCTCCTTCTCTGATCGCATCAACGGGAGGCCGGCTTGGCGTGCTTGCTCTTCACCATCGTCATGAGCGCCACACATCCACGATCGATGTGTGCCGTCACCGCCGCCCGGGCCCGCTGTGGATCACGGGCGCGTATCGCGCTGACGATTTCACGATGGTCGGCGATGATCAGCTTGATCATCTCCTCGTCCTGAGAGCCGCCGACCACGGAGAGCATCACCGAGTTCGACTCCATCTCCAGGTGCGCGGTCTCGCGCCACAGCCGTTTCGAACCAGTCGCGGCTGCCGCGTTGATGTGCAGCTGCGCGTCGAGGCGCACACACTCAGCGAGGTTCCAACAAGCTTCGATCGCACCGACCAACCGGTCCAGGGCCTCGATCTCGGCACTGGTCGCCCGTTCCGCGGCGAGTTCGGTCGCGTACGCCACCACGGCCCGGCGGTAGTCGACCAGATCCTGGATCGACTCCTCGTCGAGGTCGGCGAGGCGGACCGTGCCGGTATCCGCCGGCGGCGTGGTCATCTGCGCGATGAACGTGCCTCCGCCGCGCCCGCGCCGGGTCTCGAGGTAACCGGCCCGCCGCATCTCCGCGAACGCGGAGCGCAAGGTGGCGGGTGCAATGCCGAGCAGTTGCGCCAGCACCGGCTCTGGTGGAAGTCGTTCGCCGATCTGGAGCAGGCCCGCGACGATCGCCTCCGTCAATCGCCTGGTGGTCTGCTGCACCAGGTTTCCGTCGGCCATCGGAGACAGGAACAGGTCCCGAGGATCGACTGGGTCGAACTGGGACTCCGGTTCCAGATCCGTCGCCATGTCCTTCTGCACTCTCCCAGCCGTCGGGCGCGCTGCGCACCCAGGGACGGGATCAACCGAACACTGGCACGCAGGTCTGTAAAACTCCTTCTTCGTAGGTTAGCGTGCCGACCGGCGCAGCGGTGCCCGGTTAGCCGGGTTCGCCCGCTCGGACGAGGGAGATTTTCGCCGAACGCACAAACCGTGAACTAGCGCGCCCCGACGGTGCCCGCCCTGAAAGGGCGTTCGAACTGTGCAATCGCCGCGTCAGTACGACTTCGGCAGCCCCAGGACATGCTGTGAGACGTAGTTGAGCACCATCTCCTGACTGACCGGGGCCAGGCGCAGGATTCGCGACTCACGGAAGTAGCGCTCGACATGGAACTCCTTCGAGTAGCCCATCCCGCCGTGTGTCTGGATGGCCTGATCGGCAGCCTTGAAACCGGCGTCTGCGCAGAGGTACTTCGCCATATTCGCCTCCCTGCCACACGACAGCCCCTGGTCGTAACGCCAGGCGGCGTTGCGCGCCATGAGTTCCGCGGCGTCCAGGCGGGTGGCCGCCTCAGCCAACGGGAACGCGATGCCCTGGTTCTGACCGATCGGACGGTCGAAGACGATCCGCTCCTTGGCGTAGGTGACCGCGCGTCGCAGCGCGGCCCGGCCGATGCCGAGGGCCTCGTGGGCCAGCAGAATCCGCTCCGGGTTGAGGCCGTCCAGCAGATACTTGAAACCCTTGCCCTCCTCGCCGATTCGGGCCGACTCCGGAACACGATGATCATCGAAGAAGACCTCGTACGACTGCACCGCGTTGCGACCCATCTTGGGGATGGCGTTGAGGTGCACCTGGTCTGATTCGATGTCGATCAGGAACAGCGACATGCCGTCGGTCGGGCGCGCCGCGTCGACTCGAGGTGTGGTGCGCGCAATCAGCACCATCTTCTGCGAGTCGCCGGCCTTCGTGATCCACACCTTGCGCCCGTTGATCACGTAATCGCTGCCGTCGCGCTTGGCGAAAGTGGTGATCCGGGTGGTGTCGGTGCCTGCATCGGGTTCTGTGACACCGAAACACACGTGCAGCGATCCATCGGCGGCGCGCGGCAGGATCTCCTGACACAACTCCTGGCTGCCGTGTTTGACGATCGTGTTCAGCCCGAAGATGGTCAGATGCATTGTGCTGCAGCCGTTCATCCCGGCACCGGATGCGGCCACTTCCTCGAGAAGCAGTGACGCCTCCAGGATCCCCAACCCGCCGCCACCGTACTGCTCCGGAATGGCGATACCCAGCCATCCCCCATCGGCGAAGGCATTGTAGAAATCCCAAGGGAATTCGTGCTTCTCATCCCGCTCTGCCCAGTAGTCGTCACCGAACTTGGCGGCCAGTTCGCGCACGGCGGCGCGCAGGTGTTCCTGGTCCTCGGTGAGTGCGAAATGCACGGTGTTACCTCACTTGTTGGTGGATGCGGTTTCAATCCGCCTGGCATGTCTAAGCAAAGGCTCGTCGATCATTCGGCCGCCGTAGCTGAACACGGCGCTTCCCGCGGACGCCGCGGCTTTCAGCACTCCGCGGGCCCAAGTCACGTCCTCGGCCGAAGGAGTGAACGACTGCCGGATGACCGGCACGTGGGAGGGATGGATACAGGCTTTGGCCTGGAATCCCATTTCGACCGCTTCCAGGGATTCTCTTCGCAGACCGGTCAGGTCGGGGATGTCGACGTGAACCGCGTCGACAGCGATCTTCCCGGCAGCGGCGGCAGCCAGCAATGTCATGTGCCTGGCTAGCCCAACCACCCCGTGGTAGGTGCCGAGTTGGGAGCGACTCGTCGTTCCACCGAGGTCAGCGGTCAGGTCCTCGCCGCCCCACAACACTCCGACGCAGTTGGGGTGTTCCAGGATCTGTTCAGCCCGTAGGACTCCCCTGGCGGTCTCACAGATGACGAGGACGCTGACACCGTCGAGGTGGTCGAGGTCCGACCGGTGTTGGACCTTCGGCACCATGACGGTGGCTGCTCCACTGGCACGGGCCATCCGGAGATCATCGTCATGCCAGGGTGAACCGACGGCGTTCACCCGGACCATCGCTGCTGACCCAAGATCGGCCAACGCCCCCGCCACCATCTCGCGGGCCGCATCCTTCTCCTCGGGGCCTACGGCATCTTCGAGATCGAGGATCACCGTGTCCGAACGCTCGCGCGCCTTGCCGAAGCGATCAGGCCGGTTGCCGGGACAGAACAGCATCGCCGGCCCGTTGTCGACGAAGCTCATCCCGCATCGCCCCGCGGCTTCATCAGCATCATCGCCGAACGGGATGCGGTGGCGACGACCTCACCTCGCTGGTTGGTCGCGGTGTGCAGGAAAGTAACGATGCCCACGTCGTCTCTACTCTTGGACAACCGTTTCTCCAGCACCCGAGTGGTGGCGTAGAGGGTGTCCCCGACAAACACCGGCTTGGGGAACTCCACGCTGCCGAACCCCAGATTCGCCACCGTCGTCCCCTGCGTGGTCTGGCCGACGCTCAGGCCCACCAAGGTCGACAGCGTGAACATGCTGTTCACCAGGCGCTGCCCGAACTGGGTCTCGGCGCTGCGGTGGGCATCGAGGTGGATGCTCGCCGGGTTCATCGTCAGTGTGGTGAACAAGGTGTTGTCGGCTTCGGTTACCGTGCGTCCCGGTGCATGCCGGTACTCGGTGTCGAGTTCCACCTCGTCGTAGTACAGGCCGCGTTGTTCGACGACCTTCGGCGAATGTTTCTCCATGGTGCCGGACCTCAGTGTGCGGCCGTGACCGGCTCGGCCGCACCCTGTTTGACGTGGTAGTCGTTCAGGTCGGCTTCGCGGGTGAAGCGCCAGTAGTCCACGGTGCGCCAGGGGCTGTTGACCACAACGCGGCCCTGTGAGTTCGTGTAGTAGCTGCGGGACCCCGGGTGAGTCCAGATCATCCTGGAGTGCATCTCGTCCATGGTGCGGTTGTACTTGTCGCACACGTCTTCTCGGCACTCGACCTCGGTGACGCCGGACACGAACATCTGCTTCAGCATGCTCAAGATGTAGTTCACCTGGCATTCGACGATGAAGATGAATGCGCCACCGTGCCCAAGCGAGGTGTTCGGCCCGTACAGCGTGAACAGGTTCGGGAACCGTGGGGTGACGGTACCGAGGTAGGCGCGTGGGTCGTCGTCGTTCCATGCCTCGCGAATGGACACACCATCGCGACCGTGCACCGGCAGCGTCGACAGGAATCGCGTGACGTCGAAGCCGCTGGCGACAATGATGACGTCGAAGTCGTACTCCCTGCCGCTGTGCACGGTGATCCCGTTCTCCTGCACTGCGGTGATCGGCACGTCGACCAACTCGACCTGCGGCAACGTCAGTGTCCGGAACCACCCATTGTCCAGCAGCATCCGCTTGCCGTACGGCGGATACTCCGGCACGACACGCGGAGCGAGATCCTGCCGGTCGCCGAGTTCGCTGAGGATGTAGCGCGTGAAGAACCGGCGGTGTCCGTCGTTGATCGCATTGAGCGAATGCTCGGGGTCGTGCCATTCGGGGTCCTTCTGCAGCGAAGGATAGGCCTTGCTGTCGAAGATCCACGTCAACCGCAGCCGGTACCACCATTCGTAGAGCGGAATCTCACTGAACAGGAAGCGCACCGCATCGGGAATGTCCTTGTGGAACTTGGCGAATGGGGCGGCCCATTGCTTGGACCGCTGGAAGATCGTCAAAGACTCGACGTCGTCGACGATTGCCGGGACCAACTGCATTGCGCTGGCGCCGTTCCCGATGACCGCGACTCGCTTGCCCGTCAGATCGAGGCCTGCATCCCACTGCGCGGTGTGAACGACGGTTCCCTTGAACGACTCGAATCCGGGAATGTCCGGATACTTCGGCGTGGTGAATGCACCCACCGCGGAGATCACGACAGTGGACTCGATCGTCTCGGCCGTACCGTCCGCGCGGCGCACCTGGGTACGCCACCGCTGGGCGGCCTCGTCGTAGCTGGCGTCGACGACCTCGGTATTGAACTGAATATGTTCGTAAACGCCGAATTCTTTGGCGACCGTGCGGAAATAGTCTTCGATCTCGTCACCCGGGCTGAAGTAGCGACTCCAGTCACCCTGCGCGAACGAGTACGAGTACAGGTGGCTCGGGGTGTCCACACCGCAGCCGGGATACTTGTTCTGCCGCCAAACACCACCGACATCCGGGCCCTTCTCCACGATGAGGAAGGGGATTCCCGCCTGGCGGAGCCGAACCCCCGCACAGATTCCGGACATTCCCGCGCCGACGATCACAACCCGGAAGGACTCCGGCATCTCAGCCGAGATCGGCTCGATCGTGGGATCCAGGAACGAGTTGAACCTTGCCGACATCACCTCTGCGTAGTCATCGGGGATCGACTCACCCACCGAGACGGTCATCATCCGCAGCAGCTGGTCATTGGCTGGCTGCGGAATGGCGACGGGCTTGCCGGCCCGCCAGGCCATGATCGCCTCGTAGGCACCGGCGCGGATCTCATCCTGGACCTCGACCGGAAGTCCGCCGGAGTCGTTGTCGTCGACCCCCTTGGAACGAGTCGGACGGTACGGCGGTTCAAGCCAGCGCTCGTCACCCGTCAGTTGGACGCAAAGCATCTGCAGGGTAGGGACATTCGCCAGTTCGAGCGCCGTCTTCAACGCGCTCGCGAAGTCGGCTTCGCCGGAATTGTCCTGCTGGGTCGCCATCAAGATTCTCCTCCACTGCGATTAGCGGCACGTTCGGCAGTCCCGCTACGCATGCCACGCAGGCGTGCTATTCAGACTGTCGAATTTTTGTACGGTAATACGAACCGCAAGAGGGTGTCAAACGCTGCCGACGGGGAGGTTTCCACGCGAACAGGAGCACCCCACATCAGTTGTGTTCACATTGCGCAGAAACCTGACTCAGGGCCGGTCACGCATCAGTGAGCCGAAATCGCCCTCAGGACAGACGAATGCACACTCGGCATTGAAGGAAGGCGCATCGACCGACGCCGCAACCAAAAAACCGCTTAGTTGGAGAGACCGCGCGCGGCATCGGCGACCAGACGGGCGATGTCGTCGAGCCTGGCTTCCATTCTGTTGGCCGGCCCCGCCAGACCGATCGCCGTGGTCACTTCTGTACCCGCCACCACTATGGGGCTGGCCACACCGTAGAGATCGGGCACTCCCTCCCCGCGGTTGAATGCCACGCCGGTATGCCGAATAGTCTCCAACTCAGCCTGAGCACGAGCGCGCTGCTCAGGGTCGTCGAACGTCCGGCGGAGGTATGAGTCTCTGCGGCGTTCCGGCATGAAGGCAAGGAAGCACTTGCCAGAACTGTTGGGCCACAAGGAGCGCCGTTGACGAAGCGGCGGCGAGGCACGGATCAGTTGGGTCGGCTCGACGACATCGACGTTGATCACCGACTCCCCGACCAGCACCGCCAGGATGGCGGTCTCCTCACCTGACTTCGACAGCTGTTCCAGGATGTTGCGGTAGCCCTGGTGGACCTGCTGACCACCGATTGCCAGGAGGCTGGACACCGCGGGCCCCTGGACGTAGCGCGCCCCCTTTTCCTGCAGATAACCCGTCGCGACCAGGCCCTTTGCCAATCCATGGATGGATGACTTCGGGGCGCCCAGGATGTCGGCGAGATCACCAAGGCGCAACCCCGCCGACTCGCTTGCGATCACCGCCTCGAGAATCGACATCACACGACTGACCGTGCGGTGCTCGAGGGAACGTGCGGGTGCGGATTCGGTTTCACCCTGTCCACTCACCATCGCTGGGTCCCTTCGCTCGGCGCCAGAGGCATGTGACGACGTTGGTGGCTGGCGCTGAACGGACCGAAGTGGCCTATGTGCTGACAACCCGGGCCAGCGCAAATCGGCCACCCGCCACCTCAGAACCTTAACGGACGTGCCGAGCGACAGCCCGTGACTAGCCGACCTTCGTCAGCGTGAACGGCGTCGTGGTGACCGTTCCGCCGGGGCAGCTGTAGTTGTCGTCGAGCTGAAGCGTCCCGTTCAGCGTGGCGGGGTCGACGTCGAGTTCGATGTAGGCGGGCGCGTAGCTGCCGTCAGCGCAGATGACGCCGTCCGGCTTGGTGACGATGAAGTGCCACCGACCGTGCACCATCTTCGCGGGCACGCGCCAGCCCTGATTGCTGGAGACCGTGCCCATACATCCCTCGGTCTGGCACTGCGTCTGCACCACCCAGATGTTCTCGTTGTCGCCGCCGGAATAGGCGCCGTTGAATCCCGCCTGCGGTTCCTCGGCCAGTGCCGGGGCCGCCAATGCTGTGGCCAGCGCCGTCGTGGCGGCCGCCGCGAGCATCGTCCGGGTGATCGTCGCGTGCATGGTGTGTGCCTCCTGGGCTGTGAGCGTTCCGCGAAATTAACAGGCGTGACGGCCCGAAATCGGCTGCGCGCACAGCAGACTGCCAGTCGTGTCTCAGTTGTCACCCAATGTGAGGTGAATCGCAATCTGTTCGGCGTTCGGCCGTGACACTGGCTCAACCCGAAAAAACGCTTCGACAGCCATGGGAGAATGGGGTTCATGAGCACCGAGCAGTTGCCGTGGCCTTCGGCTGGCCAGGAACCGCGGCAGCGCATCTTCACGCAGTCCACAAAGCTGCAGGACGTCCTGTATGAGATCCGCGGACCCATCCACGATCACGCCGCACGCCTGGAGAACGAGGGTCACCGCATCCTCAAGCTCAACATCGGCAACCCCGCCCCCTTCGGGTTCGAAGCACCCGACGTCATCATGCGCGACATCATCGCGGCGCTGCCGTACGCGCAGGGCTACTCGGACTCCAAAGGCATCGCCAGCGCCCGTCGCGCGGTGTTCACCCGCTATGAACTGGTCGAGGGCTTCCCCCGGTTCGACATCGACGACGTGTATCTGGGCAACGGCGTCTCCGAGTTGATCACGCTGACACTGCAGGCCCTGCTCGACAACGGCGACCAGGTGCTCATCCCCGCGCCGGACTACCCGCTGTGGACGGCGTCGACGGCGCTGGCCGGCGGCACCCCGGTGCACTACCTGTGCGACGAGACCCAGGGGTGGCAGCCCGACATCGCCGACCTGGAGTCGAAGATCACCGACCGCACCAAGGCGCTGGTCGTCATCAACCCCAACAACCCGACAGGCGCGGTCTACAGCCGCGAAATCCTCACGCAGATGGTGGATCTCGCGCGCAAGCACCAACTGCTGCTGCTGGCCGACGAGATCTACGACAAGATCCTCTACGACGACGCCAAGCACATCAGCCTGGCCACCCTGGCGCCCGACCTGCTGACGCTGACCTTCAACGGCCTGTCGAAGGCCTACCGCGTGGCCGGATACCGCTCGGGTTGGCTGGTGATCACCGGCCCCAAGGAGCACGCGAGCAGCTTCATCGAGGGCATCAGCCTGCTGGCCAACATGCGCCTGTGCCCCAATGTTCCTGCGCAGCACGCCATTCAGGTGGCGCTCGGCGGCCATCAGAGCATCGATGACCTGGTGCTGCCCGGTGGCCGACTGCTGGAGCAGCGCGACACGGCCTGGACCAAGCTCAACGACATCCCCGGGGTGTCGTGCGTCAAGCCGACCGGCGCCCTGTACGCCTTCCCGCGCCTGGACCCCGAGGTCTACGACATCCGCGACGACGAGCAGCTTGTGCTCGACCTGCTGCTGCAGGAGAAGATCCTGGTCACCCAGGGCACCGGCTTCAACTGGCCTGCGCCCGACCACCTGCGGATCGTGACGTTGCCGTGGGCCCGCGACCTGTCCACGGCGATCGAACGGATCGGCAACTTCCTGGTCAGCTACCGGCAGTAGGTCCGCCGGGACTGCGCCGCGCGTCGCCGGTGCCCTGACCCCGCGTCCCGGCCACAGGCCCGCCCTCTAGCCTGACCGGGTGGCCCACTCGCATTCTCATTCCCACAGCTCGGGACCCGCGCCCCTGGGCCCGTTGGCGGCCAGGGTCGTGGTCGTCCTGCTGATCGCGATCGGCATCCTCACCGTCGCCGGCGCAGCGCTGCTGTGGCCCAGCCAGCAGAAGGCTGACATCCCGTTGCCCTTCCAGAACTCCTCGGGCGGGGCGGTGACCACCGAGGCCGGGGACGTCCGCTCCAGCGTCCTCGGCGACTGCGGCAGTCCGTCCTCGGGCCATGTGCTCACCGCGAATCCCCTGCCCGGCATCTCGGGCGCCGGAGAATGTGTGTACGCCCAGATCGAGATCACCTCCGGCCCCAATCGCGGCGCCGACACGCTGCTCGAGTTCACGCCCGGGCCCGGCCAGCCGAATCTCGCTGCGGGCGAACATATCCGGATCATCCGCCAGGTCGATCCCCAAGGCGTCACGACGTATGCGTTCTACGACTACGAGCGCACCTGGCCGCTGGCCGGCCTGGCCGTCGCGTTCGCGGTGGTGATCGTCGCGGTGGCCCGGTGGAGAGGGCTGCGGGCCATGATCGGCATCGCCGTGGCCTTCGGCGTTCTGGTGGTGTTTCTGCTGCCGGCCCTGCGCGACGGTTCGCCTGCGGTGCCCGTGGCACTGGTGGCGTCCTCGGCGATCCTCTACGCGGTGATCTACCTTGCGCACGGCGTGAGCCTGCGGACCAGCGCGGCCCTGCTCGGCACGTTGACGTCCCTGCTGCTCGCGGCCGGGCTGTCGTGGGCGGCAATCGAACTGGTTCATCTGACCGGCCTGTCCGAGGACCAGAACAACGAGGTGGCGGCGTATCTGGGCCACATCTCGATCACCGGCCTGCTGCTCGCCGGGTTCATCATCGGCTCCCTCGGCGTGCTCAACGACGTGACCGTGACGCAGGCCTCGACGGCGTTCGAGCTGGCGAACGTCGGTGAGAACACCTCGCGGCGCGCGGTTTTCGCCGGTGCGATGCGGGTGGGCCGCGATCACATCGCCAGCACGGTGTACACGCTGGTGTTGGCGTACGCGGGCAGTTCACTGCCACTGCTGCTGCTGTTCAGTGTGGCCAACCGTTCGCTGAGCGACGTGTTGACCAGTGAGGCCGTGGCCATCGAGATCGCACGGTCCGCTGTCGGCGGCATCGCGTTGGCGCTGTCGGTGCCGTTGACGACGGCGATCGCCGCGGCCCTGGCTACCGGTCCAGCAACTCCAACAGGTACGCGCCGTACCCGGAGTTGAGCAGCGTGTGGGCGCGCTGCGCCAACTGCTCGTCGTCGATGAACCCCATCCGCCAGGCGACCTCCTCCGGGATGGAGACCTTCAGGCCCTGCCTGCGCTCGATGGTGCGCACGAAGTCGCTCGCGTCCAGCAGTGAGTCGAAGGTGCCGGTGTCCAGCCACGCCGTACCGCGGGCCATGACGTCGACATGCAGTCGACCCTGCTCGAGATACCTCTGGTTGATCTCGGTGATCTCGAATTCACCTCGCGCCGAAGGTTTCAATGAGCGGGCGATGTCGACGACATCGTTGTCGTAGAAGTACAGGCCCGGCACCGCATAGTGCGACTTCGGGGTGGCGGGCTTCTCCTCCAGCGAGACCGCGGTGCCGGCCGCATCGAATTCGACGACGCCGTACGCCGACGGGTCGGCCACCCAGTAGGCGAAGATCGCCCCGCCGTCCACGTCGTGGAACCTGCGCAGGTTGGTGCCAAGCCCGGGTCCGTAGAAGATGTTGTCACCCAAGGCCAACGCCACCCGGTCGGTGCCGATGTGCTCCGCGCCGATCACGAACGCCTGAGCCAGGCCGTCGGGCCGGTCCTGCGTCGCGTAGCTGATCGCGATGCCGAGTTCGGACCCGTCGCCGAGCAGGCGCTGGAACGCCTCGGCGTCGTGGGTGGTGGTGATGACCAGGATGTCGCGGATGCCCGCCATCATCAGGGTGGACAGCGGGTAGTAGATCAGGGGTTTGTCGTAGACCGGCAGCAACTGCTTGCTGACGCCCTTGGTGATCGGGTACAGGCGCGTGCCTGAGCCGCCCGCCAGGATGATCCCCCGCATCAGGCGTCCAGGTCGTCCTCGGTGAGGTCGGTGGCCGCGAGTGCCGAGGCCAGGTCGTCGTGCCGGAACGCCGACGTCACGTGGTCGTGAACCACCCGGAACGCCGTGGCCTGCGACGTGCCGTCGCCCAACGTCTGTTCGGCGACCACGACGCCGTCGTGCACGTACAGGTCGCCGACGGTGACCGACGTCGGCGCGTTCTGCGCCCAGTCACGCAGGGCGGCGAGGCCCTGCGCGGCGCCACTCGCGTCCCCGATCTCGATGTCGTCGCTGGACAAGTTGAGCAGCGTCTCGAAGTCCCGCTCGTTGAGCGCGTCGTGCCAAGCCAGGACGGTGGCGATCTCCGAAGTCGTCATGACAGAAAACCTATCCCAGTCAGAGCTTGGATCCGGCCAACCAGGACTGCAGCACCTGCTCGTCACCGAACACCTCGACGTCAGCGTCGGCGACGGCACGGCGGTTGGTGGTGATCAACAGCAGGTCGGCGGCGGATCCTCGCACCGCGGCGTCGGCCTTCGCGTGCTCATGCGCGAACGCCTTGCCCGTGATGAGCCACTCCCCCTCGGAGCCCAGGCCGTCCTCGGTGGCGTGCAGATGCACCGAGGACTCGCCGATTCCCGGTGACAGCATCGCCGCCAGACCCAGCCATTCGCTGATCGCGTCGGCGGCCACGGCCCCGTCCACCTCGAAGCCGACGCCAGCGGCCAGCGCCGCGTCCGCGCGGTGCACCAGCACCTCGTGCAGGCGACGCCGCACCCACCAGTCCGCGCGCTGCGGCCCGGTGAATGTCCAGACCGGGGTGTCGGCGCCGGTGCTGCCCACGGCGTCGAGCAGCGCCTGCCCGCCGTCGACGAGCCACTGCCGCGCACCGCCGTCATCGGCGGGAGGCCTGCCCTCGCGGACCTCCCGGGGGTCCAGTGCGGTGTCCATGCGGTCGCCCACGATCTGGGCGGACCAGCGGTTACCGCGGCCGACGTGGCGGAAGAGTTGGGTCATGGTCCATCCGGGGCACGACGGCACCGTCGCCTCCGGGTCGGCCGCGAAGACGACGTCGCCGAACCGGCTCACCTCGTTGAGGAACTCCTGCGCGTAATCCACGGAGTCAGCGTACGAGCCTGCCCAGACAATGCACGCGCCAATGCGCGGACTGCCAGCGGGCGACGTCGAGGCAGTTGCGCCCGTCCACGACGACCCGCGACCGCACGACCTGGCTCAGCTCGGCGGGGTCCAGGTCGGTGAACTCCTGCCATTCGGTCAGCACGAGCACCGCGTCGGCGCGTTCACAGGCCTCGAGCGCGGTCGTCGAGTAGTTCAGCGTCGGGAAGACCCGGCGCGAATTCTCCATGGCCTTGGGGTCATAGACGTTGACGGCCGCGCCGTTGAGTTGCAGCAGGCCCGCGACATTGAGCGCCGGGGAGTCCCGCACGTCGTCCGATTCGGGTTTGAAGGCCGCGCCGAGCACCGCGATGTTGGCGCCCAGCAGCGATCCCCCGCACGCGGCGGTCGCCAACTCGACCATCCTGGTGCGGCGCCGCATGTTGATGCTGTCCACCTCGCGCAGGAACGTCAGGGCGTGGTTGGCGCCCAGTTCGCCGGCCCGGGCCATGAACGCGCGGATGTCCTTGGGCAGGCAGCCGCCCCCGAATCCCAAGCCCGCGTTGAGGAAACGCCGGCCGATGCGCGGGTCAAAGCCCAGCGCATCGGCCAGCACAGTCACGTCTGCGTCGGCGGCCTCACACACCTCGGAGATGGCGTTGATGAAGGAGATCTTGGTCGCCAGGAATGCGTTCGCCGAGACCTTGACCAGTTCGGCGGTCTGCAGGTCGGTGAGTAGGAACGGCACGTCGTCGTCGAGCAGGCGAGCGTACAACTCGCGGACCGCCTGCTCGGCTCGGCGCGAATCATCCTGCACGCCAAGGACGATTCGGTCGGGGTGGCGGGTGTCATGGACGGCGTAGCCCTCGCGCAGGAACTCCGGGTTCCAGGCCACCTCGACGTCGACACCTTCGGGCGCCAAAGCCCTTGCGCGCCGAGCGAGTTCGGCCGCCGTGCCCACAGGGACGGTCGACTTGCCGACGATGACGGCATGGCGGCGCAGGCGTGGGACGAGTTCGTCGATCACGGCGTGCACGTGCCGCAGGTCCGCGCCCAGTTCGCCCTTCTTCTGCGGTGTCCCGACCCCGAGGAAGTGCACGTCGGCGAAGTCGGCCGCGGCCTCGTAGTCGGTGGTGAAGCGCAGGCGTCCCGCGGCCAGGTTGTCGCTGAGCATGGTGCGCAATCCCGGCTCGTAGAACGGGATTTCGCCCGCCGACAGTTTGGCCACCTTGCCCGGGTCGATGTCGACCCCGATGACCTCGTGCCCCAGATCGGCCATTCCGGCGGCGTGGGTCGCACCCAGGTAGCCCGTGCCGAAGACGGTGCATCGCATGGGTTCTGTCTATGCGGCGCGGGTGAGCTCAGGGCGTCGCGGCTCTGAGCGTCATGCCAACAGGAGGTGAATGCTCTGGGCGGGCTGGCTGCTGGCCCGCTGGTCGCTGGCCCGCTGCGCCGAAATTGCACTCAGGGTCGTCAGCCTCGCTGGCGCCCTGGCCCGCCGGCCCGCTGGACCACTGACGCCGAAATTGCACTCAGGGTCGTGAGCCCGCGAGATCAACAGCCCTGACTGCAATCGCGGTTCTGGACTCGGTGCGCGCTGGACCGCCGGCCCGCTGGCCCACTGCGCCGAAATTGCACTCAGGGTCGTCAGCCTCGCGAGGTCACCGCCCTGACTGCAATCTTGTGACGCGATGCCCGGTCAGTGGCCGAAGGACGGCCAGGGCCAGACCGAGTCACCCGAACCCGAGCCGGAACCCGGACCGGAACCCGAGCCCGAGCCCGAGCGCGAGCCCGAACCACTGCCCGGCCACTGCTGAGACGGCGGGTCGTAGTCGGGAACCTGCTGCTTCGGAGCCTGGGGCACCTGCGGGTACTGCGGGTACTGCGGCACTTGGGGAACCTGCGGCACCTGCGGAATCGGCACCTGGGTCACCGGCGGACGCTGCGGTTGCGGCTGCTGCGGCTGCGGGCGGGATGGCCACTGCGGCCACTGCTGCTTCGGCGGATCCCAGTCGTCGTTGTCGCGCTGCGGCGGATCCCACGGCGGCCGGAAGATCGGCGGCAGCTTGGGCCGGGGAAGCACGATCACGGGCGGCGGAATGATCGGCGCGACGATGGGCGGCGCGACGATCGGCGCGGGTGGCGGTGCCGCGGGCGGCGGTGGCGGCGCTGCCGGGGCGGGCGCCGGGGCAGCGGGAGCCGGGGCGGGCGCTGCCGGTGCCGGGGCCTCGACGAACACCGTGCGCGGAGCCTGCGGTTGCGGCGCTTCCTGCACGACGGGCTTGGGCGCCGGGATGGTCTCGGGCGGCGGCGCGGGTGCCGGCGCCTTCGGCGTGACGGCCGCGGCCGGCGGCCGGGTCGGCACGATCAGGTTCTCGCCGGGGACCGGCCGCTCATCGACCGTGGGCCTGATGCTGACCGCCAGCGAAATCACCAGCGCGGCCACCCCGATCACGAAGATCGACGTCACAGCGCTGCCGACCAGCAGGAACGGCTTGCGCTCGGCGGGCGCCTGCGGTTCCGGCGCCGGCTCTGCCAGACCCGTCAGTTCCGGTTCCTCGATGACCTCGCTGTACGCCAGGCCCGGCGTCGACGACATGTATCCGATGCCGGCGACCTGCGTCATATCGCCGTCCGCGTCGGCCTTGGCGAACGCGAGGCCCACCGTCGTCGCCTCGAACTGGGGAGCGCTCGCGCTGGCGAGCGCGGCGCCGCGGGCCAGCGCCAGCTCGGCCTCCTCCGGCGCGATGACGGGCAGCGACGTGGCGGATTCGAGTTGGAGCTTGATCGCGGCGACGCTGATGCCCGAGCCCACGACGAAGACGCCCTGCGGCGGCGCATCGAGCGCTTCGAGGCCGGCGACCATGGCCGTCAGTTCGGAGATGGCGTCTTGCGCGTGCAGATCCTGGCTCTGCACCCGGACGATCGACCCGTCGGCCGTGTCGACCACGGACACCGTGGCGGTGTCGCGTTCGAGGAACATCAGCGCGGTGCGGTCATACCCGACGGCCCGTCCGGCGGCCTGCGCCAGCGCGCCCGCGGCGTGCAGTTCGGAGACGAGCATGACGCCGTCGATCTTGTGTGCCGCCAGAGCGTCTCGCAGCGCCGCGGCCTCGTCGTGGTCACGCCATGTCACGCCGGTGGACACCAGTCGGTGGCCGCCCTCGGCGGCGCTCTCCCGGGTGCCGAGAATCGCGGCCACAACCTGCTCTGAGGCCGTTGCCGTGGACTCGTCCGACCCCACGCTGAAGGTGTCGTGATCAACCGTCAGGCCGTCGGCCTTTTCGCCCTCGACCAGCACCATGCGGACCGACGTTGGTGTCATCGACACACCAAGTACGATGTCCACTACCCCTCCAATGAAGTTTGCTACGTAGCCTTTTCACGTTCCGGACACGCCCGCCGCTCATGCAACCAGCTATGAGCTTCATCGGCACTGCCACCTGCGGTGTTACATGAGCGTCCGCTGTGAAGCTCGGCGTCGTCGCGCGACCGTGTGGGCCCCCCGTGGCCCGGTAGCTGCAACCCTACTCGCGGTCAGGAGGACTGCACGAAGTTCTGATACGACTTCGACGGTGTCGGCCCACGCTGGCCCTGATACTTGGAGCCGACCTTGTCGCTGCCGTACGGATGCTCGGCGGGGCTGGTCAGACGCAGCAGGCACAGCTGCCCGATCTTCATGCCCGGCCACAGCGTGATCGGCAGGTTCGCGACGTTCGAGAGCTCGAGCGTGATGTGGCCGCTGAAGCCCGGATCGATGAATCCCGCGGTCGAATGGGTCAGCAGGCCCAGGCGTCCCAGCGACGACTTGCCCTCCAACCGGCCGGCGAGGTCGTCGGGCAGGCTGCACACCTCGAGCGTGGAGCCCAACACGAATTCTCCTGGGTGCAGCACGAAGGGTTCGCCCTCGTCGGGTTCGACCAGGGTGGTGAGGTCGTCCTGGCGTTTCGCCGGGTCGATGTGCGTGTAGCGGGTGTTGTTGAACACCCGGAACAGGCTGTCGAGTCGGACGTCGACGCTGGAGGGCTGGACCAGGGAGTCATCGAACGGTTCAATGCTCAGTCGTCCCGCAGCCAGTTCAGCCCTGATATCCCGATCGGAGAGCAGCACCCGACGAGACTATCCGGCCCGCGCCCGTGGGGAACGGCGCACCGCGCCGCAGACCAGGGTTACCCCGCAGGACGGGCGGCCGGGTTGCTATCCTTCGTCGGCAAGCATGCCGATGTAGTTCAATGGCAGAACATCAGCTTCCCAAGCTGAATACGCGGGTTCGATTCCCGTCATCGGCTCCACATCTACCAGGGCATTTAGCTCTGGTTCGCGCGCCTGCGACCCCGTACCCCGCGCCTTCCCCGGATTGACCGTTCCGTAGTGGTGTGTCGGCATCTCATGCGGGCCGCGGCGCTGGCCCGACGAGGCGGCCGCGCCGGTGCCCTATGGCAACATGACCCCCGCTCCGGGGGACTGACTGCCGGCACGAGAAAGGTTTGGCATTGTCCGGACACAGCACCTCAGTGCGTGGTGTGGCGGCTTCGCTGGGCGCTTCGGCGTTGTTCGGCGTGGTCTTCTACATCTCCGGTGTCGTCGACGCACCCTCGGAGTTCGTGTTCGCCTGGCGGATCCTGGTCACCTTCGGCTGTTACGCGATCCTGCTGCTGCACCCCGCTGCGCGGGCGGCCTTCGCGTCGTACTGGTCCGCGCTGACCTCCTCGCGCTGGAAGCCGGTGCTGCTCGTCGTGCTGGCGCTGCTGGTGGGTCTGGAACTGTGGCTGTTTGTCTGGGCCCCGATGCACGGCCACGCCCTGAGCCTCTCGCTGGGCTATCTGCTGCTGCCGATCGCCCTGGTCCTCGCTGGCCGGTTCGCGTTGTCCACACCCGTGACCCGCACGCAGTGGCTGGCCGTCGCCATCGCCGGCGCCGCGGTGACGTACGCGATCTCCCTGTCCCCGGTGGTCTCGTGGACCACGTTCGCGGTCTGCCTCGGCTACCCGCTCTATTTCGTCCTCCGCCGCCGCGCAGGCCTTGACAGCCCCGCCGCATTCGGGGTGGAGATGGCGGCTCTGATCCCCCTCGCCATCCTCCTGATCGGGCTCGCAGACACCTCCGAGACGACCCCGTCCGGGTACGCCGGCGTGGCGGCCGTCGCCTTCACGGGGGCGGTGGCCATGGCCGCCTATCTCGCCGCGTCCGCGCTCCTCCCCATGCCGGTTTTCGGGCTCCTCGCGTACGCCGAACCGGTCCTTCTGGTCGGTGTCGCGGTACTCCTCGGCGAACGTGTTGAATCGTCCGACCTCGTCGTCTATGGACTGCTGGTGGCCGCTTTGGCGATTCTGGCGACCGACCGATACCGCGCCGCGCGTCGACGCACGCACCCAGTGGCTCTGGATCCGGTCGGGACAGCCGCTCGCGGCGGTGACTATGTTGGTCGGGAATGCTGATCAAGGAACGGGCCATGGACTCCAACACGATCTGGCGGACCATCGATGAGCAGCGTGGGCAACTCGCCGCTCTCCTCGAGACCCTCGAACCGCGGCAGTGGTCGACGCCGTCGTTGTGCCCGGCCTGGACCGTGCGCGATGTCGCGGCCCACCTCACCCTCGCGCAGGCCAGCCGGACCGAGCTGGCAGTGGCCGCGCTGAAGGCGGGCTTCCGGTTCGACGTGATGATCCGTCAGATGGCGCTGGCCGACACCGCTGACCCACCGTCGATCATCGCGCGGCTGCGCGCCATGGCGGGCTCGCGCCGACGCCCGCCGATGACCAAGGAAATCGATCCGTTGATGGACGTCCTGGTACACACCCAGGACATCTGCGTTCCACTGGGCATCGACCGCCCGATGCCGACCGACGCAGCTGTCGCCGTCGCAGAGCGGTTGTGGCACATGAAGTTCCCGTTCGCGCCGCAACGCGATCTGCCGGGCTACCGCTTCGTCGCCACGGATGCCGATTTCGCGGTGGGTCCGGACTGGGGAGCCCTCCGGGAGGCACCGATCCACGACATCGTGATGATGTTCGCGCGACGCCTCGACGTACCAGACAGCGAGCCGGAACCCGACGACGCCTGACCGCTGAACAGCGCTATCCGGTGAGGTCTGACGTGGTCTTCGATGGACCATGACGCCCGCACGCTTCGACGACGTGCCATGGCGAGCAGCCATTCTCGTGGCGTCACGCACAACGGGTGATCCGTCGATCTCTGCGGTGGACCGCTCGCGGCTCAGATCCCCGCGCAGAGCGACACGAACGGAATCGGCGCGCAGATGCCCACCGAGAAGTACGGCGTGATGTCGCCGTTCCACGCCGGCGGCGGAGGCGCAGGCGGGGGCGGGGGCGGGGGCGGTGCCGCCACGCAAGAGTTGGTCGGCGCGTCGTAGACGGTTCCCGGACCGCACTCCGCCGCACTGCTCGTTGCCGGCGCGATCAGAGTCACGAACGCGATCGGCACAACGGCCGTCACCGCGACGATTCCCGAGCGTTGAATTATTCGCATCATCGCAGGCCCCCCATAATTTCTCGGCGCTGCTCTGACCTGAATTTACGCCTCCGTCTGCCGCCGGGGAACGGCTTCTGAGATCTCTGATCAACCGCTAACCGGCGGGCTTCAACCGGGCGATGATCCCGTCAAGATCTATACGGAACATCTCCGGCCGGAAGACATGGCCACCGGGCACCTCATAGGATTCATTCGGAATACCCGCCGCCCGGAGACGATCGCGGAACTCCCGCTGACCGGCGAGCACCTGCGTCTCGTTCACGCTGTCGAACCAGTTCAGGGGATCCGGACTGGTGCCGGCGACCATGAAGATCCGCTTGTTTCGGTAGCTTTCGATCCGCTCGACCGGGTTGTCGGCGCTGACCCTGGCCTGATCCCACGACGGCGCGCCGTAGACCGTGCCGCCCGCCAGGTCCAGGACCGCCGACGTGATGTTGGCCCAGTGCACCACCAGGCCGAAATCACGACGCAGGCTCGCCGGACCGGAATGGCTGCTCACCGAGGCGAAATGGCCGTAGTACTTGGCGGCGTACTTCAACGCACCGAAGCCACCCATCGAGAACCCGCCCACCGCACGTCCGTCGTACTCCGGGAACACCCGGAAGTTCGCCTCGATCCAGGGCAGAAGCTGGGCAATGTGGAACGTCTCCCAATTGCGCGGGCCGACGAAGGAGGCCACCGGGTTCGAGTTCCAACCCGCGTGCCCGCCGTCGGGCATCACGACGATGATCGGCTTCCCCGCAGTCAGGCCGCGGATGCCCATGAAGTCGAACTGCCGGAAGTCCTCGTTGCCGCCGTGGAACATGTAGAGGACGGGGTATGCGCGTCCGCTGGTGCGGTAGTCGTCGGGCAGGAGCACGTTGACGCCGGGGTTCCAACCGATCGCCGCGGTCTGGAAGCGGTAGTACCAGAGCCGAGGGTCGTTCTCGTTGCGGTCCACGATGCGCAGGCCGAACCCATCGCTGCGTCCGATGAAGATCACCAGCATCTTGCCGACGTCGAGGGCGGCGGGGTCGGCGATGCCGTTGACTTTGGCGATCAGCGGATGGAACGCGGCGTCACCGTAGTAGCGTGCGGCCAACGCCGACAACGTGTCCCCTGCGACGACGCGGTGCCGCGTGATGTCGGGGATTATCAGGCGTTGTCCCACAGTGATTCGGTCGGATTCGGCGATCCCACTGGCGCCGGCGATCAACCAATCCAGTTCCGCATCACCGTAGAACCGCGACGCCAATCCCGACAGCGTGTCCCCAGCCACGACCGTGTATCTCGTGAAATCGGGCATGACGAGTCGTTGCCCGACGTTGATGACGTTCGGGTTGGTGACGCTACTGGCGGTGGCGATCAGGCGGTACAACTCCGCCTCGCCATAGAAGCGCAGCGCCAACGCCGACAGCGTCTCCCCCGCGGCAACCGTGTGTGTTCTGACCATGCCCCACTCCCCCTGTTACGCCTTTCGAGTCTATCCGTCGGCGCACCACCCGGTCAGCGGAATACCGTTGCAGACAGTTGATTTCGCCGGACCGCCGAGATTGCGGAGTACGCTCGATGGCGTTAGTTCGCCCAGCCCATCCGGCACCGGCGAAAGGATGCGTCATGCCCGCGGTCCGCCCGTGGACCGGTGATCCGATGTGGATCGCGGATGTGCTGCGTGCCGAGGGCCTACGGGTCGTCGAGTACCCGGGCTGGCGCGACCGGGGCCACGGCGAATTCAAGGACATCCGCGGAGTCATGGTGCACCACACCGGATCGGACAACGCCAGCGCGGCCTCCATCGCCATTGGCAGACCCGACCTTCCGGGCCCGTTGTCGCAACTGCACCTCGCGCGCGACGGCACGGTGACGGTGGTCGCGGTCGGTGTCGCCTGGCACGCCGGTGTCGGCATGTATCCGTGGCTGCCGACCAACATGGGCAACTGGCACCTGATCGGCATCGAGTGCGCCAACAGCGGAACCAGTCCCACCGCACCGCACCGAACGAACTGGCCCAATGCACAGTACGAGTCATTGGTGGGTTGCTGCGCCGCCCTCAACCGCCGAATGGCACAGAACTCCTCCCGCACGATCGGTCACAAGGAGTATGCCGGTCGCGCACAGGGCAAATGGGATCCCGGCGCGATCAACATGGACATCCTGCGCGCCGACATTCAGGCGCGGATCGGCAGCATTCCCCATCCAGCGCCGACACCGAGGCCCCCGGTGCCCGTCGGCGAGTATGCGCACATCCTGCTCTTCCGCGGCTCCGAGGGACCGCAGGTCGCCGAGCTTCAGCGCCACCTCAAGTACGGCTATCAGTCCTACGCCGGACAGCTCGTGATCGACGGCGTCTACGGCCCCCAGACCGAGGCCGCCGTCCGGTCGTTTCAGCGACGGACAAGGGGATTGAAGGTCGACGGCATCGTCGGCCCCGCCACTGCGGCGGCACTGAACCTGCGGGAGGTGCCCGGCTAGAGCGCGGTGGACGCGGCCTCGCGTAGGCGCCTACTCGAATTCCGCGGCTGAGCGCGGCCTGTCGACCCGCGTGGCGGCCTGCAGAAAAGCACCTCGCCCCCCAGTCTTTGGTCTGCTTCTCGATGATGTTCCGCCAACCCTGGTTGAGTCCTCCCGATGGCCAGCAGGGTGTCCAGATCAACGCGTCCCAGAAGTGATCGCAGCGTGGTCTGCGAGGTGGCCACCGAATAGTTCTCCACCGCGACAATCGCTTTCACCGCTTCGGTGATCCGGAACATGACAACGGCGGCCCCGCAGGCCCCGCCTCGCTTTGGGCCAGCGCGGGAAATCAGGCCTCCAGCCGGGCCCGCACCGCAGCCAGCCGCCGCTGCAGTTCCGCCTCGGTGATGACCCCGCGCGCCAACAGGGAGTGCGCCAGCGAGACCAGCTGGTTCTCCGGATACGGCAGGTCGGCGTAAAGGGTCGACGACAGCGCATCCTCCTCGTCGCGCCGTTCCTTGAAGTTCGGTACGGGCACATCACACGAGGCGTGATCCAGTGCGTCACACAGGCCGTCCAGGCTGGTCTTCCACGGCGGCACGGGATTCTCGACGCCGTACTTGGCCGCCATCCGCGGCCACACCTGCTGGCCGTCGACGATCTGGCGGAGGGTTTCGCTGTGCAACTCGGTCATGTCGGCTCCGAGGGTCAGTCGCTGACGGGGTGCACCGCGGCGCGGGTGTCGGTGATGGCGTTGGTGGTGACGCCGGGCTTGGGCAGCGCGACGCCGATCAGGCAGTCCCGCGTGATGATCTCGGTGAGCTGATCCTCGGTCCAACCTTCGGTGCCGTCCGGACGCATCGGCATGACCATGTAACGACGCTTCTGGTTGGAGTCCTGAACCCGGACCTCGACGTCGTCGGGCAGGTAGAGGCCGAACTCCGAGAGCACCTGCCGAGGCCAACGGACAAGGCGCCGACGGTAATTGGGGGTGCGGTACCACTCCGGCGAGTTGCCGAGGATGGGCCGTGGGTAGCACGAGCACAGCGCGCACACGATCACGTTGTGCAGTGTCGGGGTGTCCTCGAGGATCTCGAACGCGGTGAAGTCGCTTGGCGTGCCGAATCCTGTCGGCTCGAGCCAGTCGACACCGACCTCCTTGCTGGCGGTCATCGGCTCGGTCAGCGCAAGCTGCTTGAAGTCGGGGTCCAGCCACGCCCGGGCCACCAGGCGGGCCGCAGGCGTCGGGCCGATCTGCTCGGCGAACTCCGTGAACAGACGATGCTCCTCAGCGGTGAATATGCCCTTCTCGATACACAATTCACGCAACGCGATCTCAAGGACCTCGAAGTCGGTGACTTCGTCGACCATGGGCTTGACGGTGCGATCGTGATCATGATCGTGGTCATGAGTTGTCATGCTCATCCGTTCATCAGTCGGCGGCCTGGAGCCACCGTTCCGGAATTTCGGTCTGCAGACTGTCGGACGCGGTTCCGGTGTAGCCGTCCCACAAGGTGGCCATTCTGAAACGGACGATGTAGAACCACTCCGGTTTGGCGTCGGGCCGATCCCAGGTCTCGTCCTCGGCGGCGGGGCTCTCGTAAGACACCTCGGCGATCTCGCCGCGGGCACCGCGCACGTATTCGGGCGTGCGGGTGTAGAACAGCACCGGCATCTCGCGCACCACGACTGGGTCGCCCACCGTGAATTTCGGTGGTCCAGCCTGACCCGCATACACCTGCGGATCACCCTTGCCCGCGGCCTCGACGATGTGGTTGTTGCGCTTGACGTTCGACCCATCACCGTGGGATTTCGGTTGCGCCTCGAGCTTCCTGCCGGCGAGGCCGTCCGCGTAGCGCTCTGTGACCTCAGCCATCCGCTCGCTGAGTTCAGTGAGACCGATGTGGTGTTTCTCCACCAGCACCCGGGCCACCGACAGCAGCCAGCGCCCGTAGTACGGCAGGCCCAGGTAGACCGCGCGGCCGACGTCGACATTGCACATGCGCCGACGTTCCTCGGACAACCAGATCCCGCGCCATCCGAGCACTTCGCAGGTCACATAGGTCATGTGTTCCCAGTACTCGTACTGCTTGTTCTCGAACTTGATGGGCGCGACCGGCTCGCCGCCGAGATCGTGCACGGGCTTCGTGTATGCCGCGAGCCGCGCATGGTCGAGCAGGTCCGGCGGCGGCGCATCGGGAAGCTCGGGGTACGACGACCTCAGGCGCGAGACGAGTTTCAGTTGACTGGCGCGGCTGGCTGCATCGCTCATGATTACGCCCAACGCTCGGTAATCCGTGGCAGAGTCGGGAGTCCCCACCCCACGTTCCAAGGTAGCAGCGGACCCGGCCGTCAGGTGTGGTTTGACGACAACCATGACTCGACCGAAGTGTTCCGTCGCGGCCGATTTCTTGGAGAGGACGGCGACATGGCCCATGAGATTCAGGTGACCTTCGACTGCGGCGACCCAGCCGCGCTGGCGGCCTTCTGGGCGAGGGTGCTCGACTACCGCATCCAGGATCCGCCGCCCGGCTTCGACTCGTGGGACGCCGCACTCGAAGCCATGGGCGTCCCACCGGAACGGCGCAACGACGCGTCCGCACTCGTCGACCCTGAGGGGTCCGGGCCGCGCCTCTTCTTCCAACGCGTCCCGGAGGGCAAGGCCGCCAAGAACCGCGTGCACCTCGATGTCCGCGTGGCCGAGGGGCTGGACGGTGGCGAGCGGATGGCGGCTCTGGAGGAGTTCTGCGCGCGCCTCGTCGAACTGGGCGCCACCAGGGTCGAGCGGCACGAACCGTCGCCACCCATGCAGGCCGGGCACATCGTGGCGACCGATCCCGAGGGGAACGAGTTCTGCCTCGACTGACGGGTCAGCGCAGGTACATCTCGGACCCCGTGGGATAACCGCCACCCTTGGTGGTCAGGTGCACGTGGTCGTAGTGGCCGAGGCCGCTGGCCCGCGAACCGTTCGGCGTGTAGTAGACATCGCGCCAGATCGCGTCCTGCAGATCGAAATGATCGGCGTTCTTCAGCGCGAACGCGACGATCTCATTGCCCAGCGCGATTCCCTGGGCACTTCCCGGGTTGGGGATCATGACGTCGATGGCCAACCCGTTGGGGTGCCAGCGCAGCGCGTCGGGGCGCACGCCGCCGATGTTGTGGATCTCCGGGAAGGCCGCGCTCACCGCGCGCGCCACGAGGATGGTCTTGATCTGGAGGCCGCTCTCCGGCGCGACGCCCGCCGGCAGCACCCTGAGGTCCTGACGGCTGTACGCGCGCGAACTCGAGGCCGCGATGGTGTACCCCGGGCTCACCCCGTCTGCGGCGCCCGCAGCCACCGCCCAGTCGATCGTTCCCGGCGCGGAGGCCACGACCTCCATGCAGCAGGGTTCGGAGACCTCAGGGACCGCACGAGCGGTCTCCTTGGCAACCGGATATCCGTCGCCGCCCGCCGCCAGCAACATCACGGCGGGGACAGCGAACGCAGCCAAAATCACCGGCGATCGCGAATACTTCGGACGCCGGCGCACCAGTTCATGCCGACCCACAAGAGAGCACTTTACGTGTTAGTTGTGGGTTCGTTGCAACTTTGTGATCTTTGCGCAGCACCGAGCGGAGCGCCGTCAGAACGAAATTATCGTCACCGACAGTGCTCCTACCTGCTGTTTTGCAGCCATCCCGAGCGCTCGAAATTCGTCCGCTCCGAAACCCGATTTCGCTGGAGCCTTTTTCCGGCTTTCCTGGGGTTTCCGCTACGTGATCTTGGGCAGCGGGACGCGGTCACCGACCTCGCCGTTGGCGTCGCGCAGTGACGGCGCTGCAAGCCCCTCACGCAGCAGCCAGCGGGCCAGTTCCAGCGTCTCAGCAATCTCGCCATCCGAGAGTCGAAGACCGTCGGGCTGCAGCCGCAACGCGATGACGCCGTTCCAGGCGCCCCACAGGTACTGGGTCAGTCGCATCGAGTCGACCTCGCGCGCCTCGCCCGCTTCGATCGCCTTGTCGATCTGCCCGGCGAAGCCGCGGAGCAGTCCCCCGATACGGTCACGGATCCGCGCCTCCACGTCGTCGTCCGACAGCCGGATCACGCCCGGGTTCCGGTACGCCAGGAAGTGGAAGGCACCTGGATGCTCCAGATGGAACTTCAGGTAGGCGTCCCCGCCGGCCAGGACGCGCTGCAGGGGTGTCATCGACGGGTCGTCGCTGCGCTCCATGTAGTCGGCGAACAGCACCAGTGCGCGTTCGACGAGGTGCAGGTAGACGCCGCGCTTGCCGTCGAAGTGCGTGTAGATCGAGCCCACGGACATGTCGGCCGCCTCGGCGATCTCCTCCAGACGCGCCGTCTCGTACCCCTCCCGGCCGAACACGGCCTCGGCGGCGTCGAGGATCGCTCCGCGGGTGCGGGCGCGCCTGCGGTCCGCACGGGCCGCCGCACTGGCGGCACGGGCTTCGGAATCGGCAGCGGGCACGCGGTCAGGATAGGTGAGCACGGAGATTGGAATCTCATTCAAAAAATGAATCCACTTACAATTGTGCCTCTCGGCTGCAATTATGACGCCATGACCGAACACACCGATGTGGTCATTGTCGGCAGCCGCTGCGCCGGATCTGCCGCCGCGATCACATTTGCCAACAAGGGCGTGCGGGTGATTGCCCTAGACAGCGCCGCGTTCCCCTCGGACACGCTGTCCACGCATCTGTTCTTCCCCAACCACTGGGCCGAGATCGAACTGCTGGGCGCCCTGGATCGCGTGCGCGCCCTCGGTGCTCCCCTGCACACCCACGCGGGTGTGGGTGCGCCGGGCGTCAGCCTGGTCGGCCCGTACAACCCGTACGGGACGCTGGCCGCCGGAGCATGTGTCCGCAGACCGGGCCTGGACCTGGCGCTCGTCGAGACCGCCCGGGCCGCGGGCGCCGAGATCCGCGAGCACACCCGCGTCACCGACGTCCTGTTCGACGCGAGCGGACGCGCCGTCGGCGTCGCGTACCGGAGACGCGACGGCACGGAGTCGATCATCAAGGCGTCGCTGGTCGTGGGCGCCGACGGCAGGCGGTCAACTGTGGCCCGCCTGGTCGGCGCGCGTGCCCACCACAGCTGGGACAACCAGCGCATGATGGCGTTCGCGTACTACGAGGATCCCCGAGAAGACCTGCGGCACATCGCCATGCAGTGGCGCAACAATGACGATCTTGGCACCGCGTTTCCGTGCGACGGCGGTCAGCTCGTGGCCCTGCTGATGCCGCCGGTGACTCGCTCCGACGAATTCCGCGCGGACGCCCAAGCCGCGTTCGACGCCGGGATCGCTCGAATCCCCTCGCTGGCCGAGCGGCTCGAGGGCTGCACTCGGACCAGTCGGGTCCTGGTCTCGTACTCACATCCGTCGTACTTCCGCCATTCCCACGGCCCCGGCTGGGCGTTGGCCGGGGACGCTGGACACTTCAAGGATCCCGTTACGGCACAAGGCATTCGCGATGCACTGCGGTTCGGCCGACTACTGGCCGAGGCCACCGCGCCCCACCTCGACGACCCCGCGGCGCTGGACGCCGCGCTGGCGGACTGGGAACGTGACCGCGACGAGCAGTGCCTGGCGATGTATCAGTGGGCCAACGGCCTGGGACGCGGCGACACCGTCTCGCCCATCGAGTTCGCGGCCTACCGGTGGCTGGCTTCACAGCCCGGCGGGCCCACCGAACTGCTCGACGTGTTCTCCCGAAAGCGCGCTCCGGCAGAGGTTTTCACCGTCCCGCGGCTCGTGCGCTGGATTCGCGCCGCGGTGCACGACCCCAACGTCGACGGCCGAGGGCTGCTGCGCACGGTCCGCCGCGACCTGGCCCGCGAGGCGTCCCGTGCCGGCGAGCAACGGCTGTTCCGGCTGCGGCGTGCGCTCTCGGCGAGACGGGGCGGTGAGGTTCAGCCGGAGCAGACGTCGGGTGCGTCACCGCGCAGTGGCGTGTCGACGGGGACCGTGTAGGTCACCACCACCTGCGCGTCGTGGTCGGTGTCGTTGGCGACGCGGTGCGGAACTCCGGCGGGAATGAACACCACCTGCCCGTCGGTGAACACGCTGACCGCGCATCCGTCGGCGGTCTGCAGGGCGACGGCGCCGGCGTTGATCACCGAATACTCCGGGCCCGGATGGGTGTGCCAGCCACTGCTGGCGCCCGGCTTGAGCACGAGGTCCTGGACGATCAGATTCGATGCGGCGCCGTCGGTCACGATCGACACCGGGGCTTGGGTCGTGCCCTGAGCCAGGTCGGTGCGGACCACCTCGCCTTCGGCGGGGGTGGCGTGCGCGGTCGTCGCGACGAGCAACGGAGCGCAGACGGCGGTCAGGACGGCGCTGGGGGCGAGCAGATGGCGTCGGATACTCACCCGTTCACTGTGCGCGAACAGCACCGATTCCGCTGACTTACGCCTCGGATTCCTCGTCGGCCTCGTCGAGTGCGGTCACCGGAATGCCGTACGGCAGGAACCGCACCTTGCGTTTCGGATCGGTGTTCTGCTTGTTGGAGCGCAGTGCCTCGAGTTCGGTCGCATAGACCTGCTCGACGGTCGCGACACCACCGTCGTCGACGATGAAGATCGCCCACACCCCGGCACCGGTGTCGCCGGTGGTCTCCGGTTCCGGCCGTGACCTGCGGCCGAACTCGTCGAACAGCACGCTCCAGCCGGCGCGCTCACCCGTCGACTCGAAGATCTTGCCGACGGCGTCACGCAGCCCCTCCCCGGCCTCGCGCACGATCCGGTCCAGATCTTCGGGGTCGAATCCAAACGGCCCGTTGTTGCTCATCGCAGCCTCCACGACGGAAATCTCCCCGCACCCACTGCGGTCCCACCAGTGTGCGTGAAATCGCCGATGCGTGCCAGGAGCCTCAGGGCTGCTGCGGTTGCCCGGGCACCGGGATGGGGATCGGTGGGAGGCCCGGGATGTTGAGGTGCGTGGTGGTGATCGGCGGCGGTGTCCGCGTGGTGGTCGTGGTCGGAGGCGTCGTCGTCGTGGTCGGCGGCGTGGTGGTGGTGGTCGTGGCCGTCGTTGTGGTCGTCGTTGTGGTCGTGGTTGTCGTGGGTTCGGTCGTCGTCGTGGTCGTCGTGGTCTCCGGCGGCGGAGCGACCGTCGTGACGGGAGGCGGGGGCGGCGGCGCCGGTTCCTGCGTCACCGTCACCACCGGGGGCTCCTCGGGCGCGGGCGGCGGAGGTGGCGGCGGTTCGACCGTCGTGGACAACACCGGCATCTGGACCGTGGTCGGCGTCGTGGTCTCGCTGCTCGGGGTGGACTGCGTGGTCAGGGAGTAGGCGACGCCACCGATGGCCACGAGACCGACCAGGGCCGCACCGCCGATCGCCAGTTGAGGAAGTCGGAACCAGGGGCGCGCGGGCTCGTCGATCTCGCCGACCGCGGGCGTGTACTGGATCTGCGGTCGCGCCCCGGTCTCGTCGATGGCGTACGGATTGGGTCCGGAGTAGTCGGGGCCGGCATACGGCAGCGGCTCGGCGACGGAGTCGTCGTCCTGCGACCAGGCCAACGCGCGGAAGGTTGACGATCCGGGCGCGTCGTCGGCGACGGCAGCGGCACCCGCCCCGAGGAATCCCGCGGTGGCCGCGTCGCCCACCGCGGTGGCGATGCCCGTCGGCGCGTCGGCGTCGGGTCCGCGGGCGGCGATCAGGGCGGCACCGACCACCGCGTCGAGGTCGGGTCGCGGCGTGGTCACCACCGGCACCTGTGCACGCTCGGAAAGTCGTTGGGTGACATAGGGAATGCTGGCTCCGCCGCCGATCGTCGCGACCGCGGCGATGTTCGACCACACCAGCCGGTGCCTGTCCAACTGCTCGTCGACGGCCGCGAGCACCCCGTCGAGCTGGGGTGCGATCGCGGCCTCCAACTCGGCCCGCGTCACGCGGACCTCGGACTGGAATCCCGGCAGGTCCACCGGCACGGTGGTGGCCGTGTCCGCCGACAACCGCTCCTTGGCGCGCCGGCATTCGTCACGCAGCCTGGCCAGTGAACCGACTGCGGCTGTGGCCGAGGGGTCCGCGTCGCCGCGGTTCGCGATCCCGGCCAGGACCGTGGTCAGCAGGGCCTGATCGATCTGATCGCCCGAGAAGTCCGGGTGGCGCACCGTCTCACCGAGCGGGGTGAACCCCTTTCCGGCGTCGGCCAGCGTGATGCTCGTGCCGCTGGCGCCGAAGTCCAGCAGGGCCACGACTCCGTGCGCGGTCAGGCCGGGGTTGGCCTGCAACGCGGTCAACGCGGTGTTGGCGTCTGAGATCACGCGCGGTGCCACCCCGTTGGGCGCCAGCCTGCGATCGGAGCGCAGGGCGGCGCTGAGCGCGCGAACCGCGGCGGGACTCCAGTACGCGGGCACCGCGACCACGAGGTCGTTGGAGGGGGCGGCGACCCCCGCGGCGAGCGCCATGGCGGCGAGTGCCTCCAGCAGCAGTCGATCCGCACTGTGGCTGGACCCGTCCGGGGCCACCAGGGGCACCGGGTCGCCGACGCGTTCGACGAAGCCGCGCAGCACCAGGCCGGGCTCGTTGAGGTTGGGATTCTCCGAGGGCAGGCCCACTTCGGGCGCGCGGTGGGGATAGAGGGTCAGCACGGCGCGGCGCGTCACCGGGGGAACTCCGACACGCGCCGCGACCAGGTTGGTCGTCCCGATAGACAACCCGAGTGGGTCGGACACTGAATACACCTTGCGTCGTTACAGGGGCTGCGGCCAGTCACCCACCCTAGCGGCAGTCGCAGATTACGGGCGGTGCCACACGAACGGGATGTCGGCCATCGTCGTGAATCCCGCCGCGGCCGCGCACACCCCAGGCACCGCGTTGACGGCCTGCATCGCGGTGGCGACACTGGCCGACTGGACGTGCTCGGCCAGCGGCACGTCGCGGACGAAGCTGGCCAACGTCATCACATGCGTCCGCACCGACGGCGTGCCCTCGATGGTGATGGTCCAGCCGTGCTGCGGGGTGGGCCAGTGGGCGGGTTGCCGTTCGGCGACCGTCCACAGTGTCTCGACCTCGACGCGCGTGGCGCCCGCGCTGCGCCCCGACCAGCGCCAGCGCTGCCCTGCGACGGTGCCAGCCTGCAGGGTTCGGCCGAAGACGTCTCGGTCTGCGCTGGCCGGGATCACCTCGAGGTCGGTGACCACCTCGTCCAGGTCCGCCCCCAGGGTGTCGCCCAGAAGCCAGACCTGTTGGCGGAAAAGATCGCTGGTGAATCGCAGGCTCTCGACCTGTTCGGTGACCTCGTCCGGCGGTGCACCGAAGCGCATCTGGTCGAACGTGATGTCGACGCTGTCGTACATGGACCAGTCGGCGCGTTCCTGCACGGTGACGCGCTCGATCTCGCGGCACATGCCGGAGAGCGCCAGCGGCACAATCACTCCGAGGTTCCCGGGATTCAGCCCGGTGCCGTGCAGCGATGTGCCACCGGTGCGGCAGGCGCTGAGAAGGCGGTCGCGGTCGACGGCGTCCATGCGCGCCGGATGGAACGCGAACGACGTGGTGACGACGTTGACGCCCGCCGACAGCAGCCGGCACACCTCGTCGACGGACGGCGTCCGTGGGGTGTAGAGCACGCAGTCGGCCTCGGCCAGAAGGTCTTCGACGTTCAATGCGGCCCGGACGCCGACGTCGGCTCGGCCGATGAGTTCGCCGGCGTCGAGTCCCGCCTTGGCGTCGGTGTACACCTTCACCCCGGCCAGCGTGAGGTCGGAACGATCGAGTATGCCGCGCAGCGCTTCTCGGCCCACCGCGCCAGTGCCCCACTGCAGAACGCGGTACGTCATGGCGTCAGACGACGGTCAGCGGCAGGGACTTGCGCGGTTCGAAAGCGAAATCGGCGCCGCCGCTGAACTTCACCACCTCGACTTCGGACTGCACCTTGGTTGCGGTGTCGCCGACGGTCAGTTCCAGCGTCCAGTCGGTGTCGGTGCCGTCGACGTGCGGGACCACGAAGGGGTCGGCGGCCGTGGCGATGGCCTGCAGCGCCTTCGTCGAACCGGGTCCGCACAGCGAGATCCAGGCTCCGTCGTCGTGGGCCGCGCTGCGGTGGACCAGCATGCGGTCGCCGGTGAACTCGGCGTCGACGTAGCCGTTCGGGTTGACCAGCGGATGCAGTTCAAGGGTCCGCAGCACACCCTCGACGCCGCCGGGGAGCTTGAGCGCCTTGTGGATCCGCTCGGCGGCGATACCGGCGAGTCCGATCAGCTGTTTGGTGCAGATCTCGCGGGCCTGATCGGCGTCGGTGGCCCGGGCGTTGACCGCGAGCACGAACGACAGGTTCAGCAGGTGCATCTCCAGGCAGACCTCGTCGGCGATGCGCACCAGCGCCGACTTCGAGAAGCCGGCGAAGTCGAAGTCGCTCACGAGCGGGCCGGAGTAGTCCGAGTGTCCCTCGTCAGCGGTGTCGATGGGCGCCAGCGGCCATGTGGCCGCCCTGGTCTTCTCGATGATCTGCAGTGGCGGCAGGCCCGACACCTCGGGATTCGACGCGTCGATGGACACGGTCCAGGCGCAGTGCGGGTGCCGGTCCGCCGGCGTGCGGGGCGGGCGGTGGATGGGTCGGATCTGGGCCCGCGCGTTGGTGGCGACGGCCGTCGCATCGAAGGTCGGATCCTCGATGTCGTGGCACATTCCGCGCACGTAGTCCTCGCCCATGGGTTCGACGTCGAGCAGGGCGCCGCAGTGGTCCAGGTGGAACTCGCCGTGGTACGGGTCATGGATGACGTACCGGAAGTCCATGAACTGTGGCGGGGCGCCGATGTCGAGTTGCATGCCCTTGAAGATCGTCGGAACGTCGTCGCCTTCGAACTTCAGCGCCCGCTGGAGGCGCTTGGTGTAGATCGGGCTGGCTCCGGCCCACTCCTCGATGGCGATCTGCAGCATCTCCTCGCGGCCGAAACTGCTGATGCACCAGGCCATTCCGGATCGATCGATCATCTGGCCGATGAGCAGCAGTTCGGGCACCAGCGTGGCCAGTTCGGCACGCGACAACGAAGCGAAGCGACTGGGGGCTGTAGTCACGCTTTAAACATAGAGTCGTCAATGTTATAAAGTCAACGATGACAAGTTCGGCTTCGTCGGCCGTGCCGACCCGTCGCACCACCGCGCCCCGAAAGCGCGGCGATGACACCCGCGCGAAGATCATCGACGAGACCGTGCGCTGCGTGGTCGAAGAGGGTTTCCCCGCCGCGACCGCCAAGCATGTCGCCGAACGCGCGGGCGTCACCTGGGGCGTCATCCAGTACCACTTCGGGGATCGCAACGGACTGCTCATGGCCGTCGTCGACGACGGCGTCGCACGCCTCATCGACAGCCTCTCGACGGCCGACGTCTCCGGCCTGCCACTGCAGGCGCGCATCGAGACCGTCGTCGACATCGCCTGGGAGTGCTATCGGAGCCCGACGTCGATGGCCGCGTTCGAGATCCTGCAGTCCACCAGGGGCAGCCTCGGCGAATCGTCACACCGGCATCTGTTGGACATGAACGACGCGATCAACAGTCTGGGCCGGCTGATCTCCGAGGATCCCGCGGATCACGAAGTCGCTCAGGTCATCTGGGCAGCTCTTCGCGGCATGGTGCTGGCCGGCATGGCGATCGGGGCGCCCATCGAGTGGCAGCGGGAACGAGCCACCCTGGTGCAGATGGCGACGGTGTTCCTTCAGAATTCAGCGAGATCCGGGAAGAAGAGGGTCTGACCGGGCGGCGGTGGTTGGTCCACCGCGAGGTGGTTGGCGGCCGCGATCAGCCCCTTCAGAAGCGGGTCGCCGTACCACCGCTGGCTCATCTGTTCCCAGGTCTCGAACTCCTCGACGACGTGGCGGCGGTTCAGGGCGGGCCGAATCAATTTCTGGCCGACTTCGATGTCATCCAGTGTCGCAAGGTGATTGGCGTACTCGATCAGGACGTCGCAGCGCTCGTCGTTGTACCAGCGGATCGCGAACCCTCGGAGGGTGTCGCCGGGGTAGACGATGTGGTGGCTGACGTTGACCAGGTCGGGAATCAGCAGGTGTTGGCCTGGGATGAGAAGGTAGGGCGCTGCAATGTGGTTCGCGGCGGCCAGCATGGGGAACATCGCAACGTCGCCGTAGTGCAACTCCGCGAGGTCGAAGAGGGTGTCGGATTCGGAGACCAGGTGCCGCCGGGTGATGTACGGGACGAGCAGGTCCTGGCCCACGACCAGCTTGTCCGAGGGGGCCAGTCCGTTCGCCGCGGCCAGCGCTGCTGCGAGTTCGGGATCAGCGAAGAACCGTCGGGCCAGTGAGCGGAGGGTGTCGCCACTGGCGACATGGTGCAGAGATGCCATCTGATCAGATTCGATCCTTGGGTGGCTGCTGAGCACGCGTAGTCGACTACGCACCTTCGCCCCGGCGAAGGTGCGGCGTGTGCTGCAATGTTGGCCATGGGCGATCTGGAAGACATCAAGCGGGTCAAGTACCGCTACCTACGCGCGTTGGACACCAAGAAGTGGGAGGAGTTCGCGGGCACCCTCACCGAGGACATCGTCGGCGACTACGGTTCGTCCGTCGGCGAGGAGCACCACTTCACCGACCGGGAATCGCTGGTGGCCTACATGCGCGCGTCCCTGCCGCCCAACGTGATCACCGAACATCGGGTCACTCACCCCGAGATCACGGTCGACGGCGATGAGGCGACCGCGACGTGGTACCTGCAGGACCGGGTGATGGTGCCGGACTTCGATTTCATGTTGATCGGGGCGGCCTTCTACAACGATCGGTACCGGCGCACCGCCGACGGGTGGCGGATCAGCGCCACGGGATACGAGCGCACCTACGAGGCGACGATGTCTCTGAAGGGTCTCGACTTCAAGCTGACGCCGGGCGCCGCGCTGGACTGATCCCCCCCGCGACAGGTCTGGGGTCCCCCGCGAGAGGCCGTGTTTGTACGCCGACGCGCCGTGTTCGGCGTACAAACACGGCCCCTCACTGCTGCTTGGTGACGGCGATCATCGCGCCGGGCCGCAGCCAGCGCATGATCTCCACGAGCTTGCCGTCGTCGAGCGCCACACATCCCGCGGTGGCGCCGCCGTCGGTGGTGTGCACGAAGAACGCGCCGCCCTTGCCGGGCACGCGTTCCTTGTTCACGCCCATGACAATCGCGTGCTTGTACTGCGGGATGTGCAGATTCTCGGTGCCGCTGCTGGGGTTGGTGTTGAAGGCGCACTGGTCCTTCTTGCAGACCTGCATCAGGTTGTAAGTCGGGCTCTTCATATCGCCGTCCCACCAGTGGTCGGGCGTGACCTGGACGTACTGCAGTCCACCGCCCGGATTAGGAGCTGTGCCGAACGCGAAGTCCAGGGTGTAGACACCCATCGGCGTCATCATTGAGCCGTCGAAGTGGTCCTTCGACATGCCCTTGGCCCCGATCTTGGCCGGGATCGCCGCTGCCGCCAGTTGCCAGCCCGCGGCGCCGCGCTGCCACACCTCCAACTGGGCGTCCGAGCCGCCGGTGCCGACGACCGACAGCACCTGCGTGGCGTTGCCGACGCTGTTGGCGAACCACGGCGTGAACTCGGCATGGGCGGTCGGTGCGGCGACGAATGCCAGGCAGGCAGCGATGAGCACACTGAGCAGACGGCGTGCGTGGTTCATGGTGTCCCCATCGTCTCCCACCCCCTCCGCGACCGGCCGGGTTTGTACGCCGACACGCCGTGTTCGGCGTACAAACCCGGCCGGCCAGGGGGTGGTGCGGGGGTGTCCTCCTTGGCTGCGGGTCGCAATTGTCCAGCTAGGGCGGCTGCACTCCGCCAAATCACTGAATAGCGCCCCAGCAAAATCCGGTTACGATCGCAGGATGTCCGATGCGCCGTTTGGGGGGCTGCCGCCGGCACCGGGAACTCCCCAACCCCACACAGGCATGACCCACGCCGCCCGCACGCCCATTGCGCCCCCTCCATGGCCGCCCCAGGGGCCACCTCCCGCGCGTCGCCCGTCCCGGTTGCCGCTTGTACTGGTGTCGCTGCTGGCGGTGGCCGCACTGGCTGTGGCTATTGCGTCGTGGTTTCGGCCTGCGCCTGCCGAGGATGACTCGACTGCGCCCCAGTACAGCGAGCAGGAGATCGCGGATGCGAACGCCGCTGTGTGCGATGCGTACCACGTGGTTTACGCAGCACTCACGACTGCATCATCAAGGATCAGCACGGACCCGACAGATACCTTCGTACTATCGGTCGAACTCAAGTTGGCCCTCCATGCGTCAGGTGACTATCTGAATTCCGCGCTCCGTAAGAATCCAGCAACGCCTCAAGCCCTAGCAGCGGCCATCAACAAACTCGCCGATACATACCACCGCGCAATCTTGGACCAACTGGCTGACGCTCCAGCCGCCGACATCGAATCGCGCAGGGCCGACATCAGGTCGGCTGAGTTAGCCGTAAGGCGCGAATGCGGTGTTTGATGTTCCCGGCGGCCCGTGGGCTAAGCCCATTGTGGGTCCACATTGGCCAAGCGAAGCAGCAGTCACTGCCGCCGCAAACTCGTCACGTAATCGAGCGTCGAACCAGACGCTCCTTGAAGATTACGGGCTCCAGCTTGGTGTTACGCGAACTGGCGTTTTGGGCCCCCTCAGCGGTGTCACTGCGGACGCGACCCGGTCTGCATTTCAGAACGGGGAGACCCACTCGAATGATGTGTCACGGCGAAACGGCATCAAGAAAGCCGCTTATTCATCGGCCGCCAGCGAGCTCGAGGGCTTGAGATCGGAGCTGAGACAGGTCGCGGCAGACGCCGACAAGGAAATTTCTGGCATAGCGCAGTCCAAGAAACCGCTGCCTCAGAAGATCGCTGAGATAACTGCGGCGATTGAGAAGCACTCGGAATACGCTGCACACAGGGCAAGTCAACGTGCAGATTCAATGTTGAACTCGCTACGCGAGGTACTACTTACGCAGGGAGATCAACGAACGCCGGAAGAATTTGCAAGGGCGAACGGCATCGACATCGGCAAGCCTCCACCGCAGACTCAAAACGACATTCGCTCGTTCGTAGAGAAGAATCTCGCCGATTCATCGCAGCTGCCTCGGAGTCCGATCCGACAAGACCCGTTGACTGACAACGTCTTAGCGATGTCCGATAAGACAGACCAGGTTGCGCAGCCGATGCCGTCGCCAACACAAGACCTGACTGACTCGTCCCTAACTCGCTCAGGCGAATACAGCAACACCGTGAGCAATGTGGCGCCTGCACCGGATCAACTAACCACGAGTGCATTGCCCGCCGCCCTCCCCGACGCCACCCCAATCACCTCCCCCACGGCACCCACCGCCCCAACTATCCCAACCACAGGCACCACGCTCCCGTCCGCCAACGTCAGCGCACCCGTGGCGCCGTCGACCCCCAGCATCCCTACCGCCCCAACAACTTTCGGACCGCAACAGTTCACCGACAGTTTCACCAGGGGCATGGACATGGGGACGCCGTTGTCCACCAGCACAGAAGCGCTCACTCAGAACGTGATGGACACCGCGTTCCACCCGACGCCCCCGACGCAACCAGACTTCGCGCCCTCCACGAGCAATTACTCACCGCCGACCGTCCCCTCGTCGGGTCACGCCATCTTCGACGCACCCGCAACAAGCGTCGAGCCGGCGCAGGCCACCGAGTCCTCGACGCTGTACGCCGCCCCAGTCGCGCCCGTCGCCGCTGCACCGATCGCACCGGCAGGCCCCGTCGTACCGAGCACCACACTCCCTGCTTACGGCGCCGACCTCCGACCACCCGTCGCCGCCACGCCCGCACCACCCCCGCCACTTGCCGCCGCCCCCACATCAGCCCCGGTCAATCCGTCGGCAGGCGCAGGCGCACTCAACCAGCAGGCCGTCGTGCGCCAACAACCCACCGCGGCAACGCCACCCGTCACACCGACGGGTCTCACCGAGGCCGCCTTCGCAACGTCTGCAGGTGCCGTCGCCGGCGCCACCTCCGCGGAAGCCGCCAAACGAACCAGACTGCAGGATCTGCTCGAAGCCGTCGCCCGTCAGGAACCGAAGCTGCGCTGGGCCATTGGCGAACGTGAGGACGGCATCACGGTCTTGGTCACCGACCTCGCCAGCGGGTGGATACCTCCGCACGTCGAAATCCCCACAGGAACAACAGTTCTGCTACCAGAGCGTCGAGCGGCAAGCTTGGGGTCCCTGCTCCCCGACACCGAGATCGTCGAAAGCTGGAGCCCAGGCCAGTTTCTCCCGGACGCCAAAGACGTTGAGCAGGTGCCGATGTCGATCCGATCCCGCGATCTTCCCCAGGTGGACGACCTCAACTGGGAGCTGACACAGGCCGCCAACTGGCGTGACGGTCTGCCGAGACTGGCCCACACTCTCGCCAAGGCGGGGGTCGCGGGCACCGGCATCCTCGACACCGAAGCTGAACTCCTGCGCGAACACCTCCACGCCCAGGCGCAGAAGGTGCTCGCAACCTACCCCAACGCCGACCCCCAGGAGATCGGCAACTGGCAACTGCTGGCCGCGATCGACGCTCTGATCGCCGGCCGGAAGACCACCGTGAACTACCATTTCGCCTGGTTCCAGGCATTGCAGGGGGGACGATGACCGGCGAGATCGAATACGACGGGCACAGCTACTCCGCGGCGGACATCGTGCCGCCTCCACCCGGGATCACTCCCGACATGATTGGCCCGACAACGGTCTGGGTCGAGCAGATCCTGGCCGCGCTGATCGCCGCCGCCAACGGTGACGACCCCAAAGACATCGCCGACCTGCAGAAGGGCTACGCCGAACGCCAAGCGCTGACCAAAGACGCCCTCACGAAGTTCCCCGAGAACGAGGCGAAGTCGCAGGCGCAGTTGCAGGAGGTCAGCAAGATGGCCGAGCAGATTCCGCAGATGGCCAGCGGCATCGCCGGCGGACTCGCGGGGGCGTTGGGTGGTGCCCTGAAGCCGCTGACCGAGATGCCCCAGCAACTCGCCCAGTCCATCCAGGGTTTCCTGCAGCAGGGAATGGGCGATCTCGGGGATGGGGCTGCGGAGATCGGCCCGGAGGCTTTCGATGCCGCCGCATGGGATGAGATGGGCGGCGGCGCAGAAGGTTTGGAGGATGCCGGAGGAGCCGGCGGCGGTGGCGGTGGCGGCACGACGCCGATGTCGATGCTCGGCCCGGCAGCACCTCCCGGGGCGTCGACGACACCCACGTCGGCCCGTGCCGGTTCGATCCCGTCCGCCCCGGCGGCACCAGTCGCACCCACCGCCCCGGTCGGCGGAATGGGCGGCTACCCGATGATGCCGCCCGGCGCGATGCAGGGCGGCGGCGCCGGCGACAAGGACGACAAGACCGCCACCAAGAAGGTCTCCGTCCCGTCGGTCAAGAACGGCACACCGGTCACCGGCCGCGTCTCGGCGCCACCGACCGCGCCGACCGTCTCCAAGCAGGTCGAAGGCAAGACCGTCGCCACCCGTCGCATCGTGATTCCGAGCGACAAGAACTCCGGCAAATCCGCCGACGACCCCGGTTCCTGAATCGAGCAGCTAGCCTGGGTTGGATGACTCTGCCCTGGCAACGCAATCGCGGAATCCGACAGATCACCCAAGGCTTGGGAACCCTCGACCGCGAGGTGTTCGAAGCCATCGCCGACTCGCCCACACCACTGCTCGACACGATCATGCCGCCACTCACCCGCGCGGCCGACCACTCCAAGCTGTGGTTCGCGATTGCGGCGATTCTGATGTCTTCGGGCAACCCCGGCGCACGTCGTGGCGCGGCGCGGGGTGTCGCGACGCTCGGCGTCACCAGCATGGTGACCAACCAGGTGGCCAAACGGCTGTGGAAGCGTCCACGGCCGAACAGGACCTCGGTGCCCCTGCCCCGGCAGATCAAGCGGTTCCCGACGTCGAGTTCACTGCCCTCCGGACATTCGGCCAGCGCCGCGGCGTTCGCCGTTGCCGTCGGGCTGGAGAGTCCGGGACTGGGGTTGGCGCTGGCGCTGCTCGCCGGACTCGTCGGCCTGTCGCGGGTCGCGACGGGTGCGCACTACCCCGGCGACGTCGTGGCCGGCTTCGGCATCGGCGCAGGCATCGCGGTCCTCGGCGGCAGGCTTGTGCCGCCTGTCGTCGAGACGAGGCTGCCCCGCACCGAACCCCTCGTCGTCGACACTCCCGAACGGCCCGACGGCGCCGGCGTGGTCCTGGTGGTCAACCCCGCCTCGGGCAGCGGAACAGGCGCCCGTGTGCTCGGCGAGGTGCGCGAGGCACTACCGAGGGCCGAGATAGTCGAACTCGGCGAGGACGACGATCCCGAACAGATTCTGCGCGATGCCGCCGCGCGCGCCGAGGTGCTCGCGATCGCCGGGGGCGACGGCACGGTGTCCACGGCCGCGGCGGTGGCCATCGACGCCAAGCTTCCGTTGGCGGTGTTTCCCGCGGGGACGTTCAACCACTTCGCCAAGGACATCGGGTGCCCGACGGTGGCCGACACCGTCGGTGCCATCCGCGACGGCAGCGTGGTCTGCGTCGATCTGGTGTGCCTCAACGAGTCCCGCATGGTCGTCAACACGGCGAGCATCGGCGCGTACCCGTTCTTTGTGCAGACCCGCGAGAAGTTCGAACATCGACTGGGCAAGCCCGTCGCCGGGATCTACGCCATGCTGCACACGCTGCGCAAAGACGAGCCCGTCACCATCACGTACGACAACAAGACCCTGCAGACGTCGCTGTTCTTCCTCGGCAATTCGGTGTATCTGCCGGCCGGGTTCGCGCCATCGCGGCGCACCAGGATGGATGACGGACTGATCGATGTGCGGATCCTGGAGACCGGCCGCCCGCTCGCCCGCCTGCGGATCCTTGCCGCGTTGGCGTTCGGCCGTTTGGAGCGCAGCCCGCTGTACCACGAGATGCAGGTGCCGGAGTTCAGCTTCACGAGCGCCAACGGACCCATCGCCGTGGCCCGCGATGGCGAGGTCGGCGAGGAGTACGACGAGGCCACGTTCACGTCGATGTATCGAGTGCTGCCGGTCTTTCGGCCTCTGCCCTGAGCACCGGCAGGCACAGCAGGTAGTAGAGGTAGCCCAGCGCCCATCCGGCCAGCACATCGGACGGGTGATGGACGTTGAGCACCACCCTTGAGACGCCGATGGTCACCACAGCCACCGCACCCATGACGATGAGGGGCGTGCGCCACTGCGCGGCGACTCGGGGCAGAAACACCGTGAGCAGCGCCAGGACGCAGACCATCACACCCAGGGCGTGCCCGGACGGAAATGACGACGACGTCGCGTGAACCAACGCCGTTGACGGGCGCGGACGGTCCACGGCCTCCTTGACCACTTGAGTCAGGACTGCACTGAGTTCGACCGTGAGCAGTAGGAACACCGCCGTCCTGGCTTCGCGACGAACCGCGAACCAGACGATCAAACCCAGCGTGATCAGCCGGATCACCACCGGGCTGCCGATCAGGCTGACCCAGTCCCAGGCCCGCACCCAGCCGGGATTCTCGAGGCCGAAGTCGTTGAACGGCTGCAGCAGCCTCATGTCGAATTCATGCAGCCAGGCCCAGCTCAACAGGTAACCGACCAACATCACCACAAAGACCAGCGCCGACACCACTGCTGTCACTGCCGTCCGCGGGGTCACTCCTCACTCGTACCACAACGCTTGCGCTGCCCTTTCCGAGTCGGCGCTCTACGATGCACTTCGGTCTCTGGGAAGGATGACAATGGCGTCAGCGAAGTGCGTGGGATATCTCGGCGGGGCCGCAGTGGCGGCCGGAGTCGGAGTCGCGATGGCCGTGGGCGGGCAGGCGACGGCACACGCCGAGACCGACACGGGCACCGTCACCCCCACGCGCACCGCCAAGGTCGAGAAGACGCAACGCGTGTCCCCGGCGGCCAAGATCGAGGCGCGATTCGAGAAGCGTCGGGCCGACGTCGAATCAAGGCGGGTCGACGTCGAGAAGAGGGTCGCCGACGTCCAGAAGAAGTTCGCCGAGACGAAGCTCCCCAAGCTCGACAGGGAACTTCCGAAGTTCGATCCGGCCGACGCCGTGGAGAACCTCAAGAAGCAGTTCTCCACCGCGAAGGCGGCGAAGCTCACCGCGACAACGTCAGATTCTGTCCTGGCGGAGAAGGCCGCCAAAGCCGCGAAGGCGTTGACGCCGTTGAGTGCCGTCCAGACCACGGCGGCCGCCTCGGACACCGCGGCTGCCCCCGACACCGATGCTCCGTTCACCAACCCGTTCCGGGCCAACGACCCCGATCCCACACCCGCAGGCATGTTCGGCCCGGTGCTGTCGGTGCGCAACGTGGTTCTCCGTGTCTCGCCCGACGTGTTCGATCCGTTCGTGCGTGAGGGCTTTGAGGCCGGATACCGTGTGAGCCAGATGATTCCGTGGGTGAATCTCCCTGTCCCACTTCTTCAGATCGCGGGCGGGACGATCGGAGGCGACCAGCGCGCCACGCAGGTGGCGATCAACCAACTGCTGCTGACGCTGCCGCCGATCGGGATTCTCTACTACGGCTACGACCAGGTGGCCGATCTGCTCAATGTCGAAGTCGGCGCGGCCAGGTTCAAGGAGAACTTCTACATCAAGGCGTGGGACACCATCGATTTCCTCAATCTGCTTCACAACAAAGGCGACTCCGGACTGCCGCGCCTGAGCTGATGTCCCGGCCATGGCCGTGATACTGCGGAGGTTGCTGGGCATCGGAAAGTTGCCCAGCGACGTGCGCGGCGCAGTGGAGGGGCGAAGGACTTCTCCACCTGGCCGAATTCGTGCCGGTCATCTTGCGATTCACCGGCAGGGTGCCCGCCGTCGCGTCGCATTAGGGGCCACATCGGCGCAGAGGCGCATTGACCGGCCCATTTTGTACGCAAACCGCGGCGTGGCGCCGTACCGACGCCCCGCAAGCGGGGACCCCAGCCCGCTCGCGGGGAGGGGCTAGAGCACCTGGGCGACCACGAACACCCGCCGGAACGGGAAGAACGTCGTCCCGTCCGGACGCGCGGGATAGGCCTGCGCGAGCAGCGGAATGATCGCCCGCCGGTAGTCCTGCCAACGCTGCTCAGACAACCTGGACTTCACATCGGTCAACGCGGTCCCGGTGATCCAGTCCAGCACCGGCGTCTCCCCCGCCAGTTCATGGATATAGGTGGTCTCCCACGCATCGACCGCACACCCGGCGTCGGTGAGAAGCTCCGCGTACTGCAGGGGCGTGTCCACCACGTCGGCATCACGAAAAGTGATGTCGGCCAGGTCATCCGCGAACTCACGAGACCGGGCGACGGTACGCACGGCACGGTGCGACGCGTTGTCGAAGTTACCGGGCACCTGCATGGCGATCCACGCGCCCGGCGCCAACGTCGACGCCCACCGCACCAGCACGTCGCGATGCGACGGCACCCACTGCAGCGCGGCGTTGGACACCACGACGTCGGTGTCGGGCGAGGGTGTCCAGGCCGTGATGTCACCCACCACGGCGTCGAGTCCCCGCTCCCGGGCCGCAGAGACCATCTCGGGTGAGGAGTCGACGGCCTCGAGGACGGCGTTCGGCCACCGTTGCGCCAGCGTGACGGTCAGATTGCCCGGCCCGCAGCCCAGGTCCGCGACCCGCCGTGGGTCGGTGGCGCCGATCCGCGACGTCAGGTCGAAGAAGGGCCGTCCCCGATGGTCCGCAAAGGCCAGATAGACGTCGGGGTTCCACATGGTGACATCCTCTATGACGATGGACGAGTTCGAATCGGTACGCCGCATCTGGCAGGGCCTCGGCCTGCCGGGGATCATTGACGTGCACACCCACTTCATGCCCAAGAACGTGATGGACAAGGTCTGGCAGTACTTCGACTCGGTCGGCCCGCTCACCGGTCGCCAATGGCCCATCCGGTATCGCACCGCCGAAGAGGAGCGTGTGCACACCCTGCGCCGATTCGGTGTGCACGCCTTTACGTCCCTGGTCTACGCGCACAAACCGCAGATGGCCGAGTGGCTCAACAGTTGGGCGGCGCAGTTCGCCACGCTGACGCCGGACTGCGTCCACACTGCGACGTTCTACCCGGAACCGGACGCGCGGGACTACGTTCAGGCCGCGATCGTCTCAGGCGCCCGAGTCTTCAAGGTCCACATCCAAGTGGGCGCCTACGACCCGAACGACCCCCTGCTCGACGGGGTGTGGGGCACGCTGGCCGATCACGGCCGTCCGATCATCATCCACTGCGGTTCAGGGCCGGCACCCGGTGAGTTCACCGGCCCCGACCGCATCCGCACCCTGTTGCGGCGCCACCCGCGACTGGACCTGGTGATCGCCCACATGGGCATGCCCGAATACACCGAGTTCCTCGACATCTGCGACGACTATCCGCAGGTCTGCCTGGACACCACCATGGCGTTCACCCATTTCGCCGAGGAGATGAGTCCGTTCCCCACCGATCACCTGCACCGCCTCCGTGATCTCGGTGACCGCATCCTGTTCGGCAGCGACTTCCCGAACATCCCCTACAGCTACGCCGAAGCCATGCAGGCCATCATCGATCTCGAGGTGGGCGACGACAACTGGCTTGCGAACGTCTTCTACGGCAACGGAGCCAGGCTGTTCGGCCTCACCTGAGGAGGCGCGGGGCTACCATCGGAATCGTGGGCTCCAGTGCTGAAGCTGAACCGGTCGATCCGCCTATCCCCGTTCCCGACGTACCAGGCGCCGACGCCGGGGAACGCGGACTGCCCGACCGCTCGGAACTGACTCTCACGCAACGTCTCATCGTCGACGCCTCGGCCGTCGCCGACCTGGGCCTGCGCACCGGCGTCGCCTCGCTCGTGGGTGGTGCCATGCTCCCGCCCGTCGTGGCCGGCGTGCTCCGTGGATCCAACCTGCGCCAGGAGCGCGAGCACCTGCGGTTCTACGCCGACCTCGCCGCGGAACACGATGCGGCAAAATCGTTCCCGGCCCCAATCGCGGAACCACGCGTGTCGGTGAAACCGGCCAATGCGGTGGCCCGGTGGGTGGCGCACGGCAACGTCGAACACGTGCAGTTCCAGAGCAGCTACGAGGCCCTCAACCCGGACATGCGCAACCTGTGGCGCGGGCTGAACCGAAACAACGTCGTGCACGCACAGCACTGGCGCCACGACGACGGCCCACATCCGACACTGTGCGTCATCCACGGGTTTCTCGGCTCGCCGTACCTGTTCAACGGACTGTTCTTCTCGCTGCCGTGGTTCTACCGCACAGGATTCGATGTGCTGCTCTACACGCTGCCGTTCCACGGTCGACGCGCCGAGCGCTATTCCCCTTTCAGCGGCTACGGCTTCTTCTCCAACGGCATGGCGGGGATGGCCGAGGCCATGGCCCAGGCTGTGCACGACTTCCGCTCCATCCTGGACTATCTGGAGTCCACCGGCGTCGAGAAGATCGCGCTCACCGGAATGTCGTTGGGCGGCTACACCTCAGCGCTGATCGCCAGCGCCGATGACCGCCTGCAGGCGGTCATCCCGAATGTCCCTGTGGTCAACCCGGAGTCGGCGTTCGACGACTGGTGGCCGGCCAACAAACTGGTGGAGTTCGGCCGCTACGCCAGCGGGATCACCCGCGAAGAGGCATTCGCGTCGTCCGCCTTCCACTCACCGCTGACGTACGCGCCCAAGGTCCCCAAGGACCGGCGGCTCATCATCACCGGCCTGGGTGACCGCCTCGCTCCCCCGGAGCAGGCCGAGGCACTGTGGGAGCACTGGGACCGCTGCCAACTGCACTGGTTCCCCGGCAACCACATCCTGCATGTGAGCCAGCCGGAGTACCTGCGGCGGATGACGAAGTTCCTTGCCCCGCTGATGTTCTAGGCGCAGCCTCTAAGCATCGACGGCCACGCGTCCGGCGGGCCAGCGCACCGACTCGAGCAACTCAACCGAACCGGTCGTCGCAGTCACGACGTCGACGGCGTCAGGCGCGATCGCGTACAGCGAGGCACGCTGACGCCCGCCCAGCGGCACCAGACCGGACACCGGAACTGACTTGCCGGGGAGTTCCCCGGTGCGGATGGCGCATGCGGCCGACACCCGGGCACCCGGCGTGATCGTGAGCGTGGTCCACACCTCTTTCGCCGACGACGGCGGCAGATCCGCCAGCGCGGTCAGCGTTTCCGACAGCGATTCATCCACCGGCAGAGTGTATGCCGCGAGGAAGCCCTGCGAGCCGTCCTGGATGGCGTGCCACTTCTCCTTGGCCTCGGGCCCGAGCAGGTCCGGCACGTCGGCCTCGGTGGTGCTGACCTGCCATCCGAGCTCACGCAGATGATCGGCCAGGCGGCGCAGCGTGATCTCGGCGGTCCCGCGCAGCGGGATCCGGGCCGACCGGGCCTGCAGGGCAGACAGGTTGGCGGCCGCCGACATGGTCAGGCCCACCCACGTGGTGCGGCCAACAGCGTTGTCCCGGCTGGTGATTCGCGCGGCCTCGCAACGCAGGCCGTACCGGTCGAGGTAGCTCGCGATCACCGGGAGCGGCAGGTCACCGGCACTGTCCGGCAGCACCCGAAGGACCGCGGTGGTGCGTGCGTCGGCCGTGTCCTGCGCCACCAGATGGTGCGCTCCGCCACCACTGCGAGCACCGAGCAGGGCCACGCGGCGGCGCACGATCGTGGTGAAATGCTGTCCGCGCCACCATCCGAACAGGATGATCGAGAGCACGACGGCGATCCCGAGCAGCCACCTGCCGGTCACGGTCTGCCACGGGTAGGCCATGGCCGCGGGCACGATGGCCAGCAGCGCCAGGGAGAGTCGACCGGGTCCCGGCCACACGATCCTCACTGGGAACGTTCCTTTCGTCGATGCGCCACATAGGCCGTCGCGGCCACGGCCAGCGCCAGTGCTGCCGTACCGCCGAACGCGATGTTGCGCGGCGTGTGGTCTTCGGGCGGTGCCACGACGGGCGCCGCGATCTGGGTGCTGGCAGCGGGGCTCGGATCACCCGGCGGCAACTCCCACGTCAAGGCGGCGACGGGGTCGAGTGTCCCCGCTCCCACGACGTTGGAGGGCTCGCGGGCACCGTTGTGCGCGGTGGCCGTGAGCCGTTGGATCACCTGCACCGCAGGCAGTTCGGGGAACCGGCTGCGGACCAGGGCCGCCACGCCGGACACATAGGCCGCCGCGAAGCTGGTGCCGTCGACGGTGCGCATCGGACCGCGGTCGGTGGGCACCCCGTTGGCCAGGCCGCCGTCGCCGTTGCTGAGGGAGACGATGTTCTCGCCGGGTGCGGAGATCCCCACCCACGGACCCGTCATCGTGAACTTCGACGGCTGCCCCGTCGGCGTCAGCGACCCGACCGACAGCACATACGGCTGCCACCACGACGGCGCGGACAGGACACCGACACCCGCCCAGTTGCGGGCGTCCTCGGGATCTGCCGAACGGTTGATCGGATTGGACTCGCAGGTCTGACCGCCGGAGATCCAGTCGGGACCGGTGTCGTTCCCGGCCGCCGCCACGATTACGGCGTCCTTGTCGACCGCGGCGTACCGCAGTGCGGCGCCGAGGGCGGCCTGATCGACCGGGTTGTTCACCGGCAGACAGGTGACCGACGAGATGTTGATCACGCGTGCGCCGAGGTCCGCGGCGTGCACCACCGCGCGAGCCATCGCGGAGATGTCGGCCGACGCCCGTTCGATGGCGGGATCCCCGCCCTGCGTGCGCAGCGAGAACCGCGAGGAGGTCTGACGGATGGACAACACGCGCGCTTCCGGTGCGACACCGGAGAATTCGTCGTCGCCGGGCTGTCCGGCGATGATCCCGGCCACCAGGGTGCCGTGACCGTCGCAGTCCGTCAGTCCGTTGGTGGTGCCGAGGAAGTCACCGCCCGCTTCGACGTTGGGCAGCCGCGGCCCGGGCTTGACCCCGGTGTCGATGACGGCCACGGTCTGCCCCGCTCCACGCGAGAAGGACCACGCGTCAGAGAGATTGAGCATCTTCTGGCTCGCTGACGCCGACGCCGGGTCAGTGCCGGGCAGCACACCCGTCGTGACGCACTCGCCCTGCTGCTGCATCGCCGCCGACGGTGCGGGAGTCCCGGAGGGCGGCGCCACAGCGGGGTCGACGGTGGGCGGGGTGATCGCCCACGCGGTCGGGCTCATCAGCAGCACGACCGCAGATCCCGCCGCCGTGGCCTTGAGCCCGAGTCGAAGCACTCGGATCATCGATTGAGAACCCAGCTGAACAGTCCGACCAGGAACGCCATCACCGGAATCAGCGACGCGTCGATGCCCGCACCGAGGAAACCGATCAGGCGGCGCAGTGGCAGCGAATAGCTCTCCGGCGACGCCAGTTTCGGGTTCGCCGCGACGAACACCCAGACCAGCGCCGCGACGGCCAGCACGACGAGGGTCCACAGCGCCAGCCAGTAGTGGGCCTGGGCGGCGAACAGCACGAGCAGCGAGACTCCCGCCAGATAGGGCTGCGCCAACAGCCATGCCTTGCAGGCCGCGCTGTCCCACACGCGGGCCCGCAACACGGCTGCGACCGCGGTGCCGATGACGACGTACCACGCCGCGGGACGGATGGATGCGGCGTCACCGATGATGGCCAGCGAGCCCAGCACCGACAGCACGACCGCACCAGCGATGAAGCCGGTCTGATGCGCGTCGCTGATGCGGACGCGGCGCGGCAGATCCTCGAGAACCTTGATCGAGGGCGCCGTGGGTGCCGGGTCGCCGGGTGCGGGGATCACGGGCAGCGGCAGGCGCGCCCACACCGCGGACAGCTGAGCCGCCTGCACCGTGACCAGAAGGGCCAGCACCAGCAGACCGCAGCCCAGGGCGAGCAGCGGCAGGTGCCAGACCGCGGAGGCCGCGCCGGCGACCAGCACCCCGAACCCGATGACGGTTGTGGCGGTGAAGAACGACAGCGAACGCTCCGACAGGATCAGGCTGATGAGCGACCAGGCGGTGACGCCCGCGGCCGCGAGAATGACCTGGGCGGGGCCGAATTCACCGGGCACCGCGAGCGCGAAGGCCGCGGCGATCGGGACCAGCGCGACGGCCGCCAATTCGGCTGCGGGCTGCGACGAGCGGGCTCGCAGCAGCAGTGCGGCCACCACTGCGATCGCGGCCAGCGCCGCCACGGCGTAGAGGCCCGCCGTGTGACCGGTCGCCAACCGATGTGCGACGGCCAGTCCGGTGCCGGCCAGCAGCACCGCGACGACGGCGGCGCGGGCCGCCTTCTCGATGTGTTGCGTGCCCCACGGCCGAGTCCTGGACTCGGAGAAGATCACCGCGGCGTCGGCGATGTCCTCGACGATCCCCGGTGCGGCGGGACCGGCGGGAACCGGCTGCAGCGCAAGCAGATCACCGTCGACGACACCGACGGTGTCGAGGGTGGCGTCGAGAGAGAACGTCGCCCCACCGATCGGGGCCAGGCTGAGCCGACGCGGAACCCCCGAATCCTCCTGCTCGTCGTCGTGCTCGGGCAGCAGCTTGAACACCGCGGGCATGATCTCGCGCAGCGGAACCTGGGCAGGCAGCGCCACTTCGGTGATGCGGCCGTCGGCCAGGATCGCGACGCGCACGATCGGCAGGACCGGAGTGGCAACAGTCGCCCCGGAGATGTCTGTCATCTGTTCGTTCTCTCTCAGCTTGGTTCGGTCAGCTCTTCAGCGTGGTGAAGTCTCGTGCGACGTTCGCCGACGGGAACCATTGGCCGTCAGGCAGTGTCGCGGTCAGATTCTGTAGTGCAAGTGCAATCGCGAACGGTGTCCCTGGCGTGAACGTGGAGACCCATTCGCCGTCATAGGCACGGGTGGGACTCACCAGCACCCGCCCTTCGGCGGTGTCGAAGATCGCGACACCGACCTCGGAGGTGTCCTCCGTGGCGTCTCGGCGCTGGCCCGCGACGATCTCGACATAGCATCGGGCCCCGGCGAAGACCGCCTGCACCACGGCATGCGCGGATTCGGGGATGCCGAGATACTCCATCACCGAGGACAGTTCGGCGCCCCGACGCAACTGTTCGTCCGCGCGGGCCCCCACCCTGGCCGGCATCGCGAACTCGTCGAACGCGGCGGGACGCCGATTCGACAGACCCACCGTGACCACGGGCACCAGGCCGTGCGGATCCACGATGTCGACGGCCGTGAACGTCACGAGGTGGGCGTTGCGCAGCGCCACCACGATCCGGTCGTCACGGCACGCCACAATCCCCCGCAGCAGATCGGTGGAGTCGGATCCGCTGCCCACGAAGCGCAGTTCGAGCCAGCGCTGTGGGTGGCAGACCACCCGGATCCACTGCTCGACGGCCGGGTCGATCCTGCCGTCGGTCATCACACCCAGTCGGGTGAGGTGTTCGGTCTGACGGGCGACGAAAGCCGCCCGATCAGAGCCGTCGCGGTACGGCGGAGTGATCGCCAGCACCCAGGGGAAGGTGCCGGCGCCCACCGTGTCCGCGATGAACCAGGCCGCCTCGACGGTCAGTTCGACCGCATTAGGCGCCACTGGTCACTCCGATGAGGACTGTCAGCCCCACTTAGCACCTTCGGCGGCGTCGCGCGCCTGCATCGACATGGTGTTGGTCTCGTGCGTCGTGGACATCGCCCGGTACGCGCGCACCAACTCCTCCATCGCGGTGTTCCACTGCGCCTGCCAGGCCTGGTACGTCATACCGGTGTCGCCCTGCCATGCATTCTGCAGCGCGGCCTGCTCGGTGGCGATGTCGGCGCCGAGGGCCTGCAGCGTGCCCGCGTAGGCACCCATGTCGCCCGCATGGCCCAGCATCGCCGGGTAGTTGTACATGATCTGGGACATCAGAAACCTCCGTAGGTGCTGGCGGCGGCGGCATCCTGGGCGACGTAGGTGGCACCGGCCTCGCCGAGGTTGGCCTGCGCGACGTCGAGCAGCGTGTTCACCTTGGCGGCGACCTCGACGAAGCGCGCGTGGGCGGCCTGGAAGGCGGCCGAGGACTCACCCATGTGGAAGCCCTGAGCGGACATCGCGGCCTGTTCGGCCTGCGCGATGGTGCTGCGCATCAGCGCGGTCTTCGCGCCGAACGCCGATTCCGAGGCGATGATCTGGGGGATGTGAGCGTCGAGAAGACTCATGCTCGTTGTTCTCCAATCAGTCTGTTCAACAGGACGTTTCTTCGACTACGGACGTTCAGGTGGTGCCCCCTCTCCCCAGCTGTTGGGCAGCATGGGCGTGGTGGGGCCGTTCCCGAAGGAGTCGTCGTCGAGGGTGGTCAAACCCGTTGCCTCGCCGACCTTCTCCTTGGTCTCGGTGCCCGTGAAACCTCCGGCGGCACCCAATCGGCCCGCGCCCGCAGTCGACGCCGAGGTCGTCGGCTGCGGGGTGGGCTCGGGCGGGGTCGACGGTCCGTCGTCCATGGTCATGTACTCGTCGCGGTGTCCGCGGTCCTTGACCCCTGCGCCTCGGCGCCGCCGGGCGCGGGCCTTCTCGCGGGTCGAGGCAAGGGCCCCTGCCGCAGCGGCGGCGGCCATGTCGGAGGCCGGTGCCTTGACGCCGGTGCGGTCGGTCAGCGTCGGCCAGAAGCCCTCGCCCGGGTCGTCACCGCGCACCGCATAACCCGCCATCTCGGCGCCTGCGGCAGGCACAGGGGTCGCCGTCGCGCCTCCGGACATCGGCGCGGGCGGTGCACCGGCCCCACCCGTCGCGGGTGCGGCCGAGCCCGGCACGTTGGCCAGCGGCCACTGCTGCTCGGTGCGGATCGGTGGCGCAGGCTCCGGTGCCGCCTCTTCGAGGGGCGGTGGCACCTGGGTGAGGCGCTCCGCCAACGCGACGATGGCGGGAATGCCGAGACCGAGCACCACCGGCAGCAGCAGCGGGGAGAGCAGCAGCGTCGGATAGACGGTCAGAGCGCCGATCCATGAGACCACCTGCCATCCGAGCGCGAAAAGCAGTGGGCCCCAAGTGGTCAGCGCGGCCGTCGGGTTGGTGGCGAAGTCGGTGATCATCTGCTGGAGGATGCCCAGCGGATCTTCGAAGAACTTGACGAGTTCTTCACCGCCGGGAAGGCCCTCCAGATAGGACCGCAGCCAGTCCGGCAGGCTGCTCTCGGAACTCTCCAGTGCCGAACCCGATTCCGTCGCCTGGGCCTGCGCGCCCATCTGCGTCAGGTTGGCCATCATGGTGCCGATCTCGCCGACACCCGGCGTCAGCACGAACGGCGCGGGGGTGGTCCGCGGCGCGGTGGCCAGCGCGACCGTGCTGATCGCCTGATACGTGGTCATCGTGGTGGCCGCCTGAACCCACATCCGGGCGTAGTCGGCCTCGTTGAGCGCGATCGGAATGGTGTTGATGCCGAAGAAGTTCGTCGCGATCAGCGCGCCGCGGATGGCGTGGTTGGCCGCGAGTTCGGCCAGCGTCGGCATGGTCGCGAGCGCCGTGGTGTAGGCCGCCGCGGCCGTGTTGTGCTCGGCGGCCACCCCGGCACTGTTGATGGCGGCCTGGTTGAGCCACGCCAGATAGGGCGCATGCGAGGCGACGTACTGCTCGGCGCTCGGCCCCTCCCAGGAGCCGGCCTGCACCGAACCAAGCAGAGCCGAAAGTTCAGCCGCCGCAGCCGAATACTCGGCACTCAAACCGCTCCACGCACCCGCGGCGGCCAACAGCGCCCCGGGACCCGGGCCGCTGGACAGCAGCGCCGAGTGCACCTCGGGAGGCGACGCGAACCAGACGGGCGCGGTCATCTAGACCCCGCGGGCGATCATGTAGGTGGAGGCGGCCTGCAGGTCGCCGGTGGCATAGCTGGTGCCGGACTCGCCGACTCCGACGCCCGAGCGGCCCAGCTCCTCGACGCCTTGGGCGGCGACGGCGGAGTGCTCGAGGCCCTGCGCACTGAATCCGGCGGCGGTCTGCAGCGAGACCGGGTCGGCCGCAGGCGGAATCACCGCACTGATGAGCGGAGCGGCGGCGGCATGCGCGGCGGCCAGTCGGGCCGTCAACGACTCCACCGCGGCACTGGTGGCCACCAGGCCTTCGGGAACCACACGGAGCGTCATGGGTTACTCCCTTCCTTCGTTGTTGGTGCTGAAGTGGGTGGTGCTCACGCCGATCAACGGATTGACGAGCTGGACATGGGTCGGGGTGTCGGTGTCGTCCAGCAACACCGCGCGGCCGGCAGGCAGCCGCGAGAACCGATGGCCGCGAATCTTGCCGCCATCCTGGGGATTCCCAGACAACATCAGCGTTGTGGCCTGCAGTTCGTTCATCCTGCGCAACAACGGGTTGGTCATCAGGGCATGTCCGGAACCCGTGGCGCGGGCGGTGACGATCACCCGCAGGCCCAAATCCGACGCCTGCGACAGCAGACCGATCAGAGGTGTCCACGGCCGCTGTCCCACATACGGTCCCGACATCGCCGGAGCGTCCGGGATCTGGTCGACGTCGTCGATGATCAGGTAGTGCGTGTGCCCGGTGTAGGTCCACTTGGCCAACTCGGCAGGTGTCAGCCCGGCAGGCGGACGGCGCCCTTCGATGATGGCCGACAGTCCGAGCATCGCCGGGGTGATCCGGTCGATGTTGGCCGTGTACTCGTTGTCCGGGAACAGGGGCTCCTCGACCAGATGCAGGCGACGGTCGAGCACCGTGAAGGCCACCTGGTCGGAGGTCGAGTTCTCCCGCACTGTGCGGATGATGTGGCGCAGCAGCGTCGTCTTGCCGGACTTGGTGTCGCCGAGTGCCATCAGCAGCGGATGCGCGGCGAAGTCGACGGACACGGCCGCCAGATCCTCTTCGCGCTGACCGATGACGACCTGCTCGGCTCCCAGGTACAGCGGAGCCACGGCGGCCGGGGCCAGATCGGTCGGCAGCAGGCGCACGGCGGGTGCCGCGACACCCTGGTGCCGTGCGTTGATCTCGTCGATGCGCCCCAACTCCGGTGCCGCGAACAGGAAGTGCTCTGCGGCCATCGTCAGGCCGCGACCGGGCTGGTCGTAAGGCACACTCTCGGCCGGTCTGCGCACCGCGCCCGTGATCCGGACGTTGCTGTCCCGCGGATCGGGCAGCCGCAGTTCGAGACGCATCCCCAGGCCGTCGCGCATGGCCAGCGGGACCTCGAGCCAGTTGGGCGTGGTGATGACGACGTGGATGCCGTAGGCCAGGCCGTTGTTGGCCAGCTCGGTCACCTTGTTCAACAACGGGTTCCGCGTGTTGAACTGGTCGGTGTTGTCGCGGCCGAAGGCGTAGAGGTTGTCGATCACCAGGAACACCCGCGGGTGGATCTCCCCCGGGCCGGCCTGGCGGCGACGCGCCAGAAGCTGCTCGAGTTCGCCGAACGTGCGGCGAATGAGTTCGGCCTCCAGCGGCGAGGCGACGCTGCCGACGTGGGCCAGCGACTCCAGCGGCCGAAGCTGTCCGCCGCCGTAGTCCAAGCAGTAGAACACGACGTCACGCGGCGAGTGGGTCGAGGCCGCGGACAGGATGAATGTCTGCAGCGCGGTCGACTTGCCCGACTTCGCACCACCGTGGATCAGCAGGTTGCCCGCCGCCGAGGTGGCGTCGAAAAGCAGTGGGTCACGGCGCATCTCGAACGGACGGTCGATCTCACCGAGTGGCCACACGCCCCGGCCCTCGGGGACGGCGGCGTCGGCCAGGACACTGGAGAGTGCGACCGATTCGTCGAGCGGTGCGAGCCACAGTCGCGGCGCGTGCGGGCCGTAGCCGGCCAGCTGGTCACCGATCGTGGCGATCAGTTTCTTCGGCGGGCCGACGGGGACGTCCGCGTCGTCGAAGGGCGCCACCACGATGTCCTCGTCGGCGTCGACCTCGGCTGCGGTGAACAACTGCGGGCGGGGATCAGCAGGCACCACAATGGATCTGGGGCGCCGCGGCGGATCGTAGATGCCGTCGACGTAGGTGCTGCGGAACTTGATCGGATCTGCGCCCGGAGCCGGCACCAGGAAGCCGACGCCCTTGTGCTCCCGGCCCGACTCGATGTGGTAGGCGTCCTCGACCCCGATGATCTGCCGCGACACCGACGGACTCGCGACCTTCAGTCCGATCCGGTACGACGTGTTCTTGTCGATGTCCTTGATCTTGCCGATGTCGAGCGTCTGTGAGGCGAACAGGATGTGGATCCGGAACGAGCGACCCTTGCGGGCGACGTAGTCGAACAGTTCGGCGTACTCGGGATGGTCGGCGAGCATGAGCGTGAACTCGTCGGCGACCACGAACAGCGTGGGCATCGGAGGCAGGTCATGCCCGGCCGCGATCGCGGCCTCGTATTCGGTGACCGAGTTGAACGCGCTGCCCTGGATGCGGCGTCCGGCGTCGCGCAACTGGGTTTCACGCCGCGCGACCTCGCCACGCAGGGTGTCGGCGAAGCGGTCGGCCAGCGACTTCTTCTCCGCCATGTTGGAGATGACGGCGACGACCTGCGGGAAGTTGCGGAAGATGTCCGCCCCGGCCTCACCCTTGAAGTCCGCGTAGATCACGATCAGCCGGTCGGCCGAGTGGGTGGTCAACAGCGACAGCAGGATCGCCATCAGGGTCTGGGACTTGCCCGAACCCGTCATACCGATCATCAGCCCGTGCGGGCCCATGCCGCCCTCGGCCTCGTCCTTGAGGTCGAAGAACAGCGGCTCACCGGTGGCGGTGACGCCGATCGGCACCCTCAACTCCTCGTCCCGGCTGCGGGGGGCCCACAGGGTCGGAACGTCCAACTGCGTGGCGTCGGCGATGTCGAACAGTGTCGTGAACGTGGCTCCGCTGGTGCCGGCCGAGCGCAGGCCCGCGTGGGTGGGGTTCGAATCCCACCGCGACAGTTGACGCGCCAGATGCGCGGTCTCGTCGGCGGCCAGCGCGTCGACCCGGTCGACAGCCCGCTGCCAGCCGTTGGCACCCCACCGTTCGATCTGCCCGTCGCCGATCTTGAAGATCGGCTTCTCGGGATCGGGATACTGCTCGCGGTGCGGCGGCACATCGGAGAGGTGCACGACCGTGACGCCGGCCCAGGCCGCCGACAGCACCGATGCGGACAGGTCGCAGTCGGGATCGTCGACGATGATCAGCAGGTGCCGCAGACCCAACGTGCTGGCATCGGACCCGTCGAACAGGGGCCGCTCGGCCAGCACGGGGCCGATCTTGGCGATCAGCTCGTCGGCGCTCGACGCCAGGAAACGGGCCGGGCCGACGCCGTCGATCGCACCCGGAACATCTACGTGCGGAAGCCATTTCAACCAGGACCAGTCCTGCGACTCCAGCTCCGGACTGGCCAACGCCACACCGAGGACACCGGGATCATGCCAGGTGACCGCCTGCGCGATCCACGCCCGCACGGCCGCGTGCACCTCGGCGGTGTCGCCGAGCACCGTCAGCCGCGAGATCTTGGCCAGGTTGATGCCCGTGGGCGCCTGGCGCACGGTGCGCTGCGTCTCCAGCAGTGAGCGCAGCGCGCTGTAGGAGACGGGCTCGAGGTCGACCTCGTCGACCGCGTCCTTGACGCGCAGGGCCGTGTCCAGCGGAACGTCGTGCAGACCCGTGCGGATCACCAGGAAGTCGGAGTCGTGCGGGTCACGTTCCCACTGCCGGCGCGAGCCCGAACTGCTCAGCACCGCAGGAAGATCCACCGGGTCGGGATGCGACCACAACAGGGCGGCACGCTGGTCGGCGGCCTGCTGACGCACATTGTCGCGGACCACCGACAGGTAGCGCAGGTAGTCGGCACGCTCGGCGTCGACCTCCTCGGTGCGCATCTTGTTGTCGGTGCCGCGGTACAGGGCGGTCGCGGCCAACAGCAGAACGAAGGGGAAGAACAGGATCTGCGGTGAGATCATCCGCATTCCCGTGGCGACCATCGCCACGATCATGCCCACGATCAGGATGACGATCAGGTAGGGCAGCGCGCGACGCAGCAGCGACGGCGGAATCACCCGCGGCAGCTCCGGCGGCGCCTCGATCGTGATGGTCCCCTTGCGGAGCTGAGGCCGGGGCAGTCGCCGGCGCGCCTCGAAAATCAACCTGCTCATCGGGTCTCCGTCCCAGCGTTGCTGGCGTAGGCGGTCAGCGCGTCAGCTTTGGACAGCGCGGGCCCTGGCGCGAACAGCGACAGCACTGACCACGGGATGTCGGCGGGCGGCGGGGTCAGACCCAGCGCCCCAACGGTCTTCGCGAGTTCCTCGGCGTTGTCGGCCTCGATGCCGTACCGCACGCCGGTGTCGGCGATCCAGAACAGCGAACCCGCGATCGGTGACGCCGGTTCCTGCCCCACGGTCTGCGTCAGGTATCCGGTGCCGACCGGCAGCGCCACGCGGGTCGCCGTGGTCGCACCACCGGGCGTCAGGTCAAGCGGGCGGACATTGTCGGCGATGGGCAAAGAGGCCCCCGACAGCAGGGTCAGCGAACTGGTGCTGGCGTCGGCGGCCTTGGTCCAGCGCACACAGCTGATCGGCGCCGACGCGGGATCGACGAGCGTGAGCTGCTGCGCCGGGTAGCTCGCGGTGTCGAGCAGGCGGGACTCCGGCAGATTCGCGATCTCGTCGGGGTCCAGTCGCGGCGGCTGGTCCAGCCCATACGAATTGGTGTTGCGCAGCAGTGCGGCCAACACGGGCGAGACGGGCTGCAGCCCGTCGGGCAGCACGGCGTAGTGCAGCACCGAGCCGTCAGTGCCGTACGCCACCACGACCGCACCAACCGGTGCGGGCACCGGAAGGGGGAATCCCGCGGGGCCGCCGGCCTCGGGGATCACCGGCGCCCGCAGCGGCTGGCTTTCCGGAATCGCATTGAAGAGGCCGGGCGAGATCGACCGCGGCGCAGGAACGTTCGAGCTCAGGCCGAGCGCCGACGTCACCGCTCGGTCGGCCAGGTCGATGGGGCTGCGGCGGCCGTCCCACAGCAGCCACGCACCGCCGCCAGAGGACACCAGGATGGCGTGATCGGCGGCCAACTTCGCGGCTCGTTCGCTGCCCTCGGCGGGGGCGCCGGCGATGACGGTCACGCCGGGGTAGCTGGAGCCGACACCGTCGCACACCGTCCAGTCACCGTCGCGTGATGCGTTCTGCACCATGCGCTCAGGGGCCCCGGCGATGCCGATCATGGCACCGCGCGGAAGTTCGTCGAGCTGGGCACTGCGGACCGCGGTCGGCTTGTCGGCCGCGCCGGCGATCAGGCGGGCGGAGGTGAGGTTGAGGACCGGGTGGACCTTGCCGTTCACCTGGACGTAGAGGGCCGAGCTGTCGCGGTCGGCCAGGATCACGCTGCCGCCGACCGTTCCGCCCGGGCGGATCCACGAAAAGATCAGGCAGCCAAGCAGTCCCGTGACCACGATAAGGGCGCCGAGGACCACACCCCGGGTCTGGGTGCGCAGCGGGTCGACCAGCATGCGGGTGTCGTGCAGCGCCACCCCGGACGCCAGGCGGCGCATGACGAAGCGCCAGCCCGTGACCTGGTGCCGGGTGACGAACCCGCGACGGTAGGTGACCGCGTCGAGGTTGGTGTTCTCCGGGGTGCGCGACGTGAAGGACCGACGTTCGGAGTCCTCGGCGTTGCCGTCGCGCCGCTTGTCGTCGCTCATGCGGGCACCGTCAGGCCCAGGCCGCGAAGCAGCGGCGCCACCGACCTGCCCACATCACCGGCGGTGATCGTCATCAGCTCCTCATCAGAGAACGAATTGGTACCCGCGGCCTCGGAGTGGTCGAGGCGGAACTCGCGCTCCTCCTCGGACCGCTCGACCACGTTGCGGACGAACCGGCCGTTGCCTGCGATATCCAGGCTGCGGCGGTCCACTCCGGTCGCGTCGGGCATGGTGGCCGAGGCCAGGTGGGTGAACCGCTTCTCGAGGTCGGCCAGGGCCGCGTCCTCGAACACGCTGTCGCGCTGCTGGGCCATGGAATTGGCGATCTCGACCAGTTCCCTGGGCGTGTACGACGGGAAGTCGATGCTGCGGGTGAAGCGGGACCGCAGACCCTCGTTGGTGTCCAGGAAGCGGTCGAGGTCTGCGCGGTAGCCCGCGATGATCACCACGAGGCGGTCGCGGTCGTTCTCCATGCGCGCCAGCAGCGTGTCGATCGCGACCAGGCCGAAGTCGTTCTTGGCGCCCGTGGCCACCAGGGCGTACGCCTCGTCGAGGAACAGCACGCCGTCGAGCGCACTGTCGATGATCGCGTTGGTCTTGGCCTCGGTCTCGCCGATGTGCTGTCCGATCAGGTCGGCACGGTGCACCTCGCGGACGTTCTCCTTCTTGAGCAGCCCCAGGCCGCAGTAGATCTTGGCGACCACGCGCGCGATCGTGGTCTTACCGGTACCGGGCGGGCCGGCGAAAACCAGGTGGTGGGACCGCTGCGCGACGGCCAGGCCGCGCTCCTGACGCAGCAGCGCCATGGCGACCGACGACTTGAGCCTCGACACCTGGTCCTTGACCTCGTCGAGGCCGATGAACTCACCCAACTGCTGCTCGGCCTCGGCCAGCAGCGTGGCCTTGCGTTCATGTGCGCCCGGGTCGACGAAGTCGGCGTCACTGGGCTCGGTCTCGTGATCCCAGGGATCTGTGCGGGCCTCGATCCGCGCGGCCGACGTCGTGACGATGCCGAAGGACGGATCCGACAGGGCCTCGGCGACCTGCTCGTTCTCGGGGTTGGCCGCGTAGAGATCCTGCAGCACCTCGGCTGCGGTCTCCTCATCACCGTGCGCACGCAGGGCCAGCGCCCGGGCCAGCGAACCGTCGACGACCGCGACCGCGATGGGGCCGTCGGGTTCGTCGAGGTAGGACAGTGCGGGCGCGAACATTCCCAACCGCGCCAGAGCGGTACCCAGGGCGATCTTCACGGCGTGCGCAAAGACCGCGTCGAGGTCCTTGTCGTTGACGATCGGGGTGAGCAGCTTGACGACGTCCGACCAGCGCTGCGCGCGGTAGTGGATCGCGGTGGCGACCCAGCGGGCGTCGTGCCAACCGGAGCGCCGGGAGAGGATCTCCGAGACGATGGCGTCGGCGTCGGCCAGGCGACCGGCGGCGGCCAACGCCGCGGCGTAGGCCAACCGGAAATCGTCGGGCCCGGCGGCGCGCAACTGCAGGTACAGGCCGGTGTCATAGGTGAAGCCCAGCGCCGCGGACTCCAGTTCGATCCGGCGCTGCAGCAGGCCCGCGGTGGGCAGCGTCTCGGCGATCGCCTGCAGGACGGGAACCGAGGTGTCCCCCGCCGCGGCGAGACCGGTCCAGGCGTCGCACTGCTGGTGCGCGACGCGGGTCAGCGCGGCAAAGCCGGATCGGGCGGCGGTGAGGTCCGCTGGTCGTCGGCGGTCATAGACCGTCAGGCCGAGCGCTTTGCAGCACGTCGCGAAGCGGCTGACCACGTCATCGTCAACCCGGGTGGCGGCCAGCGCCGTGAGCACATCAGTGCCGTTGTCTGCGGTACCCATAGTCATTCCTGCGGGCGCAGCAAGGCCGCTCCCACCCCGTCTCCTCGGCTCATACACGTCGTTAACTTGTTCACGCCAACTTGCAGAAGTTAGCATTGCATAAGCTAACTGTCGAGCCTTCCCTCGGGGCGAGCCCAGCCCAGGCAGTTCTACTTTTTTATGGCCTTGACCAGGGTGTTTGCGTTGACCATCGACGCGGCCGGCGAGCCCGCCGGTGGCAGTGTCCGACCCAGCCCAGTCAGAAGTTCAGCCAGTGGCGTCCGCGCCGCATCCCAGCCGTGGGCACCAAACCACTGGTCGGCGTCGGCGAACTTCTCGTTGTAGACCAACGCGAAGAACACCGCATCACCTCCCGCGGCGCGTTCGGCGGCCTTGGCGGCCTGGAATGCGGGAGCGGGCATGGGTTCGCCCTCCTCGATTCCCACGTGGCTGCCGGGCGCCGTGAGTGCATCGATTCCGGCAAACAGTTGGCCCTGCGCCGTGGCCGGGAGGTAGATCATCAGACCCTCGGCGACGAAGGCGCTGGGCGCTGCCGGGTCGAACCCGGCAGCCCGCAGGGCGGCGGGCCAGTCGTCGCGCAGATCGACGGCCACCTCCACGCGGGTGGCCGTGGGCGACTCGCCCCGCGCTTCGAGCACCTCGCGCTTGAAGTCGAGCACGCGCGGTTGGTCCAACTCGTAGATGACCGTGCCGTCCGGCCAGGGCAGTCGGTAGGCCCGGGAGTCCAGGCCCGCGGCAAGGATGACGACCTGCCGCACGCCGTCGGAGGCGGCGGCGGCGAAGAATTCGTCGAACCATCGAGTCCGGGCACCCTGGAAGTTGACGAAGTGAGTGCCGAAATCCTCAGTGCGCAGACGGCTTTCACCCTCGGGGTCGTCGAGGGCGGCGGCCCACGATCCGCCCACCGCACGACAGAACACCTCGGCGTAGGCATCCACCGCGACCGGATCGGGTTTCTGCGCCTCCAGCGCGCGTGCCGCTGCGACGAAAAGCGCCGTCGATCCGACGCTGGTGGTGATGTCCCAGGAGTCGTTGTCAGTCCTCATGCGGGCGACGGTACGCCCGCGACCTGACAGGGTGTGTCAGACCAGGGGGCGCCCGGTCCGCACCCGCCAATCCAGGTCCTTGAGCAGGACGTTGAACGGGAGTCGGCGTGCAAAGCTCGGCAGCACGTTGTTGCCGGTGCGCAGCGCGGCCATCAGGCGGTCGAAGCGCTGCTGCCGCTGCGGATTCCACGGCAGCCGCATCTCGTCGCGGAACCTCTGCGGCAGGAAGCCCGTCGTGACCAGCTGCCAGAAGTCCTCATGCCTGCGCTGCAGCGGACCGGGCAGCCGCATTCCGCGCAGACGGTTGATCGCGATGGGATACAGATACTCCCGTACGGCGTCGTCGATGTGCACCTTCTCCAGGGACTCGTTCCAGTACCGCTCGAAGGCCACGCGATCCTGCGGCCACATCTCCTCGGGCACCTGAAGGGTCGTGGCCAGCGGCATGCCCTCGCAGTAGTGCCGGTCGGCCGTCTCGTCGTCCATCTCGCCGATGAAGGTGCGGTAGACGTCGACGCCACCCTTGTAGAGGCACGCCCCCACCCACAGTTGAAGGTCCTTGTCGAACGCGTTGTACGCCACGGGGCTCTTGCTGTCCTCGTTGGAATACACCTGGGCATGCGCGCGGTTGACGGCACGCCGGAATGAGGCCTTCTGCTCGTCGGTGCCATTGGTGGCCACCGCGAGGTAGGTGAACGTCGTGCGGGCGCGCTTGACCGGGTGCCGGTCGACGCGGCCGCTCTCGACCCGGCTCTCCATCACGCCGTAGCCGACGGCGGGCTGCGCCAACTGCATGATGACGTTGGCCGGGCCAGCCAACAGCGCCACACCCATCAACCCGTCATCGATGCTGGCACCTCGACGAGCTCGGCGTACGGGTGCGGGACGGACCTCGCTGATCGTCATGGACCTGACCTTGCCTCAAAAGTGATAACGATTGTTGTCGGAATTTTAGCGCCTGACTGTGATCGAGTGTCAATATGAGGTCCGTGGCAGAGGTCGGACGTCCAGACAGCGCTGACAGAGCGCAGCGCCCCTATCGCGGCGTCCAGGCCGGGGAGCGTCTTGCCCGGCGCCGGCAGCAGTTGATCGACGCAGGCATGGACCTGCTGGGGCAGACCGATCCCGACGATCTGACCGTGCGCGCCATCTGCACCAAGGCCGGCCTGACGGCACGGTACTTCTACGAGGCGTTCGCCGACAAAGACGCGTTCATCGAGGCGGTCTTCGACGCCGCGACGGCGAAACTCGCGACCACCACTCAGGCCGCCGTCACGGGCGTCCCCGCTGCCGACCAGAACCGCGCCGGCATCACGAGCATCGTGCGGACGATCGCCGAGGATCCCCGGATCGGTCGCCTGCTGTTCAGCACCGAACTGTCCAATGCCGTGATCCTGCGGATGCGGGCACAGCGCGCCGAACTGTTCGTCAACCTCGGCGATCTGCACATTCAGACCGCGTTGCGCGTGGGCGGCAGTAATCGCCTCAAGGCCACCACCAACTTCGTCCTCGGCGGACTGCGTCAGACCATCAGCGCATGGCTGTCTGGCGAGGTCGTGATGTCGAGCGAGGAGTTCATCGACCTTCTCATCGCGATCGTCGACGACCTGAACGACCCCAGCCTGTTCCGCGAGTGAGTGCGCCGGTCAGGCGATCGGAATGCGCCTGTCGGCCGCGGTGCGCGGCACCGTCACGGTGTCGGATTCGGTGAATTCCTTGGTCCAACAGGCGAACTCGAGCGTGATGCCGTCGGGGTCGGTGAAGTAGAAGGACCGCACGTAGACCCCGGGATGCAGGTGCCGGGCCACCTGGGCCGGGCTCTCGTCGTGGTTCAGCACCGGACCGACGCGCACGCCCTTGTCCTTGAGCTTCTGCCGGTAGGCGTCGAACTGCTCCTCAGGAACATGGAACGCCAGGTGGTTCATGGTGCTCACGGCGCTGACGATCTCGCCGAGACCGGGCAGTGCATCGGGCGACGACACGCCGGGCACCCGATCGGGCGCCTCGGTGAACCAGAAGAACGCGACGCAGGAACCGCCGCCGGCGTCGAAGAAGAAGTGCTGGCCCATGCCATTCGGCAGATCCAGGGACTTGATCAGCGGCATTCCCAGCACACCGCTGTAGAAGTCCACCGTGCGCTGCATGTCGGCGCATACCAGGGCGACGTGGTTGATGCCGCCCAGTTCGAACTCGGTGTTGACGTTCCGCGGCTTGATCATAATCTGAACGTAACATCAGATTCAGTTCCGACCAATGGCCCACAGAGGAGATCCTGGGTGACCCAACCGACGCGGCGCGGGCGTGCGACCCAGGCCGCCATCGACGACGCCGCACGCGCCGTGATCGCCCGCAAGGGAATCCTGGCCGCGACCGTCGCCGACATCGCCGCCGAGGCCGGACGCTCGCCAGCGTCCTTCTACAACTATTACGACTCCAAGGAGGCCATGGTCCGCGCCTGGGCGATGCGCTTCCGCGACGAGGCGAACGACCGCGCGCAGACGGTGACCCGGCATGGTCTCTCCGACCGCGAACGGGTCCGCGAGGCCGCCGCGGCCCACTGGCACACCTACCGCCACCGCCTCGCCGAGATGGTCAGCGTCTCCCAACTGGCGATGATCAATGCCGACTTCGCCGAGCACTGGGCTCAGATGTGCGAAATCCCCACACAGTTCATCACCGACATGGTGGTACGCGCGCAACGTCAGGGCCACTGCCAGGGTGACGACCCCGCCCTGATGGCGTCCGCGATCGTCTCAATGCTCAACCAGTTCTGCTACGTGCAGTTGGCGGGCCGTGACGGTCGGGCGGCCCCCGAGGTCGACGACGATGCGTGCATCAGGACGCTGTCCCACATCTTCTACCGCGCCATCTTCAGCAAGGAGGAGCCGTGACCGCCACCCCCGAAATCGTCCGCGAGTTCGTCGGATTGGACTCCCCCACGGTGGGACGTGCAGGGGCCGGCGGGCATCCGTGCCAGGGTCTCTACCACCGACCCGCCGACCAGTGGCCCACGGTCGCGATGATCGCCACGCACTATCAGATCGACTTCTCCGAGCACTATCTCGCCGACTACATGGCCGCACGCGGCGTCGGTTTCCTGGGCTGGAACACCCGGTTCCGCGGCTTCGAGACCAACTTCCTGCTCGACCATGCCCTGGTCGACATCGGCGTCGGCGTGCGCTGGCTTCGCGAGGCCGCGGGAGTGGAAACTGTTGTCCTGCTGGGAAACTCCGGCGGCGGATCACTGATGGCCGCCTACCAGTCCCAAGCCGTGGACCCCAACGTCACGCCGCTCGAGGGCATGCGACCGGCGGCCGGACTCGACAACCTCCCCGCCGCCGACGCCTACATCGCCAGTGCCGCTCATCCCGGCCGGCCGGAGGTGCTGACCGCATGGATGGACGGCGCGGTCGTCGACGAAGCCGACCCCGTGGCCACGGCACCCGATCTGGATCTGTTCGACGGCCACCACGGCCCGCCCTTCTCCCTCGACTTCGTGGCGCGTTATCGCCGGGCTCAGGTGGCCCGCAACGAGGCCATCACCGACTGGGCCGAAGCCGAACTGAAACGCGTGCGCACCGCCGGATTCTCCGACCGTCCGTTCACGGTCATGCGGACGTGGGCCGACCCGCGCATGGTCGATCCGACCATCGAGCCGACCAATCGCACGCCCAACCTCTGCTACGCCGGCGAACCGGTCCGCGCCAACCGGTCGGCGCGCGGCATCGCTGCGGCCTGCACCCTGCGCAATTGGATCGGCATGTGGAGTCTGCGGCACGCCCAGACCCGCGCCGAACCCCACCTGGCACGCATCGCATGTCCGGCCCTTGTCATCAACGCAACGCAGGACACCGGGGTGTTCCCGTCCGACGCCGAACGCATCTACACCGCGCTGGCCAGCACCGACAAGACGTCGGTGGCCATCGACTCCGACCACTACTTCACCACCCCCGGCGCCCGCGATCAGCAGGCGGATACCATCGCGGAATGGCTGACGAAAAGGCGATAAGGGTCCTGGCGCATTTCACTCCTGGTGAGCGCGCCGCCGCGAAGATCGCCGCAGAATCGGCCTGGCTGGACGTGCGCTGGGTGCCCGAGGACGACGACGAAGCGTTCTACCGTGAGCTGCCCGAGGCCGAGGTCATCTGGCATGTGCTGCGCCCGCTCTCCGGCGCCGACCTCGAGAAGGCGCCCAACCTCAAGCTCGTGCACAAGCTGGGTTCGGGCGTGAACACCATCGACGTCGAGACCGCCTCCCAACGCGGAATCACGGTGTCCAACATGCCCGGCGCCAACGCGGCCTCGGTCGCCGAGTGCACCGTGATGCTCATGCTGGCGGCGTTGCGCAGGCTCCCCGAACTCGATCGGGCCACCCGCGCCGGGACCGGCTGGCCCCGCGATCCCACCCTGGGTGACCGGGTCCGTGACCTGGGCAGCTGCACCGTGGGGCTCATCGGGTTCGGCAGCATCGGCAAGCGCGTCGAGCAGATTCTGCGGTCGATGGGCACCCAGGTCCTGCACACCTCCACGCGCCGGGACGAACACAGCGTCTCGTGGATGACGCTGGACGACCTGTTGAAGAAGAGCGACATCGTGTCGATCCACGCGCCGCTGACGCCAGCGACCGAGGGGCTGATCAACGCCGAGGCGTTGGCCAAGATGAAGCCCGGCGCCATTCTGGTCAACACCGCGCGCGGCGCGATCGTCGATGAGGGCGCGCTGGTGGATGCCCTGAAGTCCGGTCAGCTGTCGGCCGCCGGTCTCGACGTCTACGCCGAGGAGCCGGTCGCCGCCGACAATCCCCTGCTCAGCCTCGACAACGCACTGCTGCTGCCGCACGTCAGCTGGTTCACGGCCGACACCATGGACCGCTACCTGGACCACGCGGTGAAGAACTGCCGCAGGCTGGTCGACGGGCAGCAGCCCTACTTCGTGGTGAACTGACCCGTTCTCGAGAAAGGGCGACCATGCCGATCGCGATCAACACAGAGCATGTAGATCTGGCCGACTCGGTGCGTTCCCTGGTGGCGCGGGCCGTGCCGTCCGAGGTGCTGCACTCCGCACTCGAGACCCCGGTCGACAACCCGCCGCCCTATTGGCGGTCCGCCGCCGACCAGGGCCTGACCGGCGTCCACCTGGCCGAGTCGGTCGGAGGTCAGGGTTTCGGGATCCTCGAACTGGCGATCGTGCTGGCCGAGTTCGGCTACGGGGCCGTGCCCGGCCCGTTCGTGCCGTCGGCGATCGCCAGTGCGCTGATCGCCGCGCATGATCCACAGAGCCCAGTCCTGGCCGATCTCGCCTCCGGCGCGGCCATCGCGTCCTATGCGATCGACTCGGGCCTGACCGCGACCCGGTCGGGAGACACCCTGGTGATCCGCGGCGAGGTGCGCGCCGTGCCCGCGGCCGGTCAGGCCGGGCTGCTGGTGCTCCCGGTCGCGATCGACTCGGGCGAGGAGTGGGTCATCCTCGATGCCGACACACTCGAGATCGAACCCGTCCAGAGCCTCGATCCGCTGCGTCCGGTCGCACATGTCCGCGCCAACGCCGTCGAGGTCGGCGACGACCGGGTGCTCACGAACCTGAGCCGCAACGCCGCGCACGCCCTCATCTCGACGCTGCTGTCGGCCGAGGCCGTCGGCGTCGCCCGCTGGGCCACCGACACCGCCGCGGCCTACGCCAAGATCCGTGAGCAGTTCGGTCGGCCCATCGGTCAGTTCCAGGCCGTGAAACACAAGTGCGCCAACATGATCGCTGTCACCGAACGCGCGACGGCGGCAGTCTGGGATGCCGCCCGGGCAGTCGATGAGGCCGCGGCGGGTGCCGTGGATGCACACGTCGGATTCGCCGCCGCGGTCGCGGCGACGCTGGCCCCGGTCGCCGCACAGCACTGCGCCGAGGACTGCATCCAAGTGCACGGGGGCATCGGGTTCACGTGGGAGCACGACACCAACGTGTACTACCGCCGGGCACTGGTGATCGCGGCGGCATTCGGCCGCGCCGCCGACTACCCGCAGCGCGTCGTCGACACCGCGACCGCGACGGGGATGCGCGGCATCGCCATCGACCTCGATCCGGACACAGAGAAGCTTCGGGACGAGATCCGCGCGGAAGTCGCTGCGCTGAAAGCGATCCCACGCGAGGAACGCACCACGGCGATCGCCGAGGCCGGCTGGGTACAGCCGCATCTGCCTAAGCCGTGGGGCCGGGAAGCCTCCCCCATCGAACAGATCATCATCGCCCAGGAGTTCGCGAGCGGGCGGGTGAAACGGCCCGCGATGGGCATCGCGGCCTGGATCATTCCGTCGATCGTGGCGTTCGGCACCGACGAGCAGAAGCAGCGGTTCCTGCCGCCGACGTTCCGCGGCGAGATGATCTGGTGCCAGCTGTTCTCCGAACCCGGCGCCGGCTCGGATCTGGCGAGCCTGACCACCAAGGCCACCAAGGTCGACGGCGGTTGGCGCATCACCGGGCAGAAGATCTGGACCACCGGCGCGCAGTACTCCCAGTGGGGCGCACTGCTGGCAAGGACGAACCCCAGCGCTCCAAAACATAATGGCATCACGTACTTCCTGCTGGACATGGCCAGCGAGGGCGTGGAAGTCAAACCCCTGCGCGAACTCACCGGCAACGCGATGTTCAACACGGTCTTCCTCGACGACGTGTTCGTCCCCGACCACCTGGTGCTCGGCGAGGTGGACCGCGGCTGGGAGGTCAGCCGCAACACCCTTACCGCCGAACGGGTTTCGATCGGAAGCAGCGAGCCACCGTTCCTGCCGAGCCTGGACAAGTTCGTCGACTTCCTGCGCGACGGGCATTTCGACCAGATCGAACAGAACCGCGCCGGGGTGCTGATCGCCGAGGGGCACGCCGCCAAGCTGATGAACATGCGCTCGACGCTGCTCACGCTCGCCGGCGGCGACGCAATGCCCTCGGCGGCGATCTCGAAGCTGCTGTCGATGAAGACGGGGCAGGGCTACGCCGAGTTCGCGGTGTCCTCGTTCGGCACCGACGCCGTGCTGGGCGACGAGAAGACGCGTGAAGGTGAATGGGCGCAGTATCTGCTGGCCAGTCGGGCGACGACGATCTACGGCGGCACCTCGGAGGTGCAGTTGAACATCATCGCCGAACGACTGCTGGGCCTGCCCCGCGACCCGTGAGACGTCCGGGTCACACTGCGTCAGGGCACGATCGAGTCGACGTCAGGGCACGATCGAGTCGACGTATCCCCCATCGACTCGGAGTGCGCCGCCCGTGGTCGCCGACGCGAGCGGTGACGCCAGGTACACCACCATGTTGGCGATCTCCTCGGGTTCGATCAGACGCTGCAGAAGTGACTGCGGGCGGTGGCTGCGCATGAACTCGCGCTGCGCCTGATCCCACGGCAGCGACCTGTCGACCAACTGGTAGACGAAATCCTCGACACCAGCCGTGTGCGTCGGCCCGGCGATCACCGAATTCACGGTGACGCCCGTGCCTGCCGCGTCCTTCGCGAATCCCCGGGTGACCGCCAACAGCGCGGTCTTGGAGACGCCGTAGTGGATCATCTCCGCGGGCGTCACCAGCGCCGAGTCGCTGGCGATCTGGATCGCGCGACCCCATCCGGACTCCACCATGCCCGGCAGGTACGCCCGGATGAGGCGTACCGCTGAGAGCACGTTGACCTCGAAGAACCTGCGCCACTCCTCGTCGGTGATCTCCCGTGGCGGGACAGCCTCGAAGATTCCGAGGTTGTTGACCAGGATGTCGACCGTGGGGACCGTGGCGAGCAGGTCAGCGGTGCCGTCCTCGGTCGCGACGTCGGCAGCCACGCCGAGCGCCGGTCCCGGCAACGCCTCGACCGCCTCGTCGACGCGGGCCTGAGTGCGCCCGTTGACGACGACGCGAGCCCCCGCGGCGACCAGGCCCTTTGCGATGGCCAGGCCGATGCCCTGGGTGGATCCAGTGACAAGCGCGGTCTTACCGGAGAGGTCAATGTTCACGCCGCAGTACTACCCCCGGCGTGCTCGCCTTATTCCCCGCGTCAGTCGACCTCGATGTCCCGCAGTTCGCGTTTGAGGATCTTGCCGGTCGGGTTCCGGGGCAGTTCGTCGAGGAAGATCACCTCGCGGGGCACCTTGTAGCGGGCCAGATTGGCCTTCACGTAATCCTTGATCGCGGCCTCGTCGATCGACGCGCCCTCGACCTTGACCACGAAGGCGCGCAGGCGATGCCCCCACTCCTTGTCCTCGACGCCCAGCGCGGTGGCCTCGATGACCTCGGGGTGACCGCTGATCAGGTCCTCGATCTCGGCCGGGAAGACGTTCTCGCCGCCGGAGACGATCATCTCGTCGTCGCGGCCGCTGACGTAGAGCAGTCCGTCCTCGTCGAAATAGCCCACGTCGCCCGAGGACATCAGTCCGTCGATGATCGCCTTGCCGCCACCGCCGGTGTAACCCTCGAACGGGAACGTGTTGCCGACGAAGATCCGACCGACCTCACCGCGCGGCACCTCCTTGCCGTTCTCGTCGAACAGCTTGACCTTCACGCCCTTCACGACGGGGCCCACCGTCGCAGGGTTCTTCTTCAAGTCCTGCGGACGGGCGATCGATGCGAACGCGATTTCTGTTGAGCCGTAAAGGTTGTAGACGATCGGGCCCAGATCTTTCATGGCGCGGGTGGCGAGTTCGGCACCCAGCTGAGAACCCGAGACGAACACGATGCGCAGGCTCGACAGATCCGGCTTGGGATCGGTCTTCTCGAATTCATCGAGCAGGCGCGACAGCATGACTGGGACGACGACGATGGCAGTCACCTTGTGCTTCTCGATGTCCTCGAGCACCGTGGCCGGCTTGAACCGGCGCCGCAGCACCAGCGTGGAGCCGAGCATCATCGCGATCGTCGCGTGCAGGAACCCCAGCGCGTGGAACATCGGGGCGGGCAGCGAGGTCACCTCGCCGGCCTTGAACGGCACGTGCGACAGCACGCCGCCGATGGGCGCCAGCGATGGCGGTGTACTGCGGTTGGCGCCCTTGGGGGTTCCGGTGGTGCCACTGGTCAAGATGATGATCTTCGAGTGCTTGGTGGCCTTCGGGGCCGGTGACTTGTCGGACCGGGCGACCAGGTCGGCAATGGTCTCGTCGGTGGATCCCGACGGTTCGGACGTGTCCGGGTTGGTGCCCAGTGCCCGCAGCTTGCCCAGCGGCGGATCGGCCTGCGCGACGGCTTCGGTGTACTCGTCGTCGTAGATGATGACCTTGGCGCCCTCGCGCTCGGAGACCTCTTTGATCTGCGGGCCAGAGAATTCGCTGTTGAGCAGGATCATCCGCGCACCGGCACGTGCCGCACCGTAGAGCGCGATCAGGAACCACCTGTGATTGCGGATCAGCAGTGCGACACCGTCGCCGCCCTTGACGCCCTTGGCCAGCAGGGCGTTGGCCACCGCGTGCGCGGCCGCGTCGAGTTCGGCGAACGTGATCTGCCCGTCGTCGTCGATCACCGCGATTCCGTTGGGGTTCCGTCGCGCGTTGAGTGCCGGGATCATCCCGAACTCACCCCACCGACGGATGTCGGCGAGCAGCGCAACCATGTTCTGAGGCGGTTCGATCTTCAGCGCACCGGCCTCGAACATCTTGCGCGCGTAGTGCAATTCCGCCGAGCCACGCTCGGCATACTGCTGAAGTTTGGCCGCTGCCTGAAAGGGCACATCGGTGAGCTTTGGCATGTTCACAGACTAGGGGAATGACGGCCCGTCGCGGCTTGGAACGGCACGGTCGATCACGGTGCCCATACGATGGCAGACATGCGCCTGGAGGTGGGCGGCCGCGAGGTCGCCGTCACCCACCCGGAAAAGGTCATCTTTCCTGACCCGGGTGTGACCAAGCTCGACCTGATCAACTACTACCTCGCGGTGGCCGACGGCGCACTGCGCGGTGTGGCGGGCCGCCCGATGATCCTCAAACGTTTCGTCAAGGGCATCGGCGAGGAGGCGATCTTCCAGAAGCGTGCCCCGAAGAAGCGACCCTACTGGATCGAGGTGGCGGAGTTGAAGTACCGGTCGGGCACCTCGGCCGAGGAGGCCGTCCTGCAGGACGCCGCGGGCCTGGTGTGGGCGGTCAACCTCGGCTGCGTGGACCTCAATCCGCATCCGGTGCGCGCGGATGACCTCGACCACCCCGACGAACTGCGGGTCGACCTTGATCCGATGCCCGGCGTCGAGTGGCCGCAGATCCTCGACGTCGCGATGGTCGTCCGTGAGGTGTTGTCCGATCACGGGTTGACCGGTTGGCCCAAGACGTCCGGCTCGCGCGGCTTCCACATCTATGCCCGCATCCACCGCAACTGGCCCTACCCCAAGGTTCGGCTCGCCGCCGAGACCGTGGCCCGCGAGGTCGAACGGCGCGTCCCCGACCTGGCGACGAGCAGGTGGTGGAAGGAGGAGCGCGAGGGCGTCTTCGTCGACTTCAACCAGAACGCCAAGGACCGCACCGTCGCATCGGCGTACTCGGTGCGGTCACGCCCCGACGCCCGGGTCTCCACCCCACTGCACTGGGCCGAGGTGCCGACCTGCCGGGCCGAGGACTTCACGGTGGCGACGGTGCCCGAACGCTACGCCAGCATCGGAGATCCCTGGGCCGAGATGGACTCGTCGGCAGGCGGTCTGGAACAACTGCTGGCGCTGGCCGAGGAGCTCGGCCCAGCCGAAAAGGCCCCCAAGGCCGCGCGGTCGGCGAACCTGATCGAGGTCGCGCGCACGAAGACGCGCGATGAGGCCATGGCCGCGTTGCACATGTGGCAGGAGAAACACCCCGACGCCGCGGCACTGCTCGAACCGGTGGACATCCTGATCGACGGGATGCGCGGACCGTCGTCGATCTGGTACCGCGTCCGGGTCAACCTGCAGCACGTCCCGACCGATCAGCGTCCGACTCAGGAGGAGTTGATCGCGGACTACTCGCCCTGGGAGAACTACTCGGGCGCGCAGTGGCGCCGCTGAGACCGACCGCCGGAACGTAGGGCCCGATCAGGGTCCGCTGCCACCACGTCTTATCGCGACGCAGTTCGGACCAGGTGGAGTACCGGTACCGGTAAATCTGGACCCGCACCAGGTTGGGCGGATCATCACGAAACGGATTGTCGCGCAGCAGCTTACATGTACTCTCGTCGCCCTCCAGCAGCCGTTGGAGCAGCGTCGCCAGCCAGGGCCGGGCATAGCTCGCCGAGATGGCCGCGAACCACATCAGCCAGTCCAGGCGCAAATGGTAGGGCGCCCACTGGCGGGGCCAGCGGCGGACGTCGCCGGGCTTGCCCTTGAATTCGTACTCGCGCCAGACGGTGTGGTCGGTGATCGTGCGATCGTGAGTGCCTTCGATCACCAACTCCTCGCGCCGACGGGTGATGCTTCCGAAGGCTCCGTAGCTGTTGACCAGATGCAGTGGGTTGAAGCTGGCATTCATCCGCTGACGTCGGCCCAGCATGTTCCGCACGGGCCACAGGCTCAGGACCACCACCATCGCGGTGAACGCAAGCACGACACCGACGTACCACGTCGGTGCGGGCAGTTCGGGCGCTGCGCCGCCACGGGAGATCGCGCTGAACGCGAGAATCATGGTGAGCCAGTTGAGCCAGGCGAAGTTGCCCGAGGCCACCAGCCACAGCTGCGTCACGATGATGACACCCCCCGCGATGCTGGCCACGGGTTGCGGCGCGAACAGGGCGAACGGAACTATCAGCTGCGCAAAGTGGTTGCCCGCCACCTCGACTCGATGCAGTGGACGCGGTAGATGATGGAAGAACCAACTCAGCGGGCCCGGCATGGGCTGCGTCTCATGGTGGTACTGCAGGCACGTCAGGTCTCGCCAACATGGATCGCCACGCAGTTTGATCAGCCCGGCACCGAACTCGACCCGGAACAGCAGCCACCGCGCGGCCACGATCACCAGGATGGGCGGGGACACCTCGTCATTGCCGAGAAAGGCCACCAGGAAACCGGTTTCGAGCAGCAGAGACTCCCAGCCGAACGAGTACCACTGCTGGCCGACGTTGACGATCGACAGGTAGAGCAGCCACAGCACCAGCCACATCAGCATCGCGGCCCACAGGGGCACGAGATCGCCGGCCCCAACCATCAGCGCCCCCGCCAGCACAACGCCGATCCAGCACACCACGGCGAAGAACCAGTCGCTGTAGTAGAGCCGGAACAGGCTCGGGGCGGACCGGGGTGAAGTGTGTTGCAGGAAGGCCGGGATCGGGGTCAGGCCGTGACTGCCGATCAGCGGTCGGAACTGGCGGGCAGCCGCCACGAACGCGACCAGGTAGATCGCCGCGGTGCCGCTCTGCAGCACGGATCTTGCGAAGGTGTACTGCGGATCGACGAACCAGTCCACGGACATGGCCGCCTCCTGCTACGCCTCAGGTGCTCGTCGACTCGGCGGCCGAGCGCAGCTTCTCCAGCAGGCGCCCGGCTGCCTCTTTGAGGAACATCTCCTGATGATCGCCGCCGATCTGAATCAGCGCAATATCGGTGAATCCAGCCTTCCAGTACTCACCGACGGCGTCGACGATCGCGTCGAGGTCCGGCCCGCAGGGGATGGACTCGCTGGTGTCCTCGGGGCGGACGAACTGCGTGGCGCCCGCGAAACCGGCGGGTGTCGGCAGGTCGGCGTTGACGGCCCACCCACCGGCGAACCAGCGGAACTGGTCGTGGGCCCGCCGCAGGGCCTCGTCGGGGTCGGGATCCCAGCAGATGGGGATCTGGCCGATCACCCGCGCCGGGTTCGAGATCCCGGCGCTCCTGCGCTCGGAGTGCCACGCCTTCACGAGGTCGCCGGTGGGCTCGACGGCCACCATGTGGTCGGACAGGGGCGCGAAAGCCTTGACCGAGTCCTCGCCCGAGACCGCGACGGCCAACGGCACACCGTCGTCGGGTACGTCCCACAGGCGCGCCGAGTCGATCTGAAAGTGCTCCCCCTTCCAGTCCACCAGGTCGCCGGTCAGCAGTTCGCGGATGACGTGGATGGCCTCGGTGAGCATCTCGTGGCGGCGCGTCACAGTCGGCCAACCCCTGCCGATGACGTGCTCGTTGAGGTTCTCGCCGCTGCCGAGACCGAGCGTGAACCGTCCGTCGGCGAGGATCTGCAGCGTCGCGGCCTGCTGCGCGACGACCGCGGGGTGATAGCGCATGGTCGGGCACGTCACGTAGGTCATCAGTTCAACCGCATCGGTCGCGTGTGCGACGGCACCCAGCGTCGTCCACGCGTGTGGGGCGTGGCCCTGCGACGTCAGCCACGGCGAGAAGTGATCGCTGCAGACTTCGAAGTCGAAACCCGTCTGCTCGGCCGCGACGGCATGGCCGACGAGTTCCCGAGGTCCGGCCTGCTCGGTCATGAGGGTGTAGCCGAAACGTGTCATACCGTCCGGGTACCCGCGCGCGGAGTCGAGAAACGACGGCGTCGGGCTGGCCAGTTCTTACCGAAGAATTATGTGTCGCTACCTGCGGCCTTAAAGAGCGTCAGTAATTTCAATGGTGTCGCGCCAGTACTGGTTCGGCACATGCGAGTCCTTCGTAGACAGGTGATGACAGTGCTTCTCGACATTCGCTGGTTGAAGTTCCGGCTCTTCCACCGCCACCACCCCGCCCGCTGACCCACCTCCCCGGACTGGTCGCGCGCCCAGTTCGGCTGAGCAGAACTCTTGCGCGCACTGAGTCTCCACCGGTAACTACTTCACGGTGCTCAAGATCCTCGGCGAACTGACCGCTCTGGCCGCCGTCGTCGCGATCTCCCCCTTCACCATCATTCCCGCCCTGGCCCTTGTGCTGCACAGTGCGCGTCCACGCAGCACGGGCCTGGCCTTCATCGCCGGATGGCTCGTCAGCAAGGCTGCCATCACGGTCCTCTTCCTGCAGGTCCCGCGTCTGCTGCACCAGATTGACCGAGCGCCCGACGAGGCCGTGAGCGCCTGGGTCCGCATCGTCTTGGGCGTGCTGCTGCTCGTCGCCGCCGTCTGGCAGTGGCGCAGGCCCGGCCAGATCGAGTCGCCCCGGTGGCTGACGCGGATCAAGGAGATCACGCCCGCCTGGGCTGCGGTCGCGGGCGTCGCGCTCACTGTGGCCAACCCCAAACTGGTGCTGGCGTGCGCCGCCGCCGGATATGCCATCGGCACCGCCGGCCTGGGCCTGGGCGCCGAAACGGTCGCGGTGGTGTACTTCGCCCTGCTCGGTGGATCGAGCGCCGCGGTGCCGATCCTGGCCTACGCGGTGGCCTCGAACCGCATCGATCCGCACCTCGAGCGGTTCCGGGTGTGGCTGCAGCGTCGCGGCAAGACCCTGATGCTCGTGAGCTTCATCGTGGTCGGTGCGGTGCTGGTGTTCAGCGGGCTTCGAGCACTCTGACCGGATCCACGCGGCCCGCACGATGCTCAAGCAGTTCCACCTCGAGGACAAGGGCGGCCGACTGGGCATCCTCAAAGACCGCCTCCTCCGTGAGCGGCGACGCCAGCGGGCGTTGTCGGAGGATCCGTACTCGAGCGGCCAGAACGATCCCTTCGCAGGTCAGCAGTGATGGCCGCGCCGGGCGAGGACCCGGCGCGGCCACGCGCCGCCCTATCATTGACCGATGCCTAGGAAACCCGGGACGGCCGACCGCGCCGGGGGTGGCGACTCCAAGTCCCAGCGCACGCGTGCCCGCATCCTCGATGCCGCGGCCCACGTCCTGAGCGTGAAAGGGTTTGCGGGTACGCGCCTGACCGACGTCGCGGAGTACGCCGAATTGCAGGCGCCCGCGATCTACTACTACTTCCCGTCCCGCGAGGACCTCATCGAAGAGGTCATGTACTGCGGAATCATGGACATGCGGGAGCACCTGCAGAAGACCCTGGACGCGCTGCCGCCCGGCACCTCGCCGATGGACAGGATCTCGGCTGGGGTGGAGGCCCACCTGCGCCACGAACTCGAACTGTCGGACTACACAACCGCCTCGATCCGCAACTCCGGTCAGGTGCCCGAACATCTGCGCACCCGGCAGAAGAAGGAGGAGGCCGCGTACGGCCGAATCTGGCAGGGTCTGTTCGCCGACGCGATCGCCGACGGCGAGATCCGCGCCGACCTCGATCCCCGGATGGCCCGCCTCCTCGTGATGGGCGCACTCAACTGGGCGGCCGAGTGGTGGGAGCCGCGTCGGGATTCGGTGGAGGACATCGTGACCAACGCACAGATCCTGGTGCGCAACGGGCTTTCCCCGTCACCGGCGCCCAAGAGGCGCGCGCGCTAGTTTCCGCAGAACCCCTTGTCCAGTCTGACCGCTGCTATGTTTTGATTCTTTATTAAATTGATTTGCACGGCAGAGACATACATCGTTGACGCGGCTCGGACCGCGGTGGGCGTCACGATCTTCGAGCGGATCCGATCCGTGCAGCGCACGTTGCGCACGGCCGACCATGAGGCCTACCGCGAGACCGTCCGCGAGTTCCTGGCCCGGGACCACCAGGACTGGGAGCGGGAGCGCTGGATCGAGCGCAGCGTCTATCCCCAAGCCGCCAAGGCCGGAATCTACGCGCTGTAGATCGTCGAATCCTACAGCGGTGCAGGCGAATCCGACTACCACTACCGCATGGTGGGTGCGAGGAGGGGGCCCGCGCGAACGCGTTGTCGATTGGTCTGACTATCGCGATCGACGTCACCGGCACCTACGTCGACCGCTCAGTGCCGGCCTACAACTCAGGCGAACTCACGCCTGTCGACGCCGCCAAGGGCAAGTGGTACGTCAGCGAACTATGCGAGGGATAACGCCTGCGTCGGGCAGTTGGAGATCGCCTCCTGGACGGCCTCCACCTCGTCGGCGTCGGGTTCAGGCTTGATCACGTGGGCCTGACCGTCGTCGCCCACCTCGAACACCGAGGCGGCGGTCATCTCGCACATGCCGATACCCGAGCACTTGGTTTCATCCACCTGCACACGCATCTGCCCAGCCTCCTAGATCTCCGGCGCGGGAATCACACCGGCCGCCACTGCACCCGTGAGCCCGCCGTCGGCCGCGATGGCCTGGCCGTTGACCCAGCCGGCGGCGTCGGAGGCCAGGAAGACCACGACCGCCGCGATGTCCTCCGGCGTGGCGTGCCGGCCCAGCAGTTCCTTGACGCCGTCGAGGGTGTCCTTGCCCATGGTCTCCTCGAAGTCGGTCAGGATCGGCGTCTCGACCGGGCCCGGAAGCACGGCGTTGATCCGAAAGCCCATCTCGTGCAGCGCCAGGCCCATCGACTGGGCGTAGACGGTGGTGACCTCTTTGGAGAAGTTGTAGGCGTTGCCCCGCTGTGGGTTGTCCTTGAACCACGCGGCACCCTCTTCGAAGGTGTCGGTGGCCAACAGGTCTCGGATCGATTCGAGCCGAAGCGGCCAGCCGAAGCCCGCGGTCGACGACACGATCGTCACCGCGGCACCCGGCAGCAGTCGATCGAAGAACGACTCGGTGAGGTGCCGCACCGCCAGGCTGTTCACCGCGAGCACGAGATCCGCGGGCGCGGTGCCCGGAATGCCCGCGACCTGGATCAGGCCGTCGAACTGACCCGTGAGCTGTTCGAGGGCGGCGTCGATGCTGCGCGGGTCGGCGAGGTTGACCTCGACGTGGGTGGTGACCGCCGCGGTCGGGGTGTTGCGGTCCAGGCAGTGCACCTCCGCGCCCGCGGCCAGCAACTGCTGCGCGACCGCGTGCCCGATTCCGGACGCCGCCCCGGTGACGACGTAGCGCTTGCCAGAGAATTCCGACATCTCTCTCCTAATCGAGGGTGTAGGGCAGTGACTTGACCACCCTGAAGAAGTTGCTGGTGAGGTAGTCGGGCTCACCCAGGCGCAGCGTCGGCGCCCGGAAGATCAGCTCCCGGAAGAAGTGCTCAAGCTGCATCTTGGCCAGGAACGCGCCCATGCAGAAGTGCGGGCCGCCGCCACCGAATGCCACGTGCGGGTTGGGCTTTCGGGTGATGTCGAAGACGTGCGGATTCCCGAACGCCCGTTCGTCGCGGTTTCCCGACGAGTACATCATCAGCACCCAGTCGCCCTCCCGAATCTGCTGCCCATGAAACTCGACGTCCTGAGTCGCGGTACGGCGGAACGTCATGACCGGGGTGGCCCAGCGGACGAACTCCTCCATGGCCTGCTTGATGCGACCGTCGAAGTCCTCGGCGAGCAGTGCGCGCTGGTCTGGAAACTCCTGCAGGGCCATGGTCGTGAAGGTCATGGTGTTGCGGGTGGTGTCGGTGCCGGCGACGGCCAACAGCACGAAGAACGCCGCGATCTCGTCGTCGGTCAGCTTGCGCCCGTCGAGTTCGACCTGGGTGAGCAGGCTCGTGAGATCCGACGTGGGGTTGGCGCGCCGTTCCTCGGCCAATCCCAGTCCGATGGTGAGCAGGCCCACCAGGGAGTCCGTCATCACCTCGCCGGGTTCCCGGCCCGCGGCGACGTCGGCGTCGTTCCACGACAACATGCCGTTGGCATGCATGATGGTCTCTTCGTACAGTTCCTCGGGGACACCGACCATTTCGAAGATGGTCCACATCGGAAGCAGGCGGGACGCCTCTTCGATGAAGTCCCCCGACCGGTTCTCCAGCAGGCCGTCGACGATCCGGATCGCCTGACTGCGGATCTGATCACCGATCTTGGCGACCTGTCGCGGCGTGAACACCGAACTGATCAACCGCCGCGTGCTCGAGTGCTGGGCACCGTCCATCGCCAGGAAGGACATCGCGGCCTGGTTCACATCCTCCGGAATGGCCTCGATGAGCACCCCCTCGCGCGAGCAGAACAGCTCGGGATGCTTACTGACGTAGGCGATGTCCTCGTTGCGCGTGACCGCCCAGACACCGTCGATGTCCGCGGGCACCACAGCACCCTCGACCGGCGGATGCCAGCTGACCGGGCGTTCGTCGCGCAGGATCTTGAACGACTTCTCCCGTTCCTCGGCCGTCTGATCCCAGAAACTCAGCGGCGAGATGCTGACCGGGTCGAAGGGCGGTCGGGTGTCTGGCTTCTCGACGGTGGTCATCGGTGCACCTCCAGGTAGGACTCGCGGAGCGTTCTCTTGACGAGCTTGCCGGTGGCTGACCGCGGCAGCTCGTCGACGAAGTCGACCGACTTCGGCGCCTTGAAATGTGCCAGTCGGTCCCGCACGTAGGCGATGAGTTCGTCGGCCAGTTCGGCCGTCCCCTCGATGCCGTCGCGCAACTGAACCACGGCCTTGACCTGCTCCCCCATCTCCGAGTCGGGCACCCCGATCACGGCGACGTCGAAGATCTGCGGATGCAGGGTGAGCACGTTCTCGATCTCCTGCGGGTAGATGTTGACCGCGCCGGAGATGATCATGAAGGGCTTTCGGTCAGTGAGGAACAGGTAGCCGTCCTCGTCGAGGTAGCCGAGATCGCCGACAGTGGACCAGTTCTCGTGGTCAGGGTGCCGGGAGTCGGCAGTCTTGTCCGGGTCGTTGTGGTACACGAACGGCACCATGTCCCGCTCGAAACAGACGGTGCCGATCTGCGAACCGCGCGGCTGATCCGGCAGCGGCGGACCGGCTGAGTCAAGCAGGTCGTCGTAGGATTCGCAGCCCGGGATGTCCCCACCGAACGCGTACCCCTGTACCAGGCCGGGCACCTCGGCGGCCACCAGGCCGGTGAGCTCACGCAGGCCGGCGGAGGCGAACAGCACGCTGGCGTCGCTGTCCTCGACGATGTAGGCCACCTCAGCGGGCGCGAGGTGGCGGTTGATCGGGGGACGGTCCGGCGTGAGCGCGGCATGCGCACCGGGATACACGTTGTGGCCCCTAGACGATCAGGTCGTCGCGGCCGTCATCCGTAAGCCGCTGGATGTATCCGGGGAACAGCTTCTTACCCAGGGGAGCGATCTTGAGCAGGCTCGCGACGTTGCCCTCCACCTTGATCTTCTTCTTCGCCATGGCCAACGGCAGATTCACCTTGCCCTGCCAGTACGCGTTTCCGGTGTCGGCGGTCATCGCCATGGTGGCCATCGGGGCCACGCCGCCCTCGAAGCCCTCACGCACCGACTTGTTGGCCATGTCGATCACCACGACGGCCTCCGGTTCGGTGAAGTCGAAGGCCACCACGAGGCCGGTGTCGGCGAGCTTGGGCCCGATCTCGGGATCGGCGAACGCGGTCTCGAAGATGCCGCCGATGTACTTGGCGACCTCCGCGGAGTCAGTGAACCCCATCGTTCTCCTTAATTTATCTTCAATTCAAATTGGCCCCGGATCGGCGACGCGAGTATGACCATCGTCACACCCCGCCTAACATAGGTCAACTTATGGAAGCGGTCGATCTCGCTGGAGTTCCTGGCCGATCAGACCCGACCCGGACCTTCGTGGCGGCACCGCCCGCTTCGCATCGCCGGAGGTTCGCGTAGGGTTATGCATCGAAGAGATCTGCGACACAGCAGCGACGGAAGGACCGCGCGTGCACGAAATCCTGGCGCGGGCTGGCATCTTCCAAGGCGTTGCGCCTGATGCCGTCGCCGCGCTCGCCCGCTCCCTGGAGCCCGCGGTGTACCCGCGCGGCCACACGGTGTTCCGTGAGGGAGAACCGGGCGAGAGCCTGTTCATCATCACCTCCGGCAAGGTGAAGATCGGCCGCCGCACCCCGGACGGCCGCGAAAGCCTCATCACGCTGATGGGCCCGGCGGACATGTTCGGTGAACTGGCCCTGTTCGACCCGGGCCCGAGGACCTCGACGGTGACCACCCTGACCGAGGTCGAAGTGGTGATCATGGACCACGACGCGCTGCGCTCGTGGATCCGGGATCGCCCGCAGATCGCCGAGCAGCTTCTGCGGGTGCTGGCCCGTCGCCTGCGCCGCACCAATGACAGCCTGTCCGACCTGATCTTCACCGACGTGCCGGGCCGGGTCGCCAAGCAGCTTCTGGATCTCGCCAAGCGGTTCGGTGTTCGGGAGGGCGAATCGCTGCGCGTTGACCATGAACTGACCCAGGAGGAACTGGCACAGTTGGTCGGCTCGTCGCGCGAGACCGTCAACAAGGCACTGTCGGATTTCGTCCAGCGCGGATGGATCCGGCGCCAGGGCAAGACCGTGTTCATCGACGACGCTGCGCGGCTCGCGCGGCGCGCACGCTGAGCCTTCAACTACCGCGCAAGCGCCTGGGCCGCTGCCCTGACCGCGTCGGTCAGCGCCGTGATCGCGGCGCTGTCGAGCTTCCAGCACTGCCAGTAGAGCGGCACGTCCAGGTGTTGCGCCGCGATCGGCACCAAGCCCTCGTCGAGGAGACCCACCGGGAACATCCCCCACCCCAGGCCGGCGTGCACCGCCGCTCCGAACCCCGCGGCGGTCGGGACGTAGTGCACGGGTCGGGCGATGTCCCTTCGAAAGACCTTGCGCACCAGTCGATCCTGTAACGCATCCGCGCGATTCCAGGCCAACGACGGGGCGCGAGCCGCCGCCTCGGCCGTGAACCCATCGGATAGGTGGCGGTCGATGAAGTCCCTGCTCGCGGCAGGCACGTAGCGCATCGCACCCAGGCGGTGCACCCGGCAACCGGTGACCGGTGTCCGCTCGGTGGTCACCGCGCCCAGCACGACACCCGCGCGCAGCAGTTCCGCCGACAGATCCTGATCCTCGATGCGGACGTCGAAGAGCACGTCCGGCAACGCCGAGAACACCTCGGTGAACCAGGTGTTCATCGAATCGGCGTTGACCGCCAGGGCAATCCGCGTCAGACCCTGGCTCTCACCCGTCATCTCCGAGAGCGCCTCGGATTCCAGGAGGGCAGACTGGGCGGCCAACCGCAGCAGCGGGACTCCGGCTGGTGTTGCAGCACAGGGCTTCTCGCGGACGACGAGGACCTTGCCGACGCGCTGTTCGAGTGCCTTGATCCGCTGACTCACCGCCGACGGCGTCACGTGAAGGTGCGCCGCGGCGGCCTCGAAGCTGCCGTGCTCGATGACGGCGGCCAGAGCGGCAAGTTGGCCGGAGTCGAGTCGAGCCATCTAGGACCGGATGAATTTCAGCAGGTCAGCGTTGATGGTGTCGGACTGCGTGGTGGGCATGCCGTGCGGGAACCCGGTGTAGGTCTTGAGTGTCCCGTTCGGCAGCAGGGCCGCCGACATCGGGCCCGCGTCCGCATACGGCACGATCTGGTCATCCTCACTGTGCATGACCAGCACCGGCAGCGTGATCATCTTGAGGTCCTCGGTGAAGTCGGTCTGCGAGAACGCCACGATCCCGTCGTAGTGGGCCTTGGCGCCGCCCATCATGCCCTGCCGCCACCAGTTGGCGATGATCGCCTCCGACGACTCCACGCCCGGGCGGTTGAACCCGTAGAACGGGCCCGACGGCAGTGCCCGGTAGAACTCCGATCGGTTCGCGGCCAGCTGGGCCTGCAGATCGTCGAAGACCGACTTGGGCAGACCGCCCGGATTGGCCTCGGTCTGCACCATCAGCGGCGGAACCGCGCTGATGAGCACGGCCTTCGCGGCGCGATTCTCACCGTGCCGAGCCAGGTAGCGCACCACCTCGCCACCGCCGGTGGAGTGCCCGACGTGCACGGCGTCCCGCAGGTCCAGGTGCTCGACGACAGCCTTGAGATCGTCGGCGTAGTGGTCCATGTCGTGACCGTCGGCCACCTGGGTCGAGCGGCCGTGGCCGCGCCGGTCATGGGCGACCACCCGGTAACCGTGGGACAGGAAGAACAGCATCTGGGTGTCCCAGTCGTCTCCCGACAACGGCCACCCGTGACTGAACACGATGGGCTGCCCCGAACCCCAGTCCTTGTAGAAGATCTCGACACCGTCGTGGGTGGTCACTGTGGGCATGGTGGCGCCTTCCAGGCGGGGCGACCCCAGGCGTCGCCGACACAAGAATCATGCCAGGCAACCGGGAGTGTGCAACCGGTTCAGTGGGAGACCTTGGCGGAGCTCACCTTTCCGTTCAGAGCGATCACCTCCGGTACCTGGTCCGCGTCATTCTCGTCTCCCATCGGGTCGTTGATGGTCCCCCAAAGAGCGCAGCGTGACGGGAGCACAGCAGTAGTGGGCTACTCGAGTCAGCCGGCCCCCTGCAGTGCCGCGATCCGTTCCTCTCGCGGGAGCACCGGGCCGTCGTCGAGCTGCTCGTCGACGCCCAGGTCGGCCAGCCCGACCTGGGTCAGCAGCGAGGTCCCGTAGGCGGCCAGCACCAGTTTCTGGTCATCGCTGTGCCCGGCGTCGACCAGCATGGCCCCGATCAGGCAGATGACCGCCATCTTGTAGGCGTTGAATGCGCGATACCACGCGCGGTTCTCAACCTTGATGCCGCTGACCGCCTCATAGTGCGCCAACAGTTGATCGATGTCCAAAGCCGCTGGGTGACTGGCGATTCCGACCGGCTGCATCCAGAGGAGTTCCAGCCAGCCGATGTCGGAGAGCGGGTCGCCGACGGTGGTCATCTCCCAGTCGAAGACCGCGCTGACGTCGCCGGCGACGAAGGCGAAGTTGCCGGGTTTGGCGTCACCATGCACGAGCGTCCGGCGCGGGTGCGATTGTGGTCTGGTCTCACGCAGGCCCTGCAGCAGCCTCTCCAGGGCGGGCAAGGCAGCCCGCTTGACGCGGTGCATCTCGGTGGCCCAATGTTCCAACTCACGATCGAGGTGATCATCGCCAGCCGATTCAAGAGCGTCGAGACCGGTCGCGGTGAGATCGACGCCATGGACGGCGGCAAGCTGTTCGGCCAGGCCGCGGCACATCGACTCCACGATGTCGTCGGCGACGTCGGGAGTCTCCATCTCGTAGACGTCACCAGCGACCCGTTCCATCACCAGGAAGGGCCGGCCCAGCACCTCTCCGGTCGGTTCCAGCCACAGTGCGCGAGGAGCCCGGACTCCGGTTCTCTCCAACGCCCGCAGTATCGTGAACTGCCTTGTCAGGTCGTACGGTTCGAGCAGCGCGGGAGGTTTGGGCCGCACCCTGAGCACGACGTCGCGGCAGGTGTCACGGCCGTCACGGGTGGTGACGACGGTCAGCAGCATCATCTCGGCCGAGTGCCCGAAGTCCACGCGCGCCGGTGCCTCGATGCGGACGTCGTCGGCATCCGGCAGTTGTGTGCGCAGCCACCGACTGACGCGTTCGGCGGTGTCAGCGTCAGAGGTCACTGCCGCACCTCCTCTGGTTCTTCCGTCAGGCGGTCCACCGGGGTTTTGTCCTGGGTGAACGACGACATGTCCATCGCGGTCCAGGTGGGATACCGCGGGTAGCCCCGGCCGCCCATCAGGAGTTCGAAGATGCCCCACCCCGTCTGATCTCCCAACTGGAAGCGCATGAGCTGATCGAGTGCCATCGACTTGCCCTCGGTCTCGTCGAGCTGGGCCGGGTCCTCGCTGTTCCACAGATAGTGGATGAAATACGCTCCGCCCCCGAGGTCTTCGTACTGGCAGTGCGCCATCGGTAGACCGTAGTAGGCGTTGACGTGCTGATGCGGGGTGTCGGCGATGACCCGGTGGATCTGACCGTCCTCGTCGGTGAAGATCAACGTCGCCGTTGCGGGGCGTTTCCGGTCACCGTCGAAGGTCACGTCATGTTCGATCTTCACGAACCGCTTCGAGCGCGTGCCGTCGTTGTGGGTGATTCCGCCGTCGACGTAACGCACAGTGCCATCTGCGGATTCGATGATCCACGCTTCGATGGCGCGGTCTTCGAACCCGGCGTCGAGCCACAGCCAGAAGTCGATCTTGTCGGATACCCGCACGCCGAACGTCCTGTCCCGGCCACCGTGGAAGCCGTCGACACTGATGCGCTCGCCGTCGATCTCGACCCAGCCGGTCCAGCGGCCCGGTTCCTTCATGTGGTACATGTCCGCCAGCATCTGACCGTCAGCGTCATGCACTTTCATGGGCAGCAGTTCCCACATCGGCGCGGTCGGTTCGTAGTGCAGTTCCCATGCGATGCCGGAGGCATTGGGCTCCACGTCGAGTCGCCATCTCTTCAACGGCTCAACACACGTCCACCGCATCGGTCCGGCGCTGAGTTCGCCGCGGTCGTCACCGGTGACGGGCCGCCCCGCCAGCAGGTCCCAGTGGCGGCCGTCGGCCAGTGTGACCTTGACGTAGCCCAGCCCCGTTCCGGTGTTCGGGTTGTTCCCATAGCCGCTGGCCAGCAGCAGCGAGCCATCCGGCGACGCGGCGAAGAAGTAGCACCGGTCCGACCAGGTGGGGTCGGGATCGTGCACCTGATCGAAGGTCGTGGGCAGCTGATGGGTGAAGGACTCGTCTGCGGCGGAGTAACCCATGCCGTCAGCGTGACACTTGAAGCGCGGTCTGTAAAGTCCCAATTCGGTTGCCGCACGGGGCTTTTCACTCACTTAACCGGTCATGGGCACGGTGAAGCCACAGCAGTGACCTATGAGACATTATCGTGAAACTGTCCGATAGGGCAACAGCACGCAGGAGGCCATGCGCTGGCCATGAGACGATCGATGTCCATGACGACCGAAGAGCGGGCGGTGCAGACTCGCCTGTTGGAGGCCGCGGCACGGTGCATCGTGCGCCGCGGCGACACCCGGTTCCGGATGGCCGAGGTGGCCGACGAAGCCGGCGTGGTGCGGTCGACGGTCTACCGCTACTACGCAAGCCGCGACGAACTGCTGCTCGCCCTGCTGCTGATGCGGATCGACCGCGCCTTCGCACGGTGGATCGCCGCACTGCGCCGACCACAGGACGCCGCGAGCAGCATCCGTGCGTTGGTGCTCAACGCGGTGACCTCGGTGGACGACGACCCCCTCAACCGCGCGCTCTACGCGGCCGACGACGGTGCGCTGGTCACCGTGCTGGAGCACGGTGCCGACGCCATCACCGACGTGATGGCCGCTCAGGCCGCCCCTCTGTTCACGGCCTGGCGCGATTCCGGTCAGATCCACGCCGACCTCGATCTGCGCGACATGCTCCAGTGGATGTCCGCGACGAGTTCATTCCTGCTGACATCGGGTTGGCGCCAACGCCCCCTGCCGGCCAAGCGCAGGTTCGTCGACACCTATCTGCTGCGGGCGCTGCTCACAACGACGCCTTGAGTGCCGCCACGGTCTCCAGATCCTCCAGAGCGGCCACACCCCGCCGCGCCCCTTCGAGTGCGATGTCGTCGACCTGCATGCCGCCCATGCCCGCGGTGATCACCGGCGCGACATAGGCATACAGCGCGGCCTGCCGGAACCGCAGCCACAGGTCATCGCGGTCGAGGTCCGGTCCCCCGGAGGCGGCAAGCGTCGCTCGGTACACGTCCAACAGATCACGTTGACTGGCCCGCCGGTCTTCGCTGGCCATGCTGGTGACCAGGGTGTAGGCCAATTCGCGCGACGGATGTCCGCGTCGAACGGCCTGCCAGTCCAACAGGCCGGCCTGCCCGTTGCGGAAGTAGACGTTGCCGGGATGCGCGTCGCCGTGCATCACGGTGTGCGGTGGCGAGTCGATCAATGCCGCAGTCGCGCGGTAGTTCTCGGCGATGAAGCGCCCGTTCTCGACAGGGATGTCGGTGCGCTCCGACAGCCGCTTGATGGATGTCTTGATCAGCGATCCGGTCAACAGCGACGTCACATCACCGGAAGCGGTGTAGAGCCAGCCGAGGGGTCCCCGCCCGCTGGCCGGCAACCGACCCCAGAACCTGCCGTGCAGCTTGGCGAGCAGTTCGACGATGAGCGCGGCACGATCGACGCTGAGCGGGTGCAGCGTGTCCGGAAACTCGCATTCGTCTGCCGGAAGGTCCTCGAGCACCAGCAGATAACGGCCAGTCCACGGATCGAAGGCCGTGCCATAGCACTTCGGCAGGCCCGTCAGCTCACCGGCGAGCCCGTCGTAGAACCGCACCTCGGTGTGGCCCAGCCTGCCCAGTTCACCCATCAACCGAGTCGCGGCCGTGCTGGCGGGCAGCTTGACGAACACCGTGTCGGGAACGTCGTCACCGAGCAGCTTCAGCCTGGCACGCGACGAGGTGCCGGCATCGCCGTCGAGCACCGTGATCGATTCCACCGCGGCCCCGATCACCCGTGACAGCGTGGCGGCGTCGAGGTCAGCAGCGCAGCGGGGAAGGCCGACCCGGTTGCCGACCACGACATCGGTGGCGACCCGGCCGAAACCCCTACCGAGGTGGCCGGCCAGACCGACGACGGAGAACGCTTGGCGTGCGGTGCTGCTCATCGCCACAGCGTGACATTTTTGTCGCAGACTGTAAAGCGTCTACTGCATCCAGGTCCAGACCGACGGATCGGTCACGGGGTAGGTGTTGCACACGTCGGTGGCATGCGCGACGACGCCCTTGTTGTTGAAGAACAGCTTGGCCCAGTTCCCCCATCGGGTAGCCATCTGCTCGAAGTAGACGTTGGTGGCGGTGTTCTCCGAGTACTGACGGCGACCGGCGTAGTCCAGCGAGAAGAACCAGTTGATCCGGTCGCGAGCGCCCTGCTGCACGTCGAGGGGCCGGTTGTTGTAGTCGATCATGTAGCGCTCGTAGTACACCGGACTGGTGTCACGGGCGGCCGCCATGTACTGATCGACGGTGCACGTCGTCTTGAGAATCCGATTCGGAATCGGGTAGTTATCCGTGGCATCCGCACCGGCGACACCGGCGGGGGCAGCCAGCAGTCCGGCCGCCGTGGCCGCCACCGCAAGTCCCGCACGCACTTTACGAATCCACATAATCTGTTCTCCCTCAGTGCCGCTCGGCGGCCTGCGCCAGAACGTAGGTCTTATCCGGGCAGTAGAAATTGATGGCCGCCCCCAGGAACTGCCACGACTGCTCGGTCGTGCTGCCCTTGTTCAGTTGATCGGAGACGAACTTCGCAGACGCGAACGCATCAGCGTCCACGCCGCGGTTCAACCGCTTGCACATGATCTTGCCGATCCAGGCGTTGTAATCCTTCTGGCCGTAGATCCCGTACACGTGAAGCTGATTCGTGAAGTCGGTGTCGGGGTCAGCCTGCGCCGGCGCGGCCGTCACCAGCGCGGCAAGCGCAGCGACCCCGGCGATCACGATGCGTTTCACTTCTGAGCCTCCTGCAGTTCGGGGTTGGGCCACGGAGCCGGCACTGGGCGCTGGCGCACCATCTGCGGCCACCAGAACCACTTGCCGAGCAGCGCCGCGATCGACGGCATCATGAACGAGCGCACCACCAGCGTGTCGAACAGCAGACCCAGCGCGATGGTCGTGCCGACCTGCCCGATCACGATCAGCTCGCTGACCGCCATCGAGGCCATGGTGAAGGCGAACACCAAACCCGCCGAGGTCACCACCGACCCGGTGCCACCCATGGACCGGATGATGCCGGTGTTCAACCCGGCGTGGATCTCCTCCTTGAACCTCGCCACCAACAGCAGGTTGTAGTCGGCGCCCACGGCCATCAGGATGATCACTGACATGGCCAGCACCATCCAGTGCAGTTCGATGCCGATGATGTGCTGCCAGATCAACACCGACAGACCGAACGAGGCGCCCAAGGACATGACCACGGTGCCGACGATGACCGCCGCGGCCACGATCGCGCGCGTGATGATCAACATGATGATGAAGATCAGGCACATCGCCGCGATTCCGGCGATCAGCAGGTCGTAGTTGGCACCCTCCTGCATGTCCTTGAACGTCGCCGCGGTGCCACCGAGGTAGATCTTGGACCCCTCCAACGGCGTTCCCTTGAGCGCTTCCTTCGCGGCGAGCTTGATGGCATCGATGTGCTTGATGCCCTCGGGGCTCATCGGGTCACCCTCGTGGCTGATGATGAACCGCACCGCGTGCCCGTCCGGGGACAGGAACATCTTCATGCCGCGCTTGAAGTCCGGATTGTCAAACGTCTCCGGCGGCAGGTAGAAGGAGTCGTCGTTCTTGGCCGCGTCGAAGGCCTGGCCCATGGCAGTCGAGTTCTCCTGCATGGCCGACATCTGGTCCTGCATGCCCTTCTGCGTCTGATACATCGTCAGCATGTAGGTCTTCATGTTCTTCATGGTCTCGATCATCGAAGGCATGAGCGCGACCATCTGCGGCATCAGCTCGTCCAGACGCTCCATGTCCGGCATCAACTGCTGGATGTCGTCGGTCATGACGTCGATGCCGTCAATGGTGTCGAAGATCGACCGCATGGACGAGCACACCGGGATGTTGTAGCAGTGCGGTTCCCAGTAGAAGTAGTTGCGGATCGGTCGCAGGAAATCGTCGAAATTCGCGATGTTGTCCCGCATTTCGGCCACGTCCAGCGTCATGTTCTTCATCTTGGTGACCATGCTGTGCGTGGTGTCGGCCATCTGCACGGTGATGCTGGACATCTTCTCCATCGTGTCGATGGTGCTCTGCATGTCATCGGCCTGCTTGAGCATGTTGGCCATCATGTCCTGCTGGTACTTCTCGTTCATGCGCTGCGTGGTGCCCTGCATGCTGATCTGGAACGGGATCGAGGTGTGCTCGATCGGCGAGCCCTGCGGACGCGTGATCGCCTGCACCCGACTGATTCCCGGCACCTGCACCACCGACTTGGCGATCTTCTCGATGACCAGGAAGTCGGCCGAGTTGCGCAGATCGTGATCGCTTTCGATCATCAGCAGCTCGGGGTTCATCCGGGCCTGCGAAAAGTGCCGGTCCGCTGCCGCGTAGCCCTCGTTGGCGGGCAGGTCGGCGGGCAGGTAGTTGCGGTCGTTGTAGTTGGTCATGTAGCCCGGCAGGGTCAACAGACCGATCAGCGCCAGCGCGATGGTCGCCACCAGGATCGGACCGGGCCACCGCACGACGGCCGCACCGACCTTGCGCCACCCACGGGTACGGAGCGCGCGCTTGGGCTCAAGAATCTTGCCGAACCGCGTCGCGATGGCGACGACAGCCGAACCGAGCGTGATTCCGCAGAGCACCACGACCGTCATACCGACGGCAAGCGGGACACCCAGAGACTGGAAGTACGGCAGGCGCGTGAAGTGCAGGCAGGCCGTCGCGCCGGCGATCGTCATGCCCGAGCCGAGGATGACGTGCGCCGTGCCGTGGAACATCGTGTAGTAGGCGGACTCTTTGTCCTCACCCGCCGCGCGGGCCTCCTGGTATCGCCCGAACAGGAAGATGCAGTAGTCGGTCGCGGCCGCAATCGCCAGCGTGACAAGGAGATCGGTGGCGAATGTCGACAGGCCGATGATCTCGTACCAGCCCAGGAACGCGACCACCCCGCGGGCCGCAGCCAACGACAACACGACCGTGACGAGGGTCAGGAGGACCGTGACGATCGAACGGTAGACCAGCAGCAGCATCACGATGATGACGACGAACGTCAGAGCCTCGATCACCTTGATACTGCGCTCGCTGGCGATGTTCTGATCCGCCGTCAACGCCGCCGGTCCGGTCACGTAGGCCTTGACGCCCGCTGGGGGCTCGACGCCGTCAACGATGTCCTGGACGGCTTCCACCGACTCGTTGGCCAGGGACTCGCCCTGATTGCCCGCGGTGTAGATCTGGACGTAGGCGGCCTTGCCGTCGGGGCTCTGGGCCCCGCTCGCGGTCAGCGGATCGCCCCAGAAGTCCTGGACGTGCTCGACGTGCTTGGTGTCGGCCTCAAGCTTGGCCATCAGGTCGTCGTAGAACTGGTGCGCTTCCTCGCCCAGGGGGTCCTCCCCCTCGAGCACGATCATCACCGAACTGTTCGACGTGAACTCTTCGAAGACCTTGCCGACCCGCTGCATCGCGATCACCGACGGGGCGTCGTCGGGACTCATCGACACCGAGCGGGCCTTGCCGACCTCCGTAAGCTGCGGCACGGCGGTGTTGAGCACCGCGATCAGGGCCACCCAGCCCACCACGATCGGGATCGCGAGCGTGCGGACCCACTTGGCGATGCCCGAGTGTCGCGGGTTCGCGGCGGGGAGCGCGTCGGTGGGGGTGTCGCTCAGATGTCGGCTCATGCGGATTTCACCAGGCAATAGGTCTGAGCGTTGACGCCGGAGACGGTGCGTTCGTCCTTCACCTCGTCGTCGACGGTGATGCGGCACGTGATGGTGCTGCTGTCACCCTGGGCGACGATGTTCGGGAACACCGACGGCGCGGTGGACTCGAGCACCAGCGTCCAGGGCAGGCCGGCGCCGTCCACGCGCTGCGGCTCGGCGTCGAGGTCGAGATAGTTCACGTCGGCGTAGCTGCCGTCACCCCAGATCTCGTACTTGACGACCTTGGGGTTGAACGGTTCGGTGTCCTCGACCGGCGCGGCCGAGAGGCCGCTGCCGTCATCGGCGCCGAAGAACGTGCGGATCCGCGACACTGTCATGCCGCCGATCAGCATCACGATGACGATAACGAGGGGCAACCAAACCTTCTTGAGCACCTTCATGCCGTCACCTCGACACCGGATCCGGACAGCATGGACGCCCGACAGCCCCAACTCCACCTTGCCATTCGGCTAACTATAAAGATGGCATAGGTCTAAGCAAACTGATATGGATGCTGAAGTTCGTGATCTCGGGCACAATCAGCATGCGCGGTCGACCGAAAGGCGTTTGACATGGCGAAACCGGTGGCCCAACGGGGCTCTGCGAGGGCACGTGTCATCGATGCTGCGCTTCGTCTCTTCGCCGAGCACGGCGTGCACGCGACCTCGCTGCAGATGATCGCCGACGATCTCGGCGTCACCAAGGCCGCGGTGTACTACCAGTTCCACTCCAAGGACGACATCGTGGTCGCCGTCGTCCAACCAATCTTCAACGATCTGTCCCGGGTCGTCAGGATCGCGGCGACCATGCCGACCGCGGTGTCGGCCCGCGACGCTCTGATCAGCGGCCTGATCGACACCTCGATCGCGCATCGTCACGTCATGGCGGTCTTCTCCGACGATCCTGTCGTGCACGCCCTGGTCAAGGAACACCCCGAGTTCTCCGACGTCACCGAGGCCCTCGCGGACATGGTCACCGGTGAACACCGGGACGTCGTCAATCGGGTCACCGGTTCGATGATCATCACCGGCATCTTCGGCACCAGCACCGATCCTCGATTGGCCGACGTCGACGACGACCAGATGCGCACGGTGCTCTCACACTGCAGCCAGCAGCTGCTGAAGCTGTGCGCCGCTGAGGTCTGAGCCCCGGCAGCTTCCCCTCGGAGGTTTCGGCTCACCGACTCGGGGTTACACACCCCGCGTGAGCTTCGACCTGCGGCCCACGATCGCGCAACATGACCTGGCCCGGCGCACGCACGACTTCGCCGAGCAGGTCATCCGTCCCGTCGCGCAGGAGTACGACCAGCGCCAGGAGTTCCCCTGGCCGGTGCTCGAGGAGGCCGCCGAGCAGGGCTTCTACAGTCCGCTGTTCTACCGCGATCTGATCGGTGATCCGACCGGCCTGTCGCTGCCGATGTTCATGGAAGAGCTGTTCTGGGGCTGCGCCGGAATCGGCCTGGCAATCGTGATGCCCGCACTCGCACTCTCGGCGATCGGCCAGGCCGCCTCGCCCGAGCAGATGCTGACCTGGGCCCCGGAATGCTTCGGCACCCCAGGAGATCTCAAGCTCGCGGCCCTGGCGATCTCTGAACCCGAGGGCGGCAGCGACGTCCGCAACCTGCGCACCCTCGCCCGTCGTGACGGCTCCGACTGGGTGATCGACGGCCGGAAGATGTGGATCGGCAACGGCGGCATCGCCAACGTGCATGTGGTCAACGCCGTGGTCGACGAGGAACTCGGCCACCGCGGTCAGGCGCTGTTCGTCGTGCCGGGCGGAACCCCCGGACTCACACTGGTGCGCAAGCTCGACAAGCTGGGATGCCGGGCCTCGCACACCGCCGAACTCGAGTTCGACCAGGTTCGCATCCCGGGCGACCACCTGCTCGGCGGAGACGAGAAACTCCAGCACAAGCTCGCCAAGGCACGCGAGGTGGTCGAAGGTGGCCAGCGCTCGGGCTCCGCCGCCCTCGGAACGTTCGAGCAGACCCGGCCCATGGTTGCCGCCCAGGCGCTCGGAATCGCCCGTGCCGCACTGGAGTACATGACCACCTATGCCAACGAGCGCGAAGCCTTCGGCGCGCCCATCATCGACAACCAGGGCATCTCGTTCCCGATCGCGGATCTGGCCACCCGGATCGACGCGGCCCGCCTGTTGACCTGGCGCGCCTCCTGGATGGCCGCCACGGGTGTCCCGTTCGACCGCGGCGAGGGTTCGATGTCGAAGCTGGCGGCCAGCGAGGTCGCGGTCGCGGCCACCGAACGCGCCATCCAGACCCTCGGCGGCTGGGGCTACATCACCGACCACCCCGTCGAGAAGTGGTACCGAGATGCCAAGCTCTACACCATCTTCGAAGGAACCAGCGAGATCCAGCGCATGGTGATCTCCCGGGCCCTCGGCGCCGCGGACGGCGGTCCGCCCCTGCACGTCGAACTCGAGCCGTCGGGCGGTCCTCTCAACCGCTGGTTCGGTCGGGGTACGCCACTGCGGGGACGCGCGGCCGACCGGATGTTGTCGGCCAAGGATGCGGTGCCGGAGCCCGTCATGCGGGTCGCGATGAAATTCCTGGCGCCGCCTCGTAAGTGAACCGTACGATCGGCTGCCATGGCCCGAAGCCACCACTATGAACTCGATGTCACCTGGACCGGCAACACCGGGTCGGGAACCAGCGGATACCGCGACTTCCAGCGCGCGCACGAGGTGAGTGCCGCAGGCAAACCCGCGCTGCTGGGCTCGTCCGATCCCGCGTTTCGGGGCGATCCCGGTCGATGGAATCCCGAGGAGCTGCTGGTCGCGTCGCTGTCGCAGTGCCACATGCTCTGGTATCTCGCCCTGTGCGCCCAGAACGGCGTGGTGGTCACCGACTACCGCGACCACGCCACCGGCACCATGGACGAAGGTTCCGACGGCGGCGGCGCCTTCTCCCGCGTCACGCTGCACCCGCAGGTGCGGATCGCCGACGAGACGCAGACCGCGAAAGCCGTCGCGATCCACGAACAGGCCCATCACCTGTGCTTCATCGCCAACTCGGTGAACTTCGACGTCCTCTGTGAGCCAACGGTTCTCGGACCCCAGGGCGGTTCGGACGACGGCTGAGTCCAGGCGGGCCTCACGCTGCCGTGGCGCCGCCTCATCCCTTCGGGCGGTTGTCGATCAGACGTTTCGCCTTGCCCTCGGACCGGTCCACCGCGAAGGGTTCGACCACGTCCACCGCCACGCGTACGCCGATCCGGTCCTTGACACGGTCGGCCAGGGTTTCGGCCGCTTCGCTGCATTGGTCCGGTGTCACACCGGACCGGCCCTCCACCCGCACGGTGAGCGTGTCCAACCGTCCGTCGCGATCCAGAACACATTGGAAATGCGGTGCCAGAGTGTCGATCCCCAGGACCAATTCCTCGATCTGAGTGGGAAACAGGTTGACGCCGCGCAGGATCATCATGTCGTCGCAGCGGCCTGTGACCCTGCGCATCCGGCGCATGCTGCGGGCGGTGCCGGGAAGCAGCGCGCTGAGATCGCGGGTCCGGTAGCGGATCATCGGCAGGGCCTGTTTGGTCAGCGAGGTGAACACCAACTCACCTTCGGATCCGTCGGGCAGCACCTGCCCGGACTCCGGGTCGATGATCTCGGGATAGAAGTGGTCTTCCCAGATATGCAGACCGTCTTTGGATTCCACGCATTCCTGGGCCACCCCGGGGCCGATCACCTCCGACAGCCCGTAGATGTCGACGGCGTCGATGCCGAGTTTGCCCTCAAGCTCGTCACGCATCTGTTCGGTCCAGGGCTCGGCCCCGAAGACACCTGTGCGCAGTGAGGTGGTGCGCGGATCCATTCCGGCGCGTTCCATCGCATCGAGCAGAGTCAGCATGTAGGAAGGCGTGACCATGATGGCGTCGGGCTCGAAGTCGGCGATCAGCTGCAGCTGGCGCTCCGTCATTCCGCCGGAGACGGGTATCACCGTGCACCCGATGCGCTCCGCACCGTAGTGGGCGCCCAGCCCGCCGGTGAACAGCCCGTACCCATAGGCGATGTGGACCTTGTCGGTGGACCGCACGCCGGCAGCCCGCAGGCAGCGCGCCACCAGGTTCGCCCAGGTCTCGATGTCCGCGGCGGTGTAACCCACCACTGTCGGGCGCCCGGTGGTGCCCGATGAGGCGTGCACCCGAACGACGTCCGACTGCGGCACGGCGAACATTCCGAAGGGGTAGTTGTCGCGCAGATCGGACTTCGTGGTGAACGGGAACAGGGCCAGGTCCGTGAGGTCCTTCAGATCGCTGGGGTGCACCCCTGCGGCATCGAACGCCTGTCGGTAATGGGTCACATTGTCATAGGCGTGCTGCAGCGACCACTTCAGCCGCCGCAACTGCAGCGCGGATATCTCGTCACGCGACGCGGTCTCGATGGGTTCCACGTCATCGGGTGAGCGCTGCACGCGCTGGCCCGCGGGACGATCGACGATCTCAGTCATGGCGTACTCCGGTGGTGGCAGGGATCTTCAGGCGTCGAAATCGACGGTCAGTGACTCGGTGAGCGGGTAGGACTGGCAGGTCAGCACGAAACCAGCGTCGACTTCGCCGGATTCGAGGGCGTAATTTCGGCGCATGTCCACCGCGCCGTCGGTGACCTTGGCACGGCAGGTGCCGCACACACCGCCCTTGCACGCGAAAGGCAGATCATCGCGAAAGCGCTGGGCGCCATCGAGTATCGCGATGTCACGGGGAACGACGATGGTGCTCTCGGCGCCCTCGAGAACGACGGTGACGTCGCTGCGCGGTCCGCTCTCGGCGCTGGGAGCCTGCTCGACCGGCGAGGGTGCCGCGTCGTCGACGAAGAACAGCTCGCGGTGAACGCGGTCGGTGTCGAATCCCAGTTCGCCGAGTACCTGTGAGGCGCCGGTCACCATCCCCAGCGGACCGCACAGCCACGCGTGGTCGACGCTGTGCACCCCGACCAACTGCTCCAGCAGGGACCGGATCCGGGCCGGATCGAGCCGCCCGCTGAAGAGATCGGCCGTGCGTGCCTCTCGGGAGAGAACGTGGATCAGTTGGAGTCTGGAGCAGTGCGCGTCCTTGAGATCGGCGAGTTCGTCGGCGAACATCACGGTGGCAGACCGTCGGTTGCCGTAGATGAGCGTGACCCGGGAATCCGGATGCGCCAGTGCCGATGCCGCGATGGACAGCACGGGGGTGATCCCCGACCCCGCGGCGATGAGCAGATGGTGAGCCGCGGTCTGCGGGTCGGCGGCGAAGTGTCCCGACGGCGGTTGCAACTCGATCTCATCACCCGCGGACAGTTCGTGCACCAACCAACCGGAGAACACACCGCCGGGCACCTCGCGGACCCCGATCCGCAGGGCCGACCCGACCGGTGCGCAGATCGAGTAGGAGCGCCGTTGTTCGACGCCATCGATCATCCGCCGTACCGTCACGGATTGACCTGGCGCGAAGTGGAATTCATCCGCGTATCGCGCCGGCACGGCGAAGGTGATCGCGGCCGCGTCATCACATAGCCGCTGCACGTCTGCGACGAGCACCTTGCGGAACGGCCGGTTTCGCGCATGGTGAACCGTTGCGGACACGGACAGTTCGGCGGTGGTCATGTCAGTGTTCCTTGATTCGGTTGAACGGCTCGCCGCAGCGTGTGCAGCGATACGTCGACGTGCAGGGGGTCGGGCCGAACTCGGAGGTCTGCTCGGTCTCGAAGGAGTCGCACTGCGGGCACTGCACCCTCGGACGACGAGGGATCAGGGTCAGCGGGACGGGCCCCGACGGCTGCGGCCGTACCGGGTCGGCCGGGGCGATGCCGTGGCGCCTGAGTTTGCGCCAGCCCGTATCGGTGATCCAGTCCGAACTCCAGGCCGGTGCCAATGACGTCTGCACCTGCACTCGATCGAAACCGGCTGCGGTAAGTGCATGTTCGAGGTCGGCACGCATGGTGGCCATCGCCGGGCAGCCCGAATAGGTGGGCGTGATTGTGACGATGACGGTGCCGTCGGCATCCTGGCGAACCTCCCGGAGTACCCCGAGGTCGAGCAGTGTCAGCATCGGCATCTCGGGGTCGGGGACGGTGGCCGCGATGCCGAAAGCGCGGGACGGGACATCGGTGCTGATGGTCGACATCACCACGCCCCAGCGGGATGTGCCCGGGCCACGGACTGCATCTCGGCCAGCAGGTGGCTCAACGCCTCGGTGTGGACGCCGTCCCGGCCGGACCTGCCGGCGACCAACGCGGCTGGCCGCCAGGCCGGCACCGACAGCTTCGCGGCACGCAGAACCTGACCGATCACGCCGTCGAACTCGTCGCGCAGGCTGGACGAGTCCACGGCGACTCCCGCCAGTCGCGCCTCGACGGGGTGCGGGAGGAACAGTTCATCGACGAATGGCCACACCGACGCGACCGCGTTCTCGATCCTGCGGCGCGACTCCGCGGTGCCGCAGGCCAGCGTGACGAACCAGCGCGCGGCGTAATCGCGGTGATAGGTCAGCTCTTTGACCCCTTTGGCCGCGACGGCCGCCAGCACGGGATCGGCGGATTCCCGAAGCCGGTTCATCGCGGCCAGGCGGTGGGTGCACCACAGCAGGAGCCGCGTGATGCTGTGGGCGAAGTCGCCGTTGGGCAACTCGACCAGTCGCACGCAGCGAAACAGCGAGACGTCCCGGAAGAAGGCCAACGCGTCCTCGGCCGGCGCGGGTGCACCTTCCGGCAGGACGGGAACGACGGCCGGGTCGGCGGCGGCGGCCCGCGCCAGCAGCAGCCTGGCCTGGCCAAGCAGGTCGAGGCCGATGTTGGCCAGCGCGACCTCCTCCTCGAGTTCGGGCGCCCTGGTGCACCACTGCGTCAGCCGCTGCGCACTGATCAACGCGTCGTCCCCGAGCATCAGGCAGTAGGTCGCCAGATCGGCGCCGTCGACGCCACCGGGCAGCGTGGTGTCGACACCGGCCAGCGGATCGTCGAACCCGGTCCCGAATGCCCACTGGTCGGCCGGGTCGGCGTCGACGAGCCCGGCGTATGCGGAGTCGTGGTCGTTCATCGTGATCGGTCCTGCCTGCTCACATGTGGGGGACGTGGTCGGGGATGGCGTAGAAGGTGGGATGCCTGTACACCTTGTCGCCGCTGGGCGCGAAGTACGGATCCTTCTCAGCCGGGCTGGAGGCGACGATGTCGACCGACCGTACGACCCAGAGGCTGACACCCTCGTTGCGTCGGGTGTAGACGTCCCGGGCGTGCCGCAACGCCATCTCGTCGTCGGCCGCGTGCAGCGACCCGACGTGGACGTGGTTGAGACCGCGCCGGCCCCGGACGAACACCTCGTACAGCGGCCACTCCGCGGCCGCACCAGTTCCTGTGTTGACGTGGGTCATGCGGGCTCCCCCTCCGATTCCCGATGTGTGGCGGCGAAGGCCGCGGCGGCCTCCCGAACCCACCGGCCGTCCTCGTGGGCCTGCCTGCGGGTGGCGATGCGCTCGGTATTGCACGGCCCGTAACCCGCTATAACGGAAAAGAATTCATCCCAGTCGGGGGCACCGAAGTCGTGCGCCCCCCGGTCCTCGTTCCAGTGCAGCTGCGGGTCAGGCAGCCTCACACCCAACGCTTGGGCCTGCGGGACGGTCATGTCGACGAAACGTTGTCGCAGCTCATCGTTGGTGTGGCGTTTGATCCCCCAGTCCATGGACTGTGCTGTGTTGGGTGAGTTGTCGTCCGGCGGCCCGAACATCATCAGTGCCGGCCACCACCACCGGTCGACGGCGTCCTGGACCATGTCGCGTTGACCGTCGCTCCCGGACATCATCGTCATCAGCATTTCGTAGCCCTGCCGCTGATGAAACGATTCCTCCTTGCACACCCGGATCATCGCCCGGCCGTACGGACCGTAGGAGCTGCGGCACAACGGCACCTGATTGCAGATCGCCGCACCGTCGACCAGCCAGCCGATCACGCCGACATCGGCGAAGGTCAACGTCGGGTAGTTGAAGATCGAGGAGTACTTCTGCCTGCCGTCAATCAGTTTCGCGGTCAGCTCCGCGCGATCGGCACCGAGGGTCTCCGCCGCCGAGTACAGATACAGGCCGTGACCGGCTTCGTCCTGCACCTTGGCCAGCAGGATCGCCTTGCGGCGCAGGGACGGCGCACGGGTCAGCCAGTTGCCCTCGGGTTGCATGCCGATGATCTCCGAGTGCGCGTGCTGGGCGATCTGGCGGATCAACGTCGCGCGGTAGCCGTCGGGCATCCAGTCCCGCGGTTCGATGCGCAGCCCCTCTGCGATGAGCGCGTCGAACTGATCGACCCGCCCGGCATCGGTCTGGTCGTCGGCCTGAACTGCCGTGTCGCTCATGGAAACCTCCTCAAAAGATGTCGAGTTCGCGGTGGCGGGCGATCAGTGACCGACGAAGACCGGCTTGGCCTTGGCCAGGAAGGCCGCTACCGCGGCGCTGTGGTCGACGGATCCACCGAGGCGCTGCTGGGCCTGCGCTTCCCGTTCCAAGACGTCTCGCAGCGGCGCGGCGGCGTTGTCTCGCAGCAGTGCCTTGACCGACTGGAACGCGGCGGTGGGACCGTTCGCAAGACGGCTGGCCACGCTGGTGGCGACATCCACGACGGAATCGTCGTCAACCACCTGGTGCACCAATCCCCACTCCTGCGCGGTGCCGGCGTCGATGGTGTCCCCGAGCAGGAACATCGCGGTGGCGCGGCTGGCACCGATGGCCCGCGGCAGCGAGGCCGACAACGCGGAGTCCGCGGCCAGCCCGATGCCGGTGAACGCCGTGGCGAATCTGGCCCCGGAGCCGGCGATTCGGATGTCGGCCGCCAGCGCCAATCCCAGACCGGCGCCCACGCAGGCTCCGTTGATCGCCACGACCACGGGCACCTCGAGCGCGGCCAGCGCCGTCATGACCGGGTTGTAGTGCTCGCGGACGGTGTCCATGGCGTGCGCCGGGTCTGCCCGCAGCGCCTCGACGTGTTCGGCGAGATCCTGACCCACGCAGAAGTTGCGCCCGGTGGCCGTGATGACGACGGCGCGCGCATCGTTCTCCGCCTGCAACTCCGACAAGACCTGCAGCAGTCCGTTTTTCATGGCGCA